>JAFQCG010000001.1 GCA_017416535.1 Bacilli bacterium | reverse complement strand
GTTTCAATTTTAATAGGAATAGCAATAGATAAAGGTTATATCAAAAGTGTTAATCAAAAAATTTTAGATTTCTTTCCTGAATACGAATTAAAAAGAAATCAAGAACAATTAAAAGATATTACTATAGAAGATTTTTTAACAATGAGAGTTCCTTATAAATTTAAATATGAGCCATACACAAAAGTATTTACAAGTCAAAATTGGGGTGAAAAAATACTTGAATTAATTGGTGGCAAAGAAAACATCGGAGAACATTTTCACTATTCTACTGTTGGTATTCAAATCTTATCTAACATATTAACTAAAGCAACGAATATGAGTTTAAAAGATTTCGCTCAAAACAATTTATTTAATTATTTAGATATTTTAAATCTTCCTGATGTAGAAATACACGACAAAGAATCACAAGCAGAATTTTATAAATCAAGAAACAATAGAGGTTGGGTACACGATCCAAGTGGTTATTATATTGCTGGTTGGGGGTTGTGTTTAACTACAGATGAGTTTGCAAGAATTGGATTATTAGTGCTTAATAAAGGAGTTTATAAAGGAAAACGAATTGTATCGGAACAATGGATAAAAGAAATGACAAAAGAACGAGAAAAAAATTATGGTTACTTATGGTGGATATATCCTAAAAATCAAACGATGAAAATTATTACAAAAGAATATAACACAGGAAAATATGATTCTTATTGTGCTAATGGTGTTGGTGGTTCGCTTATTGCAGTAATACCAGAAAAGAATATTGTAATATGCTGTACTTGTTCTTTAGTTTATAATCCTAAAATTAGAACTGAATTAATTAATAAATATTTAATACCATATATAGATAATATAAAATAGTAATACTTTTCAAGTAGACTTATTGTAAGAAATGCTATTTTATGTTACAATAAATTTACCTAGTAAGAAAGCAAAAGTTTAAAACAAAATTGGCATAAGTTCTTTTAAAAAATATAAAAAATTTTTTAGGGAAAATTTAGGTATTTTTTATAAAAAAAGAATTAAATTTAATTAGATTTAATTAGATTTATTTAAACTTAATTAGATTTTAGAAATATAAGAAATACTTATAAATACAGGAAAAAACGGAAAAATTAGTTAATAATTAGATTTAGGGCTTTTTTTTCATACCCGATAGGTCGGGGGTTCAAATCCCTCCGTCGCTACCAATAAGTAATTAACTCGATATATAGTATCGAGTTTTTTTATGCATTAATAACATATTATGATATACTAATTAAGTATTAAGAAAACAAGTATAGGAGAAAAAATTATGTCAAAAGATACATATACATATAAAGAAATATTATTAGGATTAAGAGATGAATTTATTGATGTAGAAAGTCAGTTAAGAGAATTAAAAGATTATTCTTTAGCAAATAAAAAATATGTTTCAAAATATACTTATTATTTAAGTAAAGTAAATCCAGAACATTTACCAGAATTAAGAGTAAGTGTTGTTAGAAAACAAACAGCACTAATGAGAAAATTAAGAGAATTAGCAAGAAAATATTCTTACTATAGTGATCCACAAACAGCATTAATGGTAAAAAGTAATAATGGAATTTATTATCCACTTGCAGGAAAACCATTTAAATTAGGAGTAAATCCAGAATATAAAGAAGAATTCGAAAGATTAGCAACAGAATTATTGAATTCTCGTTTAGCAAACGAAATGAATTTTGATGAAGTGTACTCTACATCTTTTAAAGAAAGAGAAACTATCGCAACTAGATGGTTTAAACCATACTTAAGATTATCTAGGGAAAATAAAGCTGTACAAATGACATATTGTCCTGAAACTGATAGAGTAAAATTCGCATCTGGTAATATTCCTCTAACACCAGAACTATTAGATGAAATAATGTCTATTGAATTTCCAAAAGAAGAATTTACTCCATATCATCAAGAAATAATAGAAAGTAAAAAAGAAAATAGAGATATTGTTTTATCTAAAACTGATTCACCTATAACTTTTGGAGAATTTCAAATAATAGATTATGCATCTAATCCTAAAATATATTTAAGAGAAAAAAAACAACGAAAAAAGTAAATTAAATAAGTCCATTATAGGACTTTTTTACTTTATTTCAATTGCAATTTAAGGCATTTTAGTATATTATTATATATGAAATTAAGAAGAGGTGTAATTATGGAAAAAAACGAAAGATTAGAACTAGCTGAATTATTATTTCCAAATATAACAAAAACAAGAAATTATTATGAAGAATTATATCCAGAAAGAAATTTACCTGAAGGAGCAATGGTAACAAGATTTGGACCATCACCAACAGGATTTGTTCACATGGGTAGTTTATTTGGTTCATTTATTGATTCAATCTATGCAAGACAATCAAATGGAGTGTTCTTTTTAAGAGTTGAAGATACAGATCAAAAACGTTCAGTAGAAAATGGAGTAGAAGGTATATTCCAAGACTTAAATAGTTTTGATATTATTCCTGATGAATCAACTATGGTTGGAGGAAACTATGGCCCATACATCCAAAGTGAAAGAGCAGAAATCTATCAAACTTATGTAAAAGATATGATTGCTAACGGATTAGCATATCCATGTTTCATGAGCGAAGAAGAACTTGCAAATATCCGTGAAGAACAAGAAATTAATAAAGTAAGAACTGGAGTATATGGAATATATGCTGCAGATAGAGATTTATCATTAGACGAAATTAAAGAAAAAATTTCAAATGGCGAAGAATATGTTATTAGATTAAAGTCACCAGGGAACCCAAAAAATACAGTTGAAATCGAAGATTTAATTAAAGGAAAAATGAAATTTCCAGAAAGTGATGAGGATTTCGTTTTATTAAAGAAAGATGGCATTCCAACATATCACTTTGCACATGCAATTGATGATCACTTAATGCATACAACTCACGTAATTCGTGGTGATGAATGGGTTTCATCAGTTCCAAAGCATCTTCAATTATTTAATGTATTAGGATTTGATTTACCAAACTTCTGTCATCATGCACCAATTACTAAAAAAGATGAAGAAACAGGAACAATTCGTAAATTAAGTAAACGAAAAGACCCTGAAGCTGCAGTATCATACTATGATGAAGTAGGAATTCCAATTGATGCAGTAAAACTTTATTTAGCAACAATTCTAAACTCTAACTTTGAAGAATGGTACTTAGAAAATACAGACAAGTCATTTAAAGATTTCACATTTACATTTGATAAAATGGCTGTCGGTGGAACATCATTCGATTTAGAAAAATTAACTAATATTGCAAAAACATATTTCTCAAGAAAAAGTGGAGAAGAAGTTTATGAAGAAACATATTCTTGGGCAAAAAGACACGATGCAGAATATGCTGAAATTTTAGAAGAAAATAAAGATGATATGATCAAATTCTTAAGTATTGAAAAAGATGGAGATCGTCCAAGAAAAGACATTGCTAAATATTCTGATGTAAAAGAAGAATTCTCATATGCAATTGATTCAATATTTAAAGCTGAAAATTATTCTAAATTTGATGGAGAAAAGAAATATGATGTAGCATTAGTTACAGATTATGTAGAAAATACATTAAACTTAGATACAACAAACGAAGAATGGTTTACTGCCGTAAAAGAATTTGCAGTAGCCAATGGATTTGCAGGTAGTCCAAAAGATTATAAAAAAGATCCAGAAAGTTATAAAGGACATGTTGGAGACTTATGTGAAGCGATTCGTGTAATGGTAACAGGAAGAACTAAATCTCCAGATCTATTCTCTATAATGAAAGTTCTTGGTAAAGATAAAATTAAAGAAAGAATTGAAATGTTTAAAAATTATCAAGGATAATAAAAATAAGTAAAAATAATAAAGATTTTCTTTAATAGAAAATCTTTTTTTGTTATAATATGTCTAGTGGGTGAAGTAAAATGAAACGTAGTGAAGTAGATAGAACAAAATTAAGTCCTATGATGCAACAATATATGGAAATAAAAGATAATTATGAAGATAGTATTATCTTTTTTAGACTTGGAGATTTTTATGAAATGTTCTTTGATGATGCAATCACTGCAGCACACGTTTTAGAACTAACTTTAACAGGAAAACAAGCAGGATTATCTGAAAGAGTTCCAATGTGTGGTATTCCTCATCATGCATATTCCTCATATGTAGACACTTTAATCGAAAAAGGTTATAAAGTAGCAATATGTGAGCAATTAGAAGACCCAAAAGAAACAAAAGGAATGGTAAAAAGAGATGTAGTTCAAGTAATCACAAAAGGAACAAGAATAGATGCAAACATTGATTCAAAAAACAATAACTATATAGCAAATATATATGACTTTTCATATTGCTATGGAATTAGTTTTATTGATATTTCAACTGGGGAAACATATGTAACATTAATCGAAGGTGAAATAGATAGAGCAATAAAAGAAATTACCAGATATGGTTTTAAAGAAGTAATTGTAAACAATACAATCGATAGGGAAATAGTAGAAAGACTACGTACAAATCATGAAATTCTTGTAACGATAACAAAAGACGAATTAGAAGATACAAATTATGAATATATTTACAAAGATTTAGAAGATGTAAGATTAGTTAAAACATTAAAACATTTACTATTATATATAATTGATGCTAAAAAAGGTGATATGCACCATCTACAACGAGCAATAACAATCAAGTCAAGTGAATATTTAGAATTTGATGTAAATACAAAGAAAAACTTAGAATTAGTAGAAACATTACGAAATAGAGAAAGGCAATTTTCTTTACTATGGTTATTAGATAAAAATAAAACTGCTATGGGTTCAAGATTTTTAAAACATAATATTGAAAACCCGCTAACAAATAAAGAAGAAATAGAAAGAAGATATGATTTAATATCAAAATTATCTACAGAATTCATTTTAAGAGATGATCTTATAAAAGAATTATCTGAAGTATATGACTTAGAACGTTTATGCGGAAGAATTACATATGGTAATTTAAATGCTAAAGATTTGTTGCAATTAAAACATTCTTTAAAATCCCTTCCAAAAATCAAAGAAATTTTAAAAGAATTAAAATATGATAGAAAAATTGAAACATTTGAAGATTTATACTCTTTATTAGATAGAACAATTAATGAAGATGCACCATTTACATTAAAAGAAGGACGATTAATTAAACCAGGATACAATAAAGAATTAGATGAACTAAAAGAAATCTCATCAGGTTCAAAAGATTTTATCTTAGAGTTAGAACAACAAGAACGTGAAAGAACCGGAATTAAAACATTAAAAGTTGGATTCAATAAAGTATTCGGTTACTATATTGAAGTATCAAAAGGACAATGTTCATTAGTTAAAGACGAATTTGGATATGATCGTAAACAAACTCTTGCTAATTGTGAACGTTTCACAACACCATTACTAAAAGAAAAAGAAAATATTATACTAGGTGCTGAAGAAAAAATAATTAACCTAGAATACAAATTATTTATGGACATAAGAGAAGTAGTAAAAAGATATATCCAATCTCTTCAAAAATTAGCCAAAATAATTAGTGAAGTAGATATGATACAATCATTCTCAATTGTCTCAGACACATATAAATTTACACGTCCAACATTAACTGATGAAAAAGTAATAAAAATGATTGAATGCCGCCATCCTGTAGTAGAACAAGTAATGAAAGATAAATATATACCTAATGACATTATTATGGACAAAACAACTGATATTTTACTAATTACAGGTCCAAATATGGCTGGTAAATCAACATATATGCGTCAATGTGCAATAACTGTAATTATGGCTCAAATAGGATGTTTTGTGCCTTGTAAATCATGTACAATGCCAATCTTTGATAAAATCTTTACAAGAATTGGAGCAAGCGATGACCTAGTAAGCGGCGAATCAACATTCATGGTTGAAATGAAAGAAGCAAACTATGCTATTTCAGAAGCAACAGAAAACAGTCTAATTTTATTTGATGAATTAGGTAGAGGTACCGCAACATATGATGGTATGAGTCTTGCTCAAGCTATACTAGAATATATTCATGATAAAATAAAAGCAAAAACAATGTTTTCAACTCACTATCATGAATTAACAGTTCTAGAAAAAGACTTAAAACATTTAAAAAATGTTCACGTTTCAGCAATAGAAGAAAATGGAAAAGTAACATTCCTTCATAAAGTAAAAGTAGGAGCAGTTGATAAAAGTTATGGTATTCATGTAGCATCTCTTGCAAAATTACCACAATCTCTAATAGAAAGAGCAAATGATGTATTAAGTGTTTATGAAAAGAAAAATATTAAAAAAGAAACATTTACTCAAACATCATTATTTGAATTAACTGAATCAGAAGCAACTCCTAAAGTCAATGAAACAGAAGAAAAAATAAAGAATATTAATCCATTAGAAATGACACCAATGGAAGCACTAAGTTTCTTATATGAATTAAACAAAGAAGTAAAAGATAAAAAGTAATATATTATGTATTTTAAAATAACTTATAATATGTTAAAATAAGGTAGGTGATTTTAATGAAAAACAGAAGCGAACTTAGAGAAGTAATTATGAAAGTAATTTATCAAGTTAACTTACTAGAAGAAGCAAAGCTTGATTATGACTTATCTGAATTAATTAAAGAACAAATTGAAGTTAAAAATGATTTTGTTAATACAAGCGTAGATGGAATCATTGAACACAAAAAAGAAATTTATGATCTAGCAAATAAGTATTTAAATAAATGGACAATGGATCGCTTAAATAAAGTTGATCAAGGAATTCTTGCCCTTGGAATTTATGAACTTTTATATACCGAAACACCAAGTGTAGTTGCGATCAATGAAGCAATTGAACTATCAAAAAAATATTCTGATGAATCAGTAACAAAAATGATTAATGGAGTATTAGACAAAGTTTATCACGAAGAAGAAAAATAAAATACAATCTTTGTATTTTTTTCTTATACACATATATAAAGAGGGTGATTAAATGAACGAAAAGTATATAACAGTATCCCAACTAACAAGATATATAAAATATAAAATAGATAATGATCTACATTTAAACGAAGTATTCCTAAAGGGTGAAATATCTAATTTCAAAGCTCATAGCAGAGGACACTTCTATTTCACATTAAAAGATGAAGGAAGTAGAATTAACGCAGTAATGTTCGCATTATCTACTAAAAACATAAAATTTATCCCACAAGATGGTATGAAAGTTTTAGTAACAGGAAAAATAAGTGTATTTGAAGCAAACGGAGGATACCAAATATACGTAAATGATATGTTAGAAGATGGTGTTGGTAATCTATATATAGCATTTGAACAATTAAAAAAGAAATTAGAAGAAGAAGGATTATTTGATCAGTCAAAAAAGAAACCTATTCCAAAAATTCCAAAAAGAGTAGGTGTAGTAACAGCTCCAACAGGAGCAGCAATAAAAGACATCATCTCTACAATAAAAAGACGTTGGCCACTAACTGAAATATTATTATTTCCTTCACTTGTTCAAGGAGAAGAAGCTGCACAAGATATTGTAAAACAAATTAAATTAAGTGAAAATTACGAAATAGATACACTTATAGTTGGTCGTGGTGGTGGAAGCATTGAAGATTTATGGCCATTTAACGAAGAAATAGTTGCAAGAGCAATATATGAATGTAAAACACCAATAATAAGCGCCGTAGGGCACGAAATTGACTTCACAATTGCTGATTTCGTAGCAGATCTGCGTGCTCCAACTCCAACAGGAGCTGCAGAACTAGCAGTACCTGCAATTACTGATATAACAAACTATATAAATCAATTACAAATAAGATTAAATAAATCAATACAAACAAAATTGACAATTAATAAACAAAAACTAAAAGAAATAACAAGTAGATATATATTTACAAATCCAATAACAATATATCAAACAAAAGAAATGTTATTTGATAGTCTACTAGATAGATTAAAGTATGCAACAACAAACCTAATAACAATAAAAGAAAAACAATTTGATAGGATAAAAAGTTCATACATTTTTAAAAATCCATATCAACTGTTAGATAAAAAATCAAATAAATATCTACAACTAATTTCAAAACTAGAAACACTTAGCCCATTACTAACTCTAAAAAGAGGATACACTATGACTAAATTAGATAATAAAGTAATTACAAGTTCTAAAGATACCAGAAAAGGTGATAAATTAGAAATAGAGTTTAGTGATGGAATAGTTAAAACAGAAGTAATATAGGAGGAATATTATGGCAACAAAAAAAGAAGAATTATCATTTGAAGAAAACTTAGAAAAATTAGAAAGTATTGTAAAAAAACTAGAAAGCGGTGAAGTACCACTAGATAATGCAATAGATGAATTTACAGAAGCAATGCGTCTAGCAAAAGAATGTGATGAAAAATTAAAAAATGCAGAAGAAGCAATTACTAAATTAGTTAATAAAGATGGAGAAGTAGTAGACTTCAAAGTAGAAGAGTAATAAAAAAAGCACTATCAAGTGCTTTTTATTTTTATCCTAACATTTTACTTGCAAAAACAAGAGCAGCCATCTTAACTTCTTCATCATTATCTAAAGAAATTAATACTTCAGGATCTGTTTTATCTCTTTTTCTAATCATAAAATCATCTTCATCATCAACTTTTGAAAGATATAAATAATTAGTATCTTTAATAACTTCTTCAGCCATTAAATAATATTCTTCCTCATTAATTACATAAATATCAACATCTACCATTATTTAGCTCCTCCATATTCTTCTGCAGCAGCAGAAACTGCGCTACTATTTAGTTCACGATGCATAGCATCAAGTTCTGCTTTTTTATTATTAACTTCATCATTTAAAACAATTTTTGAACGTTCACTCTTAGCCCAAGCATCAATATCTTCAAATCCTGCCTTTTTAGCATATTCTTCTACAGTGTCATAATCAGTATACTTCATAACACGATTAGTTTGATATTCACCTAAATAGCTATATGCTTTATAGAGCTCATTAGAAAAATCTTTTCCATCAGCCATAATTGCATCCGCAATATCATCATAATCATAAAAGTAATGTTCATTATCATATGTTCTATGAGTATTTGGATAAATTACTTCCTTTGCAAAAGAGTAAGTTTGTTCATGTACAATCGCATTATTATGCATAGTTTCCGCAACATTAGAAACAACACCCACTGCAATTCCTCCAGTAATCATACACACTAAAGCAAGCGCACCTAATCTTTTTCTTCTCTCTTGTCTTCTTTGTTGTGCCTTAATAACTCTTGCACGTTCTCTTTGCGCAGGAGTCATAGTACTTTTTTTAGTAACATTATTAGCTTGTCTCTCATATCTCTCCATATCAGAAGAATAACTTCTACTATAAGATGCATGAGGATTATCTTGATCATAAAATTGAGCCATTTTAATTCACCATCCTATTATTAATAATAAACTAAATGAAATAAACTTTCAATCAACATGTAAACTAAATTACATAATTTACATATTATTTACCAAAATAATCAATGGAAAAAATTAATTAAAATAAAAATAAGTCAAATGCAAATCATAATACTGTAGTAACAAAAAAAGAGGTGATTTTTTGAAAATAAAAAACAATTTATTTAAAATTTTATTACTATTCCTTATTATTATCCCACATCAAGCATTAGCTTATTCAAAATATGTAATTCCAGGAGGAGAAACTATTGGTATAGAGGTTAATTCTAAAGGAGTATTAGTAGTAGGATTTTATAAAGTAGACAACAAATTCATTGCAAAAGATGCAGGTTTTAAAACAAATGACTTAATTATAGAAGTAAATAATAAAAATGTTTTAAATATAAATGAAATGTTAGAAATAATAAAAGAATCTAAAAATAAAACTATAAATTTCAAAGTCTTTAGAAATAAACAAATAAAGGATATTAAATTAAATTTAAATTATTCAAAAGATTCAGTTCTTAAAACTGGTTTATATGTTAAGGACAAAATAAATGGCATAGGTACACTATCATATATTGATCCAACAACTAAAATATTTGGTTCATTAGGCCACGAAATATTAGAAACAACTACAGCATCAAAATTTGAAATAAAAGACGGTAAAATATATGAAGCAATTGTTTCAAATATAAAGAAAAGTAAAATAGGAAGTGCTGGAGAAAAAAATGCCTCTTACAACAAAGAAGAAATATATGGACAAATAAAAGAAAATGAAAAATCTGGTATATATGGTAAATATTTAGATGAAATTAATAGTTCTAATACAATAGAAATAGGAGATAAAAACTTTGTTACTACAGGAAAAGCAACCATAAGGACAGTTATTAAAGATAAAAAAATTGGAGAATATTCAATTAATATTTTAAAAATAAATAAAGAAAGTGAAACAAAAAACATATTATTTGAAATTACAGATAAAAATTTACTAGAAGAAACAGGAGGAATAGTCCAAGGAATGAGTGGATCTCCAATTATCCAAAATAATAAACTTATTGGCGCAGTAAACTATGTTATAGTAAATGAACCTACTAAAGGATATGGTATATTTATTACTACAATGTTAGAAGAAGGTGAAAATTAGAAACTACTTTTTGTAGTTTCTTTTTGTATATTTTTAAACAAATAAATTAATACTAGTAATGGTGATATTATGGATATAAACGAAGCATTAAGTATAATTCCTAGAAGTTTAATAAGTTTAGTAACTCTTTTCATCGCAACAAAAATTCTTGGTAAAAAGCAAGTATCAGAATTAAGTCTATTTGATTATGTAATTGGAATATCAATAGGTAATTTTACTGCTGAAATGATTTTAGTATTAGAAAATCAACTTATAAACGGTGTAGTCGCAATACTAACATTTGGAATTGTAGGATATATCATTTCCTATATATCTCTAAAAAGTATATCTTTTAGAAGATTTATGATTGGTACACCTACAATAATTATGTCTAACGGTAAAATTTTATACAATGCATTAAAAAAATTAAATATAGATATAAATGATTTTCTAGAACAAGCAAGAATAGCTGGACACTTCGATATAACACAAATAAACTATGCAATAATGGAAGCAAATGGAGATATAAGTTTCCTACTTAAAGAAAAATATCAAACACCAACAGCAAAAGATCTAAATATAAAAAAAGAATCTGAGTCACTTCCAGCAAATATAATTATTGATTCAAATATTATGAATGAAAACATTAATGAAACAGATAAAACAAAAGACTGGTTTATCAAAGAATTAAAAAAACAAGGATATACATCTTATGAAAATATTTTACTCGCAACATATTCTAATAATAATCTTACTATATATAGAAAAAACGAAAATACAAAGCCTAAAAATGTATTAGAATAAAAATTTAATCTAGAAACATCCAAATATTTATGTTAAAATAAATTAAAAGAATAGAGGTGTTTCTATGTACATAGATTTAATAGTTTTAATAGTACTAATACTACTTGTAATAATGTTTTTTAAAAGATTTTCATCTTTTGTATTCTTTGTCGCAATAGTAGATATTTTCTTAAGAATACTATCATTCATAAAAAATAATATTGGGCTAAAAGATGTAAGTGCTATTATCGGAAAATACATTCCAGAAAGTATTATTTCTATAATTCATAAATATTCAAGTGGACTAGTCGCAACAATACTAGACTGGGCCTTTGTAGTAATAATGATAATATTCTTATCATATATAATTAAAATATTTATGAAAAAAAAGAAAATATAAAACAAACAAAACGACATATAAGTCGTTTTTTATTTTGTATATTAATTTCGGTGATATTATGAAAATTTATCTTGATGTTGTTTTCTTAATTAATTTCTTTATAGACTTTATTCTTTTATATGGAACTAAAAAAATATTAAAAAGAAACACCTCATTAAAAAGATTATTATTAGGAAGTTTTATAGGTTCATTTACCATATTATATATTTTTTTAGAGTTAACAACTATAAAATTACTTATATATAAACTAATCATGAGTATCTTAATAATTATAACAACATTTGGTTTAAAAAATATCAAAGAAAATCTAATCTATTTTTATATATTAAGTATAATACTTGGAGGAAGTATGTATCTTTTAGATATAACAAAAATTTATAAAAATACTGTAATAGTAAATAACCCATATATAATAAACTTAATACTAATTTTAATAATAACCCCTATAATTATTATTCTATATATAAAAGAACATAAAAATTATAAATTAAATATAACAAATAAACATCTAGTAGAAATAGTAATAAATGAAGAAACCCTTACCCTAGAAGCAATTCTAGATACAGGAAATAACTTAATTGATCCATATAAGAAAAGACCAATCATCTTAATAGATAAACAGATAGAATTAAAAAGGAAACAACCAATATATGTACCATATAAAGCATTAAATACAAAAGGAGTAATAAAGTGCATATCACCAGACAAAGTAACAATAAATAATAAAGAATTTAAAAATTGTTTAATAGGTCTAAGTAAAGATAAATTTTCATTAAATGGAGAATCATGCATATTACCAAATAAATTTAAGGAGGATTTATGTTAAAAAAAATATTAAACTTTCTAAAAAAAATATTATTAAAACCAACAAGTATTTTTTATGTAGGTGCAACAGATATACTTCCAGAACCGCTATCAAAAGAAATGGAAGATTATTATATTGAATTAAAAGATGATGGAGATTTAAAAGCAAAAGATATACTTATAGAACATAATTTAAGGTTAGTAGTATTTCTTGCCAAAAAATACGAAAATACAGGAATAGATCTAGAAGATCTAGTAAGTATAGGTACAATAGGTTTAATTAAAGGAATAAATACATTTACAAAATCTAAAAATATTAAACTTGCTACATATGCATCCCGATGTATAGATAATGAAATACTGATGTATTTAAGAAAAAACAAAAAAATCAAAAGCGAAGTAAGTATTGATGCATCATTATCATTAGATAAAGAAGGAAATGAATTACATCTAGAAGATGTTTTAGGAACTCCAAAAGACCTTGTTTCAAAAGGAATTGAAGATGAAACAGAGAAAGCTATTATGATGAATGAAATATTACATTTAAAACCCAGAGATAGAGATATTATGATATTAAGATATGGTCTATTTAATAATCAAGAATTAACTCAAAAAGAAGTAGCAGAAAAATTAGGTATATCTCAATCATATATCTCTCGTATTGAAAAAAAAGTAATTAAAAGACTCAAAAATTTAGTCAACTTGTCATAAAAAAATTTCATTTTAGTTGCATATGCATCTTTTTTTAAAAATAAAAAATTTACTTACATAAAAACCCTTGTTTATCAAAAAAATCCTTTCTATAATCATTAATAGAATAGGAGAGGTAACATGGCAAAATTATATTTTAGATATGGATCAATGAATAGCGGTAAGACAGCACTTTTACTACAAGCAGTACATAATTATGAAGAACAAGGAATGAAAGTAATAGTCGCAAAACCATCAAAAGATACAAAAGGAGATGACTACCTTGTATCAAGAATTGGTTTAAAAAGAAAAATAGATTATGCATTTAAAGAAAAAGATAATATATATAAATATATGGAAAAACAAAAAATAAAAGTAAGTTGTTTATTTATAGATGAAGCACAGTTTTTAGAACCAAAACAAGTTGATGAACTTATGCAAGTAGTAGTCAAATTAAATATACCTGTAATTTGCTATGGTCTAAGAACTGACTTTCAAACAAAAGGTTTTCCAGGGTCAACAAGATTATTAGAAATTGCTCATACAATAGAAGAAATGAAAACAATATGTGTATGTGGAAGAAAAGCAATGTATAATGCCAGAAAGGTAAATGGACATTTTACAATAACAGGTGACCAAGTTGCAATAGATGGTGAAAATAAAGTAACTTATGAACCATTATGTCCACACTGTTATTATGAAAAATTAGAAAAATATTATAAATTACAAAAAAGAAAAAAGAAAAGTTAAATTATTTGATATAATGTAATAAAGAAGAGGTAATTATATGGAATTAACAATAAAAAAAGCAACAATTGAAGATTTAAATACAATTCAAGATTTAAATAATAAATTATTTGAACTAGAGTACAACAATTTCGATCCATCACTTAAAATAGGATGGCCATATGAAATTGCTGGAGAAGAATATTTTAAAGACTTAATTGAAAATCAAATAATTTATCTAGCAATAATGAATAATGAAATAGTAGGATATCTTGCTGGAAGTATACATGTAGAATATTCTTATAATACAAACACTCTTGCAGAACTAGACAATATGTTTATTTTAGAAGAATATCGTAAATACGGTATAGGTACAAAACTTTTTAATGAATTTAAAAAACATTGTAAAGAAAATAATATTCAAGAATTAAAAGTAACAGCAAGTTCCAAAAACTTAAATGCCATTAAATTCTATCAAAAGAATGGATTCGAAGAATTTGAAACAACATTAAAAATGTCATTAGATAATTAATTGCAAGCACTAATATTAGTGCTTTTTTGTTGCCATTATTTACTTTTTAAGTATTTTGTGGTATAATACATGTCATTAATGAAGGGGAGTATATATGAAAGATGATAGATTTATAAGATATCTAGAAATGTATTATAAAGAACATAAAACAATAAATAATATTTCTAGAGATACTATAGTTATCTTTGAAGAATCACCATTAAAAATTGGTGAGTTTTTAGCGTCTATTAGAAAACAACACAAATTATATTTAGAAAATGACCCCTCACGTAGTTCAATGAGTAAAACAGCTTTAGAAAGATACAAAGCACTAGATAAAATGGATTTTGAATGGACACCAGGTTCTAAAAAACAACAAGAATTAGAAGAAAATGATATTTGTTTATTATTTATAGAAGAATACTATAAAAAACATAAAAGTTTAGATAACCTTCCAGATACATTCACATTAGATGAAAAAGAATATAGTATTAAAAACTTTCTATCTCATATAAGAGCAAACCATAAAAAGTATGTATCAAATAATAATAGTAAAGGTAGTAACAGCCCAACCGCAATAAGAAGATATCAAGCACTAGATAAAATGAACTTTGATTGGACACCTGTAGAAACAACAAAAGAACAATATGAAACTGATGATAAATATATGCGCTACATACTTGACTACTATAGCAAAAACAAAACTCTTGATAATATACCAAAAACAATAGTATTTGAAGGAATAGAATTAAATATAGATACCTTTTTAACTGATCGAAGAAAAAAACATAAAGAATTCTTAACTAACAATCAATATCAACCATCAGAATTAGAACTAAAAAGATGGAATCAACTAGATCAAATATCATTTGATTGGACACCTAGAGAAACTAAACATCAAGAACTAATGGAAAATGATAAATATATAAGATATTTAAAATTACATTATCAAGCTCATAAAACAATAAACAATATTAAAGCAAAACAAGAAGTTCTTTTCGAAGGAGAAATATTAAAAATAGGAGACTTCATCAGTGATATGAGGAAAAGACATTTAGCATACACACAACAAGATAAATCTCTAACAGGTACTTCTACAGAATTAGCCTTAAAAAGATATCAAGAATTGGATGAAATGGAATTAGATTGGAGACCATCAGAATCACAAATCTCAGTAGCAAAATTAGCTAGAACTAATGGTTTAAAAACAAATCAGTTAAGAAGATATATTGAAAGATTTAATGGAGATATTGAAAAGGCAATTAAAATATGCAAAGCATCAGCTAAATATAAAAAATCAGTTAGAAAAGTCGCTAAAGGAACCCCTCCAAGTCTAACAACAGTAGCTCAAGAATTTGATGTTGATATGCAAACATTAACATCTTTATTAAATAAACCACAATTACGTGTAAGACAACCTAATATAACATTAATGTATGATGAAAACACTAATTTAAGACAGTATTGCATTGATAATGGATTAAACTATACAGTTATACAAAAAGCAGTTAAATTAGGAATGAGGGGTCTATGTCAAGAAGATCTACAATCATTAATAAATAGATGTATTATTGAATATAAGACAAATGGGCAACAAAGACCAGCTACATGGATTTATTCAAAATATGGTAATGAAGTACTAGTATCACATTTATTAACATATTTAAAACTAGATTCAGAAGCAATTTTACATGACATGACTAAAAATTGTATTAATCTTGAACAAGCAATGGAAAACAACTGTTTTGCACGTGCATCTAAACAACAACATGATTACTTAGAGTTTATATATAGAGATGTTGTTAAAGCATATAAAAATGCATCTTCATCAGGAATAATTGATAAAGATGAGTTATATGAAGTATCTCTTATTGTATTAGAGCAAAAGAAAATAGAATTTAATCTAACAGATGAAGAAGTGAGTTTTGTAAATAGATGTTTTGAACACTATACAACCGCTGTAGAACAATATAGACTATTCGATGTAGGATTTGAAAAAGATGAAGATAAGAGAGTACAAAAGATAATAGACTATCATTTAGATGAAGACGAAATAGAAGAAGCATTTTTTATGCCATTAAAATTTGATCAAAAGGCACTAATCGGAAGAGATAGTGAATTATATAAAAGAAGAATACTACTAAAAAACATAATAGTAAGCTGGGCATATATTTCAGAAGAAGAGCAACAAGAAAAAGTAACACGCTATAATTTAACAACAGAAGAAATAAAATATGTAGTTGAAACAAGACACAAAATTGATCAAACAAAACAAAAAGTATTAAAAAAATAAAAGTTCTCTAATTTGAGAACTTTTTTATGTATTCTTCTTTAATTATTTGACAAGAATAATTATTAAGTATATTAAGTTTATTTTTTGGAATTAACACATCATATGTAACATTTTCCATATATTCTTTATTTATAATAGAATAATCTTTTAAAATATAATCTAAATTCTTTTGTTCCTCATAAGAAACATCTACTTTTATTAAATAACCTTCTTCAATCTCAATTGTATCAGAATTAATTATAGCTTCTCTAACAGATTTAGAATATGCTCTAACTAATCCACCAGCCCCTAATTTTATACCACCAAAGTATCTAATAGTAATTGCTAGTGTATTAATCATTTCTTCTTTTTCCAATACATTAAGCATAGGCATTCCAGCAGTCCCACCAGGTTCACCATCATCACTTGATTTCTTGAACGTTTTTGTAATATATGCATAACAATAATGTGTAGCCTTAGGATATTCAATCTTCACTTTCTCAAATATCTCATTTATATTAGTAGTATCATTTATTTCAATTAATAAAGTTATAAATCTTGAATTTTTAATAACTATTTCATTAACTGAATTAGATGTTATAGTTTTCATAAAATCACCTACAAACATTATACTTTAATTCATAGTTTATTTCTAGTATCTATGCTATAATTTAAGAAAGGAGGAGTCCTTATGTTTAGAAACAAAAAAGACAAAGATTTAGATTATACAAGTTTAAATGAAATATTAAAAGTAGGTAGTAAACTCGCAGATATCTTTTACGTTATATCGATTATTGCTATCATTTTACTAGGAACATATTTATTAAAAGAATGGAAAATATTAAATTTTATAGGAGAATTTCTCGCAGTTATTTCACCAATTTTTATAGGATTTATAATTGCATGGTTATTTGATCCACTAGTAGAATGGTTACAATCTAAAAAAATACCACGTATTATAGGATGTATTATAGTATATTTATTAATATTTGGAGGGTTGTTTTTACTATTATATTTAATTGTACCAACATTTATAGATCAAATAAAAGATTTCGTTGGAACAGTTCCAGACCTAATAAAAGATTTTAAAGATATAGTTGATGCATTCTTTAAATCACTAAGTATAAAATCAGGAGTTAATGCTCTTACAATAAAAAATGAAATATATTTAGCAATTGAAAAATTTAGTTTAACACTAACAACAAGTATTCCTAATGCGCTTTTAAATGCAGGTCAATCTTTAATAGGTGGAATAATTTCATTTGCTTTAGGACTAATGATAGGATTCTACATGTTATATGATTTCAATAAATTAAATATTCATATTGAAAGTGTTCTACCAAAGAAATGGCGTAAAACATATAAAGAACTAGGAGAAAGATTAAATAGCTCTTTACGAAACTACATTCAAGGTTTATTATTAGTAATGTTACTTGTATTCATAACACAAGCAATAGGATTAACATTAGCCGGTTTAAAAGCCCCATTAATCTTTGCATTATTCTGCGCACTAACAGACGTTATTCCATATTTTGGACCATATATCGGAGCAATACCAGCTGTAATAGTAGGATTTGCAGTATCACCAATAACAGGAATATGTTCAATAGTTGCAATACTAGTAGTGCAACTGTTAGAAAACAATTTCTATCAGCCATTAATAATGGGTCACACTATGAAATTACATCCAGTAACAATTATGCTTGGCCTATTGATTTTTCAGCATTTCTTTGGTATCATAGGGATGATAGTTGCTACTCCTATGATCGCAGCAGGGAAAGTTATATTTACATACATAGATGAAAAGTTAAATATAATAGGCAAAATAACAGGAGATAATAAAAACTAATCAATATATTTAATAAAACAATGACAAAAGATGAGTACTAAGTCACTTATAGTTTTAGAGAACTTGTGTTTGGTGAAAACAAGTCTATAACCTTAGGAAGCTACTTTTAGAGTTTTATCGGAAAAAAACCGTTATTTGAAATTAAGACCAAGATAGGATGGTACCGGGCAAAATGTCCTCCTAGTCGTGGTCTTTTATTTGTTTTAAAGGAGAGAATAAAATGAAATTATATGTAATAGGTGGTAAGGCTAAAAGTGGTAAAAATACTTTTGGTAAATTATTAAGAGAAGAATTAAAGGAATATGGATATAAACCATGCGTAATGCATCTAACAACTCCGTTATATTCATATGCAGAAAACTATTTTGAATGGAATGAAAATAGTGATGAAAAACCAAGAGAATTTTTACAAAAAATGGGTGTAGAAATAATAAAAGAAAAACTAGGAAAGAAAACATTCTTATTAGATCGTTTATCAGAAGATATCGAAATACTAAGTGAATTCTTTGATACATTTATCATAGTAGATGCCAGACTAAAAAAAGAATTTGATTACTTAACATCAAAATATCAAGATGTAGTAACAATAAAATTAGAAAGAGAAAACTATGAATCTGGACTATCAGAAACTGAAAAAACACATATCACAGAAAATGACTTAGACGATTACCAATCATTTGATTACCTAGTTAACAATAATGGAATAATTGCTTTAAAAGAAAAAGCAAAAGAACTTATAAAAAAAGAAGAAGGAGAATCAAATGAATAAATTAATCGCAGTAGTAGGAATGGCAGGTAGTGGTAAATCAATTGCCACTGACTACCTAAAAGAAAATGGTTGGACAAAAATATATTTCGGTGGTGCGGTATATGACCGTATGAGAAAAGAAGGAATCGAAATAACACCAGAATCACAAAAAGAATATAGGGAAAATTTAAGAAAACAATATGGAATGGGCGCAGTCGCGGAAATTCTAAAATTTGATATAGAAAATGCTTATAAAGAAAAAAATACAGTATTAGATGGACTATATTCTTGGGATGAATATTTAATACTAAAAGAAAAATTTCCAAACCTAAAACTAATATGTGTTTGCTGCGATAAAGACATTAGATACGAAAGAATTGCTAAGAGAGTAGACAGACCATTCAATCATGATGAAATAATAAATAGAGATTTAACAGAAATAGAAAATCTAGCAAAAGGTGGACCAATAGCCTATGCAGATTATTATATATTTAATAATGGTGATTTAGATCACTATAAACAAAGATTAAATGAAATACTAAACGTAATAGAAAAACAAGAGGGAGAGAAGTAAAATGAAATATATGAGTCATAATGACATAAGAAATACATGGTTTAGATTTTTCAAAGAAAAAGGACATAAACTATTTGAAAGTGCACCACTTGTACCAATAAACGATGATAGCCTACTATGGGTAAATGCAGGTGTTACACCACTAAAAAAATATTTTGACGGAAGTGAAGTACCAGAATCAAGAAGATTAATGAGTATTCAAAAATGTATCCGTACAAACGATATAGAAAATGTAGGAGTTACAAAAAGACATCAAACATTCTTTGAAATGATGGGTAACTTCTCAGTAGGAGATTATTTTAAAAATGAAGCAATTGGATTTGCTTTTGAATTACTAACATCACCTGAATATTTTGATATAAGTAAAGATTTAATTTATGTAACAATATATTCAAACGATGCAGAAGCAAAGAAAAGATGGATTGAAGTAGGATTAGATGAATCACATATTATCCCACTTGCAGGAAACTTCTGGGAGATAGGAGAAGGACCATGTGGGCCTGATTCAGAAATCTTCTTCGATAGAGGAGTAGCATTTGATAAAGAAGGAGATGCATTAGCTAAATTTAGAAATGATGAAGATCAAGAAAGATATGTAGAAATTTGGAATAATGTATTCTCACAATTCAACTCAAAAGAAGGAGTTTCACGTGAAGATTATCAAGAACTACCTAGTAAAAATATAGATACAGGAGCAGGATTAGAAAGATGGTGCTGTATCTTCCAAAATGTAGACTCTAACTTCGAAACAGATTTATTTACACCAATAATTAAACATATTGAAGAATTAGCAAGTGCTAAATATACAGGACAAAAAGAATATAAAATAATAGCAGATCACATTCGTGCAATAACATTTGCTTTAGCAGATGGTGCATGTTTCGAAAACGTGGGTCGTGGTTACGTTCTAAGACGTCTATTACGTCGTAGTGTACGTTTTGGTAAACACCTAGGTTTTACTGAACCATTTATGTATAAAATAGTATCTGATGTTGTAGATGTAATGAAAGAAGCATATCCATACTTAGTAGAAAAAAGACCAATGGTTGAAACAATCGTCTTAGAAGAAGAAAAATTATTCTTAAAAACTCTTGAAGCTGGAGAAAGAAGATTAAAAGAATTAGTAAAAGATTCACCAGATGGTTATATAAGTGGAGAAGAAGCTTTTAAATTATATGATACATATGGATTCCCTTTTGAATTAACAGAAGAATATTTATCTGAACTTGGATATAAAGTATCTAAAGATGAATTTGATAAATATATGGCAGCACAAAAAGAATTAGCAAAGAAAAATGCCAAAAACAAAACACAAATGGCTTCTCAAAAGAAAGTATTATTAGATTTTAAAGAAGATTCTCAATTTGTTTATGGATTATATAGATTAAAATCAAATGTTATCGCAATCTTCTCAAAAGATGAAATAGTAGATACAATTGATCATGATTGTTATATTGCAATTAATAGAACATGTTTCTATGCAGAATCAGGTGGTCAAGTATCAGATACAGGTATGATCGTTGGTAAAAACTTTAAAGCAAGAGTTCTAGAAGTATTTAAAGGACCAAATGGTCAACATATTCATAAAGTTAAATTACTAGCAGGAACAATTTCAATTGGAGATGAATGTGAACTAGTAATTGATAAAGATCGTCGTAAAAAGATTGAAGCAAATCACTCAAGTGTTCATATTTTACAATACGCTCTACAACAAGTTGTTTCAGACTCAATTCATCAAGCAGGAAGTTATGTAGATGATGAAAAATTACGTTTTGACTTCACATACTCTGGTAAAATGACTGATGAAAAACTACTAGAAGTAGAAAAATTTGCAAACGAAATGATAAAAGAAGAAATAATTGTATCAACTGAAATAATGCCAATTGAAAAAGCAAAACAATTAGGTGCAATGGCACTGTTTAATGAAAAATATGGTGATTCAGTACGTGTAGTTAAAATCGGTAAATCTCTAGAACTATGTGGCGGAACACATGCAAGTAATACAAAAGATATTAATTCTTTAGCAATCTATTCTTGTGAATCAAAAGGAAGTAATATATTCCGTATTGAAGCAGCAACTAAAGACAAAATAGAAAAAATATTGTATGACATAATTAAACCATATAACGATGAAATGATTAAGTTATTAATGAAAGCTCGTGGAATACTAGAAGAAGCAAGAAATGAAGGAATTAAACTAGAATTTAACGTAGATATCGATAATGATAAACCAACATCATATAAAGATATAATATATAATAAAAATCAACTTCAATATGTACAACAAGAAGTAAAAGAATTAGAAAAAAAATACTTCGAACTAAAAGAAAAGCAAACTTTAGAAAACTTAGATATCTATCTAGAACATTTAAAAGATTATAACGGAACAATGGGTATAATCATGGAAGTTAAAGATAAAGATATTAATTTATTAAAGTCAATAGCTGACAGTTTAGTAAATAAAGTAGGAGAATGTTTTGTATTCTTCGCAAATGTAAAAGAAAATGGAAGTATTAATTTCCTAGCACGTAGTACAAATAGAATAAATGCTGGATTAATCGTAAAAGATGCCGCTGTATCAAGTGATGGTAACGGTGGAGGAAGTCCAACATTTGCTCAAGGTGGAGGTAAAAATATCGAAGCACTTGAAGAAATATATAAACACATAGAGAAAGTATTAAATAATGAATAATAATTATTTATTAGAAAGTACAGATTTTCTATCAATTCAGAATGAAATAGCTGATATCATAAAGAAAACATCATTTCAAGATTCAGCTATTTCAATCTATGATTTAGAAGAAACTTTATTAGAAAAAGCATTAGAAGACTTAGATACATATAGTTTTCTAACAGAAAAAAAAGTAATAATTATTAAAAATATTGAATCAATTGATCAAGAAGAATATCAAAAAGATATAAAACATTTACTTCAATATTTAGATAATCCAAATCCTGATAATCTATTAATTATTACAAGCAAAAAATTAAATAATGTTTTAAAAATTACAAAAGAATTAAAGAAAAAATGTGAATTTATTCAAGTTTCTATGAATCCTGATACTTTCTTAAAAAACGAATTAAAAGACTACAAGCTAGAACCAGGTGTCCAAAAATTATTATTAGAATATTGTAAAGAAGATATTACTAAATTAAAAAATGAATGTTTAAAATTAAAAACATATAAATATGATGAAAAAGAAATATTAAAAAAAGATGTTGAAGAAATGTGTGTAGAAAAATTAGGCGATAGTACAGATCTAACATTTGCCTTTACTAGGTCATTAGCAGAAAAAAATAAAAAAGATGCTTTATTAAAATATAAAGAACTACTTAAATATAATATTGAACCATATAGCATAGTAGGACTTTTAGCATCACAAATTAGAATATTGTACCAAGTAAAGTCACTAGAAGACCAAGGTATGAGAAATAACGAAATAGCAAATATTCTAAATAAGAAGCCATTCTACATTCAAAAAACAAGTGAATTAACAAGGTTCTATACAAAGAAAGAATTATTAGAATTAATGATAAAATTAGAAAATATCGATATTCAAATAAAAACAACAGACTTAGATCCTAATTCACTAATTGAATTATTTATATTAAACATATAAGTTACGTAAATTTAATGTAATTTATATGTTTTTTATTGCAACAAACTTAATTAAAATGCTAAAATAATTTTAGAGTAGGAGTAGTAGTATGATAACATTTGAACAATTAGAAGAAATGCGTATTGCATTAAAGAAAAAATATACATTATTTATTATAATCGGATTAATAGTAGTAGCTGTTGCAGCGCTAATATCAGTTATACTTGAATGGCCACCAATTCTTGTAATGATAAGTGGAGTATTAGTATTTATTATTGCTATGTTTTGTACAAGTAAACAAGCAAAAGAATATTCTTTAGCATTTAAAAACTATTTTGTAAAAAGTTCATTAGAAAAAATATTTACAAATCTAAGATATCAACCAGATAATGGTATATCACGTACAACAATAGCATCAACTAATATGATGCGTATGGGAGATAGATATTCATCAAATGATTTAGTAACTGGAAATTATAAAACAATTGGATTTACTCAATCAGATGTACATATTGAAGAAGAACACGAAACAAGAGATAGCGACGGTAATACAAGAACATATTATGTAACAATATTTAAAGGTAGATGGATGATATTCGATTTTAATAAATCATTTAAAGCAGACGTCCAAGTTGCTCAAAAAGGATTTGGAAACAACAAATTAGGTTCTTGGTTTTCTGGAGAAGAAAAATTTCAAAAAGTACAAATGGAATCCCAAGAATTTAATAAAGCATTTAATGTTTATGCCCAACAACCTCTAGATGCATTCTATATTTTAACACCAAAAATAATGGAAAAAATTAGAAATTTAGATGAAAGAAATGAAGGTAAATTATTATTATGTTTCATCGACAATAAATTACATGTTGGAATATATAACCATGAAGATTCATTCGAGCATAAGAGTGTCTTTAAACCAATCGATGAAGAAAAAACAAGAAATGAAATTTCTACAGACATTCAAAAAATTACAATGTTTATTGATGAATTAGAATTAGATAACGACTTATTCAAAGTAAAATAATAAATAATTTATATTGAAAGGAGGTGGAATAATGACAGCACTTATTATTATCGCAATTGTTGTAGCTGTAATTCTACTTTGGTTTATTATAACTTCAAACTCACTTAATAAAGCAATCGTTAAAATTGATGAAGCAGATTCAGGAATTGATGTTGCTTTAACAAAAAGATATGATGTATTAACAAAAATGTTAGATACAGTTAAAGGTTATGCTAAACATGAAAAAGAAGTAATTATTGAAACAATAAAATTACGTAAAGGTATGACAATGGAAGAAAAGAATGCAGCAAACACTAAAATGAATGAAGCATTCTCAAAATTAAATGTTGTAGCAGAAAATTATCCTGATTTAAAGGCAAGTGAAAATTTCGCTGTACTACAACAATCAATCGCTGATGTAGAAGAACATCTTCAAGCAGCACGTCGTCTATATAATGCTAATATTTCAACATTCAATCAAATGATTGTTACATTCCCAACAAGTATCGTTGCTGGAATGAAAAATTTAGCTAAAAAAGAATTCTTCGAAGCAGAAGAAACTAAAAAAGAAGACGTTAAAATGGAATTTTAATGAAAAATAAAAGTAGAAATAATTCTACTTTTTATTTTGTCCATTTTTAAGTTTTTCTAATCTATCATATATTTCCTTAATAGTTTTTTCATATCCAATATCTTTAGGAGTATAATACTTCTTATTTTTTATTTTATCAGGTAAATATTGTTGTACAACATAAGCACCTTTATAATCATGAGGATACTTGTAATCTGTACTATCTGGTTTAATATGATTAGGAATATTTCCAACATTTCCTTTTTCAATATCATCAAGTGCCATATCTAATGCAATATGAGCAGTATTACTTTTAGGAGATAGAGCCATCTCACAAACAATAGTACCTAAAGGAATTCTCGCCTCAGGTAAACCAACTCTTTCACTAGCATTAATTGCAGCATCAAGTCTAGGTCCAATCGCAGGATTCGCAAGACCAATATCTTCATAAGCAATTACACTAAGTCTTCTATATATTGAATCAAGATCTCCTTCAGCAATAAGTCTTGCTAGATAATGTAGTGAAGCATCAACATCACTTCCACGAATAGATTTTTGTAATCCACTAAGAACATTATAATGACCATCACCATCTTTATCAGAAAAGAAAACAGGTTTACTATTAATCATTTTAATCTTTTCTTCAGTAACTTTTTTATCATCAGTAGAGAAGAATGCAATCTCTAATAGATTATAAGCATATCTAAGGTCATTTCCAGAGAGTTTTGCTATTAACTCGATACTTTTCTTATCAATCTTAATTCCATCCAAATCAGGGTGTTTTATAGCCTTATTTAAACCATCTATAATATCAGTTGTATCAAGTTCATGTAATTCAAATAACTGACATCTACTTCTAATAGCTGGATTAATTGCATGATATGGATTAGAAGTAGTCATACCAATTAAAGTAATTAAACCACTCTCTAGTTGAGGAAGTAAAACATCTTGTTTATCCTTATGAAGTCTATGAATTTCATCCATCACAAGAACCATTTCCCCATACATCTTAGCTTCCTCAATCACAACATCTAAATCTTTCTTAGAATTAGTAGTTGCATTTAAAAATCTATATCTACAACCTAAATCATTAATTAAAGCATTCGCAATAGAAGTCTTCCCAATACCTGGTTTACCATATAATATCATCGAAAATAACTTCTTATTCTTTAATAAATTAGAAAGGACCATCCCATCTCCAATTAAATGTTTTTGTCCAATAACATCACCAATTGATTTAGGAGCCATCTTTAAAGCCAAAGGTTTACTCATAATAATCACCAACTATATTTTATCAAACTTTTATTCGTATTACCACTAAAGTTGTTTTATTTTTCAATTTAATATATAATATTAATGGTGAATAATATGAAAATAGATAACGCTATTCTAGATTTTATTAATTACTGTATCTTTGAAAAAGGACATACAGATAGAACAAAAGACTCATATTTAAATGATCTAGAAGTATATAAAGAATTCTTAGAAAAAAAACATATAACTAATATTGAAAATATAAAAGATGAACATATAAAAGAATTCTTAAAAGTAAGAACAAATACAGAAAAAACATCTACTATAGCACACAATCTAACAGTAATTAAAAACTTTCATTCATATTTATATAGACAAAAACTAGTTAAAAGTGATGTATCAGAATTTATTGAACGTCCAAAACTAAGAAAATCTCTACCTAAGACTCTTAGTATGGAAGATATAGATAAGTTACTTGATATACCGTTAAATACCTTATTTGACTATCGTAATAAAGCTATGTTAGAATTAATGTACGGAACAGGTTTACGAGTAAGTGAGATAGTAAACCTTAATACAACAGATATAGATCTAACAAACTGTCTTATTAGAATAATGGGTAAAGGTAACAAAGAAAGAGAAGTACCTTTAGGAGAGTATTCTATTTATTATTTAAATCTATATCTAGAAAAACGTAGAGAAATGTTAAAGAATACTTCATGCGATAAATTATTTTTAAATAACCATGGTAAAGGAATGACTAGACAAGGTTTCTTTAAAAACCTAAAACAAATTTTAAAAGAAAAAGGATTAAACAAAGAAGTGTCTCCTCATACATTAAGGCACTCATTCGCAACACATTTAATAAACCATGGTGCAGATTTAAGAAGTATTCAAGAAATGCTTGGACATTCAGATATTTCTACTACAAAGATATATACAAGAGTAAGTGATGATAAAGTAAAAGAAGATTATAATAAATTTCATCCTCGCAGTCATAAATAAAAGGAGATGTTTAAAATGAAATTTAAACGAATATTTTTAATGGTTCTTGATTCAGTAGGAGTAGGAGAGACCACTGATGCAATTAACTTTGGAGATAATGGTGCAAATACACTAGGTCATATAAATGAAAAATGTGACTTATTTATTCCAAATTTAAAGAAAATAGGTTTCTTAGATACAGTAAACATGTCTGAAAATAATCAAGTTGATGCATATTATACAATTGCTAAACCAATCAACGGAGGAAAAGATTCATTAAATGGCCATTATGAGATGATGGGTATAAAACATGACATCCCATTTCAGACATTTAATTCAGGATTCCCATATGAAGTAATTAATGGCATTGAACAAATTACAGGAAGAATGATTATTGGAAATAAATGTTGTACAGACGATTCAATTCTTCAGGAACTAGGAGAACGTCAAGCAAGTTATGGTTCATTGATTGTATATACATCTGCAGACTCAGACTTACAAGTTGCAGCTCATGAAGATTCAATCCCAATCGCAACACTACATCAATATTGTGAAAAAATAAGAGCGCTAACTTTAAAAGAAGAACTAAGAGTAGGGAGAGTAATCGCAAGACCATTTACAGGAACACCAGGTAAATATAAATTCCTACACACAAGTCGTAAAGATTTTGCTGTAAAACCTCCAATTAAAAGTGTATTAGACCATTTAGTAGAAAATAGTTATAACGTAATTGGCATTGGTAAAATTAACGATATATTTGACGGACAAGGAATAAATAAACTAATTAAAGCAACATCAAATGCAGAAGCAATAAATAAATTAACTGATATAATGGATAAATCATTTACTGGATTATGTATGGTAAATTTATCTGATTTCGACAGTCTATATGGACATACAAGAGATGTTGAAGGATATGCACGTGCTATAGAAGAATTAGATGTAGATATTCCAATTATTTTAAATAAACTTGAATTAGATGACTTACTTATAATTACAGCTGACCATGGTAATGATCCAACATTCAAAGGAAATGACCACACAAGAGAAAATGTACCAGTAATAATGTATAGTCGTAATTTTAAAGAAACAAAAAGACTTCAACCATTTGAAACTTTTGCAAATATTGGTGCAACAATCGCAGATAACTTTGAAGTTCAATTACCAGAAATAGGAAAAAGTATTTTAGAAGAATTAGAATAAAAAGAGAAAATTTCATCTCTTTTTTTGTGATATAATAAATTACAATTATTAATATAACTTTAATGTTATTTTAATATTTTTCTTTTATAATCATATAGGTGGTGATTAATATGCGTATATTAGTAGTTGAAGATGAATTTTCTTTAGCAGATATAATATCTACAAAATTAAAAAAAGAAAAATATGATGTAGAAATATCTTTAGACGGCGAAGACGGATTAAATAATGCGCTAAGCGGAATTTACGATCTCATTATATTAGATATAATGTTACCTAAAATAAATGGAATAGAAATATTAAAAGAACTAAGAAATAATAATATAGATACAAAAGTCATTATGTTAACAGCCAAAGCCTCATTAGATGATAAATTATTAGGATTTGAACACGGAGCTAATGATTATATAACAAAACCATTTCATATGGAAGAATTAGTCGCTAGAGTCAACGTTCAATTAAGAAACAATATAAAAAATACAAATAAAGACCTTTTAAAATTTAATGATATAGAATTAAATGTACGTACTTCTACTATCCTATGTACAAAAAATAATGAAACAATAAACATATCTTATAAAGAATTAATGATTTTAGAATACTTAATGCGAAATTCAAATCAAATAATATCAAAAGAACAAATATATGATAAAATTTGGGGTATAGAAAAAGACTTTGAATCAAACAACCTAGAAGCATATTTATCATTCATTAGAAAAAAACTAAAAATAATAGACTCAGACGTTACAATAAAAGCAATCAGAGGAATGGGCTATAAATTGGAGGTATAAATGGATAAATTAAAAAATAAAACATTCTATACAATTTTTTCTATTATCTCTTTATTCATTCTAGTAACAACAATAGTATTTAATATACAATCATACCAAAAAGAATATAATGGAATTAAAACAAACCTTACAAGAATGAATAGAATGTTTTTTGAAACACCAAACAAAAAACCAATCATAAAAGATCAAAATGATAAAATAATAATAATGGACTATAATTTTTATACCTTTATATTAGATAGAAATAATAATATAATAAATCAGATAAGTCATAACGAAAATAATTTTAATAATGAAATAACTTCTAAAGCAAGACAAATAATTTCAAATAATTATAGAAGTAATATAAGAATAAATAATCTATATTTTTCTAATACATCATACAACTTTAAATCAGGAGAATATTTAGTTATTGTTGATACCTCAAATATTAGAACTAGATTGTCAATCATCTTATTAATAACATGCATTATAATTGCCTTATCTGAACTAGCAGTATATTACATATCAAAAGAAATTACAAAATGGATTACAAACCCAGTAGAAGAATCATTCAGCAAACAAAAAGATTTTATTGCCGATGCATCACATGAATTAAAAACACCTCTCGCAGTAATAATGGCAAGCATAGATTGTATAGAAACAAATAAGAAAAATGAAAAATATATAAATAATATAAAATCAGAATCAGATAGAATGAACAATCTAATTACTAAACTATTAGATTTATCTAAATCAGAAAAAGGAATTAATAAAGAACTTTATTCACTAAATAATTTATCAAAAATAGTAGAAAAAAGAGTATTAGTATTTGATAGTTTAGCTTATGAAATTAATGTCACAATAGAGCAATCAATTACCAAAGATATCAAATTAAAGTGTAGTGAACAAGAAATAGATGAAGTAGTAAGTATATTAATTGATAATGCTATAAAACATAGTTTTAAAAATAGTGTGATTAAAGTTAATTTATATAAAGATAAAAATCAAATTATATTAGAAATTACAAATAATGGTAAAGACATACCAGAAGATGAATTAGACAAAATATTTGAAAGATTCTATCGTAGTGATAAATCCAGAAATAGAGATTCAAATAGATATGGTCTTGGTTTAGCTATTGCTAAAAACATAGTTAATAATCATAACGGAGAAATAAAAGTCTTTTCAAAAAACAATACCACAACATTTAGAGTGATTTTTAAATAAAAACATTAAAAATATTATATTTTAATGTTTTTTTAATGTTTAAATTATAGACTAAATATGTAGTAAATATTAAGGAGGAATTAAGTTGCAGAAAAGAGCGAAAATATTACTAAATTTATTAGTAATTATTGGTATATTCATCTTAGGTATAGCATCTACAATTCTAATTATAGATAAATATCCAAGTCTATTTAGAGAAACAATTACTAAATTAGAAAAAGATGTTACAGTTACAGAAACTGGAATAGCTGATGCCGTTGAAAAAGTATATGACAGTGTTATAGTTGTCTCAACACTATCAAAAAATCAAGTAATTGGTAGTGGTTCAGGATTTATATATAAAGTAAATAGTAATGATACATATATAATAACTAATCATCACGTAGTTGATGGAGGAGACTCATTCAAAGTAACATATACTGATACAGATGCATTAACCGCAACATTAGTTGGAAGTGATGAATATAGTGATATTGCCATTCTAAAAGTCACAACAAAAGAAAATTATAAAGCCGTTGAAATTGGAAATAGTGATATTATGAGAGTTGGAGATACAACATTTACCATTGGAGCTCCACTAGGAGATATATACTCATGGACAGTTACAAGAGGCATTTTATCAGGAAAAGAAAGATTAGTAGAAGTAAGCTTATCCAATTCAAGACAATCAGACTACATTATGAATGTTCTACAGACAGATTCACCTGTAAACAGTGGTAATAGTGGTGGACCAATATCAAACTCTAACGGAGAAGTAATTGGTGTTGTTAATGCTAAAATATCATCTACCGGTGTAGAAGGAATAGGTTTTGCTATCCCAATAGAAGTAGCGATAGAAAAAGCAGAAGAGATTATAAATGGTAAAGAAAGTTCTAAACCATATTTAGGTATTTCTATGTTAAACGTAGAAGACGCTAAATACTATATGAATTATAGAAATTATATTAGTAGTAATATTACTTCTGGAGTAATCGTAATTGATATCGAAAACGATTCTATAGCTGATAACAACCTTAAAATAGGAGATGTAATTACAGAAATAAATAATAAATCTGTTAAAAATGTAGCATATTTAAGATACGAATTATATAAATATAAAAGTGGAGAAACAATTAAAATAAAAATAATAAGAGATAACAATGAGAAAGAAATTTCAATAAAATTATCTTAAAACGAGAGGAGATATAAAATGTTTATATTAAAAAACGCCTGGATTTCAATCACAAGAAATAAAGGCAGAAATATTCTAATAGGAGCAATTATATTAGTTATCGCATGTGCGTGTACAATTACACTTGCAATTAATAATACCGCATCAGATTTAATTAATTCATATAGTAGTGTCTATGATAAAGAACTAACACTATCATTTAATAGACAAAATATGATGAAAGATTTTGACATTAGGGGAGAAGAAGGAAGAGAACAAGCAAAAGAAAAATTTGAAAATATTGCGACTTATACTATAGATGACATTAAGTCATTCGCAGAAGTTGAGAATATTAAAAGTTATTACTATACTTACAGCTTATCTTTAAATGGAAATAATATAGATAAAGCAGAAATAGAAACAAACACTCCACCTGGAGGTTTTGGTGGAGATAGAGGTAGTAAAGGCCATATGAATTCTTCAATGGACTTTACTCTAACAGGATATAGTTCAGTTGACTCCATGAGTGAATTTATTAATGGAACATATACAATGAGTGAAATAACTGATAATGCATGGGAAGTTGTATTTAATGGTAATTATGTATTTATTAATGAAGAACTCGCAACATACAATGAATTATCACTAAATGATAAAATTAAATTAGAAGATGAAGATGAAAATACATATGAATTTGAAATAATAGGAATATTTAAAGATAATGATACTGAAGAAAGTTCAATGATGAGTATGTTTTCTAACTCAGCAAACACATTAGTTACAAATGCTGATGCCCTAGTAAAAATAGATGAAGAAAATGATAGTATAAAAGGTTCAATTAATCCTACTTTTATAATTGATGATTATGCTAATGCTGAAACAATTCAAAAATCTTTTTATGAAAAAGGATTAGATGAAACATACGTTGTCGAAACAAACCAACAACAAGCTGAAGCAGGAGTTTCATCAGTAAAAAATGTAAAATCATTCGCTACTACTTTCTTAATAATTACACTACTAATCGGTGGCATTGTCTTATTCATATTAAACATGATCAATATTAGAGAAAGAAAATATGAAATTGGAGTTTTCAGAACAATAGGAATAAGCAAACTAAAACTTACAATGCAATTTGTATCTGAACTATTATTAGTCGCATTAGTTGCTTTAATTATAGGTGCGGGAGTAGGGGCAACAATATCAAAACCAGTAAGTAACACTCTATTAAAAAGTGAAATAGAAAACTCTTCAGAATCAAGAGAACAAATGCAAAACAACTTTGGCGGTCCAGGTGGAAACCCAGGAGAAGATAGAGGAAAAATGCCAGACTTTAATAAAGCATCAGGAATACCTAGTATTCAAGCATATGATTCAATTGACGCAGTTGTTGATATAACAGTTATATCTGAATTACTAGTTATAGGTCTTTCACTAGTCTTAGTTAGTAGTATAGCATCAATGATTAGTATTCAAAGATTCTCACCACTTACTATATTGAAAGAGAGGTCATAGTAATGAAAAACAATAATAAATCCAGTAAAACAACAAAAAAACAAGATATCAACAAAGATAATATCTTGTTAAGTATTCAAAATGCTAGTTATAGATATAGTGATGCTGAAGAAAATGAATATGCATTAAGAGATGTTAATTATAACTTTGAAAAAGGTAAAATATATGCAATAAGAGGTAGAAGTGGTACGGGTAAAACAACTCTATTATCACTAATAAGTGGTCTTGAAAGATGTACTGAAGGTTCAATAATCTTTGATGGTAAAGACTTAAAAAATATAAATCTAGACACATATAGAAATAGTCAAATTGGTATAGTATTTCAAAGTTACAATTTACTTCCATACATGACAGCAAGCGAAAATATTATTCTTTCAATGGATGCAAGTGGTGCAAAAATAAAAAACAAAAAACAAAAAGCCATTGAATTAATGCAGAGTGTAGGATTAAAAGAAAGTTATGCCGACCGTAAAGTATTACGTCTATCTGGAGGAGAACAACAACGTGTTGCAATTGCTAGAAGTTTATCTTATAATCCTAAAATGATAGTTGCAGATGAACCAACAGGAAATCTTGATAAGCAAACAGAAAGTGAAATATTAGATATATTTAAAAAGTTAGCTCATGAGGAAGGTAAATGTGTAATTATAGTAACTCATTCCCAAAATGTATGTGATATAGTTGATGAAATATATGACTTAAAAAAAACAAAATAAAAATAGAGCAGTAGAAGAGGGGAAGCACAAAAAAAGAGGAGACCCCCTCTTTTTTATTTATTCAATTTCTGAATCTACTTCATATTCATTATCAGTAATATTAGATGAAGTTTCTTTAAAACTTTGACATACTGTTTCATTAGAATCACAACATTTATCATTGTCACATGAGCAACTAATAGATACTTTTTCTAAGCGACAAGTCCCCTCTTCATAATTATTATTTTTACAAGAGACCACGTCACACTTAATATTATGATTACTCTTCTTTTTAGACATAATTATCCCTCCATTCATTATAATGCAACAAATATCAATATTTTATACATTTCGTATTTTAAATCGAGATGAAGAACTATACATCTTTTTAATTCTAAATCGCTTAGAATGCATCCACATAATTTTAAGTGATGAACATATCATCTAAAAAAAGATAAATTCACTAGAATGAATCGAGGTAGAGGAGTCATCATCTAATTAAAGATAAATCGCTTAAAATGAATGTATAAATTAACTATATATAAAATAAGGTATATATAAAGGTCTATATATTAATATAAATATAAAATTAAACATAAAAATAAAATTTAAAATTTTTCTTATATATAATAATTTAAATTAATTTAATTTAATATTAAATAATAGATTATTAATTAAATAGAATAGTACATATCATTATAAATAAATATATAAATAAAAAGAGGAGTATATAATCCTCAATTATTTTAAATACAGAAGTTAACATAATATCAATTATAGGAAGTTAGTATAATAGATTTAATATATATAAAGTATACCTCTCTATACTTAATTTAACCAAATATAAGATAAACTATCATAAGTAATATAAATGTAATTAACCAACCAATTACTACTAATCCATTAAGTATTATACCCATTACTTTAATAATATTATTATTTTTATTAATTATAGATAAAATAAATCCAATAATTGAAATTAAAATAATTAATAAATAAATTAAATAATTTCTTTTAATAAAAAAACATAAAACAAATAATAATAAAGAAATAATTCCAAATATTAATCCAAATAAATTAAATTTACATTTATAATTATTTTTCATTAATTAAACACCTCACTAAACACACCGTATTACCTTTATACTCCCCCTTCTCCACTCTTCTAGTCTTAGACATCAGTAGGAAGTAAAAACTCAAATCCAGGTATATTTCTAAGTATCATATAAATTACTAAAATAATATATAATAATATCCACCACTTAAGTTTAGGAATAAATAACTTTTTACCAAGTACTTTTAAAATAATATTATATATAACAAATACTCCCCCTACAATAAGTACAATAAACATTAATGGATTGTATCTAAAAGCTTGATAAAAATCAAATTTAAATATAGAAATAATCATTCTTGTACCACCACAGCCAGCACAATATATATCAAATATATCCCTAAAGAAACAATCCATATTATCTACTCCTTTCTATAAAAAAAGCTATGAAATCATAGCTTAAATCATAAATACAAATAACATATTAAACATCATTATAAGAATTGTAACACCGCTTATAATAATACCAGCAATAGATAATCCCTTACCTACACCATTATGCTTATTAGCATTTACTAAACCAACTATAGAAAGAGGTAATCCAGCAAACACAACAAGACCACAACATAATAATGAAACTAATGAACAAACAAATCCAGCAATTCCACATCCATTAGAATAATTATTTGATGGTGTTGCATATCCTTGAAATTGACCATTTCCCATATTATTATTCATATTATAATTTTGATTATTATTAACTAAATTATAACCACAATTCATACAGAATTGATCATTACCATCTTCTATTTTAAAACCACAATTAGGACAGAATCCCATATAACCAACTCCTAACTATTATTATGCAGCAACTATTGATAAAATCATATTTAATAAAACTAATAAAGAACAAATTGAATCAATAACAATAGCAATGATTGCAACCGTTTTTCCTTTACCACCATGTTGCTTAGCTTCACTCAAACCATTAATAGCAAGACCTAGTCCAATAAAAGCTAAAAAACCAAAGATAAAGAATGAAACAATACCAAAAATTAAACCAAGTGTCGCATTCTTATTTTTCCAATTAGCATCAGCTGCCGGAACTTGTTGTTGCATATTCATTTGTTGAAATTGTTGTTGCATGTTCATACCAGACATATCAGTTTGTTGCATATTTTGTTGTACATATGGTTGTTGTTGAACACCATTCATATTCATTTGATTCATAGCAGGTTGAGCCCCACAATTAGGACAAACTTGTCCAGGTGCTATTTGCATTCCACAATTAGGACAAAAATTATTATTCATAAAACGTACTCCTTTTTCTTCTATATAAAAAGTTATTAAACTTTTCTAGATTGAATTTCAGCAATCTTTTCTAATACTTCTTTAGCATTATCTTCATTAATTTCAGTATAACCAAGTTCTTTTAAAGCTTGAACTTTAGCAGTATTTAATTCTTGGGTACGAGATAACTTCTCTTCATTTTTATGTTCAATATCTTGTACAAATCTTTGATGAGATGCACTAAGTTTACTCTTAGAAGCTCCTCCATTATTATATAAAGTCATAGCACTAAACAAAATACTTTCAAAGATAAATTGTTTATCCTTATGGAACACAAATTCCATAGGATCAGTAAATCCTAATGATTTAGACATATAACCTAAAATATATTTTAATTCTTCTGTTGTTTCCATTGATTGTAAGAAGTTAAATAAATAAACATAAGTATTATAAGTATCTTTAGTCTTATCCGAACTTAACTTTTCTTTTAATAAATTAATAATATCTGATAAAAGTTCTTGTTCTTTCTTATTAAATCCTTTTAAATCAGCGATTACTTCTTTACTAGAAGAGTCTTTAACACCTTCATTAAGTCTTCCTTCAACTTCAATAATATATTCACCAGTAATCTTTAAATCACCTAATGCATCAATACTTTCTATATTTAATAAACTTAAAAGTTTCGCAGCTTTTTCTTTAGGCCAATTATTAATATTATCAATACCTAAATAATTGTATAACATTTGTCTAGATACCCCTAAATATTTAGCTAAACGAACTTTACTAATTCCTAATTCTGTAAGTACTACATTTAATTCTTTCATATAATTTACCCTCCTAATATAATTATAGACATATAGCTGTAAATAATCAAGTGTAAATTGACACATTTTATAAAAATTAATAATAAAAAAGCATCGTTATTGATGCTTACTATTTTAAATTACTTCTTCTATTATTCCTCCGCCTAATAAACGATTATCTTCATCATATAAAACTACTGATTGTCCTAATGTTATAGCACGTTCATCTTCAAGTAATTTTACCTTCATTTTATTATCATTTATAAAAACAGTACAAGGTTTCAATAATCCTCTAGATCTAACTTTTGCATATACTTTATCCGGTATAACATCAACTAATAAATTAATATCACCCGCAATTAATTCTCTGCCAAACAATTCTTCATTTGAACCAACAATTACCTTATTATTAACTGTATCTAATTTAATTACATATAAAGGTTCCTTATAAGAAATATTTAAACCCTTTCTTTGCCCAACCGTATAATACATCAAGCCATTATGTTTACCCAACACAGTACCATCTTTTAAACAAATATCTCCACCCTTAGGTAATACATCTAAATTATCATTTAAAAAGCTCTTATAATCATCATTAGGTACAAAACAAACTTCTTGACTATCTTTCTTACTATTAACGCTTAAACCAGCTTTTCTAGCTATTTCACGAACCATTTCTTTATCAGTATAATCTTGTAAAGGTAAAATAACCTTATTAATAATATTTTTATTAATTCCCCATAAGAAATATGATTGGTCTTTTTCTAATACTTTTCCCCTATATAACTTATTATTATCTATATATGCATAATGACCAGTAGAAATATATTCACATCCAAGTTTTTTAGCTTCTTCATAAAATAAACCAAATTTAAAATACTTATTACAAACACAACAAGGATTAGGAGTTATTCCTTTTTTATATGATTCAATAAAATTATTAATTACAATATTTTTAAATTCATCTTTTAAATCAATAACGAAATGTTTAATACCTAGAGTATCACAAACATCTTTCGCATCCTTAATAGATATATCAGTCTTTTCATCATCAATTAACTTCATTGTAATACCAATTACTTCATAACCTTGCATCTTTAATAAATAAGCAGCCGCAGAAGAATCAACTCCCCCACTCATACCTACTCCTACTTTAATTTTATCCATATAAACCACCAACAAAAGTATACAACAAAAAAGAACATTTTAAAAGATTAAAACATTCTTAATAAATTAGGTATTAAAAATATAGAAATTAAACTATTTAAAATAGTAATACCAATACAAATAATAAATATTTTAATATATCTTTTCATAATAACTCTTCTATTACATTCCTTTTTCCTAAATAAATAATTAAATAATAATAAAGAAAAACTAATAGAATAATAAGTAAGTAAAAATACAATAAATAAATTTATAATTTCAGGAATTATATAAATAACACTAATTAATAATCCCTTAAAACCATAAGTATATATAATACTAGATAAACTAAAACCAACTAAAAAACTCTTAAAAACAAGTAATCCACTCACAATAAAAATACCAATAATAGAAATACCTATTAACCAAATAAATATATTAGAAAAAACATTTCTTGGTAAAATACTATATAAACCACTAATATAATCTGTTTTACCATTAAAAATACCATTAAAGTATCCACTTATACTTTCTTTAATTAAATCTTTACCTACATCATCTAAAATACTAATAAATAAACTACCAAATATAAAACTAATTACTGTAATAATTAACAATATTAATAATAACTTATTTATTTTTTTATTTGCTTTATTCATTATTATCACCAATAAATTATATTAATCGAAATAAAAACAAAGTACTTAAATCATTTTACTTTTTTCTCCAAATATTTTATAATTAAAAAAGAGGTGAAACTAATGAATAAAATATTTTCAAAAATAGTTATAATTGTTTTAGTATTAGCCATGTTACTAAGTATAGTAAGTATGCTATTCTATATTTAAGAAAAATAAAGAGACTTCATTTGAAGTCTTTTTTATTTATTAATATAACCTTCTATTTCTGGTAATATACTTCCAACAAAAGAATGATCAACATTATAACGATTAACGATGTCATTAATTCTTCTTGTATCTCCTGCTAAATAAAGCATCAATAAACCAGCTACTCTATTCGCAGTAAATTGATCTAAAATCTTTCTATCTTTAGGATCTACATTATACTTCTTACAAATCGCATCAATTGGTCCATAACCATATAAATAATTAGTTAATGCCTTACTAATAAGTTCAGTTTGCTTATCTTGATCCTTTAAATGTACTTTAGTCCATACTTTCATAAACGACACCTCTTCTCTTTGACTCACTATAATATCATAAAATACCCAAAAAGAAAAGCATTACCTGTCTAATCTTTACACCAAATTCTTCCAAAGAAAAACCTTACACATTAATGTAAGGATTTGTTTCTCTTTCTTTATTTAATGTAGTAATTTCTCCATGTCCAGGATAAATATTATAATTAATATCTGTATCTAAAAACTTCTTTAAGCTTTCAATCATTTCCGAATTACTTCCACCAGGTAAATCAACTCTACCTATAGAACCTTCAAAAATAAAGTCTCCTACAAACATCGCATTATCTTCCTCAAAATAAAACGTAACTGAATCCTTAGAATGCCCTGGAGTATGAATAGCTTTAAATTTAAAGTCCCCTACAGTATATTCTTTCTCATCTAAATTACTTCTTTTAAATATTTTAATACTACGTTTAGTTAAGAAATTTCTAAGTGCCCCAATATGGTCAAAATGCGAATGAGTAATTAGTACCCCTAAAACTTTATTATCACCAATTTCTTCTCTAATTTTTATATAATCAGCACCAGGGTCAATTACTAAACAATTATTATTTTTAATTAAAACATAACAATTTTCATCTAATGCTCCAGTAACTATCTTTTTTATTTCCATAACACACCTCGTTAACTAGCTAATTCTTTGCTTACATAAATATAGTTGTAATTCATATCAAGTCTAAATGTATATTTATATGTACCGCTAACTAATTTAGCAGGTAAATCTAAAGCTTCTGTACCATAATATTTAACTTTTTCAGTAAGAACAATAGTTGATTCAGTACTAGTAGCACCAATTAATTCTTTATCAACTTTATATAGTGTAGCCCCTTGAGAACCACATTGTCCTTGAACATATTCATCTCTTTCTGGAATATATTGATATCCACCAATGCAACCCTTACCAAGTTGAATATTTTTATTAGCAATATTAGTATCATCACCAAATAATTTCTTTACCTCAGTTTGTAATACACTAGATTTAAATGCTTTTGGAACAAAAGTTGCTTTAACCTCACAAGTAAAAGGTTCCATACTAGTAGTACTAAATTTATTACAATTAGATTCATATAAATCACTATTAGCAATTTGTCTAAATGCTAAATAAAGTTTCATATCGTCGTTAAGTTCATTATTCGCAATATCCTCACGAATAGTAGTAGAAACTTTCCCATATAAATCCTTAACTATAGTAGAATTTAAATCCAATTCTTTAGACTCTCCATTTGTTGAAACAGGAGTACACTTATATCTCATCATAGCCATTTGTTGTTGATGATAATACCATAGTCCTGCACATCCAATACCAAGCAAAATAATTATAAAGAAGAAAAATCTAGCTAATTTATTTTTAGGTTTCTTATTCTTCTTTTTCTTATTATCTGTTACCTCAGAAGTATTATCTGAAGTAGCATCAGTCATAACAGGAGTTGAAGTAACAGCAGGTTGAATAGTTTGTTGAACAACCGGTTGACTACTTGGAACCGGTTGAATTACTGGCGCTTGTGTTTGCATAACAGGAGCCATAGTTGTTACAGGTTGCACTGTTTGTTGTGCAACAGGAACTACAGGAGCTGGCACACTCGCAACAGGCACTACACTAGTCATAACAGGTTGACTTGGTTGTTCATTTATTCTAACGGCATTGCTTAAAGCTGCCCCCGCATCAGCAGTAGAAGCATCTACTGGAGCCGCATCAGGCATAGCTACTTTAACACCAGGAATTGTTTGATTATTAGTTGTATTATTAACCCCATTATCCATTAATAAGACCCCTTTCCTACTATAAATAATTTTAGCTTAAAATAACAATTTTTACAAGTCTAAAAAACAAAAAAAGAAGAGTGTTTTACTCTCCTCCAAGTTCAAATTGAGCATTATAAAGTTCTGCATAAAAACCATCTTTATCAAGTAATTCCTCATGAGTACCTTGTTCAATTATATTACCCTCATTCATTACCAAAATTAAATCTGCATTTTTAATAGTTGACAATCTATGGGCAATTATAAATGAAGTTCTTCCTTCAGTTAATTTATCCATTGCTTTTTGAACTAATTCTTCAGTTCTAGTATCTACGTTACTTGTAGCTTCATCTAAAATTAAGAATGGAGCATCTTCAATCATACCACGAGCAATTGTAAGTAACTGTTTTTGTCCTTGACTAATAACATCATTATCACCAATTACATAATCAAGTCCTCCAGGTAACGTTTTAACAAAATGATGAACTCCAACAGTCTTTAATGCTTCCCAAACTTCTCTATCACTAACATCTTCTTTATTAAATTTAATATTATCGCCAATAGTTCCTTCAAATAACCAAGTATCTTGTAAAACCATTAAAAATAAATCATGTACATTTTCACGAGATAATTCTCTAATAGGAACACCATCAATTAAAATATCACCATTATTAATTTCGTAAAACTTCATCAAAAGATTAACCATTGTAGTCTTCCCAGCTCCTGTTGGACCAACAATTGCAACCTTTTGTCCAGGTTTAACTTTTACATTAAAATTTTTTATAATAATTCTTCCAGGATCATAACCAAATTTAACATTTCTAAATTCAATTTCTCCTTTAACCTTACTTCTATTTAATCTTTTACTAATTTCTTTTTGGCAAGACATTTCAGTTTCATCTAAAAATTCAAACACTCTCTCACTCGCAGCAGCAGTAGATTGTAAACTTCCCATCGCTTGCGCAATTTGAGAAAGCGGATTAGTAAACATTCTAACATATATCATAAAAGCAACAATTACACCAAATGAAATTATATTATTCATTGTTAAAAGTCCACCTACAATACAAACCATTACATACCCAAAATTTCCAATAAATCCCATAATTCTATGCATAACTTCAGACAAAAACTGACTCTTACGATTCGCATTATATAATTTAATATTTAATTCATCAAATTCTTCTAAAGCTTTTTTAGTACCATTATATACCTTAACAACATTATGTCCAGAATACATTTCTTCAATATAACCATTCATTTTACCAAGTTCTTCTTGTCTTGCAATAAAATATTTTTGGTTTTTAGAAGCAATAGCAAACATAAATAAAAAACCAATAGCACTAGACAAAATAGCAGTAATTGCCATAATCCAATTAGTAACAAACATCATGATAACCGAACCTAAAAACAAAGTAATACTAGTAACTAATGTCGCTAAACTATTATTTAAATTCATTGCAACAGTATCAACATCATTAGTAACCCTTGACAATACATCTCCAGCTTCATGATTATCAAAATATTTAAGTGGAAGTTTATTAATCTTTTTACTAATACTATCTCTTAATTTATTAGCAAATCTATTAGAAACAGTTGTCAAACTATAACTTTGAATATAATTAAATACAGCACTAATTAAATATAACCCTCCCATAAAGAAAGCAAGTTCCTTTATAGCAATCATATCTATATCTTTGCCAGTTAATCCAACACTTATTAGATCAGCAAAATCACTCAATTTATGTGGTGCAATCAATGCTAATATCGCACTAACCATAGCTAATATTAAAGCACCAACCATCATAACCTTCCAAGGACTTAAGTTCTTTATTAGCCTAAACATAGAGCCTTTAAAATCCTTAGACTTTTCTACATTCATATTTCCTCTACCAGGTCTAGGCATTTTCTAATTCCTCCTTTGAAAGTTGAGATAAAGCAATTTCTTTATACACTTTACAATTTTTTAATAGCTCTTTATGTGTACCAATACCAACACATTCTCCCTCATCTAAAACAACTATTTTATCTGCATTAATAATTGTTCCAATACGTTGAGCAACTATCATACAAGTAGCATCTTTTGTATGTTTTCTTAACTCTTTTCTTAAAACAGCATCCGTCTTATAATCAAGTGCCGAAAAAGAATCATCAAAAATATAAATTTCCGGATTTCTAGCAATCGCTCTTGCAATAGCAAGTCTTTGTTTTTGACCACCAGAAACATTTGTACCTCCACGAGCTATATGAGATTCATATTTATTTTCCATCTTCTCAACAAAATCTTTACCTTGAGCAATTCTTATAGCTTCTTTAACTTTATCTTCACTAATATTTCCTTTACCATTATCTCCATAAGCTATATTATCAATAACACTACCTGTAAACATAACTGCCTTTTGAGGAACATAACCAATTTTATTATGAAGAGCTTCTTGTTTATATTCACAAACATTAACGCCATCAACTAAAATTTCTCCTTCAGTAGCATCATAAAATCTAGGAACTAAATTAATTAATGTAGATTTACCACTACCAGTTGATCCAATAAACGCGATAGTTTCTCCTTTACTAACTTTAAATGAAATATCTTTTAATACATATTCATCTGCTTCAGGATATTTAAATGAAACATTTTTGAATTCAACAGTACCAATCTCTTTAGTAGTTCCATCAAAATCTCCGTCAACAACATTAATTTTTTCAACCAATACTTCATTTATACGATTAGCAGAAATTTGTGCACGAGGTATCATCATAAATATCATCGATAACATTAAAAATGACATAATAACATGCATTCCGTAGCTAGAAAATACTACCATATTACTAAATAATGTAATTTTTTCTAATATACCTGCTTTTTGAATTAATACTGCACCAATAATATAAATTCCTAATGTTAATCCATGCATAACTAAATTCATTACTGGATTCATTAATGCAAAACATCTTTGATTAAATAATTGCATTCCTGTTAATTCATCATTAACTTTCTTAAATTTTTCTGTTTGATATTTTTCAGCATTGAATGCACGAACTACTCTAATACCAGATAAATTTTCTCTTGTAACACCATTGATTTTATCAATAAGCTTTTGAACAATTTTAAATCTTGGTAAGACAATAATCATTAAAGTAGCAACTACAAATAATAGTATTGCAACACAACACGCAACTAAAATACTCCATTCAAATCCTTTATCAAGAATTTTAAATATTGCACTAATCGCCATAATTGGTGCTTTCACCATTGCTTGCAGTCCCATACCAATAACCATTTCAACTTGAGTAACATCATTTGTAGTTCTTGTAATTAAACTACTAGTAGAAAACTTTTTAATCTCTTGTAACCCCATATTTTGTACTTTTTCAAATATTTTTCTACGAAGTGTAGCAGAAAAACTTGAAGCAACTCTAGATGCAAAATAACCTACAATAATATTACAAAGTAAACTTAAAAATGCACATCCAAGCATATAAGCACCTTGTTCTAATATTTCAGCCATCTTACTACCTTTTGTTTGTACTAATTGTGTAATAGCACTCATATAATCAGGAACTTTTAATTCTAACCATACATGAACAGTTACTAATGTAATACAAATAATTGCATAAATTATTTCTTTTTTTGTTAAATTTTTAAGTAACTTAAACATCTTATCCCACCTTTATAATATGCTATTACATTATATTATTTTTTATATCTTAAAGTCAATGAAACAATTATAAAAAAAGATATATTAAACATTAAAGTTTTCTATATCTATCATCAATATATCATTAAACTTAATAATAGTCCCATCCTTAAAATAAATAGCATTATCATTAACATCAATTTTCTTTACATAACCACTTTTTTCTTGATAAGAACCACCATTTTTCTTTAAATCTTTAACAAAATACTTAACAGTAATAATACCTATATCAGAAATATTACGTTTTATATAATTTAATTTCTCATTAATAATATCTAAAACACCATCACTTAAAATCTTTTTATTATCAGTTATCCTTTCCACTTCTCTACAAGCGTCATTATAACCACTAAGTGCAGAAAAAGGCGCAAATTGCGCTGCTCTATTCTCAATAGACATTTTATCTCTTTTAGATTGAGGTCTTTTCATATTTATAATATCATCATACTTACTCATGCCTTATGACCTCCTATCTGATTATTTCTTTCTATTGTTGTCCCGCCTTCTTCTAAATTCATCCCTTTAAGTATTGCATTCTTTCCATATTTTTTCTTGATCTCAAGCATTACGTTTTGAATCTTATTTTCAGCTTCTTGTTTTTCTTTCTTATCTTCTACAAGTTCTTTATCATCCATCGAAAATAAATCCACTTGTTTAATTATTCTTGTATTAGTTGCCTTATCTTTATCAACTACACCCATAAATGCCATATTAATTCTTCTAACTAATAATCTTTTATCAATAATTCTTTCAAACAATTCCATAGTCTTTTTCATAATAACATCTGTCGATGAAGTTTGATATTCAAATTTAATTGTCCCATGTGCATGTTTAGGAACTTTTCTACCATAAAAATCAGTAGTAATTTCTCCTTCATAATTATCCGCTATACTAGGAATTATTAAATTATCAATATCATACCCAATAGTAAGAACTAAACCATCACTAACTTTCTTTTTCGAAACTAAGTCCAATGTTAATAAATCTATCATTTCCTTAACAATTAATTTAGTCTTAGTATAATCATACGGATCATGTAAAACTTGTCCTGAACCCAAACTATTAATACTAGGTTTATAACTTTTAATATCTTTCATGGTGCATGGTTCAACTCCCCAAGCGTGATCTATTAAAAGTTCTGCATTAACACCAAACATTTTAAAAAGTAAATCTTCATTATTAATAGAACATCTACAAATATCACCCATTGTATATAACCCTTTATTTTCTAACTTTTTTTGATAACCTCTACCTACTCTCCAAAAATCAGTTAAAGGTCTATGTTCCCATAAAAGTTTCCTATACTCTATCTCATCTAAAGATGCAATTCTAACTCCATGACAATCAGCTTCTACATGTTTCGCAACTATATCCATTGCTACTTTAGCTAAATATAAATTCGTTCCAATACCAGCAGTCGCTATAATGCCTGTAGTCTTATAAACATCATGAATCATTTTAGTTACAAGTTCCTGAGGTGTCATCTTATAATTTTTTAAATAATTAGTAACATCACAAAAAACCTCATCAATCGAATAAACATATATATCTTCAGGAGCAATGTATTTTAAATATATATTATAAATTTTAGTACTATATTCAATATATAAACTCATTCTAGGAGTTGCCACTATATAATCAAGTTCCAAAAAAGAATTATTATTAATATCATCTATATTATAACTTTTACCAGTAAATTTTCTTATTTTTCTTTTTCTCTCATAATTAACACTCTTTACCTTCTGAACAACCTCAAACAATCTTGCTCTACCAGGAATACCAAATGATTTTAATGCAGGACTTACAGCTAAACAAATAGTTTTTTCAGTTCTACTGTTATCTGCAACAACTAAATTAGTCTTCATTGGATCAAGACCACGACAACGACATTCTACTGATGCATAAAAACTTTTTAAATCTATACAAACATAAGTCCTTTCCATTATAATCACCATTATCATTATAACACGAACATTCGTTTTAATAAATAAAAATTTACATAAAAAAACTGGAAACTAGTTCCAGTAATAATCTTGGTATCCTGTATGGGTTTCGAACCCACGAATACTACCTTGAGAGGGTAGCGTGTTAAACCACTTCACCAACAGGACATATATACAATGACTAAACACTTTAAGTGCAAAATCATTGTAACATATTATATTTTTTAAAACAATATCTAAATTACTCAATAACAGCAATTTCAATAATATTATTAATATTAATTAATGAACTTTTATTTTCAAAAGATTGAGGTTGTTTAATATTATTAAACTGAGCTTCAACAGAAGCAAATGCAACACTTTGATAAGAACATTCTACTCCACTGTGATATAACGATGTTGAATTTTCTAACTCTAAAAATTGCTTATCAAAATTTTTTATAGTTCCAAACACAGTAATCATAGAATTGTAAGTTCTAGGAATCCCATCTCCACCAATTCCTGCACCACTATTTGAACTAACTAAAACTTTTACATATTTACCTTTATAACTTTCTAGCATAATTTCTACTTCATAATCTCTTTAAAGGCATTAATTAATGAATCAACATAAGCACAGCCCATAAAGCAAACTACTGAATCCCTTTCATCTTTTAATTTATCTATAGTTTCTTCACTTATAATATCACCATTGTTCAACTTATCAATAATCATATGTGATGTAACTCCAGGATAATCTTCTTGTTTTTCACGATTAGAATCAATTTCAGTTAAATAACTAACATCAGCCATATTAAATGCTTCAACAAACTCATCAGTAAAATCTACTGTTCTTGAGAATGTATTAGGTCTAAATACAACAACTAATCTTTTATCAGGATATTTTTGCTTAGCAGCATTTAATGTAACTTTAATTTCTGTTGGATGATGTGCATAATCATCAATTATAATAGCATTTCCAACTTTTTCTTCTGCAAATCTTCTTTTTGCATTTTTAAATGTAGCAAAATACTTCTTTATATCTTCCTTATTAATTCCAATTTCACGACAAATCATAATCGCAGCTGCAGCATTAGCTACCATATGTTCACCAAATACAGGAATAGTAAATGAATCATATAATTCACCTTCAATATATAAATCAAATCTAGGTCCTTCACTAGTTAATTCCATATTCTTAATAACTATATCATTATTTTCATTAAATCCATAAAATTTAACTGGTGTAGTATAATTAATCTTTCTTACTTCCTCATTATCACCATTCGCAACAACTAATTTCTTAGTTTGATTAGCAAATACCTCAAATGTATCACGAATATCATCAATATCCTTATAGATTTCCATATGTTCTTCTTCAATATTAGTAATAATTGAATATGCAGGATGATATGCTTTAAAATGACGATTAAATTCATCAGATTCAACTACATAATATTTATTATCACGAGTCGCCTTTCCATCCCCAGCTCCAATAAAGTAATTACAACCAACAGTATTTTCTAACACATGTTTAATCATTGAAGAAGTTGATGTCTTACCATGAGTCCCACTAACTCCAATAGTTTCAAATTGACTCACTACATCTCCCATAATTTCATGATATCTTTTAATTGTAAGTCCCATTTCCTTAACTCTAACTAATTCAGGATGATCCTCTTTAAAAGCAACACTATATGTAACAATAGTATCTTTATCTATTTCATGGTCATGATCATAAAAAATTTCAATACCTCTTTCTTCTAAACCATCTTGAGTAAACTTATGGCCTCTCGCATCATCATAACCACTAACTTCATTTCCTAAATCAAATAATATTTGTGCTAAAGTAGACATTCCAGTCCCTTTAATACCTATACAATAATACTTCACGTATCTCACTTCACTTTCTACTCTTCTAGTATAACTTAAAGAGTTTTTTTTGACAACTTTATTTACTATTACTTTATGTAAAATAATGATATAATAAGACATACAAGAGGTGTTTTATGGATAAATATATTATATTAGGACATGAAAATCCCGATAACGATAGTATTGTTAGCGGATACATATTAGAAAAAATTATGAAACAACGTGGATATGATGTAGAATTCATTATTCCTGATGAAGTAATTTCTGATGAAAATATTATGCTTGCTACATACATAGGAATAGATCCAACATTATTTCAAAAACAATTACCAGAAGATCCATCAATTAAATATATTTTAGTAGACCATCATGAACGAACTGTCCCAGGTGAAATAGTTGCTATAATAGATCACCATCCTACAGATAAAGATATAAATACAAAATACTATCAAAACGAAAGAGCTTGTTCTACAAGTTGTATAATAGGAAAAGCATTCACAAGATATTTAAGTTTGGATGACATAAAAGCAGTTTGTCTTTCAGCTATGGTCGATACCGCAGCATTTCATTCAAATAAAACAACAGTAAGTGATTACTTATGGGTAAAAAGTATGTGTTCTAAATTTAATTTTAATTATGAAGAAATGTTAACTACAAGCATGTGTCCAACAGACATAACAAACTTACAAAGCGCTGCTTTAAATGGATTAAAAAAACATAATATACATAACCATAAAATAGCATCTTCATTCTTGCATTTACCAAATCCTAATGAAAATAAAGAAGAAATTATGAAGATGATTTCTCACCTACAAGAATATATAGAAGAAGAACAATACGATATGTTCGCATTCATTGTTCATGACATAACTAATTTTAAATCAACACTATATAAAATAAGAAAAGATTCTATAGAAACAAAAGAATATGATGAATATACATCAAGAGGTACAAGAATAATACCAGATTTAACTGAAGAATTAAAAACTTATCAAAAGAAAAAGACTACTAGTTGAAAGTAGTCTTTTTATATACTTTTTTAACATCTCTAATCGTCTTAACTTGAAAATCAGAAGAATTACTCATCCTATCTAATAAATTACTCATATAAGCTAAATAATCATCATTAGAAATACAACCATTAAAATATTCACCAGTAATTCTATTATATATACTTTTAAATAAGTTTCTTCTAGTAGACTCATACAATTCATCAGGAATATATCTTCTATCAACTAAACTCAAATCTAGATCAAGTAAATACATATGTCCATTAAACATAATATTGTCTCCACCAATATCCTCAGTCTTAACAAAACTATCAGATAAAATTTTAATACTAGGTCTAAGTTCCTCAAAACCATCCATTAAATCACTTACTAAAGTATCATCTGATATATCATCTAATTCATCTGCACAAACTTCATCCATAGAATAACCAAAAAGTTCACTATGACTTCTATATACATCTTTCCCTCTAACAACATATGGTAAATAATCAATACCAGATATCGTTTTAATAACCTCAAAAAATTCCATATTAATAGGATCATTTAAGTCAGAATAGTCTTCATTAAACTTTTTAAAATAAACTCCTGGTTCCATTTCAAAAACTTCGCTACAACTTCCTCCACCAATCTTTTTACCAAGATTTAATTCACTAACACTTTCAATATATTTTTCCATTCAACCAAGCCCCTATTCTTAATCAATAATTTTATCTCTTACTGAATAAACACATCCACAATAATCTTGTCTATATAAATTAAATTCTTTAGATAATTCAATACTTCTCTTATAACCATTTTTCTTTTTAAAATCAGAATACAAGAAATTAACATCAAATTCCTTTTCTAATGCTTCCCCTATTTCATTAATCCATTTAGCATCTTTATAAGGACTTAAACTAAGTGTTGTAGTAAAATAATCAAAACCTTTTTCTTTCGCAATTTTAGCAGTTTCTTTTAATCTTAACTCATAACACTTATAACATCTTTTTCCTCTTTCAGGCTCATCCTCTAAACCTCTCACAATATCAAAAAATTCTTTTTGATCATATCTTCCAGGAATTACTGTAATAGGATATTTAGTTTTAAAACTATTTGTAAATTTAATTATTTCATCTAATCTCTTATCATATTCATCTTTATTGGTAATATTAGGATTATAATATAAAATACTTATATTAAAGAAATTACCAAGTCTTTCTAAAACAGTTGAACTGCAAGGAGCACAACAAGCATGAAGAAGTAATGTACTACCTTCATCTATATTCTTAATAATTTCTTCCATTTTTAAATCATAATTCATAATAGTCCCCTCATTTCGACAATATTTTATCACAAATCAAGAAAAAACGCCACAAAAAAAGTTAGTAGCACTAACTCAATTCATCATTTATCATCTTAACTAAAGCACTATACATAATAAGTATATTATCAGTAAGCATAGCTTCCATCCCAATATTTTTATCAAATATCTTTACATCTCTAATTTCTTGTAATTTATTATGTATCTCTAAAGACCTTTCATATGTTATACAATCAAAACTTTTATTTTTATAATATTCCTTAACCCACTTTAATAACTCACTACGTATCATAACATAATCATCTCTATAATCGTTAAAACATTCAAATTCTAAAACAATATCAATATATCCAATAACATCAACAAAATAACCTATTAATTTCTTATTAATTATATTCACACTATCACCACAAAAAAAGTATATAATTATTAAAAAATTAAGTCAAATAATAATTATTTGTACATACTATTTAATATGAATACATTAAATGCCTTTTTAATTACAACTATTGCAGGTTTGTCTACTATTATTGGAATAATACCTTGTTTCTTTAAAAAAAGTAATCAAGACTCTATTATATCCAAATCACTTGCATTTTCATCTGGTGTAATGATCACTATATCATTAATATCTTTAATACCCGAAGCATCAAATACATTAGGAATGACACTAAAACCATTCCCAGCTTTTATAGTTTGTGCAATATTTATAGTAATAGGAATCTTAACATCTACATTAATAGATAATAAAATAGAAAGAAAATTAAAAAAAGATAATTTATATAAACTAGGAATTATAACAACAATAATATTAATGTTACATAACATTCCCGAAGGAATTACAACATTTATTTCATCAACCAGTAATGAACAATTAGGTCTAAAATTAGCCTTCGCAATAGCTCTACACAATATCCCCGAAGGAATATCAATTGCAACACCAATTTATTATTCAACAAAAAGTAAATTAAAAGCTTTTACTTATACTTTAATAGCCGGTTTTTCAGAATTACTTGGAGCACTACTTGCGTATATATTCCTAAAAAATCTAATAACTCCATTTGTTTTAAGTATTACTTTAGCAATGACAGCTGGTATTATGTTAGATATATCAATTTATGAATTCTTACCAACCGCTTATAAAACAAAAAAGAACAAAGCAATTACATATTACTTTGTTCTTGGAATAATAATTATGTTTCTAACAGAATTAAATATATTTTAAAGTCCTGTTCTATTTTGATTTTTATAAATCTTTTTATTTCTACCAAATTGTTTTACTTTGCCACGTTCTTCAGGAGCGCATTCCCTTTGAACTTCTTCAAACAACTTATTCGCAGTATCAACATGCCCACGTCTATAAAGTCCTCTAATAATAGATAATTTACCATCTACATCAGCTTCATAATAATCTTCAGCTAACACTTCATTTGGTTTAGAAAAATCTTCTTCATTCATTCTAATATAACGAGACTTCTTTTTCTTAACAACATCATTTTGATCAGCTTCATCTTTATCAAGACCAAGTCTTTTACGTCTTTTATAATTCTTATCAGACATATAATCAAAATCTCTAGCAAAAACCTTGTGAATCTTATGCATTTTATTAACCCATCTACGAGCCTCACTCTTATTCTTTTTAATTCTTTCAATCTTTCCTATAAACATATAGGCTTTTTCTGCTTTAGTACCACCTTGTTCTAAATAGTTTAAAAATGCATCTTTTGCTTGTGAAAACATACCTTTTCTAAATAATATCTTACCTATATAATAATCACAAATAGGAAGACCAAAATCTTCTTTTAAAGAAGTATATGATTCTAGTGATGCATCATTTTGTTTTCTCTTATATTGTGCTTTAGCATGTAATCTTCTTGAAGTAAATTCTTCTTGTTGTTCTAAGGAAAGAGATAAAAAAGCATCTTTTTCTCTAATAAATCCATTTAAATAATCTATCATATCTAAATATTCATTAAATTTAGGATCAGAAGAAATACTATTTAATAAGCATCTAGCTTTTGACATAGAATCATTTTCTATTAATTCTTCAATCTTTCTTAAGAAACTTTCTTCATTATAATGTCCAAGTCCTAACAACCTAAGTTGAAACTTGCAATATTCATTATCAGACATCTCCTCAAGTTTATTTTCAGCCAATGTCTTTTTGCACCCATTAATTTCTTTATCTTTTAAAATTCTAATTAAACTAGTTAAAGTATCTACTTCCATCGGATAATTATCTTCATTTATCATAAAATTCATTCTATTTAACATCTGAATGCATTCTGCATAATCTCTATTATTAAATAATTTAATAACATTTTTATATACATTTAAAAGACTCTCATTATCACTTAAATCATTGTATCCAATTCTTGATGATTCTTCTACAGTTGAATCAAACGACATATAGTCTAAATAACTTCTATCTATAGAAGCAATTGTTCTCATAATTTGAATTGGAAAACTAAAATCTAAATCAGCTTCATTATATCTTAAAAATTCATTAAAACATCTAGATGCAAGTTCAACATTACCTTTCTTAACAAAACACTTATATAAATTATAATATGAAGAAAAATGATCTCTTTTTAAAGAAACTGCTTTAGTTAAATATTCAATAGCATCATCTACATTACCAAATGAAGTATGAAGTTTACCCATATTAAAATAATAAAATAGAGGATCGCTTTCCTTTAATTGTTCTAAATTATTTTTCGCAATAAAAAATTGTCTAGGACTAATACTTTTATATTTAAATAAACGTAATACGTAACCTTTTAATTGTTTTTCTGTCATAGTAACCCTCCCAATGTTATTTATTATACACTAAAACATTTACAAATAAAAGAAAAAGCGAGCTCACTCGCTTATATATTTACAATCAAAATCAATTATTTCTCCATCAGGACTCATACGTACTTCCTTTGTACACATACACGAATCATCATAAGAATATTTATTATTTCTAGCATCATATTTCATTTCACAATTATAATCTAAATAAATTTTTTGTTCATAACTATTAATTTTATAACCATAATTAGTCTTTTCATAATCAACTAAATATATCTTTTTAGCATTATTAATAAGCATCTTTGCAACCTTTTCATTACAAACAACTTCTACTTTCCCATCAGGAGAATAATAACTTCTAAATACTTTATTTTCTAAATCATTAATTAGTACATCAATAAACTCATTAAATTCTAAATATGATGAATTATGAAAACTATATATTCTCATACCATATTCAGTACTAGACCAGCTATTAATCTTCTTAAAAAACATTTCATGATTAGTTCCAATAACTTTAATTTTATCATCAGACATTGAATTATCAATTCTAATTGTATATCCTTCTATATCATGAACATCAATTACTAAATTAGATACAACTTCGCGATCTAAATATTTAAAAACATCTTCACCTTTAATACCATCAATATCATCTCTAAAACTAAATTCTGTAACCCCAATTGCACCAATTCCAATTCCCAAACCAGAAACGATTAAAGAAACTAAAGCAATAAAGAAATACTTTTTAAAATTAAGTTTCTTATTAAAAACAAAATATGTTAAACAAATAATAATTATTATATTTAATGCTCCAAATCCAATTAAACAAATATCGGTGCCTACAAAAAGAATAGAATATTTGCTAAGAAAAATTGACACAACAAGTAGCGCAACAATTAATATCAAAGTGCCAATAAAGCAACAGTTGATAACTGAAACAAAAGCTTTAAAAATACCTACAATTATTTTTGATAAAGTTGTTAAAAATGCAAAAGTCGTATGTTTATCCCTAATAATTATTTTAGGTTCTTTATTATAATTAAAATATAATCTTTCGTTTTTCTTTTTTTTATCATCTTTAATATTTTCTTCATTTATATCAATAGCTATCGAATTATCTTCCTCTACAGCTGCAGAAATTACTTGATCATAAAAATCTAAATATCTAATTTTAAACACATGAATAACTACAATTCCAGAAAAGCATATCAAAACAATTTCAATAATAGATTCAACAACACTATATATCGAATAATAAATACCTCTTGATAAAAAGCTAACTAGATCCATAAGTGTATTAACACAAATATTAGAAACAATTAAACCACAAACAAATAAAAATAATACTAATAGCCCAAGTTCAAAAATACATTTTAAAAAACTAGTAAACTTCATACTAGAAAACATATTAATTGATTTTGTAATAAATTCTAATAAGGAATCAAAAATTAAAAACAAATTATTTTTATTCTTTCTATCAATTTGCTCAATGTCGCTAATCTTATCATTAATAAGATCATCCATTCTGCAATCAAATAAATTACATATTTGAACTATTTTGTCAGTTTCAGGATAAGTGTTATTACTTTCCCATTTAGACACTGACTGTCTTGAAACATTTAGTTTAGAAGCAAGTTCTTCTTGAGAAAGACCATTTTTCTTTCTAAGTTGAATTAGCTTATCACCAAATTTCATATAATCACCTCTTTCACTAACAATTTTATGAAAAATATAGGTTGCATTCCACCAACTTTACTTGGAAATTTGTAAAATATAGGTTGCATTTACTATTATAATATCAAAAAAAATAAAAAAGTAGTATTAAATACTACTCTTTTACTTTATTATTTTCATCATATTTTTCTTGTTCTTCTTTTTCTAACTTTTTAAAGTCAACTTTATTCATTAACGTTTTAGGTAAACTATCTCTAAATTCAAATTCCTTAGGAACTGAATAAACAGCCAAATTTTCTTTACAAAGTTCTTTTAATTCTTTCTTAATTTTAGAACTTTCTTTTACATCATCTTTTAGTACAACAAATGCTTTTGCAACTTGCATCTTATACGGATGAGGAATACCTACAACACAACATTTTGCTACATCTGGATGTTGTTCTATTACTTGTTCTATTTGTCCAGGATAAACATTAAATCCACTTGATACAATCATTCTCTTTAATCTTTGAGTAAAATAAATAATTCCATCTGGTGTAATATATCCTAAATCACCTGTATGAAGCCATTTTTTACCATCTTCATGAGTTTTAATAATATTATCAGTTTCTTCTTGATTATTAAAGTATCCCATCATAATAGTTGGACTATTAACACAAATTTCTCCTTCTTCTCCTAAAGGTAATTCTTCACATGTATCAACTTTACAAATCTTAATATCAGCACCAACCATTGGAATACCAATTGCTCCTGGTTCATTAGTTCCTTCAAAAGTAAATGCAACAGCCGCAACAGCTTCAGTCATACCATAACCTTTAGAAATATTGATCTTAGTGCCATGTGTATGTAAGAAATTATTAATTTTATCTTCCATACCATTAGTCATAGTATCTCCACCACTAACCATATATTTTAAGTCCGATAAATCAACATCATCAAATCTCTTATTACTTAGCATAGCTTCCCATAATGTAGGAACACCAACTAATGCATTAGGTCTATACTTTTGAATAGTTTTATGAAATCTCTTAGCTTCAAATTCTGGAATTAAAATTACTTCCATTCTCAAACATAAAGGTGCATGCATTGAAACACATAATCCAAATCCGTGGAAGTTAGGCAATATTGTCATAATTTTTTCTTTAGGTTTAATACTTGGTAAAACAAGTCCCGCTTGTTGACATTCAGCATTAAAATTAAAGTTAGATAACATAATACCTTTAGGTTTACCAGTTGTTCCACCACTATGAAGGATAACAGCTAAATCTTCGCTTTTCATCTTAGAAGTATATGTTTTGCTATACATCATACCTTTAAGCATAAATGATCCCCAATTCATAAAATCGCTATCATTAAATCTAGGTTTCTTAGTCTTCCATCCACGAGTAATTGTATATCCTACAGAAAGTCCTTTTGGCATAGAATCCTTTGGTGAAACAATAATAGTTTTATGCACTAAAGTATCATCTAATATATCTTCTACTTTACTATAAGCACCATCAAATAAAACTAATACTCTAGATTTTGATTCATTTAAATAATATTTAATTTCATTTCCAGCAGAAAGTGGATGAATCATATCAGCAACAGCACCAATCTTATTAACCGCATAAAAACTAATTAATGCCTCAGGTGTATTAGGAACACAAATAGTTACAATATCCCCTTCTTTAACACCAATAGATCTAAATGCTTTAGCAGCAATATCAATTTTCTCAAACATTTCACTAAATGTCATACGAGTACCAAAATAATTCAAAGCAAATAAATCAGTATCTTGTCCAACACATTCAACCATATATTCATATATATTTTTATCAGTATATTTGATATCTCTTTGTTCTTCTAAATAATAATTAGACCAAGGTTGAGTATCACTACTTTGTTTAAACATCTTTGTAATTAAATCCTTAATTCTTAGCATTTTTTACACTCCTCTATATTACTATTTTATAGTTACAAGAAACATTTTATCATTATAAATTTTAAATATCAAATTTGACTAACGTCATTATATATATTACCTGATTTAACTAACTCATTTATTATTTCTTCATGAACTATACCATTTGAAATAACAGCACCATTTATATCCTTATCATATCTATCTTCTTTATTAAAGAAATTAGTTACTTTACCACCAGCTTCTTCAACTATCACTTTAACCGCTGCTATATCGCAATTTTTACCCACTGTACCAGGAAAAATACAAGCTACAAACTCGCCACTTGCAACACAAACACTTGCACGAATAATACTTCCAATACTAACAAAGTAACTTTTCTTTCCAAGTTCCTTTATAACATCAAAAATATTATATTTAGCACTAGGCCACATATCATAGTGACAAACACTTCTCATATCATCAAGTTGAATATCTGAAACATGAATTTTATTACCATTACAATATGCACCTTCCCCTTTAATTGCAGTATATAAACTATCAGTAAATACATCATATACAACACCAATAGTAGGAACACCATCAATAACTAAAGCAAGAGAAAAACAAGAAGTAGGAATCCCTCTAGCAAACATAGCAGTTCCATCAACCGGATCACACACCCATTTATATGAACTATCTCCAAACTTTTCTTCTTCTCCATCAACTGCATGTGTAGGATAAACTTCTTTAACTCTTTTAATTAAATAATCATTTATTTCCTTATCAGCAATAGTCACAATAGTCTTATCATTTTTATATCCAGATTCCATTGCTTTATTAAAATATTTTTCATTTATCTTTTTAGCTTCCATCGCAATACTAATCGAAAAATCCAAATATTCTCTATACATAAAATCACCATCCTAAAAAAATTATACCATAAAAAAGTATCTAGCTTCCTAGATACTTCAAATTATTCTGTTCTAAGTGCTTCAACAGGATCTTTCTTAGAAGCAACTTTTGCTGGAATTAATCCTGCAATCATTGTAAGTAAAGTACTAATTACAACAAGTATAATTGCTCCTCCTAATGGTAACTTACTAATACCACTAACATCTGTTAAAGACTTAATAATAATGTTTATTGGAATATTTAATAAAACTGTAATTAATACTCCTAATAAACCAGCACCTAATCCAACAATTAATGTCTCAGCATTAAATACTCTAGATACATCTTTCTTAGAAGCACCAATAGCTCTTAAAATACCAATTTCTTTAGTTCTCTCTAACACAGAAATATAAGTAATAATTCCTATCATTATACTTGATACTACTAATGAAATAGATACAAAACTAATCAAAACATAACTAATAATATCTATAATTCCAGTAATACCTGTCATTAGTAAACCAACCATATCACTATAATTAATAACATTTTCTTCTTTACCGGCTTTTTCACATTTGTCATTATACTTATTAATTATATTTTTAATTTCATCTTTTGACTCAAAATCTTTAGCATAAATATGTATTGATGTTGGTTCTTCTAAATTAATAGAACCAAGCTCACGTAATACAGAATCATAAGTAGCTTTTTCTTGTTCTTTATACATATTAATTAAATTTGCCATTTCTTCTGGAGATAAACTAGCTAAATACATTTGTTGTTCGTAAGTTAAATCATCCATTGAAAATTCATCATCACTAAATTTAAAACCAGTTAATACATTAACATTTTTATTTTTCTTTTGTTCTTTAACTATACTAGCAGAATTTATTTTATTAATAACGTGTGTTTCTAAATCTTTAGTATATAAAATTCCTCCCATAGGATTAGTAGAAATAGTAGCATTTTCGTTTGGTTTAATAATTCCAACTACTTTTAAAGTTTCTGCCTTATCAACTTTTTTCTTTAAGAATTTCTCATCTTCTTTTTTATTAACCCAAGTCTTACCAACCTTTTCATAATAATCAGTATTTAATAAATATTTAAATTCTAAATCTAAAATCTCATCATATGAATAACTTTCTACCTTAGTAGTTATTTCTTTACCTTCCATTATATCTTTCATCATAGTTTCAAGTTCTTTTTGATCTTTTAAACCAATAGCATATAAAACATAATCTGTTACTCTATTATTTTCATCCATTAAAAGAACAACTTCATTATATTTTTTAGGCATTCTACCAGAAACAACTTCATATAATTGATTATTCATTTCTTCATTTTCAAACATTTCTACCCATACATCACCCATCATTAATCCTTCTTGATCACTCATACCCATACTTTTAAGTACTGTATCAGGATGAACTTGGACAACTCCTTTTGATGTATCACTTTTAAATATTTGTAAATTTAGATTATATTGATAACTAACTTCTGTTGTATAAGGTTCAAGTTTTTTACCATCATCAATATATTTAATAAAATCTTTAATATTATTTGTTTTAACCTTACTACTCATAATACTCATCATATCACCAATAGTATTATTAGAATAAACTTTATTACTTCCTTTACTCTTTTCAATTTCTTTATCCTGCTTATCTTGCATTTCTGTCATCATAGATGTCATATCAACAGTAGCAGCATCAACAGTCAACGGATAAGAAGTAAGCGTTTCTTCTTGAACTCTATCAATATAGTTTTGAACACCACTAGATAAAGATAAAATTAATGCTATACCAATAATTCCAATACTACCAGCAAAAGAAGTTAAAAAAGTTCTTCCTTTTTTAGTCATTAAATTATTTAAAGAAAGTCCAAGTGCAGTTCTAAAACTCATATTAGTTTTCTTTGTTTTTTTAGCTTGCTCAACTTTTTTATCCTTATCCTTAAATGGATTAGTATCACCTTGTACCTTACCATCTTTAAGTTCTACTATACGTGTAGAATATGCCTCAGCTAACTCTCTATTATGAGTAACCATAATAACTAATCTATCTTTCGCAACTTTTTTTAATAAATCCATTATTTGTTCACTAGTTTTTGAATCAAGAGCTCCAGTAGGTTCATCTGCTAAAACAATATCCGGATCATTAACTAATGCTCTTGCAATAGCAACTCTTTGCATTTGCCCACCAGAAAGTTGATTAGGTCTTTTATAAATATGATCTTTCAATCCGACTTTCTTTAAGGCAGCTTCTGCCTTTTTTCTTCTTTCTTTCTTAGAAACTCCAGAAAGTGTAAGAGCAAGTTCTACATTAGATAATATAGACTGATGAGTAATTAAATTATAACTTTGAAATACAAAACCAATACTATGATTTCTATATGTATCCCAATCTCTATCAGTATATTTTTTAGTACTAACTCCATTAATAATTAAGTCACCAGCTGTATACTTATCAAGCCCACCAACTATATTAAGAAGTGTTGTCTTACCACTACCAGAAGGTCCTAAAATAGAAACAAATTCATTTTCTCTAAAATTAATACTAACATTATCTAATGCTTTTTGATCAAAAGACTCTGTCATATATACTTTACTAATATTTTTTATTTCTAACATAATATCCTCCTATATCATACATTAGAATTTTACCACTATAAAATATTTTATTCAATAAATCATTATTTTTTTTCATAAAATCACATAATATATATTCATTATTTTTTTATTAATGCTTTTGCTCTTTCAATACCAACATCTAAAACAAGATCTACTTCATCGCCATACTTTGCTTTTGCCACATTATAAGCAAGCATACAAATAGTCATTGGCCCAACACCACCAGTTGGTGGAGTAATCAAACTACACTTATCATAAACACTATCAAAATTAACATCACCAACAGTTTTCCCTTCACTATTTTTATGAACTCCAACATCAATTACAACAGCACCATCTTTAATATAATTATCATCTAGCATTTCTTGTTTATTCATTGCTGCAACAACAATATCAGCACCTTTAGAAATCTCTTTCAAATTTTTTGTCTTAGAATGACATATTACAGGAGTAGAATTTTCTCTTAAAAACATTTGTCCAAGAGGTTTACCAACTATATTACTTCTATTAATAATACATACATTTTTTCCAAGTAAATCAATGCCATACACCTTAAGTAATGTAATAATACCTTTAGGAGTACACGATTCTAAAGAACTACTTCCTACCATCAATTTGCCTAAAGAACCACTAGTTAAACCATCAACATCCTTTTTAAGATCAATAGTATCTAAAATCATTCTTTCATATTTAGCCAAATCTTTAGGAAGAGGAAGTTGAAGCATAATACCATCAATCATTCCATCTCTATTAGCATTTTCAATAGTAAGCATTAAATCACCTGCAGATAAAAAATCACAATGTTCAGCATCAACTGTATATCCAACAATTTCAGACAATTTCTTTTTCTTCATCTTCCCATACATTTGACTGCCAAAATCATCACCTACAGAAATTATTTTTACTTTAGGTCTGATTCTATCATAGTAATCATTACTTTTACCCTTTTCTTCTAAATATTTATTTAACTCCTCATACAACACATTACTTACAAATGTTCCATCCATTCTCTTTTCCATAGTTTTAATAACCTCCCAACCATTATTAAAATTATACATAAATTAAAATTGTAATTTCAAGTATCTAAAAAAATTATACGTAAAATTTCACTAATTTCTTCTAAAATTACAAAATAAGTGGTACGATTATTATGTAAGGTATAGGGAGGTGTCAAATGAGAACTGGATTTGATAATAAAAAATATATAAAACTACAAAGCAAGAAAATAAAAGAAAGAATCAAAATGTTTGATAAATTATACTTAGAGATCGGAGGAAAACTCTTTGACGACTCTCATGCAAGTCGTGTATTACCAGGATTTCAAAGTGATGCTAAAATTCAAATGTTAAAGGAACTAAAAAATGACCTTGAAATTATTTTTTGTATTAACGCCGGAGATATCGAAAAAAATAAAGTTCGTGCAGAACACGGTATTACGTACGATATAGAAGTTATGCGCTTAATTGATAATTTACGAGCACTTGGATTTACTATTAATAGTGTTGTTGTCACATTATATAAAAATCAACCAAGTGTAGATGCATTCTTAAAAAAATTAGAAAGAAATAATATTAAGACTTATATTCATAGATTTACAAAAGGATATCCTCTTGATATAAATACTATTGTTTCTGAAGAAGGATATGGAGCAAACTCATACATTGAAACAACAAAAAAACTTGTTTTAGTTAACGCTCCAGGACCAGGAAGTGGAAAACTAGCAACTTGTCTATCTCAACTATATCATGAACAAAAACGTGGAATTAATGCTGGATATGCAAAATTCGAAACATTCCCAGTATGGAACTTAGACTTAAAACATCCAGTAAACCTAGCTTATGAAGCAGCAACAGCCGATCTAAAAGACGTTAATATGATCGATTCATTCCACCTATCAGCATATAACGAACCAGCAGTAAATTATAATCGCGACCTGGAACAATTCCCATTATTAAAAGCAATCCTATATAAAATTAATAATAAAAACATTTATAACTCACCTACTGATATGGGAGTTAATATGGTAGGTCATTGTATTACTAACGATAAAATAGTTCAAGAAGCTGCTAAAAAAGAAATAGTAAGAAGATACTTCCAAGAAATGAACAATTATAAATTAGGAACAGTAGATATAGAAGTACCAGAAAAAATAAAAATATTAATGAATGAATTAGAAATAGATGAAAATCTAATTAAACCACGTCAAGCAGCATTAAAAAAAGCAGAACTTGAAAAAACACAAGTAGTAGCCATTCAAATAAAAAATAAAATTATTACTGGTAAAGCATCAAAAATATTAAGTGCTCCAAGCGCATTAATAATAAATGCCATTAAACATTTAAGTAAAATTCCAGATAGTATCGACTTACTAAGTCCAACTATCTTAGAACCAATGTTAAAACTAAAAAATAATAAACCACTTCAACTACAAGAAGTATTAATAGCATTAAGTATTTGTTCAGTAACAAATCCAACTGTAAAAGATGCTATTAAACAACTAGATAAGTTAAAAGATTGTGATGCACATTCATCACACATAATTACAAATGGTGATTTAAAAGCACTTAAAGAATTAAAAATAAAATTAACTTGTGATGCAACATTTGCAACAAGTAACTTATATGATAAAAACTAAAAAGAACTATTTTTCTAATAGTTCTTTTAATTTATTAATATCTTCATAAAACACAATATCTGCTTTAACAGTAAAATCACTTATTGGATAATCAATATTTTCTTTTAAAACACCAGAATATTTAGTATAAAAATCAATTGCTTTATTACCAGTTAAGCATTCTAAGTAAATTGAATTATATCCTAAATCAATTAATCCAATAGTCGCAAGTCTAAATAACTCTTTACCAATACCAAGTTTTTGGTATTTTTTTAATACATATAAAGCACCTAATAATCCACTATTTGGATATTTTTCATTGTGACTTTTCAAATACTGGCAAATACCAATAATTTTACCATCTACTTCACAAACAAGATATTTATCTAAATCACCATCATTTTCTAATTTTTCCAAATACTTCTTTGTATTTAAACTACGTTCATAAAAATTATTAATGCGATCATCTAAATAATCATCAGGCATAAATCCTCTATATGTTTCATCCCAACTATAACAAGAAACATAATAAATACCTTCATAATCCTCTACTCTTGCTTTTCTATAAATAATATTCATAACTATTCCTCAATTAAACTAATAATATAATTATAAGTTCCTTCACTAATTTTATAAATACCATTATATGGTTCTTCTAAATAACATTTATCTTTCTTTTTATATAAATAAAAGTTACCTACAGTATCTTCTTCTTTATAATATAATCTTATCGCAACTAAATCTTCTACATCAACAGGAAAATCCTGTACACTTTCAGTTTGTGTTTTTAAATGTAATTCATAAATACCATTTAAAATCTTATCCATCTCTTCTTCCGTCATAACAGTAACTAAACCACTTTCAAGTTCATAAGAAATAGAAGATAAATTATGACTATTTGGAATATCTAATATATATACTTGTCTATGTTCATATCTATACCAAATAACAATGCCAACTACAACAAATAATAAAACAGCCCCTAAATAAAATAATTTTCTACTTTTCTTTTTCAATATCATCACGTTCCTTCTTTTTTATTGCATATCTCTTACTGAAAAAATAACTGCTAACATATCCTAAAGAGTAAACCCCTGCTACTACTAATAAATTTATTAAAATTTGTTTCATAATTAACTCCTCCCATCTTAATTAAAATTATAACATAAAAAAATAGATCTTACGACCTATTCTTAATAATTAATCAACAAAAATTCTTGGAACTCTATCACTAATAGTAGATATAATTTCATAACTTATTGTTTCGCAAATAGAAGCAACTTCATCCACTGTTACCAAATCATTATCAAATATATAAACACAATCACCAACATTACATTCTACATTAGATACATCAATCATAAATGAATCCATACATATATTACCAAGTATTTTACATCTTTTACCATTTAAAGATACATATCCCTTATTAGATAACAATCTATTAACCCCATCAGCATAACCACAACCAATAGTCGCAACTCTCATTTTCTTATTCGCAACAAAACTTCGACAGTAACTAATAGAATCTCCTTCTTTGACTTCTTTAATAAAAGAAATTGAACTCTTAAATTTTAGTACTGGTTCAAGTTTAATCTTATCCATTATATTCTTGCAAGAAGGATATCCATACATTATAAGACCAGGTCTTACAAGATTACAAATACCAAGATCAAAATTTAAAATACCATTACTCGCAGCACAATGAATATACTTAATAGAAGAAAAATTATTCTTTAACTTATCTACTCCTTCATTAAATAAATTAATTTGTTTATAAGTAAAATTATTATCAATATCAGCAGAAGAAAGATGAGTATATACACCTTCTACCAATACATTAGAATTATTTAACTTATCAATAAAATTATCTAATTCATTTAATGAAACACCTGTTCTTCCCATACCCGTTTCAATTTCAACATGAACACGAATCTTATCATTAAATTCATTGACTTTATCTAAAAAAGAAATTGATGATACACCTACAATAATATTATTTTTAATAATATCTTCAATTTCCTCTTGATATGGTTGATTAAGTACAAAAATATCCTTTTTATAACCTAATTTCCTAAGTTGAATAGCTTCATCCACTATTGCAACCGCAACCATATCAAATTGACTAATAAGTTCTAGATCTTTATTAAGATATGTACCATATGCATTAGCCTTAATAACAGGCATTATTTCCGCATTTCTAACTATCCCCTTAATTTCCCTTATATTATGTAAAAAAGCCTCTCTACTGACCTCTAAATACGTTTTTCTCATAACATCACTCCATCATGTATTTATATTAAATATATGTCTTTTAAAAGAAAATTTTATCTTCAAGATCATCCGGATGATTAATCTGATCTTCTTCCTTTTCCCAAGAAAAGAATGGAGCATAATAATCTATTCCAAGTTTTAATGATTCTTCTTCAGAATATTCTCCCTCATTATATTGAAATGCATAATCAAAATAATCAATATCTTTAAAATCATCACTTAGATATTTTTTAGTAATACATACATATAAAACAATTGCATCATTATATTTACTTTTTATTTCTTCTATCGCTATTCTTGCACTCTTCCCGCTACTTTGTAAAGCATCAACAATCAAAAACACAGGCTTTTCTTTAGTAATATTAACAAATTCTAATGGATTAAAAATAGATTCAATTGTCTCTTTACCATCATTATAAGAAATATGTTTAATTTGAAGCGGCAAAAACTTAACAATGTTTAATTTATTTGAAATATAAACAGCAGGTACTGCTCCACTCCTAATAATAGGACAAACAAAATCTACTTTTAAATTATTATCTTTTAAATATTTTTCTAAATTATCACTTAAATAATTGATACATTCTAAAAATCTTTCATGACTCAAACTTTTATATTTAACCATTATTTTTTCTCCTTAATAAAACAAAATTTTCAATATGATATGTTCTTGGAAACATATTAAAAGGTTTTACTTCAATAACATCATAAGAATCACTTAAATATTTTAAATCTCTTCCTAAAGTAGCCGGATCACAAGAAACATAAACAACTGTCTCTGCAGCAATTCTTTTAATATTATCAATTGTCTTATTATCAAGACCAGCTCTAGGAGGATCAACAATAACCATATCAATATCATCAAATTGATCAATCACATTTTCAACTTTATCACAAATAAATTTAATATTCTTACAATTATTTAATTCCTTATTTTTATTCGCATCATTAATTCCTTCTTTAGAATAATCAACACCTATAACACTATCTGTATAATCACTCACATAAATACCAATTGTTCCAGTACCACAATACAAATCTAATATTTTCTTTGGTTTTTCACATTTTACAACATCTAATACTTCATCATATAGCTTCTTAGTTAAATTCTTATTAACTTGAAAAAAAGAACCATCACTTACATAAAATTTCTTATTACCAATATTACTAACAATGGATTCATCACCAAGTAAAACCTCATCATTAATAATTAATGTATCAACAACATTTCTTAAAGACGAATAATCACTTATATCGCCCTTTAATGAAACCATCACTTCACTACTATCATTACTACATCTCACAACAGCTTCATCGATACTTTCGTTAAAAGACATCTTATTAAGAATTTCCAAAATACCATTAATTTTTTCATTCGCAAGTAAACACTTATCTACATTAAATACACGATTTGAACCATTTTCACAATATCCTAATAAACTATTTTGTCCATGCAATGTAACTTTATTTCTATAACCATATTCATCTAAACAAATAACGTCACAAACCTTTTCAGAAGAAATACTTCCAAATCTTTCTAAAAGTTCCTTAACTTTCATACACTTAAATTTATTTTCTTCATTTATAGTTAAATGACTAAGACTACAACCACCACAAATATCACTATATCTACATACTTCATCTATACGATCATCAGATAATTTATAGTAATCAACTATCTTCCCAACCATATATTTTTTAGAATCTTTAATAATTTTAATCTTCACAACTTCACCAGGTAAAGCCTTATCAATAAAACAAATCTTCCCATTAATATGAGTAATACCTCTACCAAAATGATCTAGTTTTTCAATTTCTACCTTCATCTAATCGACCTCATTTTCAAAATAATTATATCAAAAAAATACATATAAATAAATTACTTTTACATAATAATAATGGTGATTTTATGTCTATAAAAGAAGAAATTAAAAGAAAAGTTGGTCCATCAACTGATTTTATATTTAAGGACTTAATTATTTCTAAAGAAAAAATATTATTAGTCTTTAATGAAACATTAATTGATACAACAAGAACTAATGACTTTATATTAAGAAATTTACTTAATAAACCTAAAAAAGAGTTAAATAATTTAGAAAATAATATTCCAAATATAAATATTAAAAAAATATCTAAAGAAGAAATTATAGATTTATTAGTAAAAGGATTCATCATAATTATTACAAAAAATAATATTTATGCTGCAGAAGTTAGAAATATTTTAGATCGAGGAATCCAGGCAATCACAAGTGAATTATCAATTGCTGGACCAAAAGATAGTTTTACTGAAAATTATAATATTAATATAAATTTAATTCGTAAAAGAATAAAAACAACAGACTTAATTGTAGAAAACATTGAACTAGGAAAATTATCAAAAACTAAAATTGGTATTTTATATATGAATAACATTGCTAAAAAAGAAATTATTAATGGCATAAAAAATCATTTAAATAAAATAGATATAGATGGAATAATTGATTCTAGTTATTTAAAAAGAACTCTTGAAAAGAAAAATGTTTTATTCCCAACTATCACTCTTACAGAACGACCAGATAAAACATCAATGGCTCTTTTAGAAGGCAAAGTAGTAATAATTGTTGATATGTCACCTTATGCCTTAATACTTCCAAGTTTCTTTATAGATTTCTTTCATACAACAGATGACTATTATCAAAAGTCACTAAACGCTTCTTTTATTAGATTAATACGTTTTTTTGCCTTTCTCGTAGCCGTTTTTACTCCTGCAATATATATTTCTATTACAACAAGAAATTATGACTTAGTGCCACTAAATATACTCTTAACATTAAAAGCAGGAAGAACATTTGTCCCCTTCCCAGCTTATATAGAAGCATTATTTATGTTAATATGCTTTGAAATACTAAAAGAATCTGATCTTAGAATGTCAAAAACCTCATCATCTGCAGTATCAATTTTAGGAGGATTAATATTGGGAGAAGCAGCAGTAAGCGCCGGAATAGTATCTCCAATAATGATAATAGTAATTGCAATTTCATCAATCGCCAGTTTAACTTTCACATCAATTGAATTAGGAAATGCCCTTAGAAACTATAAATTACTTCTACTTCTACTCTCAACAATCTTAGGAATAAATGGTCTACTAATTGGAACAACAATACTTATATATCAATTATTAACATTAAAGGTATTTGGAATACCTTATTTAAATCCAATAATCCCTTTTGAAAAAAATGAAATAAAAGATACAATTATAAAAATAAATTCTAATAAAGAAACTAGAAATTCTCAGCTAACAGATAATATAAAAAGAGGAAAATACTTATGAAAAAAATAATATTAATACTATTAATAATTATAGAATTATTTATAATTAAAATACCAAAATATGAAGAACTAAATAATCTAGCAATAATAAAAGAAATTGCCATAGAATATAAAGAAAATAAATATACTATATATCTAAAAGAAATAATTCCTATAAAAGATAATCAAGGAATAAACTACAAATATAAAATCCATAAAGAAACATCATCTACAATAAAAAAAGCTTATAATAAAATAAAAAATAAAACTAAAAAGAAAATATATTTAAATAAAGTACAAAAACTAAAAACAAACATTAAAAATACAAATAAAATAAAAAATGAATTACAGATTAAACCAAAATCTATAATTCATTCTAATAATTTTAAAAATTAATTACCTTTAGTACAAATATATCCTTCAGCCTCAAAATGTGACATCGCAACATTTATTTCTGCAAGATAATTCGTAATTTCAATAGCAGTTGGATTATCATCAATTACTTTTCTTTCAAAACTAATAACAGTTTGACTTGCATTTTCTTGTATATCTACACCTTTTAAAGCTTTTAAGAAATTAATTTCTTCTTTACAAGTTCTTCCTTCACTAGTTCCATCATCTGCTTCAATATCTTCAGCAGTTGGTGTATAAACAATAAATGTCATAACATTTTTCATCGCTACATCATTTTCATAAGAAATCTTTGTAGTAACTTTCATATTTTCTGATACAGCAACCTTTTCACATGACAAACTACTCTTAACAACTTCAGGCTCTACAACAACTTCTTCCTCCGGAAAAAACTTTCTAAATACTGGAGGCAAAATTATAAATAACGACAAAAACAAAATTGTCGCAACTACTAACACAGGACTTTTAGGTTCTTTTTCTTTCATTTATTTCCCCTCTACTTTCTTTTACTATAGGTATATCATAAATTTAAATTATTTTCAATTAACTACTTAATTTTTATTCCAAGTAACAAAGATAAACTTAAAGCTTGATCATAACTAACAATAAGACCTTTAAGTTCATTAATTGGAACTCTTAAATCTTTTATTTTGCAATTACTTAAGTCAATATCTTTTAATTTAGTATGAATAAATTCAACACTTTCCATAGAACAATTATTAAATTCTAAAGACTTCCATTTAATTTCATTAAAACTTCCATCATCTAATTTACAATCAACAAACTTTATATTCTTCAAATTACAACCAGAAAAATTACAGTAACTTAAATTACATTTATTAAAAGTTACATTTTCTAAAAAAGAAGAATTAAAATCAATTCCTACTAAATTACAATCATCAAATAAAACATTCTTATAAGATCTACTAGATAAATCAATATTAGAAAAATTAGAAAAACTTATCTTTGTATCACTAATATCAATACCTTGTAAATTACTTTTAGAAAAATCACATTTATTTATAACACAATTTGTAATTTCAAAATAATCATAATAACCTTCTACACTCAAATCAGAAAGCAAAACATTATCAAGATCATTTCCTACTATTTTATTTATCTTTTCCATAACTATTTCTTCAAATTTTTAAGCCTTTCTAATCTACTTCTAAAGTCATCTCTTCTTTCTTTTTCTGTATTTAGATCAAGAGAATACCCATTATCTTTTTTTATTAAAATAGTTCCTTCTTTAATATTATTAGGAAGTTTTTTTATATTTTCATTAATAATATCACCAGAAGTTATATTTTCTAACACAACAATATCATCTTCTATTCTATCAACTGCATATTTCATATATTCACCTACCCATTTAAACTTAAATCCATCTTTTCAATTTTTATATCTTTTCCATCACTTGTAACAAAAATAGTCCCATCAATATCAGTTCTATAAACACTAGATAAAACTTCTTCCAATTTAGTAAATGTAACACTATGTGGGTGATTATAAGAGTTATCTTCACCAACTGAAATAATTGAATATTTAGGAGTAACTTTCTTTAAAAAATTAACTGAAGATGAATATCTAGAACCATGATGTCCTACTTTTAAAACATCACTATCAATATTACTATTTAATATTTCTTTCTCAACTTCACTAGTAGCATCTCCCATAAACAAGAATGAATTATTTCCATATAAGCCCCTTAAAACAATAGACGTATTATTTAAATCCCTCTCATCATCATCTAAATGTAATACCTCAAACTTACAACTTCCAAATAAAAATATATCACCAATATTTGGAGTATCTACTTTAACATTATTATCTTCTAATGCAATAATTAAATCTTCAAAAGTTTTTGTAGTCGTAACAACATCAGGCATATAAAAAGCCCCTATATCAAAAGAATTAATAACATCATCCATTCCTCCAATATGATCTTCATGTGCATGAGTTGCAACTAAATAATCTATTTTTTTTACGCCAAGTTTCTTTAAATAATTAACAATATTTTTACCATCAGCATTATTACCAGCATCAATTAACATATATTTATCATCATTAGCAAGAAGTATTGAATCAGCCTGACCAACATCAAAATAATAAACATCTAAGTTACCATTAGTTGCTACTTTAACAGCATCATTCATACCATCAGCTATATTTATTTTATTTTCTTCCTTAGAAATATTTTTCTTTTTTCCTTCTTGTATTTCAGCATAAATAAATCCCCATACTAAAACAACAATTAATATAAATATAATTTTAGGATCCATCTTCATATTCATCCTCCTCATCATATAAATCATATCATAAAATAAAAGACCTTCCAAAGAAAGTCTTTTTATTTTCTAATTCTTTACATCAAAATTAACAAAATCAAATGCTGCATCCCCATAATACCAAATATGTTTATTATTACGTTTTTCTCTCTTACTAAATCTAATTGTAAAATCTTCTTCCTCATAATCCTCATAAAAACTCATATTATAAGCATTACCCTTAAGTTTAAAAGTATTATACGTATAATTATATTCCAATTCCTCATAATTAAATATTACATTAGCCAAATTATCAAATTCCCTCGAAAGTTTACTTTCAACATCATCTTCTATTCTAGCTAACCCTTTAACATCTTCCCCTATAACAGAATCAACTATATACATAGCATAATAATATTCAAAATTTTCAGTCTTTTTACCATTTTTAATTAAATATAATTTTTCATCATTAAATAACCAAAATGCATCTTCTATTTCAAAATCTTCCATTGTTAAATAAAACTTCAAAGTATAATTACCATAAGAATCTTTTAAATATAAATTAGTAAGATCCCCATCAGTATAAAAATTACTAATAATAACATCTCTTTCTAATGATTTTCCTTCATCATATTCAAAAAATGAATTTATCTCATCTTTTATCTTTAAAGCAACATTCATCTCATATTTTTCTGCAAGTAACAATATTTCACCACTATTTTTATAATAGTAAGCTTTACCAATTCTATATGAGAAAAACATACCAAATAAAGTAAATATAAATATCAATAAACAAAGAAACAATTTTATTTTTTTCTTAATTCTTCTTTTAAATATACTACATCCAAGTAAAATACAATTTATAAGTATTATTCCAACTAAAATCATAAGAATATATAAATCTTTAATATTACAAGAATATAAAATATCCTTTGAACAACCTAAAACTAGCAAGCTTAAAATACCTTGTATAACTGTCCATATTATATACATTAATAATTTATAAAACTTCTTAAAATCAAAAACTAATCTTTTATGACATTTAGGACATACTTTAAGATTATCTTCAATCTTCTTACCACAATATTTGCATTTAACCTTTGCCATTTTATCAACCATCCTTATTTTTCTTTATCCATTCCATAATTAAAGCAACAATAAACTTAATCTCTTTGTCACTTAAATCTTTATCTTTTCCAATATGATGCCATTTACTTAAACATCCCCTACAACATGTCGCAGTTGCGTGTTGTGCAACAAACACAGGATGTCCTCTCATCGGAGTTTGTTTGCCATCATTAATTAAATCTTTTCCACTAAGCCTATCTTTAATAAAACTAAATGCATGTTCTTCAATCTTTTCTAAACCTTTTTCTTCTAAATAACTTTTTTCTTTTTTTCTAAGTATAAAACTACTTCTAAACTTAGATTTACCTAATTTATATAACTTATCATCAATAAATTTTTGTTGTATTTCATTTAACTTCATATATGTCCTTAAAAGAAAAAGACTAAAAAGCCTTTAACAAGCATGTTTTGAAGAACAAGAATTTTTATTTTCTAATACACATTTAATAGAACATTTAAACTTATTATATGTTTCTTTTTTTATTTTATCAGTTAATTTCATAAATGGATCATCTAATTCGTCACTAATTCCAGTTTCTAATTCTTTAGCTTTCCCATTAACAATAGAAACTACATTTGGAGCATATATTCTCTTCTCTTCAGTCTCAATTTCTTTACCATCAACTTCTAATGTATAATCTTCTAATACGTCATCTAATCTAGCTAAAAGACCTATATATCCTTCACTGCCTTCTTTAACAGTAATAATATTACCATCTTCATCTACATCCAAACGATCTCTTATATCCTTAACATCAACATAATAAATCTTTTTTAAATTTAAATCCTTCGCAACATCAAGTAATACTGGTAATACACTTCTACACCAAGGACAACTATTAAACCCAAAATAAACTACAAAGGTTTCATTGTTATCCATCATAGAAATAATATCATTAGCTTCAGCATACACAATTGGATTATCCTCAGGAATATTTAAAGTTCTAACTTTATAGTCTGTTCCTTCAATTATATCTCCATTTATACTTTCATACTCTTCTTTAAATTTTAAAGAATCAGCTTTTTCTTCTTTTTTATCATAACTACATCCAGTAATAATTAATAAAATAACAATCGCAATTATTACCAAAATACTTCTTCTTTTCATTGTCAAACCATCCTTTATATAATTAGATTATAAAACATTTTCTTAATCAAATCAAACACTATTAAAAAATATTTAATAAAACATTCAAATATCAATATTTTTATGATATAATATATAACCGTACTAGTTAAAGGGGGATTAACTCATGAAAATATTAAACGTAGAAAACAATAAATTATATGCTTATGTACAAAGAAAAAACTTAAAGTCATTAATAAGATTCAACAATAGACTTCCAAAAAAGTTTTATAAATTTGCTAAAGAAATTGGATTAAATGATTCTGATGAAACTCATGATGAAGAATTTATTAGAACTTCAGATAAAAAATTTATAAAATTAGTTATGCAAGCAGATTGGATTCCTGATTATAGAGATTTACGTGATTTATCAGATGAAGAATTACAATCTGCAGTTGATGAATTAACTATGAAGATTCAAGATTTAGGTTCATTATATAACACTATGCCATATCAAGAACAAAGAATTAGTTATATTCCAGAGCAATACGCTAAAGCAAATCAAAAATTAAAAGATATAAACGCTTATCTTTGGACAAGACAAGGTAAATATGATACCCCAGTAGAAATACCATTCGCAATCGATTCAAGATCTACAATAATTTCATCAAATGGTATACTACAATTTGGAAGAAGTCTTGATCATAAAAAGATTCTTGTTACTAAAAAAGATGGAACTACTTTTAACGAAGGATATCAAATAAATCCTATTGAAATAAATATGGGTCTAATGGTATTTATGTCAGAAGAAAATCTTACTCCAAATGAACCAGGACAAATGGATTTAACTGTAAGACCAGAAGCTACACACAAATTTTTAGTTGTAGATTATAACTTCCAAGTAGATAAAGATTACGTTCCACCTGTTAAAGAAGAAAAAGAAACACCTACAAGATTAAAACAATATAAAAAAACATTTATTAATAAACCTGTTCAACAAATAAAAAAAGATGAAAATTAATTCATCTTTTTCTTTTTTACATATTTTTTATATTCTTCAATTAAATCAGGATCATGTAAATTTTCTGGCAAATTATCAAGAGCAAAGAATTTCATTTCTTTAGATTCACTATCCCACTTTAATTCACCGCTATATTTTTTTACTAAGTAAAAAGCCGTATTGTTAACTACAACATCTCCATTAGGATATGAATTTAATCTACTCATACCAGAAACTAACTTTATTAGTTCTAAATCATCTTCTAAAACATCTAAATTAGTTTCTTCTTTAACTTCACGAATAACAACATCTTCAAATCTTTCACCAACTTCTTGGCAACCTCCCGGTACACCCCACATATCACGATCTGCTCTACTTTGTAATAAAATTTCTCCCTTTTCATTTATAATAGCAGCAGCAGCTCCATCTTGAAGAAGTACAAACTTATGCATCAAATCTCCCATACATTTTCTAGTAAAGACAGGGTATCCAACAACTTCACTTACTTTCATAACTTCTTCCCATGTAAGATTACTAACCATCTTAGAAAATTCATCATACGATAAAGTTAAAATCTCTTGTTTTGTCATTTCTAATATACTCATACTTACTCCTTAATCTACATTTACTCCCTTACAAAGTAATTTATTACAAATAATATTACATAGAATAATATATACTAAATAAACAATAGCTGCAACACCTAAAACCCACTTCAAAATATCCATACTTACTATTGGATTCATCGAAGTAAATAAATCAAGTATATTCTTATTAAATAATCCTACAATAAATAAAATACCTAAACTAACAAAAGATAATCCCATATATATTGCAAAACCACAAGCAAAACTTTTCACTAATTTTTTGTGATTACTTCTATAACCAATAGTAATAGCTAAAAGACCAAGAAATACTAAGAATAACAATTCTAATACTAAAACTATACCAGTTAAAATAATAACACTCCATGATATCCCAGGATAAATCATCTTAATAAAATCAATTAAATTATCACTCCAGTAGCATATTACTAAAGATATTAATACAACAACTATAGAAGTAAACATTGTAATTAAAGTAGTTAAAATTTTAGATAAATAAATTTCACTCTTTGTAACTGGTAAAGTATGTGTTAAATAAGATTCATCCTTATAAACATTATTAATATATCTAACCCATATTCTAATAACGTTATTAATTAAAATATTAAATATCATTGCAACAGATACACCACAAGAAAACTTACCAATAAAATCAAAAATAAATGAATTTTCAATCAAACCAAACCCTCTACCAACAAGTGCAAAAACAAGTGCTAATCCATAATAAATAACAATTAATTTATAAACCCATTTAAGATCATATTTTAATAATTTCCCTAACATTTAAACATCCTCCTAAACACTTCATCAATAGATGTTTTTTCACGTTTTCTAACATCATCAGCACTTCCAGTTAATACAATTTTACCCTTATCAATAAAAATAACTTCATCAAGTATTCTTTCAATATCGGCAATTAAATGTGTCGAAATAATAACACTAGCCCCTTCATTAAAATTAGAAAGAATAGTATCAAGAATATAGTCTCTAGTAGCAGGATCAACTCCACCTAAAGGCTCATCTAAAATATATAAATCTGCTTTTCTAGACATAACTAATATCAATTGTACCTTTTCTTGCATACCCTTAGACATTTTAGTAAGTTTCATATCTTTATCAAGATCAAGTTTTTTTAATAATTCATAAGCTTTTTTAGAATCAAAATTATCATAAAATTCCTCAAAAAACTTAAAAGTTTCCTTCACAGTCATCCCCTTATCTAGATATGTTCTCTCGGGCAAATAAGAAATTATTTTTTTAGATTCTACTGAAGGTCTTTTTCCATTAATTAATACTTCACCAGAAGTTGGAGTCAACAAATCATTAATAAGTTTAATTATTGTTGTTTTACCCATTCCGTTCTTTCCTAAAAGTCCAACTATTTTTCCACGAGGAATTTTTATATTTATGTCTTTTAAAACTTTTTTATTATCAAATTCTTTACTAAGATGAATGCATTCTAATAATTCCATATATCCTCCTATTTTTTTATTAAATCTTGCAAATAATCAATAGTTTCGTTTTCATCCATACCAATTTTCTTCATACTTGAAAAAAATTCTTTTGCTTTTTCTTTTGCTAAATTATCCCTAATTTTATTAATTAATTTAACATCTTTAGTAACAAACTTACCATTTGTTCTTTCTGTATAAATTAGTTTTTCTTCTTCTAATTCAGCCAAAGCCTTTTGCATCGTATTAGGATTAACTTTTGCTAGCATTGCTAAATCTCTAACAGATGGGATTTTATCTCCAATACTAAATGTCGAAGTCAAAATACCAATTCTAAGTTGCTCAACCAATTGTATATAAATAGGTCTTTCATTATCAAAATCAAACTTCATAGATTATCTACCTTTCCATTGTATTACTTGCTTAATACAATAATACTACCTTTTCAAAATTATTGTCAATAAAAAAAAGAAAAAATTAATTTTCCTTTTTATTTCTTGTTTTACAAAACGCCAAAATTTCCTTTGTATATGGAGCATATGCTTCATACCATACAGCCGCATCAATTATTTTTTCTCCTATATCATTACCATCAGATAAAAACATATCCATTGTTGCTCTTGCCATTATTGGTTCTAAATAAGAATATCTTTCAAATAAAGGTTCTACTAAATCATAAGCACTAGCAATTGTGATCATCCCTTCTTTTGGTGCACAACCAATATATTTACCAGACAAAACAATTTTTTCATTCAATACAACTTCTTCTCCTACATATATAGAATACTCCCTAATAGCAGTATCACTATCTTTAGGATTACAATAATTACTAACTAAAGTTGTAACTTCACATCTTTCATAATTCTTTAAAGTTGTTCCAATCCCTTTTAATAAACCTTCTCTATTAACAAAAATTAAACCTGTATTTTTATCCATAATTGTCCCTCCAGACGTCATTTATAATAACACAAAAGATTAATATTTAAAAGATATATTTAACCATTCTGATTTTTACTATAACACTCTTTTTTAAAATACAACGTTCTAAGTTTATCAATACCTAAATCACTATATTTAAAATTAAACCCATATGAATTAAGTTCATCAATTAACTTATTTCTTTGTTTATTAAACTCTAAACTATAATAATCAGGATTATCATAATATAAAACTAAACCAATATTTTCAATTTCTTGTAATTGAATTCTGCTTTTCATACCCTCTTTAGAATATTGATAATCATTCTTTTTAGTATCAAAAACTCTTTTCCAATAATATTTCTTAAACTTTTCTTCAAATTCATCTAAATCTTCAATCGGACACATAAAAGAATTCTCAGCTAAATTATCAAAAATTAAATAGTTTTGAAACCCCGATTTAGTAAAAGCATCGTTTTCATATAAAGAACCACCAAATCCTTTACTCCATCTAAAACGAACACAATTTCTTTTTATTTCATTTTCACTCATATCATCAAAATTTTTATTAGACCAATAAATATCTCTAGTTTCGCAATTATAAACGTTATTAAAACCCCTAGAAATTAACATATTATGATAATAATCAAAACTATTTTCTAACTTAAAACCAACTTCTACTACTTCACTTTTTTCCATAATTACTCCTTTGAAATTATCTCATATGGATGTTCACTACGATATTTTTTCTTCTCATCATAATTCATTTCAAAAACTTCTTCAGCTAAATCAATATGTAATACACCATTTAAATGATCAAACTCATGGCTAAAAACAGTAGCTTCAAAACCTTCTAAAATATCATTTTTCTTATTACCAAATCTATCATAATACGAAATTTCAATTTTATAAGGTCTTTCAACTACACCCACATAATCCAAACAACTTTCACATCCTTCTAAAAACTTAGTTTTACCAACCTTTTTAGTTATAATAGGATTGATATATACTCTTTCCTCATCATATGAGAAATCTTCATTATTTTCCATATCGGGTTTAGTATTTTTCATATATATAATTCTTTTTGGAATACCTATTTGTACAGGAGCCATCGCATAAACAACATTTTTACTACAATATTCTTTTAATTTATCAATGTAATCTAAATAATCATCTTTATCAAAGTCTACATCCGCACTAACCTGTCTTAAATATTCTAAATCACCATCAATTGTTTTTCTTTTCATATTATCAACCTCAATCTAATTATATCAAAACAAAATAAAAACATCTACTCTCGCAAACGATTTCAATGTCTTATCAAATTAAATAACATCAGTTTCAAAAAATTCATTAATTACATCAATCATATCAGAACTAGTATCAATAAATGGAATATCCAATTCTTCACATTGTTCTTGTATCTTTTTACTAATACTAATAAGTTTTTCTACTATAGAAAGTAATTCTTCATCACTTCTTCTAGAAGTCCAATCAGTATGATCATCATATTTTCTAATAGTTGCAAATTTATTAAATTTTGAAATATTAGGATAACCTATAAAATAAATATCCCATTTTTCTCTATCTAAATAAGGTACTACGTCCTTAGGCATAACATGTGCTGAATCTAAAATAAATTTCTCATCTTTACTATCCATTATTTTAACAATAGTTGAAAGAAGTAAAGCTATTTTCTCACTACTTTCTCCTATTACAACACTACTACTAATATTGCATTCTGGAAAATTATTTTTCAAAGATGAAGTAACATAGTCTAAAGGAAAATGATTATATTCATTTAACTTTCTTAATCTTTTCGCAAAAGTACTCTTACCAGCTCTTGCAACTCCACCTATAAATACATTTTTATAATTTGAACTCTCGTTCATAATACATCCTCCTAAATATTTAGTAATTTAATTATATCACAGAAAATAAAAAGAGTATATTTATACTCCTTTTTTATTTTCTTATTAGTTGCAAAGTCTTTTCATCCTTTTGTCCATCATAAAACTTATCAATTACGTCTTTAAAAACATTATCTCCACCTAAAACATAATCAAATAAAGTCATGCTTGAATTAAGTTTTAATGAATCAATTTCTCCAAACACTTCAACAGGATCATCAGTTTCTAAAGCAAGTACTTCTTTCGTAATCTCAACAAGTCTAGGTCCTAACACTTCATGTTCTAAATAAAGTTTAGCTTCACCTATTCCACTTATTGAATAAAGCATCGCTGTATCACTTAAACCAAGGCCAATAATTTGTGGAAATATAAACCACATCCAATGGCTTTCTTTTTTTCCATTTTTAACTTCATCTAATGCTTTTTCATAACAAAACTCTTGAGCATATAAAAATCTATCTAAATCGTTATTCATAATCATCAAACCCCATTACATTTTCTTAACCAAAGATTTAAACTTTTCATCATTTAATACAGTTTCTAAAGAAGTAACCGCAGGATATACGCTTTCCCCTGTTCCATAATAAATTGCAATTCCATGATTAGTATGCCAATCATCTAAATTACTATTGCTATCTTCAACTAATACATTTTGAAAAGGATCAACAACACTACTCTTTGCTATTCCATCAGGAACAATAATAACATTATTTCTAACTTTCTTTTCTCTAAAATAATTAATCTTTGCCCTAGCTTCTTGTAATGAATGAACTCTTGTTAAAATTTCTACATTCTTAGGATCATAAGATTTAAGTATTTCAACTGCATCATTTAAAACACCAGCTTGCCATACCCAATAATCCCAATCCAAATCATGTAAATATTGTCTTTTCTTCAATTCAGGATTTATCTTTTTTAATTCATGATACTCATCAAATAACCCTGTTTCTGTATCAATAATAACTCCATCACAATCAATATACTTAATCATAATATCACTTCCAATATTAATTATTATACAAATAAATTATTATAAATCAACACTATTCTTTTATAGTTTTATTTAAATAAATAGAATATAAAATAGGTACTACCGTTAAAACAATTGGACCAATATAAGTAGTAACAACTCCTTCAACTACAAATAAAGATAAACTATTAACTATAGAATGAGTAATAATACAAGGCCATAAACTTTTACCTTTAACAAGAATAATTGCAAACATATATCCAGTAGCAAGAGCATAACAAATTTGTACTAAAGTAGGAATTAAACTAGAACCATTAAACAAATTAATTATATGCCCTACACCAAATGTAAGAGACGTAATAATTACAGCAAGTTTTAAATCATCTTTGGAAATCATTTTAAAAAGAAAACCTCTAAAAATAATTTCTTCTAAAAATCCAACACATATCATCGACAACATATAAAATAATACTTCATTTAGTTTATAATCTAAATTTATACCGCCCATATATTTACAGACATAAGTAAAATTAAAGGTATAAAATATAAAAACTTCTTTGGATTAGGAAACTTAGTTAAACTAAAATAATCACCTAATTTACAAATAACAATAAATAAAATTATTAAAACAGTTAAAATAAAGTTTACTAAAAAAGTTTTATAATTATAAATCCCAAAATTAGATAAGCAAAATGAATTACTAATCAAATAAATAACTATTAAAAATATTGAAATTAGTGTTTCATTTTTATCAAATAATTTTCTCATACTAATCACCCTTTATCTTTTTTAAATCTTCATCTGTAAATTCACGACATTCACCAATTTCTAAATCAGCAGGTAAATAAAAATTTCCCATTCCAACTCTATTTAATTCTAAAACTTTAGCTCCAAAACATCCAAACATCCTTTTTATTTGATGATATCTACCTTCGGTTAAAATAACAGTACCGCTATATTCTCCAGTAATAATTAATTCACTACTTTTACATTCACCGTCAATTAAATTAACACCATTTTTAAAACCAATTACCATTTCCTCCGTCATTGGAATATCAATAACAACTTCATATGTCTTTTTTACATGTTTTTTAGGAGATAAAATATTATGTGCAAACTCTCCATCATCAGTAATAAGCATTAAACCAGTAGTATCTCGATCAAGTCTTCCTGCAGGAAATAAATCTCTATGTGAATATTCTATAGGAATAAGTTCTAAAACAGTAGGCATTACCTTATCTTCAGTAGCCGATACATAACCTTTAGGTTTATTAAGCATTAAATAAACAAACTCTTTAACACTAATTTCTTTTCCGTCAACCTTAATTATATCTTTACTAACATCAACCTTAATATCAGATTTACTAGCAACAACATCATTAATTAAAACTCTTTTACTTTTAACTAAATCTTTTACCTCTTTACGAGAATAACCCATCTGATTACTAATAATTTTATCAAGTCTTTCCATCTTACACATCCCTTTCAATAGGACAAGTCATACATCTAAATGCTCCCCCATCTTTTGCTGTCTCAGTTAAATCAACTTCAATAACATTTATTCCTATTTTTTTAATTTCATCAATAATTCTTTTATGTGCACTATTTACTATAACATTATTAGGATCAACAACAAATACATTCGTTGCCAATTCAAATTGTTCTTTATCAGTTACTTCTATTTTATTATATTTATTTAAAAGGTCATATGATTTTTCATCTATTCCTTCTTTATATACAAGCGCTATATTTGGATTAATTATAGTAAATACAACATCTAAATGTAAAAACTTAGGTTTTAACTTCAAAGGAATAACTTCATACTCACTACCTAATACTTCTTTTAAAAATAAAACACCTTCCATTGTTGTCCTCTCACTAATACCAACATATACAGTATTGCAATCAACAACAACGTCTCCACCTTCTAAATAAACATTTGCAGGAACCCTAACAACATTTTCACTAGAAATTTCATTTATTATATTTTCCCATCCATTAATTGCTAATCGTCTATTCTCTTTTCTCATATTAGAAATAAAAAATTTATTTCCAATAACAAAAGCCAAATCTCTAGTAAACATTTGTCCTTTAACCCCATCAATTAATTCTGCTTCTAAAACATCAACATTTAGTTCCCTAAGTTTGTCCCAAAAAACCTTTTGTTCTTTCAAAATATCATCTTTAGATGGTACACCACCATTTTCAGCATAAAATTTAATCGTTTCATTATTAAGTGCTAAACTATCAGGGTTAAAATATGCCGCACTAGCTACCACTACACTTTTTAATTTACCATATTCATTATTTATATTAACATTCATGCATTTCACCTCATAAACAGTTTTCAAAAGTCTGGTGCCGAAAGTAAGAATTGAACTTACCGCTGATCCTTACCAAGGATCTGTTTTACCACTAAACTATATCGGCATTTGGTGTTTGAGAAGGGACTTGAACCCATACCATTTCCGTCGGAGGGAAATATTCTATCCAATTAAACTACCCAAACAAAAAAGGAAGATTAAACTTCCTCACATACTGTTCCCATTTTACCTGCTAAATCTAACCATAAAGAAAGTTTTGCTTTACCTCTTTTAATTATATTATCTTCAGCACCTTCAATAGCAAGAAGTCCATCTACATCTATTTTATCATAATCAATATAAATAGTATATGTAACAGAATTACTATCACGAACAATCTTTGTATCATAATATTTTAAATTCTTATAACCTTTAGCTATATTAGCATAAGAAGTCTCATATAAATCCAAACTAGAACTACTACTAGAAGTAACCTTTTGAATAGACTTAAGATTTAAAATATTACCTTTTTTATAATTTACTTCATAATTTAAATCAACATCAATACCTTCTCCAGCTGATGCTTCTGTTCTACATTTTAATTTTCCAGTTCCATTCATATCAAAATCATCAGAAACAATAGTTTTCTTAACTGTTGTTGTACCTGTAACATCTGTTGTAGAAGTATTCTCACTTTTTTCATCACTACAACCACATAAAAATATGCAACAAAGAAATACTATAAATAATAAACTAATCTTTTTTAACTTCATCTTCATCATCCAATCCCTGAATATATCTAAAAATTCTCTTTTGATTACGTAATATCGCATCCATTTGATCATGTAATGATTCAAGTATTAATTCACTCTTTAAATCAGTTCTATAATCATTTTGGTTTCTTAAACTATCTTTAGCAGCTTGTCTATTTTGACTCATCATAATTATAGGAGCCTGTAAAGCAGATACACATGACAATACTAAGTTTAACAAAATAAATGGATATGGGTCAATAGACTTATCACCAATTAGTATAACTGTATTTAAAATAACCCATCCCAATAGAAAAGCCATAAACACAATAATAAACAGCCAACTACCACAAACTTCACTAACTTTATCAGCAATTTTATCACTCATTGTCATTTTTGATTCTTCTTGTTTATCAACATCAATTGCAATTGGTTGATCTATAAGTAAATCTAATAATTCTTCTTCATCTTGTGCATCTAATTCGTTATTCTTTAATAACATCTTTACTATTTCTTTTTTTGTAACTCTTTTTTCCATATTATTCTCCCATACTATTTATTATCATAAATAAATTTATTAATACATAAATAAACATTTCTATTAACTTCTTCATCATTAGAACCTAAAAAACCATGACTTGCAAACTTAATATTTTCATATAAACTTCCAGGTATATTTTTCAAAACAATTTCACCTAAATTTTCTCCATCTTCTTTAAATATATCCATATCTCCAGTAACAACTAAAGTTTTAGGAAAATCCTTATAATAAACCATTTCATCTAAATTACAATTAACTTCTACTTTAGATAAATATTTTTTTAAATAACTATCTACTCTCTTATCTAAGTTAAAATTAATACTCATTAAACTTTCATTCCAAGAACAATTATCATAACTATCCTTAACAACAGGATAAAGTAAAATTAATTTATTTACACTTATACCTTTACTAATTAATTTAGTAACTACACTACTAGTAATCTTACTACCTAATGAATCACTAAGTATAGTAATTTTTTCATTACCATAACCATTATTATTAAGTTCATCATATAAATATTTAATTAACTTACTTATTTTATTAACTACTGTAGGATATTTTACAGTACCATTAAAATAATCAACAGTAATTACAATACTTTTTGTTTCCTTAGCTATTCTTTTACAAATACTTGAATATTTACCAAAACATCCATTAACTTTCCCATCGCCTGGAACATAAATAATTATAGATTCAACATTAGATATCTTCTCAGGATAAAAAACAAGTACCGGTAATAGTTTTTCATCAAAAACAACCTTATAATTTGATATATTCTTTTTAGATATAGTTGGATGTAATATTTCATATACATTTCTATATAACTTATACTTTTCTACATCACCAAAATTATCTCCTACTATTATCTTCATAATACTTCACCATTTTTATAATAACATAAAAAGAAAGTTCGAAAAAATCGAACTTTCTGTATTTGACACTATTTAACTATTTTTTTAGATTTTGTCTCATTAACTTAGCAATCGCTTCACTAAGTTCTTTATTTGCAACTGCTAAATCATCATCTACTCTAATTGGTTTACCAATTCTAACAACTAAATCTTTACTTCTAAATTTATATTCACCAGTAATTCCAAATGGAACAAGTAATGCTCCAGTCTTTTTAGCCATTGATACAGCACCAAACTTAAATGGTAAAAGTAAATGTTCATCATATTCATTTTTCTTAATTCTACCATCTTTAACTAATTCTAATAAGAAATCATTAACATTATAAATATTAGAAATAAATTCTTCTTTAGAAATAACCTCATTATTCATAAGTTCTTCTAAATAATTAACATATGAAGCTTTTTGTTTTTTCATAACCTTAATAAATTCTTTTTTATCAAGATACTTTTCTTTACAAATATCATATATTTCATTCATTCTTTGTTCTTTTAAACCATTTCTAGTTCCCTCTGGGAAAAGTCCTAAAGCTTGATCATTTTCAAGAACTTCCATAGCTTTTCCCGTAGCATTAGTATCTTTAATACTTCTATCCACCGGAATACATCCTGCTAATTTAAAAAACCAGGCAACTTTCTTATTATCAAAATATTCTTTTTTAGCCATATAATGAATTGGTCTTTTAATACCCATAATAGGTAAACATTGATCCATTATATGAACATGATTACCAACTACAATAATAGCTCCCTCTTCTGGAACATTTTCTTCTCCAATAATAGTCGGATTATAATAAAGTTTAAATAATCCTCCAAGTATAGTTTTAAATACTTTAAAACCAAACATCTTTTCCTTATTTTTTCCCATTCTTTTTACCTCTTTTCATATCAACTTTCTTTTCACCAGTAATTAAAAAATAATCTTCTAATTTTTCTTTAACATCACTCATAAGTTTTTCATTTTCAAGTTCTAAGTCACCAGTAACTTTTCTAGGTTTCAAAAACTCTATAGTAACACCTTTCTTAAATAATTTATATTTACCAGTAATTACAAAAGGTACTAAAGTTGCATCTGTTTCTTTACACATCTTAACAGCTCCAAATTTAAATGGCATAATAATATCATCAGTTCTGTTAATAGTACCTTCTGGAAAAATCCCAATACAACTACCATTATTTAGATATTCATAAGCTTTAATAAGTGCATCTTTATCATGGATTTTCCTATTAACTGGAATACATCCCATCGCCTTAACAACGATCCAACCTTTTCCATGCCACAATTCTTCTTTTGCTAAGAAATGAACTTGATTTTTTGGAGTAACAGACACTAACATTACTGAATCTAACCACTTAGTATGATTACCAGCAAGTACAAAAGGTCCGTTTTTTGGAATATTCTCTCTACCTTTTATAGTTGGTCTATATAATGTATAAAATAATAATTTAACAATAGGTTTTACTAATGTATAACCCCATGCATTCATATTTTTCTTTTTCATCTTTATCACCGTATAATAATTATAATATAAAATTTAATTTTAGTAAAATCAAAAGTACTTTAATTAATAAAGTACTTCTTTTTATTTATAAAGTTCAATATATTCCTTATATTTTTTTCCTTTTTCTTCGAAATTCTTAAATGATTCATAACTTGCCGCTGCAGGAGAAAGTAAACAGCTTTTGCCTTTTTCAGTCACCTGATATGCAACTTTTACAGCATCTTCTAAGCTTTCAATCTTATAAACATTATGCTTAGTATCATCTAATAATTCCGCTAATTTAAATCCCGTTGTAGGCATACAAATAAAATTACTAATACTGCTTTTATTTAAATAATCAATCATTTCACTATAATCAATCCCTCGATCTTGTCCACCAAAAATCAAAGTATCTAAACTGTCAATAGTATTGCAAGCATTAATAGTTGCCTCTGGAATAGTTGCAATTGTATCATTATAAAATTTTATATCTTTAAATACGCCAACAAATTCCATTCTATGTTCTAATCCTTTGAAAGTAGAAATATCATAAGTCGCCTTAGAAACATCATATCCAAGTAACGCTATAACCTTTAAAGAAATCATAATATTTTTTAAATTATGTTCACCTAAAATATTTCTTTTTATATCTAAACTATCAATTAAATAATTATTATCTAAATAAATTTTTCCATCTTCTAAATAACAATCAGCTTTATCAGAAAGACTTACACTATACAACTTACTTAAAATATTCATATCTTTTAAGCATCTATTAATATTTTCATTATCAAGATCATAAACCCCATAATCTCCATCTTTTTGAAATCTAAACATATTCATTTTAGCTTTTTCATATCTATCAAGAGATCCAATTGTATCTAAATGATCTTGGAATATATTTACTATAACACCTATATGAGGTGATACATCAACAAATTCTAATTGATTACAAGAAGTCTCCATTACTACAATTGTATCTTCACTATAACTATCTACTTCATCAAAAACAGGGACTCCAATATTTCCTACTAAACAAGTATTTACCCCTTGCTCTTTAAGCAAATGATAAATTAAAGAAGCTGTTGTACTTTTTCCCTTACTTCCAGTAACTGCAACCACTCTATCACGAATTTCTTCTAACACCATCTCAATTTGAGATGTTATTTTTTTACTCAAACCATCACGATCTAAATTTTTAAAAGAAACACCTGGAGATTTAAAGATCAAATCAAATCTATCTAAATTATCTAAATAATTATCACCATAACAAGTATCAATATACTTATCATTTTCAAGTTCTGGAATTATCTCTTTAGGATTTATTTTATCAATAAGAGTTAATTTTAAATCTTTATATTTAGATCTAATAAAATTATAAGTAGACTTACCTTCTTTACCAAATCCAACAATCGCAATATTATTAAATTTACCAATCTTTTCTAAAATTCTATTTCTCATAATTAATAACATTCTCCTTTAAAATATCAAGATATTCACCTATAACATTATTCTCATCATCTAAATCACTTAAATCAATCATTTCCTCTCTTTGATATTTATCCTTATAAAGTTTTAATAAATAAGGAAGTTCTCCAGTATAACTAGAAATAATTTTATTTAATGCATAAATTACCTCTGAAATAGAACCAACACATTCAAACGGTTTAGTATCTGCTTCCCCTATAAGTTCAATAAAATCCTTTTCAAGTTCTACTTCATTTAATAAATCAATACCAAACATGTCTACCATTTCATCATTAGTTAAAAAAGCTCTTAACATAATATACACAAATAAACATTTAGGACATTTACAACACCATTCCCAAGTACTGCCTTTACTTCCTAAATTACAACTCTTAAATACTTTATGATATTTCGTATACTTAGAAAATAACATTGCAATTTGAATTTCTTTTAAAGGTCTTAATAAACTAAAATATTTAATATCAATACCATAATTTTTCTTAGTAAATTCATAAAAATCTTTTTCAAATTCATAAGATTTTGAATATTGATGATTAACAGAAGTACCTATTACAGTTGCTTCATTCGCACTATTTTCATTAGATAATACAATATATTTTTTATTAGTTAAATACGCCATTAAATAAGCATTAAATGCAACTACCGAACTAAATGGAGTATGACCATTTAAAAATCCTTTACTATTTAAATCTATTAAATTCTTATCAATAACTCTTTTTATCTTAACTATACTATCATCATCATATCCTGCAGTATAAGAACATTCTATATTTGCTCCTTTAGGATTAATAATAAAACACATATTATCATTTTTATATTCTTTCAATAACTCTAAAGAAACAACTGAATCTTTTCCGCCACCAACAGGAATCAAATTACCATGTCCTTGATAAAAAACATCATCTAATCTAATTTCTTGTCCATTAATTACAAAATCAAATAATTCTTCTTCAGTAATACCGATGTTATTTTTATATAAAAATTCTCCTAAACCATTATAAAAAAGTTTCTTAAACCATTTCATATCATAGTCATCTAAATATCCAGCTTCAACAACAATTTTCTCAGGGCAACAACATTTATAATAACTAATTAACTCAATAATTCCCATATGAAAAATAATTTTATTCATTAATTTTTCATTAATAAAACTATTTTTTATTAAATCTTTTGAAAAAGAAATAGTTGGTTTAAAAATAGTTAAACCAGGTATTTCAAATGTATATGTAATAACTAAATCATTATCAATATCATCTATTAAATAATCTCTATAAATAATTTCTTTATATGTATTTCTTAATTCTAAAAACTTTGTATTCATTAAAATACACCTCACATATCAATTATATCACTGATATAACATAATATATTACATAATTTACACAGCAAGTGTAAACAAATAAAAAAATAGACATAAAGTCTATTTTATATACTATTATAATATTCTCTTGCACGTTTCATATAAACAATTGCTTTTTCTGGAGAATAAGCTTCCTTATCACCATCTTGATAATAATCTATCGCTTTTAAAACATCAGTATTATCAATATGTTTAAACTTTAACCAAGCTTTTTCCGCATCAGTCAATTTAAACCCTTGAACAAATCTTACTGTTCTAAAACCAGGTGCACTTCCAAACATATCTACAATTTCAGATCTAGACAATACTCTAATAACCTTTAGTTCAGTAGCTGAAAACATATCATAGTAGCCATAATATTCATCATTAGCTTCTACCATTTCCCCACTACCTTCAACTAAAGCAATCTTTATATCTTCATCCATTGCATTAAAATACCTTAATGTATCTTCAAGTCTTTCACAAAAGTGAAAACCATTACCTTGATTACCAAATACAGCAGGACCAGTAACAGAATAACTTCCTCCTTCAATAAAAGGAACACCATATCTATTAGTTAAATCTGCATTAAACGCTTTATAACCTCTTTTAATTGTCTTATCCATGCTGCATCATCCTAATCTATTTTAAAAATTTATCATTAATTTTTTGAATAAAATTATAATCATTCATTCTTATTACTTGTACAGTTTTATTAATAACTGTCTCAATAGAAATAACCCCTTCATAAAAATTATTATCTCCATCAACTGTAATAATTACATTACCATTATTTCTTTTTGGAAGTAATGTAATTGGCATATTATCAGGAACAATAACTGAATTAGTCAAATTCCTATATGCTTTATTATTAAGAGGTGCTACTGGAGTAATTTGTAATGTATGAAATGTATTAAATACAATACTTCCACCAAAACTTAAATTATAAGCAGTAGATCCAAATGAAGTAGAAATCAAAAGTCCATCCCCTACAAAATCTTCAAGTAATCCACCATCTACATACACTTCAAATTCAGCAGTATTTAAAGATTCATCTCTAACAACAATCTCATTTATAGAACAATGTTTAATTGTCTTTTTCTTTGTTTTAATAGTTACTTCTTGTACCCCAATATTTTCTATCTTAAAATCACCATTTTTTAATATCTTAATAAATTCATCTATCTCATTAACATTTACTTCTTGTGCAAATCCTAAAGTACCGGCATTAATACCAACATAACAGCATTTACTATTAAAATTAGCATTCTTAACCATTCGTAGGAAAGATCCATCTCCCCCTATTGCTATAGCAAGATCATATCCCTCTTCAACTATAACAAACTTATTCTTTTCCAACTTTTCTTTAACTTCTCTTGCAACTTTATTACTTCTTAAATTATCATTTATAAATAATTTAACTTTTTTTATTTTCATTAATTCTTCTTATACTTAAACAAGTAAGATGGTCTATGTCCTCCACCAGTTCTCATCTTATTTGTTTTTTCAACCTTATCAGCAATAATTCTTCGAAAAGCTGGATCAAGTAATTTCTTATTTAAAATCACTTCATATACTTGTTGTAATTCACCTAATGTGAAATACTCAGGCATCATATTAAATACAATATCAGTATAATTAACTTTATTTCTTATTCTTTCTAATCCTGAAAGAATAACTTTAGCATGATCAAATGCAATTTTTTCATTTTCAATTACTTCAAAATCATATCTATCAGTTGTTTTTTCTCTTAATACTTTCTTAACAGCAAATCTAATAACTTCTTCACCATTATCTAAAGTAATTTCAACTACATTATCTTTTTCTTCAATTAATGTAACATCAAACCAAGACGCATGTTCTACTTTTTGAGTTAACTTATTCTTATCTACTAATGCAACATAAGATGTAGAAACAACTCTCATTCTTGGATCTCTATCTAATCCATCAAATGTATATAATTGTTCTAAATAAATATCTTCTAAGTTAGTTTCCCTTTTTAAAACTCTCTTAGCACATTCTTCCAAAGTTTCACCTTTTACATCTAAGAAACCTCCGGGAACACACCATTTACCCTTGTAAGGATAATCATCTCTTTTAGCAAGTAATATACTCATCATCTTTGTACTTGTCTTACGATAATTAGTTTGTTCTTGATCAGATACACTTACAAGTAATATATCTGCAGTCATACTTAACTTTTCAAACATACTAGAATCATAATTTTTTAAAAATTCTGCTTCACTTTTATATTCGCTCATACTTCCACCTCATATTCATAATCTGATTATAACATAAAATTTATAATAAAAATACTATTTTAAAATATCTTTCATCATATCAATAATTCTATTAATAACAAGTTCTTTATTTTCTTTTCTACTTCCAAGTGTAGCTTCTACTTTATCATTATAGAACCTATCATTATTTCTATCATAAATACTGATAAATACAACATTATCTTCACCATAAGGATTATTAACATCCACTCTATTTAATTTACCAGTAATACCTACACCAAAGTCACTTCCTGCAAAAGAAGAAATATTTTTACTCATCTCAATACTACATTCTTCACTATAAACACTATATTTATCAATAACTTCACTAGATACACCCATTTTAATTTTATATTCATTAGAATAAGTAACTGCACTATATTTTAATATTTCACTTGCACCTTCAATATTAGTAATTGCATTACTAACTCCACCACCAGTACAAGATTCCATTGTTGAAATTGTTTTCTTTTTTTCTATTAATAAATTAACTAAATCTTTCATTATTTTTCTCCTTTTCAAAACTACTATAATACTTTTTCTTTAAAAGAGGCATCATATAATCTTTTATATATGGTTTTACTTCTTCTTTTAACTTTTCATCAATTCCATAATATGCTTCACTAATAGAACCAACTATACAAGCAATTGTATCACTATCTCCTCCAATAGATAAAGCCTTTCTAATTGAATCCTCAAAATTATCAGATTGAAAGAAAACATATAAAGCTTGTGGTACACTTACACTACTTTTAGAAGAAAACACATTATTTCTTTGTAAATCTTCTAAATCATAATTAAGATCATAATAATTTCTTTTTATATATTCATAAACATCTTCTTTAGAGTGCCCTGTTCTAAGTAAAAATATTGTAACAGCAACTGCCTCCGCTCCCTTAATAGCATCAACATGATTATGCGAAGGAATAGTAGCTAATCTTACTTGTTCTTTAACTTCATCAATCGTACCAAACAAATATCCAACTGGTCCTATCCTCATAGCAGCACCATTGCCATAACTTTCTCCTTGAAAATTACCTTCTAACCATTTAACAAAACCACTTCCAAATCTACTTCTTCCATATAAATCAATTCCCTCATTTACCTCTCTAAGACCATATTCTCTTAAATACTTTTCATACTCACAATTCCCATTAACAATCGCATCATATATTGCCATAGTCAATATAGAATCATCAGTACAAGAACAATCATCCGTAAACAAAGGATTATTTCTATCTAATATCTTAATTCTCTCATCATAACTTCTATGACCATTTTTTATTTCATTAACTTCTAAAACTTCTAAATAAGATCCTGCAACATCTCCAATAATTGCCCCTAACATAAAACACCTCTATTCATAAAGATTATTTTCGATAATATACTCATATACATCTACATCTAATAAATCTAAAATATCTTCTTTATTCTTAATCTTTTCTCTAATTAAAGTAGAAGATAAACTATTAGGATTAATATCAGTAACAATAATATTTTCTTTATATTTACTAAACCTTTTCAAGATCTCATCAATATCATCGGTATATCTTTTAATTACTAAAAACTTATAATTTGAAAGTAAATAAATACCATTTTTCCATTCATCAACATAACTTAAATTATCTGCACCACATACAAAATAAATTTCATCATTAGGATATTTTTCTTGAAAATGTTTTAATGTATCACAAGTATATACGACATAATCTTTTAGTTCAAAATCACTTACTTCAAATCTATCATCATTTTTTATCATTAACTCTAACATTTTAAATCTATGTTCATCTTGAACTAAATTATTTTTATATTTATATTTACTACCTGTTGGAACATAAACAATTTTATCTACATAATTTTTCTCTAATAAATCTAACCCCATATTAAAATGCATTTTATGAGGAGGATTAAAACTACCGCCTAATATACCAATTTTCATTATCCCAACTTCTTTCTAATTTTATCAATTATTTTCTTTTTTACATTCCAAAGTGATTCAATATCACCTTTCTTATTTATTGTATCAATAATTAATGCTAAATATCTAGAACAATCTACATCAACATACCAATTATTATTCTTTATCTCATCTGGTACATAAGATAAATTAGTTGAATAAAGTTTATCAAACAATCCTTTATCATATGCATCAACAAATTTACTAATTCCTTCAGTAAATAAAGCAAATGTTGCAATTAAATAAATTTTTCTAGCACCTTTTTCTCTTAAATGACAACACACTTCAATCATAGAACCACCTGATGCAATCATATCATCTACAATTAAAACATCCTTACCTTTAACATCAGCTCCCATATACATATGCTCAACAATAGGATTTTTTCCATTAACAACCTTAGATAAATCTCTTCTTTTATAAAATACACCTACATCACATCCTAACATATCTGCATAATATCTAGCTCTCTCCATCGCACCCATATCAGGACTAATAACAAGTAAATCATTAATTTCTTCATTTTCAATTAATTCCTCTAATATTGTATGTGTAGGATAAAAATTCTCAAAAGGAAGTCTTGGAATTGCATTACAAATACTCGGATCATGAGCATCAAATGTAATTATATTATCCACTCCAATTCTTTCAAGTTCTTGTAAACTTATTGCACAATCTAAAGATTCGTTGCCTCTTCTTTTATGTTGTCTTGATTGATAAAGAAGTGGCATCACTACATTAATTTTAGAAGCATGACCACTAGTTGCCGCTATAACTCTTTTTATATCTTCAAAGTGTTCATCAGGTGACATAAAATGTTCTCTACCATGCATCATATAACTTATACCATAATTACCAACATCACTAATTATGTATAAATCATCACCATTTACACTTTCATTCAAAGAAACTTTTCCTTCACCATTGCTAAAACGATCACTTTTCATCTTGGCAATAAAATCTCTATTTGTTTTATTCATCTCTTTTAAATGATCATTAACCTTATTACCTAAATCTAAAATATTGTTTAACACCACTAATTTTAATTTACTCATATCAATTCTCCTATCTATTTTTCTTATTAACATTGTATTAATAACATATTTTATAAAAAATACAAATTAATTTCATTTGTTATTATCATTATATTAATAACAAAGATAAAAGTCAATAGTTTTTTATAAAAAACAAAAAAAGATGCCATTATTTAGCATCTCTTCTATATATTCCTTTACTAAGATCAGCTCTAACCTTTTTAAATTCTTTTGGTTTATGACTTATTAATTCCTCATTATCCTTTTCATGGATTCTTGCAACAAGTGGTACTCCACCTACAACAGGCCATAACTCACGAGGAAGTGCATATTGAATTACATCAGTAGCTACACCCAATTGCATCAATTCATCCATAGTAGCATGTTCACCAGTCCATTGTCTACCATTTTTATCCATACAAAATCTCACAAACGAAGAAACTTCATCAATACCATCTAATTGATCAATCATAGAAATAATTGTATCTTTATTTTTTCCTAATCTTTCTGAATTAAAAACAACAGTACGCATTATTCCTTCACCAACAGTAAAATCTACTCCAGGTTCACCATCTACTAATTCTTCATCTTTTAATAAACATTCGCGATAAACTTCATGAACTCTTTCACTTGTAAGTAAAACATCTGAATTTTCTTCTAAAATATCTTTAGCACTAACTTTTAGCACTTGTACATTTGAAGAATCTATTCCAAACATTCTACAAACTTCATCCATAATTTGATCATCACTCATTGGAACTGAAGGCTTTGGATTATTATAAGTACTAACTAGTTCAGCAATAAGTTCTTTTTCCAATCTATCTTCATAATCTTCAAATTCTAATGTAGTTGAAACATTAATTATTTCTTCACGATACTTTTCAAAATCACCACGTAACGCATTCACAAGTGATTGCGGCATTTCTTCTCTTGCCCATGCAACAAGCGCAGCTCTCTTTACAAAATCCATATCTTCATCCATTAACTTCTTAAATCTATCCATTTCTGCAAAAGAAACAGGAGATTTACCATAATAATAGAACCAATGAAACATTAATTCAATTTGTTCATCTTTTGTATATTCTTTAAATAATTTAACCTTTAATTGTTCTCTAGCCATAATTATCTTCCCTTCACTTTTCTCTTAGCAACAGCTTCAATTGCTACACAATTAAATTTTTTCTCATCGAAATCCATTGAAATCTTTTTAACTTTTCTACCTGATGCTTCAATCAAAGTAGTAAAAGCATTAGTTACTTCATCTTCCGAAACCACTAATTCAACAGGTTGTTTTTCTCCATCTATTTCCATTGAACCTTTTAATCTAAAACTAACATATGGAGCATCATATTCAACAAATGCTCTACCACACATTGGAATTTTTCTCGAACCACAACTTATTACAAGTTCACCTTCAATATCCTCATTTTTTTTAAAATAATTTTGTACAACAGTTTTAGTCATTTCTTCATTATAAATAAATTTCATAGTACACCCCCAAATAGTGCTTTATATTATAGCACAAAATACATATATAGTCAAAAAAAGAAGGAGTATTCCTCCCCCTTTAATCTAATTCTTCAACTTCTTTTAACCAAATGTTATAGAATGAATCACTAGGCATTCTCAAATCTCCTCTTGGAGAAAGACCAATAGTTCCAACTTTAATTCCATCTGGAACACAGTTTCTCTTAAATTGTTGAGTAAAGAATCTTTTAACAAAAACTTTTAACCACTTCTTTAAAGTATCATTATCAAACTTGCCTTTAAAAGTTTCTTGAGCTAAGAAATAAATCTTTTTAGGAGAAGCTCCATATTTTAAGAAATGATATAAGTAAAAATCATGTAATACATATGGTCCAATACTAGATTCTGTTTGTTGTAAGATATTACCTGCTTTATCAGGAGGTAATAATTCAGGAGAAATTGGTGTATCTAAAATATCTTTTAACACTTTTTTCTTATCATCTTCACTATTATCCGCAACATAATCTACTAAGTATCTTACAAGTGTTTTTGGAATAGCTCCATTTACGCTATACATGCTCATATGATCACCATTATAAGTACACCAACCAAGTGCAAGTTCTGATAAATCTCCAGTACCAATTACAAATCCATTCATCATATTAGCAATATCCATTAAAATTTGAGTTCTTTCACGAGCTTGTAGGTTTTCATAGGCAACACTTCGATCATTTTCATCCAAACCAATATCTTTCATATGTAAAATAGCAGCATCTTTAATACTTACTTCTTTTAAAGTTGCTCCATATGCTCTAACAAAATCGCAAGCATTATTATAAGTTCTTCCAGTAGTACCAAAACCAGGCATTGTAACACCAATAATATCTTTATTATCAAGACCTAACATTTTATAAGCCTCAGCTACAACTAAGAAAGCAAGCGTAGAATCTAATCCTCCAGAAATACCAAGTACACATTTAGGATAATTTAATTGTACCAAACGTCTAGCAAGACCGGCAGCTTGAATCTTAAAGATTTCTTCACATCTTTCAGCTCTTTCATTATCGTTTTTAGGTACAAATGGATATTCTTTATATTCTCTATTAAACTTCTTAGAATCTTTTACCAAAACTTCTACAACTTCATAGATATCCATACCAGCATTTACATTAAAATTATTATTTCTACAACGTAAATTAACAAGTTTATCTACATCAACATCAGCAAATATTAAATTACTATTAAAATCATATAAATTGTTTTCAGCTAACTTATGACCATCTTCATAAATCATACTAGCACCACTAAATACTAAATCAGATGTAGATTCACCAATTCCACTTGATGCATAAACATAAGCACAAATATTTTTTTTAGAATGATTCTTAATTAGTTCATGACGATATTTGTTTCTACCAACGACTTCATTACTACTTGCTAAATTCAAAATAATATTAGCTCCGTTTGCAGTATGTTGAACACTAATTGCATTAGCATCTTCTAAATCTTCTGAAATCTCTACTGCAAAAGAAATATTTTTATTATTAATATCTCTAAAAATCATATTAGTATTAACTAACACTTCTTGTCCTAATAAAGTAATTTCATCGCACACAAGTTTAGAACTATCACTAAACCATCTTGCCTCTTCTGTATAATTTGGAATATTTATTTTAGGAACAATCCCTAAAATTTCACCTCTATTTACAACAACTGCTACATTATAAATTCCATTATCAATTTTTAAAGGCATACCAATAATAGAAATAATATCTAATTCTTTTGTTTCACCTAAGATAATTTCAAGTCCTTCAATTGCACTTGTTAATAATTTTTCTTGAAAGAATAAATCTCCGCAAGTATAACCAGTTAAAGAAAGTTGAGGTGTTGAAACAATTGCAACATCTTCTCTTTCAGCTTTCTTAATCATTTTAACCAATTCATTCGCATTATTAATAGGATCAGCCAACACAAGTTTATTAACTATACTTCCTACTCTAACAAACCCTAAATTCTTCATAAAATCATCTCCTAAATTTATTTTATCCTATTTTTTTAAATATTGTCTACTTCTTTCTATTGCAAGTTGGGACTGACAATCATTGATATAACCCATATCTACAAGCTCTAACATTTCATCAACACTACATTCAAAATATCTTATAAATTCATCTCCATCTAAATGTTGTTCAGAAACCCTTCTACACCCTTCTGCTAAAAATGCTTTATTAAACGCAGCAGAACAACCTTGATCCTGATAGAAAGCTCCAAGAAATCTTAAATTTTCTGGTACATAACCAGTTTCCTCTAAAAGTTCCCTATATGCAGCCCCAGCATGAGTTTCACCCTCATCAAGATAACCTGCAGGCAATTCAACACCTATACCTTGTTTAGAAAAGACTCTAGGTTGAACAACTAATAAAGTATTACCTTCAACAGTTACAGGAAGGATGATAGCCGCACTACCATCTCTTCCGTTCTTAACCATTTTTTCTCTAACCATAGTATGTCCATTATTTAATTCAACGCTATATCTTTCACTAGTTAAAAATCTACTATGAGCATCAATCAACTCCATTTTCTTAACCTTTAATTCTTCAATATAACTATGTAATTCATCTAACTTTTCTTTTCTCATTATTTCTTCACCTTCACAGTTGGTCTTTCTCCTACAGCATTACCACCATGTAGGGCAATTAATTCATTCTTAAGTTCTCTTAACTTATCAGTTAAGTCAACATAATATTCATGTGGCATACGAATTCTTGTAACTTCTGGATATAATGTTTCAAATTCTTCTTGGCAATATACTTGTTTTTCTTTTAATGTTGGATCTTCATACACTAATTCACCATTTTTAAAAACTGGAACTTGTAATTCACGAACATTATAGTTTTCTAACTCAGTCTTTTTCCAAGTCTCTGTTGGATGTACTAATGTAAATTTATCTATAGCAATTCTTTCATCAGATAAAGCAATTACATCACCTAAAGCATATCCAGTTTCCTTATCATAGAAACGATATACTTTTTTATAACCAGGGTTAATTGTTTTAACGCTATCATTACTTACTTTAATTCTAGGTTCTGCTTCACCATCTTTTTCTACTGCAACTAATTTATAAACTCCCCCAACTCTTTCCTTAGGAGCAGCAATATTATCTCCAGCACCAATGCTATCAATTACCGCACCTTGATTTAATAAATCACGGATTGTATGTTCACTTAATCCATTAGATAAGCAAATTGTTGCATCTTGATATCCAGCTTCATCTAACATTTTTCTTGCTTCTTTAGATAAATAAGCTAAATCTCCACTATCAATTCTAATACCTTTAAATTTATAACCATTTGGTTTTAAATATTCATCAGCAACCCTAATAGCATTAGGAATACCACTTCTTAAAGTATCATATGTATCTACTAAGAAAATACAATTTTCTGGATTACTTTTTGCATATCCTAAGAATGCATCATATTCACTATCAGCTTCAGTTACTAAAGAATGAGCCATTGTTCCAAGCACAGGAATCTTATGTTTCATACCGGCATATGTATTAGATGTCCCTGAACATCCACCAATAAATGCACATTTACTTGCTTCAATAGCAGAATCAATACCACGAGCTCTTCTTGCTCCAAATTCCATTACTGGAATATTTTTAGCTTCACTAGTAATTCTTTTCGCAGCAGTTGTAACTAAACTGCCATGATTAAAGTTTGTAAGTAACGCAGTTTCAATTAATTGAGCAGTAACAACATCTGCTTTAACTGTAAGAACTGGTTCATTTGGAAAAACCATAGTTCCATCAGGCACTGCATAAATATCTCCTTCAAATTTTAAATTACTTAAATAATTTAAAAATTCATCACTAAACTTCCCTAAACTTCTAAGATATTCAATTTCTTCTTCTCCAAATTTAAAGTTTTTAATATATTTAATAGTTTCATCAAGTCCACCACTTACTGTATATCCTCCTTCAAAAGGATTCTTTCTAAAGAATAAATCAAAGTAAACTTGTTCATCTTTTTTCCCTTCATTAAAGTATGTTTGAGCCATTGTTAACTCATAAAAATCAGTCATTAAAGTTTTATTTTCCATATTTCATCTCTCCTCTTATTTACATTTTATTAATAACATATGTTTAAAAAAATAATTCTATCTCTTTTTCACTAATTGGATACCTTGTTGTTCCATTAGTAAGTATGCTGCATCAACATAAGCACCTCTAGCATCTTGTGCATATGTAGCAACTGCATCAGTATGTACATTTAATTCTACATTTCTATTATTTTGGTCTAAGTAATTAGCAAGTCCCATAGTTCCATTAAAATCACATATATCTGTACAACATCCAACCACATCAACTCTTTCAATATTTGTAAGCCCTGCAATTAAGTTTCTAAACTCTGGCGCTTCCATATAACTTGTAGAATTTTTTTCAATTGATATTGTATCTTCATCATTTTCAAAAGGTAAAAGTTCATCTACTAAGTTAGCTTCACTAGTTCCTCTAACACAATGTTTTGTTCCACCAAATCTTTTAAATTCAACAGCATTTTCATCATGAGTATCTTTAATAAAAACAATCAAGTCTCCTCTAGATTTTGCATCTTTAATCAATTCAATTTGTCTTGGAATTACTAAAGCAATTTTTTCATCATGCAAAACTCCTTCTCTAACAAATCCATTAACCATGTCAACTACTATTAGCATCCCTTTATAAACTTTCAAATTTTTAACCTTATTCATTTTAATCACTCCTCTTATTTACATTTTATTAATAACAAAGGTTTTAAAATTTACAAGTTTTCTTCACTTGTTACTAACATTATATTAATAACAAAACATTTTGTCAATATGTTTTTAACATTTTTTTAAAAAGATTTTAATGTTACCTCTTTTTTTCTTTATATACCAACAAAAAAAGAACTAAAAAAATTAGTTCTTTTTTAATAATTTTACTTTTTATTTAAAATTTTTCTTAGTCCCGCAGTAGATTTTATATGGCTTCCTATAATATCAGAAACTTCTAAAACTGTAACAAAAGCACTTTCGTCCATCTGCTCTACCAAATGTCTTAACTCAAAAAGTTCAATTCTCGTTAAAACACAATATAAAACTTCTTTATCTCCACTAATTAAACCCTTAGCCTTAATAGTAGTTGTTGTTCTACCGAGTTTTTTATATATTTCCTTAGAAAGTTTAGTACCTTTCTCTGTAATAATCAAAGCAGCCTTAGCTTGTTCTAAACCTTCACTTACTGCATCAATAAATTTAAATGTAATTACATATGTAAGTAACGAATACATCGCACGATCCCATCCGAAAATAAAACCACCTACAGTATAAATTATTAAATTACAAACAAGAATTATTTGTCCTACACTTAAATTCGTTTTTTTACTAATAACCATCGCCAAAGACTCAGTACCATCAATACAACCACCAAATCTAATAATAATACCTACTCCAACACCAAGTAATAATCCACCAAATACAGTTGCTAACAAAATTTCATTTGTAAAACTACCAAAATGTTCAAATATACTCAAAAAACACGAAAAAGCAACGACAGAATAAATTGTTCTATATAAAAAACTTTTTCCTAAACTCTTATATCCGACAAACATAAACGGAATATTAAATAATATAACCAAAAGAGGCAATGAAAAATTTGTTAATTTTGAAACGATAAACGAAATCCCATTAACTCCACCATCTAAAATATTGTTTGGTAGTAAAAAATTAGAAAGTGCAATTGCAGCTATTAAAGAACCAAAAGTAAGTAAAACAAATGAAACAATAAATTCAAATTTTTTATTGCGAATATAACTCATATATACCTCCTATCTTCATAAATTATATCAAATTTTTATCCTATAGTAAACAAAACAAAAAAAGAGAATCATTTTCGATTCTCTTTAAAAATTATAAATGACACACCTTTTTTCTCATTTCTAATAATAATATCATAATCCATAATATTTAAAGTCTTCTTAACAATAGATAAGCCAAGACCAAACTCACCTTTAATCCCTTTCCGGAAAGGAGTAAAAATTCCTTCAAGAAGATTCTTATCAATATTTTCACCGTCATTATATAAAATGAGTTTGTTTTGCTTAGCTGTTATTTTAATAGTCTTTTTAGCATATCTCATAAAATTCCCTAATAAATTATCAAATATAGTTTCCCAATGCTCATTAGTACCATAATATTTAGATTTCTTATCAATATCAGTAACAAAATCTATTTCTTTATTATGAAACTTAAACTTTTCAACTTCAGAATTAATAATAGAAACCATATCAACTTGTTCATTTTTATTTATTTTAGAATCCTTAAGATAGTCAAGTTTATTTAAGTAAAGAAGTGAGTGTACTTTTTGTTCTAATTTTGTAGTTTGCTGTTTAATAACTTGAAGAGCTGTCCTTTCATCTTCAACTTCATCTTCAACAGCTTCAATATATGATTTTATAACAGTGAGAGGTGTTTTAAAATCATGCGATATATTTTGATACATTTGACTGCGATATTTTTCTTGATTAATAAGTGAAACTCGCATATCTTCTATTGCTAAAGCAAGCGACTTCAATTCATCATCTGATTCCATTTCTATAGAATGATCAAAATCCAAATTATCAATATTATCTATTTTTAATTTTAGTTTTTCAATCTTTAAAACAATTATTAAAGACCAAATACCCAAAATAAGACCAATAATCAAAAAGGTAATTAATACTATTGGAAATATAGTACCTAAAATATTTGCCTTAGTACGATTAATATAATTATCATTAGAAATAGCTATCTTAATAATGTTATCATTAGTAATAGTATAGTAGTAATAGGTTCTATGATTATAATCAAATTTTCCATAAACATCAGTTATCTTATTTAGTAAATCTTTCGGATCCTTAATCTTAATAATATCATTAAGATTATCACTAGCTAACATATTATATTTATCAAGTACATACAAGTAAGCAACCTCTGTATTATCTAGTTTTTTATCAAATTCCCCATCCATATATTTTAATGGTTCACTTAAATAATTATAAAGATTAGCTTCCGCAACAGGTATCAATACTTTAGGAAGAATAACGCCTAAAGACGTAAATAATAATGCAAATGCAATAGCAATGATAATAAGTAACTGTTTACTTAACTTAATCTTACTAAGTTTCATAATAATCTATACCCATACCCATATATTGCATCTAAATTTAACTTAGGTAATTTTTTTCTAACTCTACGAACTAAGTCATCAACAACTCTATCAGAGCCAAAATAATCATTGCCCCAAACCACATTTAGTATTTCTTCACGAGAAAAAGTTTTTTCTTTATTTTTCAAAAACAATACAAGCAAGTCAAATTCTAACGTAGTCATTTTAATTTCTACATCATTTTGAAAAACCATTCTCTTATCAACATCAATAACATAATCATCATAATTAATACTTGTTGCTATTTTATCTTTGTAAACTCTTTTAATTATATTATTAACCCTTAAAACTAGTTCTTTAGAAGAATATGGTTTAGTTATATAATCGTCACTACCAAGTTCTAATCCTAATATTTTATCTAAGTCTTGATCTCTAGCTGAAGTAAATATAACTGGAACATTATTATCCTTCTTACGTATCTCTTTAATTATATCGTAACCATTAACATCATCACCAAGCATAATATCAAGTATCCATAAGTCAACATCATTACCAATATAATTTAAAGCATCATTTCCCTTATTAAATAAAGTTACTTGATACCCAGCCTTTTCTAAATAAGTTTTAATAAGATTTGCTAAATCTATTTCATCCTCTACCAGGCATATTCTAAACATACTAATCACCTACCAATAGTATAACACGAGTTATTAAACTCATCTAATACTTATTAGCATCACCTTCTTTTTTAAATCATTTATATTCATAACATCTCCTTTCATGTAATTAATATAAAATATCTCGGTGTCGATTAATCACACATAAAGAAGATTCAAATCATTTTTTTAATAACTTTATCTTTTTACCTCCTTTCTATTTTGATTATAACAACAAAATATGTATAAAAAATTAAAAGAATATGGGAAATTATGGGAAACAAAAAAGAGGTATCAACCTCTAAATTTATTTATATATTCTTCTGCAGCTAACCAACTGGTTACATAATCTTGTCTCAAATCGTATTTATCTCGATCATCAAACAATAAACATTTACCACCATTACCAACAATAGTCTTATAATTATACGGATTATCATCAACCATTAAATCAATATGTTCTCTTTTACAAACATCAGCTTTAGTATCGCCATAAGCCGAAGTAAACAATCCATCAAATTCAATTCCATTATCTTCTAACCATTTATCAGTAATTTCCATAATATTTGGAATTTGAGATTGTTTTCTTCCAGTAATTATATATATTTCATTACCCTTATTTCTAAGTCTTCTAATAACATCTTTAACATCATGTTTAATAACTACTTCTTTATAAATTATAGGTAAATATTCATCAAAAAATTGTTCTCTTATAAGTTCATTACTCATAATTTCTAAAACATCTCTATTTGTTTTAGCAGAGTATTCATCCATCTTCTCATGAACCATTTCACTAGTTCTACAAATTGTATCATCTAAATCTATACCAATTCTCATATACTTCACCTATTCTAACTATAACATACCTAATAAAAAAAGCAATAGATTAGACACTATTGCTTCTTAATTTTACTTAACTTTTCAATCGCTTCTTCCACTGTTTTAACACTAATAATTTCAATATCTAACTTTTTATCTTTTTTTACTTTTAAAGCTTCTTTATAATTTTTCCCAGCTGGTACTAAGAATATATCAGCATCACCTGCATCTGCTCCTAAAACTTTATATTTAACTCCTCCAATAGAACCAACATTCCCATTATCATCAACAGAACCAGTTCCAGCAATAACATATCCTTTAGTTATATCTTCTTTCACCAACTTATCATAAATATCCAAAGTAGTTATTAAACCTCCAGACGGTCCCGCTTCTCCCGGATTAAATTTAATATCAATATTAGGCTTTGTTTCATACTTTTTAGAAATTTGTAAAGCTACACCAAATATTTTTCTATTCTTTTCTTCATACAATTTACATTTAATAGTTTTTTCATCACCATTACGTAATATCTTTACAGAAATAGTATCACCAACATCAAATTTTTGTACATAATCTGAATATTCTTTAACAGTCTCAAACACTTTACCATCAACACTTAATAATTCATCTTTAATTTTAAAATTAGTTTTATATTCATCAAAAACACCAATAACATATATTTTAGAAGATGTTTCTTTATATTCTTTATTAGCCAACTTATATGCATTCCTTATCGCACTACCATTAGTACTTTCTAAATCAAGTTCACCTCTAAATTCAATATCTTCATAGCTTTCAGTAGTAGAATATTTATAATCATCCATACTTTCTCTATCCCATGTAGGAATTATATAACTAAGTCCATATGTCAAGACAGTTCCCTTAAGTTCAGAAACATAAGTTAAATTAAAACTACCTTTACTTTTACTTGCATCAGTAATTTCAATTCTTTCGCCAACATCGCTTACCCCTCCACCAATTATAATATAATAATTAACTGGAAACGTGCATACTATATAGAAAATAAGCATGCAAATTAAAAATTTGTATTCATCAACAACAAATTCTTTAACTGCATTATAAATCTTTTTTATCATTAAATTCACCCTATAGAAATTATAACAAAGAAATGGAGTTTTATGAAAAAAAATTACAAATCAAAGATAATATTAATCTTTTTAATTATTTTATTGACACTTTATTTACTGAACTCAGAATTAATAACAAAAAACATAATTGAATATACAAATCTTTTTATAACAAAATTATTCCCCTCAAGTTTCTTAATATTTACAATATCAAGTCTACTAATTAATTATCAAATAATAGAAACATTCTTTATAAAATTTAAAAAACCAGCAACATCCTATGTAATAATAATGAGTTTAATAAGTGGCTTCCCTAGTGGACCAAAATATATAACACAACTTTATCAAAAAAATTATATTTCAGAAAAAGAAGCAAATCGACTACTTAGTTTTTGTCATTTCCCAAATCCTTTATTCATACTTGGTACACTACCTCAAATATTAAATTCCAAAAAAATCGCAATAAAAATATTAATTTCCTTAATCTCAAGTAATATATTGCTTTCATTTTTAAACAAAAATAAAGAAAAACAAATATTAAAATCAAATCAAATCACCTTGCCATTTTCTATATCATTAAATAATGCCATAATATCATCATTAAAATTACAAATATTAATTTATGGAACAAATATTTTCTTCTACTTAATCTCCGTAATAATAACAAATAACATCAACAAATCACCAACTATTTATGCACTAATTAATTCAACATTTGACTTAATAAAAGGCCCTCTTTCAACATCATTAATTCCTAGTATATTAGTAAGATCAATCATCATAATATCATCATTATCGTTAGGAAGTTTAAGTCTAAATATACAAATAAAAAGTATCCTCTCGGATACTTCATTAAGTTATAAGTCATTTATATTTGGAAGAATAATATCAACTATTATTTCTATAATAATATTCTTACTAATATATTAAAAGTTTACAGGACAAACAATATCAATTCCATATCTAGTCCCTAAGTCAGGATGATAAAATCCAACATATACACTTAGTAAAGATTTTTCAACCTCAACTTCTACATTATTAATTCTTAAGTCATATATTTTTTTACCATTAGGATTTTTTGAAGAACCTAAATCAGGTATCGGATATTCAGTTTCGTTGCCACAAAAACCATAAGATATCAAAAATTCATCGTCTTTATCCTCACTAACGGGTAAAATTTCACCCATTGGTTTATCTCCCTCATCAGTTGAAACCATCTCACTTGGATCATAGAAATAATCATAAGCTTTTTTACTAGTAATCTTTAAACACTTTTTATCTCCATTACGCATATTCATTTCAATTATAGCATCTGCATCCCCAGAATCTGGATCTACAAGATAATTTGTTATTTTAGCAGTAACTAAACCATCTTTAATTAAATCATCATTTATTTCCTTAGTTAGCAAGTTTTTATAAGTAAATATTTTTTCTTTAAAAGCCTCTATTTGTTGTTTATTCTGATATGAAGAAACCGTTGTATACATTGAAACAGAAATAATTACAACGAGTACAAAACATACTAAAATTTCAACTGCAGTCATACCTTTATTATTCAATTTTTTCATTATTTTTTCACCTCAAATGTCGAATATGCAAAATAATCATTATCATCTTTTGTACGATAAAATTCAACTAAAACTCTATGTTTTGCATTATTTAAAGAATCCCATCTATAGTTAGGTAAATACTTCAAATATCTATGCATACCACCAGATAATCCACCATTATCATCAAAATAAGGTTTCATTCCACGTAAAGTAGTTTCCCCTTCTAATGTATACTGCAATTGATATGTCGTAATATAAATACTTGGATCTCCATCCTTTACATAAATTTGTGCTTTTTCAATCAATTGTTTACACATTTCACGCATAGATTCATTTCCTACCATATCACATTTAAACTTACAATGATATGGTGAAGATTTTAATCTGTCAAGTTTACAATCATCACCTAAATCTGTCTGCTGATGTTGTATAATTCTTTTTATCCAATATGTAGCATATTTACCATCAATATCGTCATAAACTTCTCTTTTTTCATACTCACCCATAAGTGGGTAAAAATTGTTATATAAAATAGCAAAAATTGCCGCAATAAACACTGATACAATAAGCGTTTCAACAAGTACAAAACCCTTACTATTTAATTTCCCCTTTTTCATAAATCCTCCTTGCTATTATCTTAAAACTATTATATAATAAATTATAGTAAAATACCATAGAAAGTAAACAAAAGGGGTTGAAATGATGGTTCAATACGATGTAAAGCGTGTAACCAAAGGATCAGAAAATTTTATGGTTTCCTTTGATTTTACAAAAACGCCAATAACTCAAGTTGCCGATTACATAATCATCGCAGCATCTAAGAATAAAACTTCCGATATCCATTTCGATCCACGCGAAGATGGTATGATGGTCCGTTTTAGAATCGATGGTGACTGTCAAGATTATACTTTTATTCCAAAAGCATACGAGCGTAACCTTACGACTCGTATAAAACTTTTAGCAAACATGAATATCACTGAAACAAGACTTCCACAAGATGGTGCGATTAAAGGTCAATTCGGCGATACTTACCTAGACATGCGTGTAGCTTGTCTACCAACTAACCAAGGTGAAAAAATAGTTATTCGTATCTTAGACTATACACGAAGCTTACAAGGAATTGATTCTTTAGGATTCCATCCAAAGAACCTTGAAAAAATTCACCATATGATGGGTGTTCCAAACGGAATCATTTTAGTTACCGGTGCTACTGGATCCGGAAAATCTACAACTACATACTCAATGCTTTCAGCATTAAACAAACCAGAAATAAATGTAATCACTGTAGAAGACCCAGTCGAAATGAACATTGAAGGAATTAACCAAGTTCAAGTTAATGCCGAAATCGGAATGACATTCGCCGCAGCACTACGTTCTATCCTTCGTGAAGACCCTAACGTAATTCTTATCGGAGAAATTCGTGACTCTGAAACAGCACAAATTGCAGTTCGTGCCTCAATCACAGGTCACTTAGTTATGTCAACACTGCATACAAATAATGCACTCGCAACAGTTGAACGTCTATTAGACATGGACGTAGAACGATATTTATTGTCTACTGCCCTAACAGGTATCATTTCACAAAGACTAGCTAAACAATTATGTCCAGAATGTAGATACCAACGAGAAGCAACAAAATACGAGAAAAAAGTTTATAAAAAATTCTTACATCAAGATATATCTATGGTATGGGATGCAAATCCAAAAGGTTGCGACAACTGTCGTAATGGATATCGTGGACGTCTTGCCGTACATGAAGTATTATTACTAGATGATAAAATTAGAAACGCTTTAAACGATGAAAAAATGTCAAAAGATGATTTCGCAAAAATGATTTATGGTGGTAATACAATTTCAATGCTTCAAGATGCATTAATAAAAGCACTAGAAGGACAAACAAGTTTTGAAGAAGTTTATAAAACTATTGAGATTGAAAATGAAGATGAAGATAACTATCAAGAAGAATTAGAAGGAATCACAATAAATCAAAAAACTGAAGAAGTTGAAGAAGCAAAAACAGATGAAGACTTCATGGGAGAAGAAACTCAACAAGAATCAACATTAACACAAAAGTATGATATTCCAGGAGTAACATCTGCTAAAGAACAAAATCCAGTAGAACAACCTACTGAACAACAATATACCGAAACAGCAGAAACTCAAGTAGAACAACCTACTGAACAACAATATACCGAAACAGTAGAAACTCAAGTAGAACAACCTACTGAACAACAATATACTGAAACAGTAGAAACTCAAGTAGAACAACCTACTGAACAACAATATACTGAAACAATAGAAACTCAAGTAGAACAACCTGTTGAACAACAATATACTGAAACAGTTGAAACTCAAGTAGAACAACCTACTGAACAAGAAATAACTGAACAACAAGAAATAGTCGAAGAAAACACATTCCAAATGCCAGAAATAAATTCTGAAGTTCAACAAGAAACTCAAATCCCAGAGCAACAAGAAGAAATAGTTGAAGAAAATACATTCCAAATGCCAGAAATAAATTCTGAAGTTCAAGTTGAAAATCAAGAAGAACACTCTACTGAACAAGAAATTGTAGAAGAAAGTACATTTGAAATGCCTCAATTAAATTCTGAAGAAAATCAAACACCTTCAGAACAAGAAGCATCTGAAATTGAGCTTCCAAATTATGAAACAATTAACGAAGAAGAAAACAATGAAAACAATTTGGGATACACAGTAGCTATGCCAGAAGAAACTCCTCAAAATTTTGAAGAAGATGTTGAACAACCAGAACACCTTACAGAAGAAGTAGAACAAGAAGAAATAACTCAACTAAGTGAGGAAGCTGAAGAAGATATTGCAGTTACTGAAGAAAATAATATTGAATCACTTCCAGAAAAACTAGAAGATGAACCAACAGAAGAAATTAACGAAGAAAAGAAAGAAGAAGATATACAAGAAGAAAAATCAGTAACAACAATTGAACCAATTGTAGATACTGACTACGACGATTCAATATATGACTTAAACGCAAAAGATAATGATGATGAAGAACAAGATAATAAATCAGACAATAGCATTTATGATGAAGAAGATCCAATTGAACCAACAATTGAAATAAAAACTGACTTAGATCAATTAATTGGACCTAATCTAAAATTAGAAAAACTTGATATGAGTGACAAAGAAATGATTGTCGCAGAAAAATTATCAGAAGATGATGATGATGAACAAAACAAACAAGAAAACACATATGATTATGAATATGATGATTATGAAGAAGATTTTACTGATTTTGATGAAGACGACGAAACATTCTTTGAACTAAATGATGAAGTAAATGAATCTTCTATCCCAACAATGCAAGCTCTTTCTGCAGTAGCAGATGTAACAGACATTAACCCTACTGAAGAACGTAGTGATACCGGTTCTAATATACTATCAGATCCAGGAATAAGAATAGCTGATGATGGAAGTATCAATCAGTCTGCAGAAATAAATGCTGACCCTATTCTTCCAAACTACGATGACGATGAAGAATAAAAAAAGAACTTTAAAAAAAGTTCTTTTTTATTTTACTTAATCATATCTTTCACTAAATTATATACTTCTTCACCTATCTCATCTATAGTCTTAACTTCATTATCTTTTATACATTCAATTTTACTCCAATTATAAAGTTCAGATAATTCAATATATGTTTCTTCGGCATGTTTTAAATGTTCTTCGTCTTTTTCATGTTGATCAAGTATTTCTCTATTTTTCTTTAACTCGCATGAATATTCATATGGCATATGTAAAAAAATTGTCTTATCTGGTTTTGGTAATTTTAATAACCAATATTCCAATTTATCAATCCATTGATACATATCAAATCTATCATCTTTATTTTTTATTTTACTCCCTTGATGAGCTAAATTAGATGTTGTATATCTATCAAGGATAACATAATAATCTTTTTCTAAATATTTATTAATCTTTCCAATATTATATCTTCTATCTGCAGCATAATATAAACACGCAACATAAGGATCTACATTAGGAGCACCTTCAGGAAAGAATCCTTCACATATTTCACTTTTACCTAAATAAGAGCCTCCTACAATTTTACCAGTTGGAGTATCATACATTGGAAAACCAAATCTAATACACTTCTTGCCTTCTTTTTTTAATCTCTTTTCTAATAACTTAGATTGAGTTTCTTTACCAGAACAATCAGTCCCTTCAATAACAATAATTTTACCTGCCATTATTCATCATCCCTTCTTACTATTGTTTAATACCATTTCATTATAACACCATCACACATTTAAGTTGTGTTGCAAAAGCAACAAAAAAGCAACGTTTTTACGTTACCTCATTTCAATAGATATTTGATAAACTAAACCTTCTTTAATTTCATCTTTATAATTATCATCTACCCAAATACGTAGTTTATATTTATCAACTAAATCTTTTTTACTAAAACTACCAGTATATATTAATTTACCATCAACAAGATTAGGTAAAGCCAAATATACAGGCACATTATCTTTATAACCTTCTAATGGTTTATCATTTTCATCAGTTAAATATATCTTTAAATATTTTTCATCAATCTTATTTCCTAATCCATGAATAACTATATCATAATAAACTTTATCATGAGAAACAAATTTCTTAGGAATAGATACAGAAAAATCATAAGTATTATACTGTTTCTTACCATTAAAATCACTTAATATTTTAGGAGAATCAACCTTAAATAAATTACTGTCTCTTTCTCCATAATTAAATGATAAATAATTACTTGTCTTTTTATCAATCTTAAAACTATCAATTGCAGAGTTACTAAGAAGAGAATAACTAGTTTTAGCAACAATAAAAACTAATACTAATACAAAATAAACTGAAATAATAATTTTTAATAAATTAGTTTTTCTCACCTTAACATCTCCTTCATTCTAATAATAACAAATATTTATTTTTCCTTCAACACTTACAAAAAATAAAGTGTCTAGTTAGACACTTATATTATCATTTTCATCAAATGGAACTTCTAATGCTTTACGACTTGCTAAGAAATCACACATATGAACAAAATTTTGATATTTTGTTTTTGGTCTTTCTAATACCTCTACCCCATTATAATCAGTAGTCCAAGGACCCATATGTGTTTTTATAACATCATCTAAAAATTCAATTTCTTCAACTTCAAGTTCCATATTTTCCTCATTATCCATAATCATTTGTCCCATCATAATAGGATGATCAAATCTTGTATATCTTTCCTTAGGAACTCCACTCTTAACTCCATCATGTAATATTAATGCCATAATCATTAAATCTTTTTCATCTTGTGTATATTTATTACCAATACATTCATCTCCAAGTAAATCATTAGCAATTCTAACAGCAGCTTTAGTATGTCTAACTAAGCCTCCCTTTCCAAGGGCATAACTAGGATGATATTTACCTGTAGAAGATGCCTCAATTTCAAAGAAATAATCAGGTAAAACTTTAATCATTTCTAAACAAGATCTTCTAATGCGCTCACTTTTGATATATCCAAGTTCAACTTTAAAAACATCTTCTCTATTCATATATAACACACTCCAATAATCTTATTATAATTTCATTACTAATATACCACTTATCTTCTGGTATATATAATTTGTTTTTTTCTAACTTCAATAGCCCTAAATTAACAAGTTCTATATAATCTAATTTAACACTATATAAAGAATTTAATTTATCTAAATCAATACCACTACTCTTACGTAAATTTAATATAATTTCGTAATAAACTAAATCATCCTTTTCAAGTATCTCCTCTTCAAGTAAATATTTACCTTTCAAATAATTACTAATAGATCTAGTATTAGTTGTTCTTCTATTATCAATATAACCACTAGCGCCTAAGCCAAATCCATAATATTTTTCATTATTCCAATAAACTAAATTATGTTTGGATTCATAACCATCTTTAGAGTAATTACTTATTTCATAATGATTAAACTTATTATCACTCATAAATTTACATATCTCCAAGTACATTTGATAATCTAATTCATTATCAACATTTTCAGTATTATTAATACCCAGTTTAGTATGTTCTTCTACAATAAGCGAATAACAAGATACATGTTCAATATCTAATGACTTAATAAAGTCTAAATCATATTTTAAATCAGCAATAGTCTCTCCTGGTAAAGCATACATTAAATCTACATTAATGTTATCAAAACCAAGTTCTCTACAAATAGCAATAATTTCCTTTGTCTTTTCACAATTTTCTTCTCTTTCAAGAAACTTAAGTTGTTTACTATTAGTTGTTTCAAGCCCAAAACTAATACGATTAACACCATACTTTTTAAATAATTCTAATTTTTCTCTCGTAGTATTAGAAAAATTACATTCAATAGTAAACTCTAAATTACTACTCTTATTAAATATATTAATAATATTAAATAATTTTTCTAATTGTTTTAAACTTAGGCAACTTGGTGTACCACCACCAATATATATTGTTTTTAAATTTTCGCCTTTATATAAAGTACGTATTTCATTTTCTAATTGTTCCAAATAACTATCTACAATATTTTCATTATAAAACATTTTACAAAAATCACAATAAGAACAAATTTTTTCACAAAACGGTATATGTATATAACAACTCATCATTTTACAGTCCCTGCCTCATGTCTATATGCTTTATCATAAACGTTTTTCGGAATTAGTAATGCAGTAATAACTGCACTATCATCGCCATTCATTCTAACATCAGAAACACTTGCAATATTCCATGCATTAATTAAATATTCATTTTGTCCTGGACTATAAGATACATTTCCAATACTCACACCATCTTCAAATTCTTCTGGAACTAAATACTCTATTTTTACATTATAATTAAGACCTAACTCATTTTCCTTTTTATAATAACAATCATCTTCTACTAAAGATGTACTTACAAATCCTCTATCAAGTAAGAATCCACCTTCTAAACTCTTTAAGTCTTCTAAAGATGTAATTCCATAATCCTCAAAATAACTTAGAGGAACACCCCTAAATACTTTGACATTTCCAACAGATTTTTGATTATCATCAATCGCATTTCTTAAAGATATAGCTATTTCATCAAATCTTTCTCTTTCTTTAGAATGACCATGTTTTTCATAATTCCATTTTCCTCTTGCAGAAGCATTAATTCTTCTGTAATTAAAACCAGAGTAATTCACAAATATATCTTTAACATCTTCACTATATCCACCATTATCACAATGAATTAATGCAATATCAGAATCTAAAAATTCTCTATAATTTCTATTAGAACAAGCACTACAAAATCTACTGATATTATTCACCTCATCAGTATCAAGTAATCTAAATACACGCCTAACATCTTTACTTGTTCCAATATTTTCCATATTATCTCCTATTTTTCACTTGTAGATAAAATAGATAAGAAAGCTTCTTGTGGTACTTCTACACTACCAATTCTTTTCATTCTCTTTTTACCTTCTTTTTGTTTTTCTAATAATTTCTTCTTACGAGTAATATCTCCACCATAACATTTAGCCAAAACATTCTTTCTCATAGCTTTAATATCTGTTCTCGCAATAACATGTGTTCCAATTGCTGCTTGAATAGGAACTTCAAACATTTGTCTTGGAATAATTTCTTTTAATTTTTCTACTACTGCTTTACCACGAGCATAAGCAAAATCTTTATGTACAATAACACTTAATGCATCAACAATATCTCCATTTAATAAAATATCCATTTTAACTAAATTACTTTCTTTATATCCAATAAGTTCATAGTCAAATGAAGCATATCCCTTAGTATATGATTTTAATTTATCAAAGAAATCATATACAATTTCTGAAAGTGGAATTTCATAATGAATTGTAACTCTTTCTTGATCAAGATATTCCATATTAATAAAAGTTCCTCGTTTTTCCTGACAAAGTTCCATAATTGGTCCAATATATTCACTAGGAGTAAATATACTTGCTTTAACATAAGGTTCTGTTGTTTTTGAAACTGTTTCACGTCTTGGCATTTTTGCAGGTGAATCAACCATAATCTTAGTGCCATCAGTCATCACAACTTCATATACAACTGAAGGTGATGTTGCAATTAAATCTATACCAAATTCTCTTTCAATTCTTTCTTCAATAATTTCCATATGTAAAAGTCCAAGGAAACCACATCTAAATCCAAATCCTAATGCTTTAGATGTTTCAGGTTCAAAAGACAATGCTGCATCATTCAATTTCATCTTTTCTAATGCATCTCTTAAATCTTCAAATTTATTAGATTCAATCGGATAAAGACCGCAATATACCATTGGTTTCATTGGTTTATACCCAGGAAGTTTTTCACTAGCAGGATCATCATCCAAAGTAATTGTATCTCCAACAGCAACATCACTAATACTTTTAATTGAAGCATATAAATAACCAACTTCTCCAGCATTTAACGATTTAACTGCTTTTTCTTTTGGTGTATTTACAGAAATACCAACTATATCATATACAGCACCAGTTTCCATCATACGAACTAAATCGCCAACTTTTACTTCTCCATCTACAACTCTAACACTAGTAATAACTCCACGATAAGAATCAAATAAACTATCAAAAATAAGTGCTTTTAACTTATCATTCTTATCTCCAGTTGGAGCAGGAATAATTTCTACTATCTTTTCAAGCAATTCATCAATCCCTACACCAGTTTTCGCACTAGTACAAACAATTTCATTTCTTGAAAAACCAATATTTTCAAGTTCACGAGTTACCTTTTCAACATCCGCACTAGGCAAATCAATTTTATTAATAACCGGAATAACAGTTAAATTATTATCAAGAGCTAAATATAAATTAGCAAGAGTTTGTGCTTCAACACCTTGTGCAGCATCAACTACAAGTAAAGCTCCTTCACAAGCAGCTAAACTACGTGAAACTTCATAAGAAAAATCTACATGTCCAGGAGTATCAATTAAATGCAAATAATATTCTTCTCCATTTAACTTATAAGTAAGTTGAACTGCATTTAATTTAATAGTAATTCCACGTTCTCTTTCAATGTCCATAGAATCAAGAGTTTGTTCTTTTAATTCTCTTTTATCTAATGCTCCCGTTTTTTCTAATATACGATCAGCAAGAGTACTTTTACCATGATCTATATGTGCAATAATACAAAAGTTTCTAATATTTTCTTGTTTCATATAAGCACCCTCCATATCAACTAATTATACCATGAAAAAGTCTTATTTGTAAATTAAGGCAAACAAAAAAAGATAAGTTAATACTTATCTTTTATTCACTTGTAATTTCACTACTTAAGAAGTGATATTCATCATTTTCATCTTTAAAGAATGTATAAGTTACTGTACTTGCATTATCTTTATAATTATCAATTCCAAGTAATGTTAATTGATCAGCAACAACTCCACTCTTCATTTCTAATTGATTACTTTTAGCATAATCTTTATAAATAGCACAATCATATAAATCAATTGGTTTACCAGCTTTATCAGTATGTTGTTTAATAGCAGTAAACACTACTTTTTCTTTAATAATAATATTATTTGTTTTTCCTTCTCTCATGGCACTTTCGATTTTATATAAGTAAGGATTAACTACCATATTAGGTCCACCTTCACTTACACTATCAAAAGTAACTAACCAACTATCTGTCATACTATCATATTTCATAGTACCAGCATTATATCCACCCTTAGCAAAGTTAACAGCAATATTTACAGGAGTACCTGTTGAATAAGTTACATCTTTACCAAAAAAGTTAAATACATATTCTTTAATCTTGTCATTAGAAATACTATAGGTTTTTAATGCACTTTCAGGAGCAACTTCACTTGCATCTCCAGCACTCATATCAACAAAATCTGACTCAGTAGCATATCTTAAAGCAAAGTAAATTTTATCTTGAGTAGTAAAATCATCTGCTTGTACACTACCACTCTTAAAGAATTTATCATTTCTAATACCATTTACTGCATATGTAACATTATCATATAAGTAAACTATCATTTCATCATTTAAATCCATTTCAGAATCTTTTGTTGAAGTAATAACTGTACCTTTTCTATTACCATTAATTAATGCATCTGTAATAAAATATACTGAAAATCCCGCTATAGCAGCAACAACCACTACAATAAGGAACTTAATAATCTTTTTCTTCTCGCCCGGATCTTGATTATATCCAGTTGTTTCTTCTTCCATCGAGTCATTAAAACTAAAGTCTCTCATCTAATCCACCTCTATCCTAATAACATTTTATCATACTTTTTATAAAAAGAAACACATTTTTATTAACTTTACACAAAAAAGACTATCCTAGATAGTCTCTATATTTCTCATAATAACAACGCTTTTATTATTAAAATCAAGATCATTAAATACATCAATCATAGTATTATAATCTAAGTTTCTAATAACATCGATCTTATTAGTAATAACTTCATTATATTTTAATAAATCATCAAATAAATTATGAACAGTTGAATCAATATCATCAATCATTTTAACTTCATTCGCAATCCAAACTTTTTTCATACGATTAAATGATTCCTCATCAAATGATTTACCATTTATTTCATTTTCAATTTCATCTAAAAGTTCTTTTGGATTATCACTAGAAGCCATTATATAAAATGAATGATATTTATTTATACTTTCCCATTCAGTATAAAAATTATTTAATATTTTCTTATTTCTAACTCTTTCTCTAAATAAAGATGATGAACCAAATAATAAAGTAGTTATCATAGTTAAATATAAATCTTTATGTAATTTATCCATATCTAACTTAGAGCTATTTACTTTAATTCCAACACCTAATTTAGGAACATTTATAGGATAACTATATTCTTCAAACCCAAGTCTTATTTTTTCTTTTTCTTCTACTTCACTTATTATAGCTTCTCCTCTATTTTTAATAGGTCCAACTACTTCTCTAATAATTTCCATTGTCTTATCAACATCAAAATTACCTACAACAAGCACAAACATATTATTTGGAGAATAAAAACTATTATAACAAGTATATAAATCTTCTTTTGTAATAGTCATTATTTCAGGTATAGAACCTCCAATATCTATTCTTCTAGGATGACTATGATATAAATTTTCACGAATTTTCATTTCTAATTTAAATTCAGCAATATCATCATACATCTTTAATTCTTCAGCAATAATACCTTTTTCTTTTTCTACATTTTCATCTGTATAATATGGCTTATTTACAAAGTTTAATAAATATCTTAAATTCTCATCAAAATTCTTAGTTCCATAACAAATATACTGTGTATAATCAAATGATGTTGATGCATTAGAACCAGTTCCGCTTTCAGAAAAGAACGTAAAAGGATCAACACCATCTTCTTGTTCAAACATCTTATGTTCTAAGAAATGTGCTATTCCATCAGGTACTTTAATTTCTTTCTTTTCGCCTACTGGAATAAACTTAGTAATTTCACTACCATACTTAGTAGCATAACTTACAAAATAATTCTTTTTATTAGTATAAGGTAACATTATAACTTCTAAACCATTATCAAGAGTATCAAGATAAAGATTCATATCTAAACCACTTAATTTAATCTCTCTCATCTTTAACTCCCTCTAATAAAAACACTGTATCTAATTTAACTTTCTTTGCTACTTTTATTATTTCATTTTTTGTTACCTTACAAATCATTTCTCTTTTTCTATCTACTGTATCAGTACCAATTAATTCCATCATCAAATAATTATCAATAATTCTATCAGTACTTTCTAATACTTCTTCTAAAGCAGTTAAATAATATTCTCTAGCAATTGAAATATCATCTTCATCAAATTTACCTTTTCTCATATCATCAAGATTTTTTTCAATCAATTTAACTGTCTTTTCATAATTATCTTTATCAATTCCAGCTTGTATAATTAAAACATTATCTAACTTATTAGGCACAGAATAAACCGTATAACATAATGAGTTTTCTTCTCTAACTTCTTTAAATAGTTTAGAGTCACATCCTCCACCTAAAATAACATTATATAAAGTTAAAACATAATTTCTTTCATATTCAGAAAGTCCATTCAAACAACAAGCAATTGATAATTTAGATTGAGAATTATCAATTTTTTCATTAAATTCTCGTTTCTTACCAACATTTTTTTCATCTAAAATATATGGAATTCTAACTCTCTTTAATGTTCTTACTTTAAATACTTCTCTAAATATATTAGAAATGTCATCAACATTAAAATCACCAAGAACAAAGACATCAACAAGATCTTGTTCTATCATATCTTTATAATATTCATATAATGTAGATTCATTAATTTTATCTAAATCATCTAAATAACCAGCTAACCTATAAGAACATGGCGCTTCATTATCAAATTCTTCAAACATTCTCACTAAACTATAATTAGCAGAATCCTCTTTTAAAGAATTTAATGCACTACGACAACTAGCTTTAACAATATCAATCTTTTCTTTATTAAATTTATTATCTTTAATATCAGGATTAAAAATAATTTCACATAAGAATTTAACTGCTTCCTTAAAATTACCTTCTTCAGTATATTTATCATTTAATGAATTTAAATGAAAAGTTGTTGTAATATAATTACCTAATCTACTATTACTTGTAGATACTTCACAAGCATATAAATCTTGTGCTTTAATAGTTAAATCTCTTTTAGTCGCATACTTATTAGTTGATTGCATAAATAAATCACTTAAGACATTTCTAATTGTAATTTTATCTTTTTCAATTGGTCTTCTAAATACAACTTTAACAGAAATAGTCTTAAACTTATCCGTCTTAATCATATGTAATTTATAAGAACCAAATTCCTTAACAACATAATCCATAATCACACCCCCATTTATTAGTATATGTAATTTTTTATTTAATTATTGAATCTAAAGCTAAAGTAATCATTTGATTTAAAGAATTTTGTCTATCTTCACTAGATAAACTTCTCTTATCATAAATAGAATCTACTACTGTTAATAAACATGATGCATCTCTTTCAAATTTCTTAGCTAAATAAAATAATCCAAATGCTTCCATTTCAACAGCTAAGAAATTAGCAAAATCAAAATTATCTTTAAACTCACTTATGTTATCACAATATATATCAAATACATCACTAGTAATAGTTTTACCAATCTTTAACGAATTATTAGTTTCTTCTGCAGTTTTTATAATTTGTTCATTTAATTTAATACTAGCAGGAACAAAATTTGTATCATGACCATCTAATTGTAAATCATAATAACTCTTAGCAAAAGCTCCAGTTGATAAAACAACATCTAATATTTTAATATCTTTATTAAAAGAACCAGATGTTCCAATTCTAATAATCTTTTTAACATCATAATATTTAAATAATTCATAAGCATATATTCCAATACTTGGGATTCCCATTCCTGATGCAAAAACAGTAATTCTTTTTCCTTTGTAATATCCTGTATAACCAAACATATTTCTAACTTGGTTAACTAACTTATAATTATCCAAAAAATTTTCTGCTATATACTTAGCTCTTAAAGGATCTCCTGGCATTAATACTAATTCTGAAATATCTTCTTTTTTACTCTCAATATGAATTGACATAATATCACTCTCTTTCTTTCTATTTTTTATATTTCATATTTCTTAAAAAAGAAGTAAGTAATTATTCATTATTTACTTCTTCATCAACTGTATCATTTAATGTAACTAATACTTCACGTGGCTTAGAACCATTTTGTGGTCCAATTATTCCTCTTTCTTCTAATAAATCAACTATTCTAGCAGCCCTATTATATCCAAGTTTAAATTTACGTTGGAAAAGTGAAGCACTTGCTTTTTGAGATTCAATAACAAATTTAACAATATCATTATATAAAGGATCATCTTCATCAGTAGTACCTTCCATATCAGCAAGTCCACTATTTGAACTACTTGTGTCTACTGCATCTAAATTCATCATATTATCATCATATTGTGCCTTTTGTTGTTCTACTGTAAAATCAATAATTCTCTTAATTTCATCATCATTAATAAATGAACCTTGTATACGAGTTGGAACATTTACACCTATTGGTAAGAATAACATATCTCCTTTACCAAGTAATTTTTCAGCACCTACTTGATCTAAAATTGTACGTGAATCAATTCCAGAACCAACTGCAAATGAAATACGTGATGGAATATTTGCTTTAATTAAACCAGTAACAACTTCAGTTGATGGTCTTTGTGTTGCAACAATCAAATGCATTCCAGCAGCACGAGCTTTTTGAGTAATTCTTAAAATTGAATCTTCAACTTCCTTAGCAGCAACCATCATTAAGTCAGCTAACTCATCAATAATAATTACAATATAAGGCATTTTCTTTTGTTGTGCTTCAGGATCTTTATGTTCTTTATTCCATTTATCAATATAAGCATTATAACTTTCAATATTTTTTGTCTTAGAATCACTAAAAACTTGATAACGTCTTTCCATTTCATTTACCATCTTAGCCATCGCAACTGCAGCTTTTTTTGGATCAGTTACTACAGGACATAATAAATGTGGAATACCATTATATACAGATAATTCAACTACTTTAGGGTCAACCATCATAAGTTTTACTTCATCTGGTCTTGCTCTCATAAGAATTGAACAAATAACACCATTTACACAAACAGATTTACCTGAACCAGTAGTACCTGCAATAAGTAAATGTGGCATCTTATTTACTTCACATACACCAATGTCTCCCATGATACTCTTTCCTAAAGGAACCATTAATTTCTTTTCAGGAGCATTACGCATTAATTTACTATCCATAATTTCATAGAAACTAACCGGAGTAGAAACATCATTTGCAAACTCAATACCCACTGTACTCTTTCCAGGGATCGGAGCTTGTATCTTAACATCTTTTTTAGCTAAAGCTAAAGCAATTTCCCTATCAATAGAAGTAATCTTATTAACCCTAGTACCTGATGCAATTTCAAGTTCATATTGTGCAACAGATGGTCCTATATGTACTTCAACAACTTTACCATTAATACCAAAGTCCTTTAATACTCTTTCTAATATTTCAATATTCTTTTCAATTACTGTATTATCAGTTTCATTGGCCTTTTTCTTAGGTTTATCAAGTAAACTAATTGGTGGTAATTGATAACTCTTATTTGTATTATCCACTACTTTAACAGCACTAACATCATCTTTCTTCTCAGGTGCATTACAGTCCTTAATTTGTACATTTTTAAGTTCATCAATACTTGATATCTTAATCTTTTTATCATTTTCTTGTTCTTCTTTTTCATTACCATCATTAATAATAATTGAAGATTTTCTTTTCTTTTCAGCTTTTGCTTCCCCTTGAAGTTCTTTCTTTTCCTTAGCTCTTTCAAGCATATTTTTAACAAAATCAAATATAGAAAAACCAGTAAACATTAAAACTCCTGCTGAAATTAAAACTATAGAAATAATTTGCATTCCTCTATAAGAGAATAATGAAGTAAATAATATAGCAAAAACACCACCAATTACTCCTCCACCTACTCCAAAAAAATCAGATAATGCACCAGCATTCATTAATTCATTAAATGAAGCAACTAATTGATTAATTGTTTCTCTAAAAGCAACCATACCGTTAAATTCATTCTTAGAAACAAAATCCCAATGCATTGTAACTAATAAACCTAACACTAAAGTATAAATTCCAATTAACTTAGAACTAAAAAAATCAGGTTTTTCTCTCTTAATTAATAAATAAAGTCCAATTATACCAATTACTGCCAATAAAATCATATATAATGAACCAACCAAGAACAAACCAAATGAAGCAATCATTCTTCCTACAGGTCCATACTTACCAAGTCCTAATATTGCCATTAGTATAAATATAATTCCCCATAATTCTGTTGTATATTTAAATTTACTTTTTACTACTTTTCTTCTTTTTCGTTTAGCCATATAAATAACTCCTATCATTACAATTTCATTATACTACAAACCTAAGATAAATTAAAATAATAATTCGTAAACTTGACAAATAAAAAAGAGCGTAACTTACGCTCTTGAAACATATTTACCATCAGCAGTAGAAACAATAATAGTTTCTCCTTCTTCAATAAATAATGGAACTCTTACATTCATACCAGTTTCAACTTCAGCATCTTTTAATGCATTATTAGTTGTATTTCCTTTAACAGCTGGTTCAGTATGAGTAACTACTAATTCAACTTTATCAGGTAATTGTAATCCTAAAACTTCTCCTTCATAAGAAGTAATATATACTTCTAAGTTTTCTTTTAAGAAGTTAGCATCATCACCAACAGATGACTTAGCAAGTTCTAATTGTTCATAACTATCCATATTCATAAAATAATATACATCATTCATTGTATATAAATATTGCATTAATTGTTTTTCAATTCTTGCTGTAGCAACCTTAATTCCGGCATTAAAAGTTTGTTCATAGATTGCTCCAGTTCTTAAATTTTTAAGTTTTGCTTTAACAATAGCAGCACCTTTTCCAGGTTTAACATGTTCAGTATTTAAAACAACAAAAATTGCTCCATCTACTTCAATTGTAATACCATTTTTTAAATCATTTGTACTAATCATTTATCTCACTCCTAAACTAAAATTAAAAAATAAGTGTTTAGCTTATTTTTACTTCTTTTCCTTATGTACTGTATGTTTTCTACATCTAGGACAGTATCTATTTAATTCAAGACGTTCAGTTGTATTCTTAACGTTTCTTTGTTCTCTGTAGTTTTCTTCTTTACATTCGCTACATACTAGAGTTTTATATTGTCTATTTCCTACTTTAGCCATTTTCTTTCCCTCCTTACACGCCTATAGGTATTATATCAGATTTTTATAAAAATGCAAAAGTTTTTTATTTAAAATAAAGAAAAACTACTAAAAAACAAGCAAATTTACCTATAAACCATACATTTCTGCATATTTATTACTAACTGCCTTAGTAATTCTAAGAGTAACAAGACTTGCAAAATCAGTATTAGAATTAGGATGAGAACTATTTGGAGATGAAACAGTCAATGATATTTTAGGTTTTTTATAAGGAAAATATCCAACGAAATTACTAGTAATAGTCTCAGTATCAATAATACCATTATTATCAGTATCCAAAAAGCTCTGAGATGTACCTGTCTTGCCAGCAGAATCTAATCGATCATCAACATATCCTCTACCATATCCTCCATACATATGCATAACTGCATAAAATCCTTCTTGAATACGTCTCATATATTTTTTATCAGTTGAAACTGTATTTAATATAACAGGTTCATATGAGTAAATAACATCACCTGTATTTGAGCAAACTTCTTTTAACAAATGCATTTGATACCTACTACCACCATTCGCAATAGTATTAATATACTGAGAAAGTTGTAATGGTGTATACGTCTCATATTGTCCCATAACATAATCAAGTAAATTACCTGCACTTTTATCAATCGAAGTATAACCTACACTTTCTACTGGCAAATCAATACCTGTACTTACACCAAGCCCAAACGATCTATACATTTTTCTATACTTATCAAAACTACTCTGTTTAAATTTTAATTTAATACCATTAAAATATTCTTGACCATTAACTCTAATAGCTGTCTTAAATTGATAAACATTACTACTCTTTGCAAGCGCTACAATATCATCAATTACACCTAAATTTAAAACTGAAGAACATTTTCTTGGAGCACCCGCTATTTTAACACACTCATCGTACATCTTTTCACCAACTTTAATGACCCCTTCATTATATCCTACTAACATAGAAGCTCCTTTCACAACAGAACCAGGAGTAACAGGAGAAACAAGCATACTGTTTACATTATCAACAATTCTTCCATTAACCAATCTTTTAGAAGCTATTGTTAGTACTTCACCAGAATAAGGATCTTGAATAATGACACTAGAATGATCATAATACTGTGTATTAGCTTCTTTTTTTGCTCGTTTCATTTGTTCAATAATAATTTTCTCAACCTCTTTTTGTAGTTTTATATCAATAGATAAAACAATATCATTTCCTCTACTTCCTTCTTCTATAAGTTCTAAATTATTAGAATTAATTACCTTATACTTACTCTTTTTACCAAGAAGATATTCTTCATATTGTTTTTCTAAATAACTCAAACCCACTCGATCATTTAAAGAATATCCTTTCTTTAAATATTCATCTTTTTCTTCTTTAGGAATTCCCTGACTACTACTAGAAACACTTCCTAATATAGATTTCATAGTATCACCATAAGGATAATATCTAATCCAATCAATCTTTGTATCAAAACCATCTAAAACTTCATTATTTTCAGAAATATAAGCGAACTCTTTATCACTAACATTACTCTTAATAACTTTCTCACTATAACTATAACCATCTCTCATTAAAAAGAATAAAAATGCAACTTTATTGTCTTCATCACTAAAATTATCAATAATACTATCACTAATTCTACTAATCTTTAATTCCTCTATATCTTTATTACTTAACTTTTTCATTTCATACATATCCCATTCATCCTTAGAAATGAGCTCATCTAATAAAGTGGTACTATTATACAAATAAAATTCTCTCTTAGCACGATCAGTAACTTTATAGTAATCTAAATCTAATTTAGAAGAAACTTTATATGCAAGTTTTATCATATCCTTATATGTAGTATTTTTACTTCTTTTATAAGTAATAGTATTAACCATCTTATTATCAACAATAACATTTAAATTTCTATCAAGTATTCTACCTCTAGGTGTACTTTCTCCTAAGACAACATCATAAGTAAGTTCACTTAACAATTTCTCATACTTATCATTCTCAACAATCATTACTCTAAAAAAACTAATTATAAGTATAAAAAAGAAACACATTATCCCAAAAAACAAAAAATTATATCTTCTATTTAATACCTTATTTAAATCAAATCTTTTCTTCTTTTTCATAAGTTCCTCCTACATTTATTGTGGAACTTTTTTAATATTTTAAATCATATAATTTATATAGAGGTGATATCATTTACAAAGAATTAATAAAAAAATACATAAACACAATTACAGCTAATGATATAAAACAATTTGCTAAATACAAAAAAGAATTTATTACAGATAAAGAAGCAATTATAATTTTAAATCACATAAAACAATATCAAGAAGAATTATTAAACAAAAAAACATCTTCATTTAAAATACTAAAGCAAAACATTAGAAAGGATCTATTCAATAAAATAGAACAATTATACAATGAATACCAACATTATATATAGCTAAACCCAAACAAAAGATTGACTTTTTTTGACAAATATGTTATAATAAGCGCACTAATGAAGGGGAAATGATTATGTTATATAGAGGAGAAACTACACAAGTACCTCCGGTATATAGTGTAGGAGAAAAACAAATAACAAAACCTAATTTAATATTTGAAAAAGATAATCCTGAAGAAGTTAAAGCTATTGAATACGCTTTTGACGGAAAACATTATTATTTTTCAAACAAAGAAGGTCATAAAGTTTATTCATATGATAAAAGAAGCCACCGTCCTATGACTAAACGTGAATTTAAAAAAGCATGTACCAATATGCTTGATAACTTAGATTCATATGGTGAGCAAAGTACTTTAATATTGTCTGAAATAGAAAATCTAGATTTTTCTTTAGGACACGCCAACAGTACATTTGAAGTTGTATGTTCATGTTCTGGATTATCAAAAATTGGTGCTCTTGCATTAAATATAGGCACAGGTAGATATTTATATAATCAAGATGCAAATACAGTCTTCCACATTGACCATTCAAAACTAATAAATGGTACAATGATGAAATCTCCTGAAAAAGATGAAATAATCAAAAAAATAACTTCTTCAAAAACAATGACTAAAAAAATTAAACAAGTATTACAAAGTTAAAAAAAAAGAATCTAAATTTTAGATTCTTTTTTATTATTCATCTGCTAAATTATCAAAATATCCTTGTATAAATACAACTGGTGTTCCTTTATCACCACTACCACTTGTTAAATCACAAAGTGAACCTATTAAATCAGTAATTCTTCTTGGAGTAGTTCCTTGAGATAACATATTACCAACTAAGTTATCTTCTTTTGCTTTAATTTCACCTTTAATAGCTTCCTTCAACTCATCACCTTTTAAATCAGCAAATTTATTATCTGATAAATATTTAAGTTTTAATTCATTAGGGGTACCATTTAAACCCTTAGTATGAGCAGGACTAACAACAGGATCCGCTAATTCCCAAATATGTCCAACAGGATCTTTAAATGCTCCATCACCATACACCATAACTTCAATATTCTTACCAGTTTTCTTTTTTAATACTTTTTGAATTTTTTCTACTAAGTCTTGTCCAGTTTTTGGGAATAACTTTAATCTTTCTTCTGTTGATTTATTAGATCCAAGTAATCCATAATTAGGATTAAATCCACTTCCATCAACACTTTCACTCATAACCTCATATAAACCATATACAGTTTCAGCACCACTTTTTTCTAAAAGTTTCTTAGTCTTATATCTAGTATGAATATCACAGTTTAATACATCTTTTGTATATTTTAAAATGTCTTTAGGATCATTTGAAAAAACAAACTCTACTTCACAATTTTCACTTTCTATTAACTCTTTATAAAAATCAACCATATTTATACCAGTGAACGGATGAACAAAATCACCAAAATTTTCATAATATTCCTTTTCTCCAAATACACTAGCCAAATTAAATTTACTTTCTTCTAATTTTTCCTCATCTAATATAGAATTACCTACTTCATCTTTTGGAAAACTTAAAAGCATTGTAATTTTATCCATTCCTCTAGCAATTCCCTTAAGAATAATTGAAAAACGATTTCTACTTAAAATAGGATAAACAATACCTATCTTTTTACTAGGAAATTTCTTTTGAACATCTTTACTAACATCATCAACAGTCGCATAATTTCCTTCGCTAATACCAACAACAGCTTCAGTAATCGCAACAACATCGCGATCTCTAAACTCAAAACCTTCATTCTCACTAGCATTCATTAATGAATCAACAACAATACTTGCTAAATCATCATTTTCCTTAATAATTGGTGTACGTATACCTCTAACTACAGTACCAACACATCTCATAAACATCTACCTTCTTTATAACAAAATTAATTAAAAGTGACTACTCTTAACAAAAATATTATACCACCATAAAAAACATATTCAAATAAAAATTAAAAGAACCTTTTAGGTTCTTTATTATTTTTGGTTTCTAATTTTATCAATTAAATTTTCATCAAACTTTTTATTCTTAATCATTTCTATTTCATACTTATATGGAGGATATTCACGATCAACATATGGTGTTTCTAAGATTTTAGGAATGTTTTCTAATCGTTCATTGTAAATAACACTCACCAATAAATCAAAACCAACATGACCATATCCAAAATTTTCATGTCTATCTTTATGTGCACCATTTTCATTCTTACTATCATTTACATGAACACAACCAATCTTATTAAGTCCAATAATACTATCAAATAAATCTAAAAACTTATTAAAATCACTTAAATCATATCCTGCATCACTTAAATGACAAGTATCAAGGCAAACTCCAATTAAATCTTTATTATCAACTAAATCAATTATTTGTTTAATTTCTTCTAACTTAGAACCAACTTCAGTTCCTTTACCAGCCATTGTTTCAAGTAAAATAACTACACTATCATTACTTATCATATTAATAGCATTCGCAATATTAGATATAGCTCTATCCATTCCTAATCCAACATGACTACCTGGATGTAAAACTAATTTAGTAATTCCAAGTAATTTACATCTTTCTATTTCTTCTTGTAAAAAATTTACTGAAAATTGATATTTTTCAGGATCACCATCATTAGCTAAATTAACGATATATGGAGCATGAACTACAACTTTACTATAGTCAATACCCTCTTCTTTCATAATTTTCATTGCCTCTAATGTAAGTCCATCTTCAATTGGATATCTCCTAGTATTTTGCGGAGCACCAGTATAAAACATAAATGTATTCGCACCATATGAAAGTGCTTCATTTAAACTACCAAGTAGTTGATCATTCTTATTAAATCCAACATGACTACCTAATAATAACATCTTAATCACCTCATATTAAAAGTATATCAGAATTATAAAACAAAAAAAAGAGGATTTCTCCTCTTAAAATTTTTTTATTAATATAAAGAGCATTCAGTACCAGGAGCAGTTCCAGCAGATGCACCTGTTGTGTAAATAGCACTACGTCTAACGTCTGCTTCTTTTTTCTCAGCAGTAAATCCATGACCACCAGCATCAGCTAATCTAACTGAATAAACTGTACTAGTTTTTGCTGTTTCAGTTCCTTCACCAGTAACTGTTTTTGTCCATGTTACATATCCAGTAATTTTTGCACCACCAAATGGAGAAGTTCCTCCTGATTCCATTAAATCTTGAGTTGTAGTTGAAGATGAATCAATCTTAACGTGATATGTACCATTTGGAGTTGCTGAAGCTAAGTTAGCACCACATTTGATATTATCAGCTAAAACAGCATTTCTTACCGCATTAATATATTCTTTTGCAACGTTTGCAAATGTATCCCTTCTTGAATTTTCAATAGTTCTACTAACTGAAGGAATAGCAACCATCATTAATACACCCATAATTGTAATAACTGCTAATAATTCAATTAATGTAAAACCTTTTGTATTTATTTTTTTCATAAAATTTTTCACTCTCTTTCTATTTTTATTACATTTTAAATATAACATACTATATTTTTACTTTCAATATCTTTTTTACAAAATTTACACTTTTTTATGTCGCGTTATAAACTTCGACAACTGTAGTACACCCTGTACTACTAATTGAAGTCTGAATATTACTTTTAGAACCTGCCAAGTTAACATCAACAAAATCTGCCATGCTTAACCCTTCTGTCAACTTATCCAAATAGTTTGTTGCCTCCAACTCAGTGTAATTTAATAATTTGAAACCTCTATAGTTGTCAGTACCATCAGTATTAAACTTTTCTACTAATTGTACATAATACTGATATCTTCTATTTTTTTTAACCATTACAACAAAAGATTTATTCATTAAATACTCTCCACCATAAGGAGGATTGTCATATTCATTACCATGAACATACTTTAGATTAACAACAACACATTCCCCATTCGCAACAGGCTTCTTTACAGTATCATCTCCTCTAATCATATATTCAGCAGTACTCTTAAACTTCTTCGCATCTTCTGCATATGTTGTGATTTTATTTTGTGTAGAAATACCCGAAATATTAGGAATAGTAACACCCATAACAATTCCTAAAATAAGCATAACCCCTAATAATTCAACTAATGTAAATCCTTTATTATTCATAATACCACCCCTATTCATAATCCTCAGGAGCATATATCTCCACAGTAGAACAAGAAATACCTTTTCCCGCTAAATGAGTAATAAAGCTTGCCTCTCTTCCTACATACTCAGTTAAACTATAAGCAGCACTACTTTCTAAATTACTTACATATTTTCTATTAGCTCGTGTTTCATATAAACGATTTGAGTCTTTTAAATCAACTCCTCTATATGCACCTGCAGGAGTTTTTTCAATTAATCTAACATAATAAGTATATTCTTCATCCGCCGCAGCAGGATTTCTCTTTGCTACCACAAACGAAACCCATCTATCATATGTTCCACCATAAGGACCCTCTTCAAAAGTATTATTGTCCATATAAGTAAGATTTATCGCAATACATCCACCTCTACGTGGAACTGTAATTTTATTATCACTTCTTAATTTATTATCCATGTTTGATGCAAATCTTAATGCATCTTTAATATAAGTATCACTTCTTTGATCATTAAGTAGTTCAATAACAGAAGGAATAGCAACCATCATCGAAATACCTAAAACTACCATAGCAGCCAATAATTCAACCATTGTAAATCCAGAATTATTCTTCGCCATACAAACACCTTCCTATCTTCTTAATTATAACAAATTTTTCAAGAAGATAAACACTAATTTAATACTTTTTTAATATTTTCTATTTCCTTTAACGTAACCTCTGTATACTTATCCTTACTAAATAAATAATCATACCTAAACAATGAAAAACCATTATACTTATTTAAATTTCGACTAAGAACTATTTCTCTCATAATAATATCATCATTTTCTATCCATTCATTACTACCACTCATTGCCCATTTATCATATGTACCATTCTTATAAAACGCAAGAGCAATTCTTAGTTCAACATTACTATCTTTAACAAAACTTTCCCATTCATCAATAGTCTTTTTAAAACCTCTTGTCTCATTATAAAAACCATAATAAATCTGTGGCATAATAAAATCAATATATTCATTACTACTACACCACTTTTTAACATCAGCAAATACTTTATTATAATTATTGTCGATATTACCATCCGGTGATATTCCAAATAAAACATTATATTTCTTACACACTTCATAAACTTTCTTAACCATATTATTAATAACATTTAAGTTATATTCTTCCTTAGAAATATATTCATTATATTTTAAATACTCATCATATTCTTGTCTATCAATTTCATTATCGGGATAAAAATAATCATCAAACAAAATACCATCAACATCATATTTTCTAACAATTTCTTCAACACCGCTCACAATTAAATCTAAAATAATATCACTAGATGGATTAAAATAAATACCATTATTTATATAAACATTATTTGTATTTAAATACTTAAAAGCTAAATTATCTTTACTAATAGAACTAATATCTTCATTATTTCTAATTCTATAAGGATTAATCCATGCCATTAACAAAATGTTTCTTTTATGACATTTCTCAATAAACATTTCCAATAAATCATAACCTGGATCAACACCTTCTTTACTAGATATAACCATACTCCAAGGATAAAAATCCGATTTATATATTGCATCAGAAAAAGATCTAACTTGCAAAATAATTTCATTAAAACCTAAATTTTCTACATTATTAACCATTTCATCAATTATAGTTTCTGCAGCATTTTTACTCTTACAATTTAAATATTTACTAAGTTCAATATAACTAATAAATATTCCCCTATTTTCTTTTACTTCTTTTTCTTCTTCCTTAATCCTTGGACCATTAATAATTAAAATAACTCCAATAAAAATAATCATCAAAATACAAAGAAATAATTTTTTCATTTAATCACCAAACTAAATATATTAAATATTTAATACTTAATTTGTCATTTATTCTGATTCTTTATAATAAAAAGTTCATTATTACGATAAAAAGCATAAAATATTTCTTTTAAAGAATAACCTTCTTTATTAATAACCTCATCTAACCAATCATTATTTTTTCCAATTTGATATAAAACTTCTTCATCTACTTTACCATCTAAAATCACAGGAAGAGGATATTCAACATTCGCATCTTTAGTAAAAACTGATAATCTACCACTTACCTCTAATACAGCATAAAAAACTTCTTCAATCGATTTAATTCCTTGACTTCTAAGTTCCATTAATAAATCATCCAAATTATATCTTTGTTTAAGCATTTCTTGAAAATTAACTTTTCCTCTATTAATAATAATCGAAGGTTCACCATCAATAAATTTTCTTACCTTTTCATATTTAAATGAATATTTAGAAACAATTATCTGCATAAAAACAAGTAATAATACAGGTAAAAATGTCATAAATATATTTTCTTTATAATTTTCAATTCCAATCGCAAAAACATCTGCAAGTAACATTGAAAGAACTAAATCAATTACTTTCAACTCTCCAATTTCTCTTTTCCCCATTATTCTATAAAATATATTCATCACAACATAAAATATAAAAGTTCTAAAAAGTATATTAACTAAATCCATCTAATCACCTAATTATATATTGATTACATACATATTTTTTTATACACTACATAAATATTATTAGAGGTGACCTATTATAAAAAATTACATTTTAACATTTTTATTTACGATATTATCAATTCTTTTATCTCTACTTCTTATAACAACTTTATATTATTTTAATGCAATATCTCCAGTAACATACAATATTTTAAAAATAGTATTTTTACTTACATCATTATTTATAAATAGTTTTATTTTAGGAAGAAAATCAGAAAAAAAAGGTTTTATAGAAGGAATTAAACTTTCAATACCACTAATAACTATCTTCCTAATAACTACAGTTATAAATAATTCATTTTCACTTAAAATACTTCTATACTATTTAATAATTATACTTACAGCATCTTTTGGAAGTATTGTTGGAATAAACACAAAAAAGGAACTCTAATTAATAAAGTTCCTTTTTTATCATCTTAATTTCTCTTTTTGTAATAAATCTTTTCCACCTAAAGTTTTTAGGTAATACTCCTAAAAGTATTTCTCGAGATTTTAATTCTCTTTCAAAATATTCTTTAAATAGTTTATCTTTTTTCTCTAAATATTTTGGTCCAAAGAAATATTCTCTTTTACTATATCTTTTCTTACCCCTAGTAAATTTAATAATTTGATATATAAATTTCTTTTCTTTAACCATTACTTCGTCATCAATAACAAAACCATTCTTAACCAAAAATCTTTTTACATCCTCTTGATAATTATTTGGACTAACAATTATAGTTTTTATTTTCTTTAATACTTGTAAATTTTTCTTAAAGATTCCAATCATATTTCTTCCACCCATACCAGAAATAATAACTGTATCAACTTCATCACTATAGGTATCTAAACCATCCCCAAGTCTTACTTCTATTCGTTTTTCCAAACCTTCTCTTTTTATATTTTCTCTTGCATGTTTTAAAGGTCCTTCTAATACATCTGAAGCAATCGCTTTAATATTCATATTCTTTTTAACTAAATAAATACATAAAAAGGCATGATCACAACCTACATCTAAACAAAAAGAGTTAGCCGAAACTAAATCTCCTATTGTTTTTAATCTGTCATTTATTTTCATTAATCTGTTAAGAAATCCTTTAGTTTTCTTGAACGTGATGGGTGTCTTAATTTTCTTAAAGCTTTAGCTTCAATTTGACGAATTCTTTCACGAGTAACTCCAAAGATTTGTCCAACTTCTTCAAGAGTTCTACATTGTCCATCATCTAAACCAAATCTAAGTCTTAATACTTTTTCTTCTCTTTCAGTTAATGTTGCAAGTACTCCACTTAACTCTTCTTTTAACATTTCAACTGTTGCATATTCTTCAGGACCCATAGTTTTTTCATCTCTTAAGAAGTCTCCTAAATGAGAGTCATCTTCTTCACCAATTGGTGTTTCTAGAGATACTGGATCTTGACTAATTTTATATACTTCACGAACCTTTTCAATTGAAATTCCTAATTTCTTAGCAATTTCTTCATCAGTTGGTTCACGATTTAATTCTTGAGTTAATTGTCTTTGTACTCTTGCCAATTTATTAATTGTTTCTACCATATGTACTGGTACACGAATTGTTCTAGCTTGATCAGCAATAGCTCTTGTAATTGCTTGTCTAATCCACCATGTTGCATATGTAGAGAATTTATATCCTTTAGTTGGATCAAATTTGTCTACTGCTTTCATTAATCCAATATTTCCTTCTTGAATTAAATCTAAGAACAACATTCCACGTCCAACATATCTTTTAGCAATACTAACTACTAAACGAAGGTTAGATTCAGCAAGCATTCTTTTTGCTTCTTCATCACCTTGTTCTGCTCTTTTAGCATACTCAAATTCTTCATCTGAAGTAAGCAAGTTAATTCTACCAATTTCCTTAAGATACATACGAACAGGATCATTAATTTTAACATCTTTTGATAAAGTTAAATCTTCAACAACAACATCAGCTGTAATTTCTTCACCACTTGCATTGTCACTACCATCTTCAGTAACAATATCAATCTCTGCTTCTACTAAAGCATTATAAAGTTCATCTAATGAATCACTATCAACATCAAGTCCCTTTAATTCATCAGCTAATTGTTCATAAGTAACAAACCCTTGTTTTTTACCTAACGCTAGTAATTTATTCTTTCTTTCTTCTAATGTTTTAATTTCTCCAACCATGTCTATTCTCCTATTCTAAGCTTTCTAATCTTTTCTACTATTTTAGCTTGTTCTAATGGATCTACTTCTTTTTTCATTAAATTTGTTAATCTTTTAATTTCTTGGTTTATACCGTATTCACGAACCACCTTAAAGTATTCAAACAACTCTTCTTTTGTAGTCTTCTCAATATAATTAGAAGCTAAAATACCATTAAGTAAAATTAGAATATTCTCTTTATCTTGAATATAAGTATAAAAATCAGCTACATTAATAACTCCATACTTTTTGTAATAATAAATTATCTCACTTGAAAGTATTCTTGTTTCCTCACTTGGAAATATTAATCTTTCTTTTTCAACTTGGCTAACAGCCCAATCATTATTAAGCATAAAGTATAAAATTTGTTCAACAGCTTTAGTATACTTGTCCTTTTTAATAACCTTAGTCTTTGGAATTTCTATTTGTTGTACAATAACTTTCTTTTCATCTTTAAAGTCATTAAATCGCATTTCCAGTGTATTATACCCTATATCAAACTCTTTTGCAAGTCTTTTAAGTACAACTTCAACCCTAATCGGATCATCAATTTTCACAGTTTCTTTTAAAACCGCGTTAATATAATTTGCTTTTTCTTCATCACTTTTAAAATTAACATTTTCTTTTAATTTACTAATCTTAAAATCACTAAAGTTAACTGCATTTTCAAGTAAAGCAACAAATCTATCTTTTCCATGTTTTAATATAAAACTATCTGGATCATCATTATCAGGTAACATTACAACTTTTACTTCAACACCCTGATTAAGTAACTCCTCACCAATACTTGTAGCAGCCTTTACTCCAGGTCCATCTCCATCTAAACATAAAACAATATTATTAGATAATCTTTTGATTAAAGCAATTTGTTCTTTTGTTAAAGCAGTACCCATTAAAGCAACTGTATTTTTTATACCAATAGTACTTGCTCTAATAACATCCATGAAACCTTCCATCACTATAACTGATTTTTTTAATCTACACTCTTCTCTTGCAATATGATAGTGATATAACATTTCACCTTTTTTAAATATATCTGTTTCTTTTGTATTTAAATATTTATTTTGACCATTATCTTTATAAATACGTCCACTAAATCCTACTACATTGCCAGACACATCATATAAAGGAAACATAATACGATCATTATATATATCATGATCATCACTTGACAAACCAATTCTATTTAACACAACTAAATCATATTCTTTTTTCATTAATAATTTAGTTAAATCATCTCTAGAATCAAGTGATAATCCAATTTCAAATTCTTTTATTACTTCATCAGTAATACCACGACTAGCTAAATAACTTCTAGCCATCTTACCAAAACTACTTGATAAATTATTTTGAAAATACTTAACCGAAAACTTATAAGCATCATAAAACTTATCAAATTTATTACTTTTTTGCTTTATCTGAATACCACTAACATTAACTCCAACTTTTTCACCTAAATAACGAAGTGTTTCTTTAAAGTCAATATGTTCATAATTCATTAAAAAAGTAAAAACATTCCCTGTTGCATGGCAAGAAAAACATGTATATATTTGTTTTTCTCTTGATACACACATCGAAGGATTAGAATCATCATGGAACGGACAAACTCCAAAAAAGTTCTTTCCCCTTGCAACTAAAGGAATTCTTTCACCAATGATGTCAACAATATCTGTCTTACGTCTAATCTCATTAGCAAGATCATTATTCATTAACACCACTCCCTTACAAATCTAAACATTATTATAACATTATTTTTTTACTTTTTCTACATTTTGTGTATAACTTGCTTTTTCTAAAGCACCTGTAAACCACTCATTAAACGTATTAAAATTATCAGTAACAACAGGTCTTTCAAACTCCTCACCATTTGCACTCTTTTTAATACATTGTCTTTCTTCTTCAATAGTAAGTCTATAACCTCTGTTTTTTGCTCTTGTAAAAGACATTAATCTATAAATTTCTTGAGTATTATTATCATTTAAAGCAGACCAAAAATCATTTAATTGACTATAATACTTATCTAACACCACTGACTTCTTATCTAAATAAGAATCATCCATATCATAATACCATGAATCTAAATAACCAAATCTTTCCGCATGTTTACCAAGTACACTAGAAATAAATCTTCTTCTTCTATTTCTTCTTTTTTCTAAATCAATAAGACTTCTCGCAACATCCACTTCTTCTGTATTAGTAGAAATCATTGTAAATACTCTACCTAAAGTAACATCGTCATCTACTTCAAATAAATCATATTCTAATTGAATCTTTTCTAATTGTTTTGCTTTTTCCATAATAATCCTCCTATTTTTTATATGTTTTACCTTTCTCAACTAATCCTTCAAATACACCTTCAAAAAACTCACTAAATTCTCCTTGCGTATTTTCTTCTGTACCAAAGTATCTAACACCTTGTGTAGCAAAAGCAACACTATCTCTTAACGATTCTAAATATCGATAGTTTTCAGTATAATTATCATATGTAAACATTGATAACTTATAAATTTCTTTAAAATTATCTCCAGATACAATACTAGCCATTCTAGAAAAATATCCTTTATATCTTTCTGCCAAGCAACTTTGTCTTAAAATAATGCCTGTGTCTTCTGAAAAGAATTCTAAATCTTCTTGTTCATATCCAAATAAATCATAAAAGAAGTTCTTAACTTTAGATATTTGCTCATCTCTAAAATTCTCATGAACAGCCTTAGTTGATGATTTCATAGTACAATTCATATCATTCATAAAAAAATCTAAAACTTTTGATGTATCAAATTTATCATCAGGCATAGTATCAGGTTCATACAATGCATACTTTGTTTTAATAATATCTATATCTGTCATAATTAATCATCTTCCTTCTTCTTATATTTTACTGGATGTTTATCTATAAAAGTACTAATCTCATCATATAAAGCATTTAAAGATATTCTTACTTTCTCTACTTCATCTTCTGTAACATCAAATGAATCATAATCAACTTCTTCTTTAAAACGATCTATATGATTTCTTAAATACTTACGATATATATTCTTATCTAAATTATTTTCTAAATCTTCTATCCATACAACAAATGACTCAACAAATCCATTTTCACTTAAATATTTATCAGCATCTTCATGAATTTCTTCATCACTTACTACTCTACTAGATAAAACTCCATCTTTTTCATAATAACTTTTTTTATCCCACATAAGTCCTTCAGTAGTATCATAAACAACATCGTCTATTTCTACCCAAGAATGTTCATCTCCGTCAAGGACAACTAGCCTTCCTTCAACTCTTTTAGAACCAGGAATTGCAAAAGTTAATAAACTAGAACACATATGGCAAAATGTATTAGTCTTTCTTTTATCAAGTAATAAAAAAGAAACCGGCATACCACAAAATCTAACATTATACATTGCTTCTATAGTTTCCTCATCATAAGGTCCATAATGTACAAATGCCTCATACTTATCAGCCATATCCATTCCCTCAAAAGCAGATTATATTATAACATTTTTTTCATAATTAGTAAACCTAAACCACAAAAAAACTAGCAACAGCTAGTTATTTTTTATATTAAAGACTTTCTAACATAAGTTTCTACATCTTTATTAACATAAACATCAATTGTTCCCTTATCAACAATCTTAATAAACCCAAGTCCAGTAACCGCAAGATCTTCATCATATCCAACTTGATATGTTACTTTATTTAAATCTTTAAGATCATCATGATTACTAGAATTTAATAATCTTTTAATATTTAAATCATTAGAAACAAACACTGTAAAACTATTCTTTTCTCCTTCAACATAATCAACTCTAATTAAATCTTCAATTATAATTGATTGATTTTTACGAAGTTGGAATGTTTTTGGTTTAATTTCTTTCTTAGGAGAAATCTTCTTTGTCATCTTCTCATCAACATGATTTAACATTGAACCATTTTGTACAAGTCCAGGAGTATCAAATAATGTTAAATGATCATTAATTTCAATCTTAACTGTATTAAGTGTTGTAGACGGTAACGGTGACATAGTAAGTTCTTGATGATTATCTGAATAGTTTTGGATTAACTTATTAATCAAACTACTCTTACCAGCATTTGTATGACCTACAACATAAACGTTTTTAGATGTTTGATGAAACTTAACTCTACGAAGTAAATGGTCTATATTATAGTTCTTATTAGCACTAATAACTATTACTTCTTCAAAATGAATATTCATACTATCTAAATATGCAATTAACTTTTCCTCTTTAACAGATCTAGGTAATGCATCTTTCTTATTTAAAACAAGAATCATTTTATTAGGAATTAAATTTCTAACCTCTTCCAAATTTCTTTCTAAATTAATTAAATCTGTAATATATAAAACTAAATCCTTAGTTTCTGCAACACCTTTTAATATATTAATATATTCTTCATTAGATTTAGTAACAACTTGATATTCACCATAATTCTTCATTCTAAAACATCTTTGGCAAATATCATTTTCTATACTTGTCGTATATCCTTCTTGAAGTATATTCTCATCTTGTAGTAAAACACCACACCCCAAGCATTTCTTCTCACTACTCATAATGATTTCCTTTCTTAAAAATACCACGTTTTTCGTATATTTTTACTATAAATCCTTCTATTTTTCTATTTAATCCTGTTATCTTCAAATCTTTAACACCAAGTGGATCAACTAATATAGTAGTAACACCATATAAATTACCAGATAAAATATCAGTAACCATTTGATCCCCTATCATGGCCATTTCATTTCTTTTAAAACCACATCTTTTTCTAATTCTCATTAATCCTTTAGGAAGTGGTTTTAAACTAAATGATTCTCCTTCTATCTCTAAATCTTCAATATAAGGAAGTATTCTTTTTCTAGTATTATTAGAACTAATAAAAATAGTAAAATCCTTTTTTAATTTCTTCAATAACTTTTTAGCTTCTTTCGGGCATTTTTCCTCATCAATTAACCCTAAAGTATTATCTAAATCAAACACTAAACATTTAATACCATTTTCTTTTAATTTCTTATAATCAATATCAAATATATTCTTTTTATACATTGTTGGCTTATATAGCGCCATAAAAATCACCTGTTTACATTATACTCTATTTTTTATTATAAGTCTAATTATTTACTCTTTGCTTTACCATTGTAGTGTCCATAGTAATCTTTTCAAAAGTATATCCTTTTTCTTTTCCTTCTTTAATTATACTTCTTAAAGCATCTCTAGTATAAGTTTTAATATCATGCATTAAAACCATATTAATTCTATCTTTTCTTAAATTATTTATAACATTATTTTTAATTTGAGTAGAAGTTGGTCGCCCTCCAGCAGCATCACCACTAGATACATTCCAATCATAATATTTATAACCACGATTAACAACTTCATTTGTTAATTTACTCATAATACCTTTAGAATAATTTCTACTTATTGTATTTGAACTACCTCCAGGAAATCTTATAATTTTAGATTCATATCCAGTAATTCTTTTAACTCTATTAGAAACACTTTCTAAATCTTTAAAATAACTATCTACCGAAGCATATACTTTTGCATAATCATGACTAGCAGTATGTAATGCAACAGTATGTCCCTCATTATACATTCTCTTAATTAATTCGTCCGGTCCCTTATTAGTAACAAAGAATGTTGCTTCTACACCTTCTTCTTTTAAAATATCTAATATCTTATCAGTAGTACCCCATTGTGGACCATCATCAAATGTCAAATAAACAGTACCTTTCTTATTTCTTTCCGAAACACGTACATTTCTAACCAACTTAGTAGTATTACCATTAGAATCACTGACACTATATTCAACTGTATAAGAACCACTCTTATTAATATTAACATTGTTCTTAACTGACAATTTACTAGTAATATCTCCACTACAATTATCACTAGCCTTAGCACCTTTATCGTTATATTTTTCACCTAAAAAAACATAATCATATTTAGTACCATTTAAAGTTATAACTGGTTTTTTTATATCTTCATAAACAATACTTCTTTCAATAGAACTCTTATTCCCAGAACTATCTTCTACAGTATAAGTAACCTTCTTATCATCAGATTCAATTACAACTTTTTTACTTAAATCTCCATCATAATTATCATTTGCTTTAATATTTTCTTTTTTATATTTAGTGCCTGGACATAAATATATTTTCTTACTACCATCAACATCCAAAACTGGTTTTTCTAAATCTTTAACTTCAATAGTTCTAACAACACTTTTTCCAAATAAACCAGGAACTTCATAAGTAATTTTATATTTTCCCAACTTTGAAGTATTTACCTTGCCAGTAACAAGAACTTCATCACTAATATCCTTACCAACTCTTGTCGCAGTAAATCCCTTTTCAATATACTCCTCTTTATAGTTAAGAATAACATTACTTTTACCCACCAATTCAACATGAGCAAACATAAAATGATTAAATAAAACTACAGAGATTGCTAGTATATTTACAAACATAAAAAATAAAAATGTCTTATTAATTACTAATCTTGTTTTTACCATACTACTTCAACTCTTTCTACTAAAATTATAACTTTAAATTTAAACTTTGTCTACTTTAAGAAACTTTATTATTTTTTATAAACTCTCCTAATATTTTCTCTAATGCTTTCTTTTCAATTCTTGAAACATAACTTCTAGATATACCTATTTTCTTAGAAATAACTTTTTGAGTTTCACTTTTTCTATTAAAAAGTCCATATCTTCTAATAATTACTTCTTTTTCTCTATCACTAAGAACATCTAAATATTTATTTACCAAACTAATATTTTCTTTAAGTTCTAACCCCTCTAAAAAATCAGGGCTACTAGCTTGAAGAACATCAATAATTGATATTTCTCCCCCATCTTTATCATATCCAATAACTTCATTCATAGAAACATCTTTACTATATTTATTATTAGTTCTAAAATACATTAATATTTCATTTTCTATACACTTTGCACAATAAGTTGTAATCTTAACACCTTTATCAGGAGAATAAGTATCAACACCCTTTATTAAACCAATAGTTCCAATACTAATTAAATCATCATTAGATACAAATTTACTTTCATATTTTTTTATAATATGTGCAACTAATCTTAAGTTATGTTCTACAAGTTTATTTCTCGCATTACAATCACCATTCATTTTTAATTTAATATACTTTTCTTCATCACTACTACTTAGCGGATCAGGAAAACTAGTCACAGAATAACTTCCTGTAAAACAAAATAGATTTTTAAAAATATCCATTAAAAAAAACATATAATCACCTAGTGAATTATATGTCTAATTTTGTCATTAATTACGTTTTAATTTTTTAAAAACACCCTTTAATATCCCAAGTAAAAATTTCTTATTAATAAAGAATGCATATAGTGAAACTACCACTAAATTAATAATATTTAAGATCATATTTTTTTGATAATAAAGAACAATTGCAAAAGCAAATATTAAAATTGTTTTTATAAAAATTCCTTTTTCATACTTAATTTTAATATATTTTTTTAAATCAAAATGTCTATATATCATCATTACAAAATATGAAATCATTGTAGATATACAAGCCGCCCATAATCCAATAAACTTAATCAATAATACATTAACAACTATATTAATAATTGCCCCCATTACTGAAGTAGAAGCAACCTGTTTAGTCATCTTTTTAGCAATATAAATTGAACTATATAATGAAACACCTACATTAAATACAACTCCAATCGCAAGAATTGGAATATAAATAAATGCTTCATTATAACTAGAATTAATTAAGATTGGAAAAACAAATGGCATACAAGCAATCATTCCCACTCCTAAAGAAGTAAATAGTTTAACTACTGTATTACAAACATCAGAAAAAAACTCATCACGATCTTCACTATTTATATGAAGTGTTGCACTTTCACACCAAGACATATTAAATATAGCAAAGACACTAGAAAGAAGTGTTGGAAATTTATTACTAATAGCATAAATACCATTACTAGCAGCACCAAGCACAACTGAAATAATACTTCTATCACTAACACTAACTACCCACCAACTTAAACTATTAGGTACAAGTGGTGCCGAATATTTAATCATACTTTTAATTAAATTTTTATCAATAAGTTTCTTATTAAAATATCTATATAATTTTAACTTAATAAATAAATATAAAGCACCAAGTCCATTCGCAATAGCCATAGATAAGACCATACCAGTTACTCTTAAACCACCAAATACAATTAATAAAATATTTAATAAAACAGTCATAGCACCTGTAATAATACATGCAATTGAATAGTCAAGAGTCTTACCAAATCCACGTGCTACTTGTAATAAATTACCTGTAATTGTACAAATAAATATATCAAATAAAATTAACCATCTATAATCAATATGCCAAATACTAGTAACTATAATATATAAAATACTAAATAAAAATAATGATCCAAATAATATAGTAAAGTTATTAGACATAACTTCTTTTGTATCTTTATCTTTACCTCTAGTATCAATTAAAAATCTAAATACCCCCATCTCAAGTTCAATTGTCAATAAAGGTACCAAAAGTCTTACATACGTCTGGATTAAATCAACTACACCATATTGTTTAGTAGTTAAATACCCTGTATATAAAGGTAATAAGAAAAAAGATATTAATTGAGTACAAACCTTACCTAAAAATATAATAATTGTATTTTTAGCTAGTTCTTTCTTTTTGTTCATTTTTACTACACTTCCTAACTACAAATGAATAACCAATTACTCCAATACAAGCTCCAATAGTATCTAAAAAAACATCTTTTATTTGTCCACTTCTACCTGGAACTAATAATTGATGAATCTCATCACTACAAGCATATAAAATAGAAATACCAATTGACAGTAATATTGATTTATAACTAATAATCATAAACTCACTAATAAAACTAAACACAAGTATTCCAAGTACAAAGTAAACACCCAAATGAGCACCCTTTCTAACAGGAACAACCAAATAAGTAGTCCATTTTTCTTTTTCAACCTCACTAAGTTTTCTTCCACTAATAGATTCAACAATTTTTATAATAAAACCATCACTCTTCTTAGTAGAAACATTACCAGTATCATTAGAAAAAGAAAATATAAGCATCATCCATAAAATAATTAAAATAAATTTAATAATTTTTCTAATCACTGCATTCACCTTATTAAAATATATCTAAAATAGTTAAAAAAAGCAAGAAAATACCCTTATATAACAAGTTAATATGTAAACAAAAAGAAGCCGAAGCTTCTATCTATTACAGCATCCATTACCACAACCATCATTACCTCTAAATAAAAATAAAATAATAAAAACAATTAATACGATCCATAACCAAGAACCATTACCTGAATTATTTCCATAATTACAACAACCACCATAATACATAAGCTTCTCTCCTTTCAATATATTATATTAATAGAAAAGTTTTTTGCCACAAAAAAAGGTTGTCAAAACAACCTATGGTCTACATAAAGCTTTAGTTATTGGTTCATCGCTTACGTAATAATCAAATTTCTTATCAATATTAACATACATATGATTAAACTCTATATTATATAAATTACTTACATAACTACCAGATATATCAACACATCCAGCATTAGGTTTTAACCCTTCAATTTCTACTTTTAAAAACTCATCACTACATTTATTATTTTTCTTATCATAACTTCCTAGACAAACATTACCATCTTTCATTACATAGTAACTTCCATCACCAATCCATTCACCATTACTTACGAAATCACTTAATAATTCATTAATCTCATTTCTAAAAGTAATAACATTATTTACTAAAACTTTCTTTTCTGAGTTTTTAATAAAACCAAGTATCGCTGGTATTGAAACTACAATAATCATACATACAATAATAATTACAGCTAACATTTCTTTAGCAGAAACACCTTTACTATTAATCTTCATATTATCCCTACTTTATTTCTTCTTTTAAATTTCTATTAACAACAGCTTGATATGCTTCTTCTACATCATTAAAGTAAATTGTTTCATTCTTTAATTTTTGATAAGTTTCATTACCCTTACCAAGTATTAAAACCATATCTTTTTCATTAGCCATATCAATAGCTTTTTGAATAGCTTCGCGTCTATCAATAACAATTTCAAAATTATCTTTTGTATCTTTAAAAGTCTTAACTATATCATTACAAATATTTACAGGATCTTCACTTCTAGGATCTTCATATGTAAATATTGCATAAGTTGCATTATTAACTACAACTTCACCAACTTGTGGTCTTTTTAAATAATCTCTTTCTCCTGCTTGTCCTATAACAACAATACTACGATTAATATCTAATGTATGAACAAAATTTAATAATCTTTGAATACCATTAGGAGTATGAGCATAATCAACCATTACATAATAAGGACTCTTAGTATTTAATAATTGTAATCTACCATCAATGTATAAACTTTCAATGTTTTGAAGTAATTCTTCTAATTTAAATCCAAGTTCTAAACAAGTAAGCAGTGCAGCTGCTAAATTATATACATTAAAGTCTCCAAGTAACGGACTAACAAAACTAAATTCATTACCCTTATAATTAAATGTAATATCAGTCTTATTTGGGAACACCTTAAACTCAACTATTTGTAATGTATTATCACTATCTAGTCCATAAGTAAATACATTCCCATTACATACACTTCTAACTTGTTCATAAAACTTATCATCTTTATTTAAAACACAAATACCATCTTTTTTAGTTTGCTTAAATAATTGCAATTTACATTCAACATAATTTTCAAAACTACCATGAATATTTAAATGTTCACTAGTAATGTTTGTATATACTGAAGCATCATATTCCATAGCTTGTAATCTTCCTCTAAAGAAAGCTTCACTACTTGCTTCAGTAGAAGCATATTTACAATTAAATCTAACAAATTCATCTAAGTAATCATAAAGTAAATGAGCATCTGGTGTAGTATTTGGATTATCTCCTTTAAAAGCAGCACAACTTCTACCATTAGTACCAATATAACCACATAAATCACTACCAATTAAACTTTGAATAATTGTCGCAACACTTGTCTTACCATCAGTACCAGTAACACCTATCATTTTTAATTTCTTATCTGGATAATCATATAACTTTTGACATAAATAAGGTAACTCTCTATTAGTATCAGGAACCTTAATAATAGGAACACTCTTATCTCTAATATCCTTACTTACAACAATGGCACTCGCACCATTTTCAATCGCATTATCTATAAAATCATGTCTATCTGCAGTAACACCCATAGTACATACAAATAAATCTCCTGGTTCAACTTCTTTAGAATTAATAGAAATCCTTTTAATAACAATATCTGTACCTATACCAGGATACAAATCATTTAACTTCTTCATTTTATCACCTACTCTCATTATACAGTAAAGAATTTATAATTCAAAGTTTTTTCCTTGATATAACATTAAATTTACGTTAAAATTAGTTAAGGTGATAAGATGAAAACAATTATTGTAGGTGCTGGAAGTGACTTAGGTGTTCATATTGATGGAGCACATATAGGTCCAGCACAACTATCAAGTGATTTACAAAGTTTTTATAAAGGAGATAGAATTTCCTTTGTACAAGATGAAAATATATTAAAAAGTAGAAATTTATCAGATCGTCGTAAAAATGAATATGATATAGATAAATTTAATAGTGCTATTTATAAAGCAATTCTAGAAAATATAAATAATGAAGCTTTCCCTATCCTTTTAGGTGGAGATCATTCAGTTGCAGTAGCATCCGCCCTAGCAAGCGCAAAAAAATATACTGACATTGGTATTATATGGATAGATGCCCATGGTGATTTCAATACATTTGATACAACAGTTACAGGTAATATTCATGGATTACCTCTAGCAGCAATAACAGGTTATAAAAACCATGAATTAAGATACTTCCACGATGGCAATACGATTAATCCAGAGAATGCAGTCATAGTTGGCGCTAGAAGTCTTGATCCAGCGGAAAAAGATAACCTAAAATATGCTGGAGTAACAGTATTCACAACAGAAGATATAAAAGAACAAGGTGTAGAAGCAATAATGTCTAAAGCATTTGAAATAGCATCTAAAAAAACAAAAGGTGTTCACGTAAGTTTCGATCTTGATGTAATTGACCCTTCCCTTGCTCCAGGAGTATCAGTTCCAGAGTTTGATGGAATAACTGTTGAAGAAGCAATGGAAATAAATAAACAAGTAGTTAAACATATAGATAAAGTAGTTTCATATGACTTAGTTGAATATAATCCACTACGTGATTTAGAAAGAAAAACGGAACAAATAGCAATCAACTTAGTTGCTCAAATAATAAAAGCTGTAGAGAAAAAAGATAAGTATGGAAAAATAGATCTTACTCAACAACAAGCAGAACAATATAAAGTAAAAATTGTTCCTCCAAAAGAAGAACAACAACCAGAAGTAAAAATCGTACCACCTACTGAACTACCGCAACCAACTGCAACAGTAACTGAGCAACCAGCAGAAACACCAATACCAACACAACCACAAGTTATAGAAACTCCAATGCAACAACAAGTTCAACCAGTTGCACAACCAGAAATACAAAGATTATAAAAAAGACTTCAATTTGAAGTCTTTTTATTTACCACTAAGGACAAGCTGGTGATACAGCAAAATAAGAAGAACCCGATTCTATTACATCACTCATATAATAAACCGTAGACAAAGCTAAACCATTAATCGCAGGACTTCTACAACCATCAGCATATAATCCTACTGTATTATACTCACTATTCATCCAAGCATCCCATGTCATACCAGGTTCAGCTTGATAACTTACTCCATCAATAGTAAAAGAAATTAAGTTTCTAGCAGTATCAACCGTACTATAAGTAAATTTAATATCTCCAAATTCTACTTTAAAGTCACCATCTGAACTATTACCATTATCTTCATATTTAATTGTAACAGTTACCTTCTTAAATGCATTTTTATCTAACGAATTACCACTTATTTTTGAAGTAGAACTTGTAACTGAATTATCTCCAATATCTACAGTTACACTTATATCATTACAAGCATTATTCATTAGTGTTTCAGTAACTGAACTACTATCAATCGCAGTACATACTTTAGGTAAACTTTCACCATCAACATTATTAAATTTTATATCAGTTAAATAAGCAACATAAGCACCAGAATTATAAACATAAAATTCATACTTAACAGCTTCACCTGGTCCAGTAAACGTTGCAGTTAAATTCTTTATTGTTGGGCTATCTCCATCATTAGCAATATTTGCTTTATATGCAGTAGCATCCCCTGTTGCAGTACCTGAAACCTCATTTGTTAAATATTCTGTTCCACTAGATGAAAATACAACTCTAAATGCACTTGCATCAGGTTTTACTATAGCACTAGAACTAATTGTTAACTCTGAAGAAAAAGCCGCAAAACCAACTGTCATAAACGAAACCGCTATTACTAAGATTATTAATAATAGATTTCTATTTCTTCGATATCTTGTAATCAAAATAATCACATCCTATCTGCTTATATTTAGTAACTCACTTTCTGATAAATACGATAAAGTAACAGAACCAAATCTAACAACAAAATCTCCATCTACTTGAGTTCCATTTTTATCATACTTAATAGTAATAACTATTTTTTCCTTATCTCCACTTTTTAAAATATGTTCTTTAATATCTGTAATAGAACCATTAGTAATAACATTATCTCCTGCTTTAACAGTCATACTAATCGCTTCACACGCACTACTAACTAAATATCTATTTGTAGTTTTAGGATTAACTGCACTACATATTTTAAAGAAGTTTCCTCCTTTAACATTAGCATAAGTAATAGTATCTAAATAAGCATCTATTTTCCCCTTATTTTGAGAATAAAAAGTATATATAACCTCTTGCCCGGGTTTAGTAAATCTTACATCAAAATTAGCTAGAGTTTCATCCTCGTTAGTAATAATCTTTGCACTACCTGCAACAGCTCCATTAATTGTCTTTCCAGAAACAATTGTATCTTTCTTATCTTTATCAGAGGAGAAAACAATAGATGGTTTTTCTGCACCCACACCAGTAATACCTTCTGGTTTTACTTCTGTTTTATCTTTTATATTACTAGAAATTCCAAAAGCAAATATACCAATAATAAAAGCTAATACAGATAAAAGAAGTGCTATTATTTCGATAACTTTTGATTTTCTCTTACTCTCTTTCATAAACTCTAACCACCATTTTTATTATATACTTATCTATTTTAATTATATCATTAATTCTACATATATTAACGACTAAATTTAACTACTTTACAAAAAAAAGAGTATAATTACTCTTTTATATACAAACCATTAGTTTTTTCTATTTTAGGATACCATTCTGCATGATCAACCGTATAGCTAGACATAAAATCTTGTTTTAGTCCATCGTAATACCAACTGGTCTCTTTATTTCTCGCACTAGTCGCAACTGTCGAATCATAAAAATAATATTTATTATCAAGTTCTACTACATTCCACATATGTGGTCCTGTACTATTTCCTGTTATTGTATAAGAATTTATTCCAATATTTTGAAATATTACCTGACTTGCTTTCGCAAATCCAGCACATACTGCATTATTCTTCATAAATACATTATAAATAGATTGATTCTTTGACATATAGGTAAATGTCTTATCATAATCATTATTCTCTCCAATCCATTCATAAACGTAATGAATCTTATCAATATCAGACATACCTTTAGTCTCAGTCTTAATATTATCAATTATTCTTTGTATTTTCATTTCTCCAATTTTTGCAGAAATCATATTACCTACAGAAAAATTTAAAGTAAGTTTAAAACCACTATCCTCTCTATAGATCCAAGAGTATCCAGCATAATTAATTAACTCAGGATGATCAATCAAAATAGCTTCATGTGCCGAGTTAATCAAATCACCACAATCACTATAATCAATACATCCAAACTCGCTCATATCAACATCTAACTTATTTTTAAAAGCTAGTGTATTCTTAAACATAAATTCATACATTTTCTTTTCTCTATCATTTAAATAATCATTATAAATCTTTCCATCCGACATATAAATATCATTAACATAATGAAAATCATCTTTATTAACTAATTTATTGCCTTCAACCAATACAGTAAAATTAGAATACATATATACTGAGAAAAAAACTAATAAAATACATAATATTTTATGGTTTTTTATAAATCTATATTTTTCAGATGTAACATCATATGCATATACTCCACTAAAATATCCTAAAAAAGGATACATAAAAAATGGTAAAAATAAAGTTAGCATTGAAGAAATCTTACCTTTACCATAAGCATCATTAGTCATAAAAGGAAGTATTATACAAATAAATGTCGCAATAAACATTCTATCTGGTAAAAATATAAGTCCTAAAGCAAGTAATAAAAGTAATACAGGAGGAAACTCAATTAAAGTTAAAAACAAATAAATATTATATCCCGGTATTAAAGCTTTAGAAAAACTATAACCAGCTTTATGAACAAAACCTGGTATAGCAATTAATAATGAAATTAAACAAATAGCCACTATCATATACTTCACCTATCTTATTTAAGTATACACTACTTTAATAAACAAAAAAAGCAAGATTTCTCTTGCTTTACATATTATTAATAATTTCTTTCTCTTAAGAATGGAGGTAAATCATAGATATCTCCATCATCACTACCATCATCATCATTATCTAATACTTCTGGACTTACTCCACCATAAGGACCATCATCTCTTACTGGAGCACTTCTTCTTGATTGATTAACGTTACTGAATACTGGTTCTTGTACTTGTGGTTTCTTTTTATCAAAACCAGTAGCAATTACTGTAACGATAACTTCATCAGATAAGTTTTCATTAATAACTGATCCAAAGATAGTATTAATATCTGTATTAGCAGCAGCTCTAACTACTTCAGCAGCTTGTTCTGCTTCGAATAATGTTAAGTTTACTCCACCTGTAATATTAATAATTGCATCAGTAGCACCTTCGATTGAATTTTCAAGAAGTGCAGATGAAACAGCTTGTTTAGCAGCTTCAATAGCTCTATCTTCTCCCATACCAATACCAATACCAATTAATGCTCTACCTGATTTTTCCATTACTGCTCTAACGTCAGCAAAGTCTAAGTTAACAAGTCCAACTACAGCAATTAAATCTGAAATTGATTGAACACCACGACGTAATACATTATCAACTTCTTTAAATGCTTCTAACATTGGAGTTGATTTATCAATGATTTCTCTTAATCTATCATTAGGAATAACGATTAATGTATCAACATGTTTCTTTAATTCATCTATTCCTGCTAATGCATTTTCCATTCTTCTCTTACCTTCAAATGAGAATGGTTTAGTTACGATTGCTACTGTTAAAGCTCCAAGTCCTTGAGCTATTTCAGCAACTACTGGTGCAGCTCCTGTACCAGTTCCACCACCCATACCACTTGTGATGAAAATCATATCTGCACCTGCTAATGCATCTTCTATTTCTTTCTTTGACTCAATAGCAGCTTCTTTCCCAATTTCAGGTCTTCCACCTGCTCCAAGTCCTTCTGCTAGTGAAGGTCCTAATTGGATTTTAACATCTGCTTTTGATGAATTTAATACTTGTAAATCTGTGTTTGCTGCAATAAATTCAACACCTTTAACCCCAGATTCTACCATTCGGTTGATGGCATTTCCTCCACCACCACCAAGTCCAATAACTTTTATTTTTGCTAATTGATCCATTTCTAATCCGCCTAACATACCTCGTCCTCCTTAATTATCAAAAAAATGCCCAAACACTTTGCTAATAATATTATCATTATTTGTTAGTCTTTGTCCTGTTGAAATTAAACTTTCAATATCTTCATTATTTAGCATATTATAGCTTTTTCCTCTTAAAGATAGTTTATCATCAAAATATTTAACAATACCTAAAGTACTACTGTATTTATTATGTCTAATTCCCATTGTCGAAATATTGCAAACTTTAGCTAAACTTCCGAACTCTTCTTCTATTAAATACGAAAATCCGGCAAGTTCACTTAAACCACCTGTAATAATTATATAACGTATTTCTCTATTTGTTAAGTTTTTTATTTCATTTTTAGCAAACTTTAGTATTTCTCTAAGTCTTGCCTCTACTATTTTAGATACACCAACTTGTGAAAGCAACTTCTTTTCACCATAAATATCCTTAACTTCAACTACATCATTATTATCAGCATAACTATTTAAACTAACTGCAAAAGTCTCTTTTAACTTTCTTGCTTCACTATTTTCAATCTTAAAAATATAAGCAATATCTCTATCAACATTATAACTTCCAACCGGAATAATTGCATGTTTTATTTGAATTCCTTTATTAAATACAGAAATATTAGTAGATGTCTCACCAATATTAATAATTGCTCCTACTATCTCATCATATTTATCATTCTTAATAGCATAGTAATCTCCTGTAGAAGTAAATGCTATATCTACAGTTTCAACTCCACTTAACTTTAACACTTCAAGTATTCTATATAATCCCTCTTTAGGAAGTGTACTAATAACCACTCTTGTTTCTAATACATCTCCACTCATACCTTTAGGATCCTTTATATTTTCTTTTCCATCTACTTTAAAACTAATAGGTGTTGCTGTAATCAATTCATATTCTTCAAAATCTTGACCTCTTAAAGCATCACTCAATGCACTACATATATCTTCTCCTGTAATACATTTAGTATCTTCAACATTACTACTTCCAACAACAATATCCATACGACAATCTGTTGGAGGAACACAAGCAACTACTTTAGTAATCTTAACTCCTAACATTTCATCCACTTGTTTTAAAGCCTCTTTAATAGAAACAATAGCTTGTTTCATATCAACAACTTGACCATTCTTAATACCAGAAGACGCACTACTAACAGACGCTAAAACATGGTATTGATCATCAGTTTTCTCTAATACAACAATCTTTATACTACTAGTTCCAAGTTCGATTCCAGTATAAATATTACTCATCAAATGCATCTCCTATTCTTAAAAACAATTATACTATAAATTTAAATTTTATGAAAGTATTTTAAGAACTTTTGTTAGTATTCTCATCCTCAATAATATAAAATTCAAAATTATATATTTCATCTATTTTAGTCCCATTATCTAAAACATAATTTAAAGCTGTTTTATCAGATTGATTAGTCCCCACATAAGAATATCTATTAATAACAAAAATACTTTTCTTATTTTCTTCTAATTTATTATATAACTTCTTAGAACCATCAAATCCCCAATTACCTGTATTAATCAAATCAAAATAATTAATTGGAATATCATTTAAAATCTTATAGTAATAACTTTGTTCAAACAACAATATAACATTCTTATCTTTGTACTTTAATAAAGCTTTACTAACATCTTTTGTTTCCTTAATATGCTTATCAGATATATATCTAAATTCAAAGTGTTTAATATCATTAGGATAAGTAAAACTACCATCAATTGAAGATATCATATTAATAATGACTAAACCACTTAAACATCCATACATAAGTAAATCTAAATCAATCTTTTTAATATTTAATTTTCCTATCCAAATAAATATTAATCCTAGTAAGAAAAACTTAAAATGAAAGAAATCAAACATTGGAATAGCTATAGATGAAAATGCTAAAATATAATAATTATTAATATTCTTTTTATCTTTAAAAATTGCATATATAATCAATCCTAAACATACAAAGAATAAAAATAATACATAAATATTTCCGATATAATTTTCTTTTCCAAAATCAAACATTCCCATTATACATAAATCAAAAAACTCATTATAACAGTTATTTATAAACATATATATAATAAATATTATCGTTGGAATCATTGCCCCACAAACTCTTTTAAAAAACTTCTTATAATTTTTAAATAAGTAAAATAAAGAAACTAAAGCTAAACATCCACCAATACTTTGTTTTGTAAGTACAGCAAGTCCAATTACAATACCAATTAAATAATCATTAAGTTCATTTTTCTCCATCCATAAAAGAAGTAAAAACAAGAAAAATATAAAGAAATTATAACTAGCATAAAGCATATCATAATTAAAAAATAAAATTATTAATAATATATTTGCATTCTTACCAAATAACTTTTCTAATACAAAATAAACTAATGTAATAAGTATCGACTGACATACATTAACAACTAATAAATTAGATCCAAATATATAAAATGGTAACGAATATAAAAAAGGAAAAAATGGTGTTATAACCATATTAAAATCTTTATAAGGATTTAAACCATTATAAATACTATGCATAAAACCATAATTCCAAATTTCATCCAAATCAAAAGGAATGAAATTTAAAAATATTAAAGATAAGCAAAATATAAATATATATTTAATAAAACCTTTATATTTTTTCATTAAATCACTCCTTATAATAAACATCAAATCCATAATTAGAATCTATTTTTTTACTATTATCCATTATGTAATCTGCTAATTCTTTAGAAAATTGAGAAAACTCATCATCATTATTATAATCATTCATTGAAACTACAAATATTTGATCATGCATTTTACTTATCATTTTCTTCATTTTCTTAATACCATTATACCCATAATTCCCATCATATAAAATATCAAAATAACTTAACTTTCTGTCATTCATTATAGTATGTGTCATAGAAAAATATCCAACTACAATAGGATTATCATATGTATTAACATAATTATTCATTTTAATAATATTATCGTATGTTACTTTTCTATGTAAATTATGTTTAAAATGATTAAAATCCTTAGATATACACAAATCCAATTTAAATGTCCAAAAGAAAGAATATAAAATAGTATAAGTAATCGCAACTGCTATAGATATAGTTAATATAACATTAGTATTTTTCTTTAAAAAAGGCATAATCATCATCACAAAACAAGTTAACCAAAAACATACATGTGTAATATCAAATAATGGAAAAGCAAACAAAATCCCCCAAATTAAATAATAATTATTTGTTTCTTTTTTATTTTTAAATATCAAAATAATTCCAATAATAAAGGTAATTAAAGAAATAATAATCCAAAAAGTATTAATATGACCTCCACCTACTCCATTATTATTTAAAAAATCAAACATTCCAAATAAACATAAATCAAAGAATTTATATAATGCACCATTTACAAGTAAATAAATTAAAAAGACAAAACAAGGAATTAAAAATCCTAAAAATCTCATTCCTAATTTCTTTAATTTCTTATGATATAAAATAATTGAAGGAATAATCATAAAACATCCTACAGTCTGTTTAGCCATAATACCTAAAGCAATAATTATACCAATCAAAAAATCTTTATTAGAATGTTTTTTTTCCATGTACATAAGCAAAATAACAAAAAATAAACTAAATGAATTATAAGTTGGAATCATATTTCTAAATTGAAATATCGAAACTATTAAAAGTAATAACAAACTCTTCTTTCCAAATAATTTATAAATTAAAACAATTGATGCCGCAGTTATTAAAGCTTGAGAAATATTAATCATTATAAAATCATCATATATATGTAAGAATAATGATTGATATATTGCATATAAAGGAGTTGAAATAGTATTAAATTCCAAATAAGGAACTTGTCCCATACTAATAGCTTTTGCAAATCCATAACTATTAATAGGATCACCATATCCATTAGCAAATCCTAGTATATGAATTGCTAAAAAAGAAGCAATAAAAACAAGTAAAAAAATACAAATATTTTTTAAATACTTTTTCAAAACAATCACTCCTTATAATAAATATTATACATTTCAAGTTCTGACACTTTTTCATAATTATCAATAACAAACTTCATTACATCTTTATTTGTTTGTTGACCTACATCCACTCTTTCATAATCATCCATATTAATTAAAATATATTTATCTTTTTCATCTTTTATCATATTAATTAATTTATCTGTACCTTTATAACCATGATTACCATAATTCAACAAATCATAATAAGTAAGTTTTTCTTCAGCTGCAAACTTAACTAAATATGCCCTATCTGAAAGTACAATAGAATTCTTATTTTTAGTTATATATTCACTAATAGTAGTTATTTCCTTATATTCCTTTTTTGGCATAACACTATAGCCATAATTATTTATATAAACAATATTAGGTAATTTAAACCCAAATATAAATAAAAACCAAATAATCGCAAAAGAAGTTGCAAATAAATATGAATTAAAAGCAATTTTCTTATTCTTTATCTTAATCATATCAACCAAAACAAACATAAATATAAAACTAAAATATGAAACATGAATATAATCAAACAATGGAATTGAAATAGAAGAAAACAACAATAAATAAATCAAGTTTTTAATATACTTATCATTCTTTCTATATTTAATAATTAAATAAACTAAAAAAACTATTTCCAGTACAAATATATAAAAATTAAAATCACTTAATATTCTTAAAAACCCAGAATTCTTAGTTGTAAAATCAAACATTCCAAACAAACATAAATCAAAAAATTGTCTAAAAGATTTTGTTAATAACAAATATATTAAAAATATAAAACAAGGTATTAAAAATCCTAAAAATCTTTTAAGTGTTTTCTTATAATCTTTAAATAAATATAAAATACTAGGAATACACATAAGTACACCAACAGTCTGCTTAGTTAAACAAAATACTCCAAGTAAAAAACCAATTAAATAATCACTTTTCTTTTCTTTAAGTGAATACATCAAAATAACAAATTCTAAAACAAGTAAAAAATTATATCCTTGAAATAAGACATGAATAAAAGGTATTGGTAACGTCAACATTAAAATAATTAATATTATCCAAGTTTTTTCTTTAAATAATTTAAACAAAAAATAAAAAAGAATACATAATAAAAGCGCTTGATATAAATTAAAAACAATTAAATTAGATCCAAATAATAAAAAAGGAAGCGAATAAATCAAAGCCCCAACTGGTGGAATAATCATATTAAAATCTCTATAAGGAATTTCCCCCAAAGAAACAGCATATGAAAAACCATAATTATACATTTGATCTGCCGAAAAATTTACATAAAAAAATTGCAAACACAAAAAGAAAAGTATAAATAAAACTACATATTTAATATTCTTCTTTATAAGTGTTTGCAAGTTCATATTCTACTCCTTTATCTGGAAATGGTTTCCATTATCTAAATATAATATACCATGTTTATCTTCTAATTGTTCTAACACATCATTATAATAGTTTATCATTTTAAACTTAGTTAATGTTAAATAAACTACATTTCCATCATCCATATAAAGTAAAAATCTTTCTTTATCAATATCATTAGGAACATACTCTATATCAGATATTTTTTGTAAGATATCAGACTTAATTATTTTCATTCCCTTAACAAAATCTTTATATTGATCACCAGGAACATAATTCATAAGTCTCGGTACTCTAAAACTAAAGTTATCATTAACATTAAGTTCTTCACCATTAGAAAAAACTATTTTTCCATTTTCATTTTCTTTAGAAAATAAAGCAATATTTTCTTCTACCTCAATAGTAATAACTCTTTTGAAACCTCTTTTTATTTTTGCATTAACTATATAGTTAGATTTCTTTAATTTCTTTTCACTCTTATTCATACTAGTTAACCAAAAACTAGGATATTTTTTTAAACCAGATAAACTCAAAATATAATCATCATTTAAATAACTATTCCCTTTTACAACTAAATTTTTAATTGGTAATTTCAAATATACATATACGCCAAAAAATAGTCCAAAAGTGACTATTAATATTAAAAATAAATTAAATATCTTTAGTTTTTTCTTTTTAACTATTTTTTTTGCCATATCCCTTATTACTCCCAATTAACAAATTCTTGTTCTATTTTCATATCTACATTATATTCTTCTAATACTTTATCATGGACAAGTTCAATTAATTTCTTAATATCACTACCCTTTGCTTTTTTATTAAAATTAATAATAAAATTAGCATGTTTTTCACTAACCTTAGCACCACCAATAGTTTTACCTTTAAGTCCTAAATCTTCAATTAATTTTCCAGCAAACATACCTTCTGGATTTCTAAATACAGAACCCGCTGATGGATATTCTAATGGTTGAGATTCCATTCTTCTTTGACGTCTTTCTTTAATTACTTCATCTAGCGCATTCTTATCACCTTTAGTTAATTTTATAACTGCTTCTAAACAAATATATCCTGGATGAGTCTGTAAGAAAGAAGTTCTATAATGAAAATTCATTTCTTTATTTTCTAAAGTAATAATTTTAAGTTCTGGTGTTAATACTTTAACCTCAGTAACAACATAACCCATATCACTTTTATAAGCACCGGCATTCATAAAGACAGCTCCACCGACAGTTCCAGGAATACCAGATGCAAACTCTAACCCAGCCAATCCTTTTTTTGCAGCAAGTAAACTTAATTTCATTAAAGAATAGCCAGCTCCAACTCTAATCTTATTTCTACCAAAAAACTCAATATGATCTATTTCACTTAATCTAATAATTACACCATCGTAAATATCATCACTAAACAATACATTAGAGCCTAGTCCTAAAACTTTGTGTTTAATTTTTTGAGCTTTCAAAAATTTCATTAATTTAATTAGGTGATCAACGCTTTTAGGATAAACCATAACCTTTGCTTTTCCACCAACTTTATAAGTTGTATGTTTACTTAATGGTACATCCTTTTCACATCTACCTACATTTAATTGTTCTACTAATTCATATAATTCATTTTTCATGTTTTCACCCAATTAACTTTCTAACCTCATCATAAATTCTAGTTGCCGAATCACTAACACCTAATTTCTTACTTGCAGATGCCATTTTAACATAGCTTTCACTATCATTTAATAATTTATCAATTTCACCAATTAATTTATCCTTACCAAACTCATCTTCAGAAACAATAACACATGCCCCTAAATCTTCTAACTCTTTCGCATTCATATATTGATGATTATGAGTAACATATGGTGATGGAACTAATATTGCAGGTAATCCAATTGCTGTAATCTCCGCAATAGTAGATGCTCCTGCTCTAGATACTATTAAATCAGTATCCTTTAATACATTAATAAAATTATCTAAAAATGGAACAATTTGAACATTTGAAGGAGTTTCAACATCCTTATAATTATCAATATATCCCTTACCAGTAACTACAATTACTTGATAATTCTTATTTTTAAAACCTGGTATTAATTCTTTTAATTTCTTTGTCATTGTTTGTGATCCTAATGATCCCATTACAATAACAACTAATTTTTTAGTACTATCAAGCCCTAAACTCTTTTTAGTAACCTTTTTTACATCAATAATTTCTTCACTTCTAGGATTCCCTGTATAAACAACATTCTTATTTTTAAATAGTTTCAAACTATTAGGTAAAGAAACACATACACAATCCGCAAATCTCGCTAACATCTTATTAGAAAGACCAGGTATAGAATTTTGTTCATGAATAACAGTCTTATATCCCAACTTATTCGCAGCAGTTAAAACAGGTAAAGTAATATACCCACCAACACCAATAACTACATCTGGATTAAATTTTTTTATTTCTTTTTTCGCATCATTTACTGCTTTATTATATTTTTTAAAAACATCTATATTTTTAAATAAATTTTTACGATTTAAACCTACAACTTCTAATCCTACATAATCTATCCCAAGTTTTGGAACAATATCCTTCTCCATACGATCAGTTGTCCCAATATATAAAAATTCACTTTTAGGTTCTTTTTCTTTAATTTTATTAATAATCGCAAGAGCTGGATAAATATGTCCTCCAGTTCCACCTGCTACAATAATTGCTCTCAAAAAGTCTCACCTCAGTTAACTTATTATAACATAAATTTACTTCATAACTTAAAAATCCAAGTAATCTAGACACCTATTCTACATAACTTGACAAATATCTTCTTTTAAATCATATTCACTTTACATTTTATTTATACTATACATATAAATTATATCACGTTATACTCCAAAGTAAATAATTGTATAAACAAAAAAATTATGTTAAAATACATTCAAAGAAAAGAGGGATATTATGAAATCAGTTGGAATAATTGCTGAATATAATCCATTCCATAATGGTCATCTATATCATCTAAAAAAAGTAAAAGAATTATATCCAGATCATACTATAATCCTGGTAATGAATGGTAACTTTACAGAACGTGGAGACGTATCAATTATAGATAAATGGAAAAAAACAGAAATTGCAAAAGAAGCAGGAATCGATCTAATCGTAGAATTACCATTCCCCTTCGCAACACAAAGTGCCGATTACTTTAGTTATGGTGCAATTACTATTTTAGAGCATCTTAAAGTAGAAAGAGTCATATTTGGTAGTGAATCAGATAACATTGAAGATTTATCTGCTATAGCTGATGCTCAAATTAATAATGAAGACTTTGATAAATTAGTCAAAATATATTCTAAGTTTGGAAATAATTATCCTACTGCACTATCTCTTGCTTTAGAAGATCTAACAGGAAAAGTTATCACAACACCAAATGACCTATTAGGTATAAGTTATATAAAAACAATAAAACAAAATAATTATAAAATTATCCCTGAAACAATAAAAAGAACATCTGACTATCATGATAATTCTTTAATAGAACATTCTTCTGCATCAGCAATTAGAAATGCTTTAAGAAAAAATAAAGATGTAACAAACTTTGTACCAGAAATCACAAAAAAACATCTAAATAACCTTCATTTTATAGAAGATTATTTTCCATTACTAAAATATAAAATAATTACAGAAAATAATTTATCAATATATCAAACAGTCGATGAAGGATTAGATAGTTCTCTAAAAAAACATATTTTAGAATCTACATCTTACGAAGAACTAATCAACAGAGTAAAAAGCAAAAGATATACTCATAATAAAATAACAAGAATGCTACTACATATTCTATGTAACTTCACAAAAGAAAAAGCTAAACAATTTAAAGATATAACATATTTAAGAATATTAGGGTTTTCTAAACAAGGACAAATATATTTAAACAAAATAAAAAAAGAAGTTGAAATTCCAATTATTAGTAAAATTAATAGAGAAAAAGATCCTATGTTAGAATTTGAACTTTACACGACTACAATTTATTCTCTAACAGATCAAGATCCAAATGAATTAAATAATAAAGAATATAGAAATTTAATGAGAAAAGGAGAATAATATGATAAGACACAAAAACACTGGCCAATTAATAGTTATCTCTGCCCCAAGTGGTAGTGGGAAAGGAACAATAATTAATCGCTTATTAGAAAATGATAATACAAACAGATGGTTATCCGTTTCAACCACTTCTAGAATGCCTAGACCAATAGATATTCCAGGAGTAACATACAACTTTGTAACAAGAGAAGAATTTGAAGATTTAATAAAAGAAGATTTCTTTATTGAATATACAAATTACGCTGGAAATTATTATGGAACACCAAAAGAAGCTATAAAGAAAAAATTAGATTCTGGAATTGACGTTATTTTAGAAATCGAAATTGAAGGTGCTTCAAACATAAAAAAATTAGTTCCAGAAGCTCTATTTATTTTTATAATGCCTCCATCATTAAAAACAATGGTAAAACGCTTACAAAACAGAAAGACAGAATCAAAAGACAAAATAATAGAACGCTTCCGTCAAGCATATAAAGAAGTAAACCAAGTTACACAATATAACTACGTAGTTGTAAACGATGACTTAGATGAAGCTGTAAACAAAGTAGAATCAATTATTAAAGCAGAAAAGTGTCGTGTCGATCGTATTGAAGAAGTATACTTAGATACAAAAGAAGAAGAAATCCACGAACTTCTTATGGATGAAGATTTTGAAAATGATAGTATATCAGAAAAAATAGATTAAAAAAAATACTGGGCTTCCAGTATTTTTTATTTGTTTTCAATATTATTAACTCTTTTAGGTAATCTTCTTGGTGGTAATGGTGTTTCTTTGATTTTTCTTTTAGGTAAAGGTCTAGGGAGTCTTCTTGGTGGTAATGGTGTTTCATCACCTGCTAAAATTTGATAAACTCTCATCCTCAAAGATTTACACTTTTCATCACTAAATTCAGCATACCTATCAATATTGTATTTGTAATCATTTCTATTCTGATGCTCATATTCTAGTGTTACTTCATGATCCTCATATCCAAACTTGTTTAAATCAACAAATCTTCTTCTCATAGTTAAACAAATTCCATAACTTTGATCTTGTTCTTTAAGTGCTATCCACATATGTTTATCTCTAAGTGGTCTATAAACACCCGAAACTATAAAACAATTTGTTTTTGCATAATAGTTATTTAAAAGAATCTCAGCTAACTCAGCTTGTCCGCTACAAACTCCTCTTTTTCTCTTATAAGTTAATACTCCATCTTTCGCCCATTCTTCTACATAATGTTGATTAATACCATTATGTGTCCCTATAATACGATGTCCATCATGAGCATAACTTATATTATTATTAATATAATCAGTAATTAAAATTGTTTTCGCAATACCACTAAGTCTATTCACTAACTTATCATCAACACCAATAGTTCGCCAAACTTCACTAATTATCTTTCTTTCTTCCATTGCCTTATTTCTATCAAATATAAATCTATCATCCATACATATTTTATTAAAATCTTTCTGTTCAAAGTTTCTAATATATTTTCTAGAAAATTTACACTTACATGAAGTCTTTGTCAAATCAATACAACCTAAATCAATATATCTTCTTACATCATAATCATCAATATGAACTATTATTTTATCTTTAATACTACTATAACTAATAGCATCCATCAAAGTATTAAATCCTTCACCACTTGCATAAATATCAAGTTTAACATTTTCACCAATAGCTACTTCTAATTTCTTTAAAAGTTCATAATATGTTTCTAAACAAAATACATTATTAATTGATAATGAAACATGAACTGGATTATTATTTTTTCTTCTTTTATTACATTCAGTTTTAATTTCATCAGCAGAAAACGTTTGTAAAGCCATGTCATTAACTTCTACATTAGCAGAATAACCACTTCTAGGTAAACCCGGTGACATTCTAATCATTTCTTCCATCATTACCACCCCCTTTTCTTGCAGCAATTATAACACAAAACAGAAAAAAAATAAAGAAAAAACTGCATTTCGCAGTTTATTTTATTTCTTCAATCTTCATTAGATTTGTTGTTTTAGATCTACCTGTTGTAGGGAAACCACCAGTTAAAACAACTATATCACCTATTTCTAAACTACTAAATTCTTTAGCAATTTCAACACTAGCAGTTAAAACTTCATCAGTAGTTCCATACATAGGAATTGTTCTTGTATAAACACCCCAGTTTAATGCAAGTCTACGACAAGCAGCTTCATCAGGACATAATGCAAGAATCGGTGCTTTTGGTTTAAAGTTACTAATCATCTTAGCAGTAGAACCACTGATAGTAGCAGTACAAATTAATTTCGCATCTAATCTATTAGCACTATCAACTACACTTTCACATATAGCAGCATTAACTGCTTTTACTTTAGTAACTTTACTAATATAATCAAAATCAGCATATTGTTCTGTAACTTCACAAATTCTCGCCATAGCTGCAACTGTTTCAACTGGATGTTTACCAACAGTAGTTTCACCACTTAGCATTACAGCATCTGTACCATCTAATACAGCATTTGCAATATCAGATGTTTCAGCTCTTTTTGGTCTATTATTTTCCATCATTGTTTCTAACATTTCAGTAGCAACAATACATAATTTACTCATTCTACGACAAGTCTTAATCATATTTTTTTGAACAATAGGTAGTCTTTCAGATTCTATTTCAGTTCCTAAATCTCCTCTTGCAACCATAATACCATCAGATACTTTTAAGATTGATTCAAGATTTTGAATACCTAAGTCACTTTCAATCTTACAAATAATTAACATATCTTCACGATTATATTCTTTTAATAACTCTTTTATCTCTAAAACATCTTCTTTACAAGAAACAAAAGAAATAGCTAAATATTCTCCACCATGTTCACAAGCAAATTTAATATCTTCTCTATCTTCATCACTTAAATATGGAATATTTAATTTAACACCTGGTACGCTCATACTCTTTCTATTACCAAGTACTCCACCACTTACGATTAAGCAAGTAACACCATCATCTTCCTTACTAATAACTTCTAATTTCATCTTAGCATTTTCAAGTAAAACAACACTACCTACTTCTAAACCATCTAATGCTTCAGGATGATTAACAGTAAATCTTTCACTATTTCCTAAAACATTATCCTTAACGATTCTAATAGTTTTTCCTGGTACTAAACTAACTTTATCATTTTCAAAGTTACCACTTCTAAATTCAGGACCTTTTGTATCCCAAAGAACAGCAACATTACAACATGTCTTTGCTCTAACTGCTTCTACAGAATTTAATACTTGTAATCTTTCTTCTGTTGTTGCATGAGTAAAGTTAATTCTAGCTACATTCATTCCGGCTAAAACCATTTGTTCCATAATTTCTACTTGATTTGATGCAGGACCAATACTACATATAATTTTTGTCTTTTTCATACTTACTCCTCCTAAAGCGCGCTTTTCCATAATAACACAAAACACGTTTCAATGCAAGTATATCAAACAAAACCCCTAACTATTTTTGACAATTCTCACAATAATGAGTTCCACGTCCGCCAACTCTAATTTTTTCTAATATATTAGAACATTCAGGACATTTTTCTCCACCTTTGCCATGTACTAACAATTCATTTTGAAAAAGACCATGTACACCTTCACTAGATGTAAAACTTTTAATAGTTGTACCACCTAATTTAATTGCCTTTTCTAAAACTATTCTTGTATTCTTTATTATTGTATCACATTCTTCTAAAGAAATGGTACACCCTTTTCTTAAAGGATGTATTTTACTCATAAATAATATTTCATCATCATATATATTCCCAATACCACAAATAATGCTTTGATCAAGTAATAAAGTCTTAATTGGTAATTTTTTATTCTTAATAGCATCATATAAATATTCTTTAGTAAGTGTTTCATCATAAAACTCTTTACCAAGTTCATTTAGTGGATATGACTCATACACTTTATCTTTAGAAACTAAATGCATCTTACCAAATTTACGTACATCATGAAATCTAAAACTTTCTTCGTCATCTAATATAAATTCAACATGTTCATGTTTAGAAAGAGCTTCTCCCTTTTTTCTAAACATAAATTTACCTTCCATTCTTAAATGTACAAGTAAACTATCTTTATCAAGAAACATAACAATCCATTTACCACGAGTTGTAATATCATTAATCTTTTGACCTATAATTTTCTTTTTAAATTCACAACTTACAGGATAAGCAATTATATTATCATGATATACATTGCATCCTGTAATTTTTTTACCTAATATTTTTGTTTTTAAACTTTCTGCAACTGTTATTACCTCAGGTTTTTCAGGCATATTAATCCCTCCTATTTAGCTTCATACCAGTTATTACCAATTTCAATTTCTACCTTTAATGGAACTAATAACTTAAATGTATTTTCCATTATATTCTTTACAAGTTCTTTTACTTCTTCTAATTCGTTATCATAAACATTAAATACAAGTTCATCGTGTACTTGAATTAACATTTTACTCTTTAATCCTCGCTTATTAAGTTCCTCATATATTTCAACCATAGCTTTCTTTAATATATCAGCAGCAGTTCCTTGAATAGGTGTATTAAGTGCCATTCTCTCTCCACTACTTCTAACCATAAAGTTCTTACTTTGTAATTCTTCAATAACTCTCTTACGATTCATTAAAGTCTTAACATATCCATAACTATAAGCATCTGCTTTTTCTTTTTCCATATGCTCTTTTATACCAGGATATGTTTCTAAATAATTATCAATAAACTTCTTAGCAGTACTAATATCAATACCTAAATCCTCTGATAATCCAAAGCTACTTATACCATATAAAATACCAAAATTTACTGCTTTAGCAGTTCTTCTCATATCCTTAGTAACTTCTTCCATTGGGACTTTATAAATATCACTAGCTGTTTTAGTATGAATATCTTTATCCTCAACAAACGCTTGAATTAAATTTGTAGCATTAGACATATGAGCAAAAATTCTAAGTTCTACTTGCGAATAATCACTTGATAGTAATTTAGAATTGCTATCAGCAACAAACGCTTTTCTTATTAATCTTGAATAATCTGCTCTTGCTGGTATATTTTGTAGATTTGGACTAATACTAGAAAGTCTACCAGTTCTAGTTAAAGTTTGAGTAAATATAGTATGTATTCTACCATCTTCTCTAACTTCTTCTCTTAATCCAACAGCATAATTAGTATAAAGTTTAGCTAATGTTCTATACTCTAAAATCTTATCTACAATAGGATGAACAAATCTAATTTTATCTAAAATGTCTTTACTTGTAGAATATTTATTGTCTTTAGTTTTCTTTGGATAAGGAATTGCCAAATCATCAAACAATACTTTTCCAAGTTGAACAGGAGACATAATATTAAACTCACTTCCAGCAAGACTATGTATTTCGCTTTCTAAATTATCTAACTGTTCTTTTAAGTCAATTTCAATTGACTTTAAATACTCAGTATCTACTTTAATCCCAGTAATTTCCATATCAGCCAAAACTCTAGTTAAAGGCATCTCTATCTTATTAAATAATTCTGTTTCCTCATTTTCTTCTAATTCCTTTAATAATCTTTCTCTTGTTTCATATATAAATTGTGCTTTCTTACAACAAATTTCTTTTAAATAATCATCACTAATTTCTTTAGGTCTTTTATCTGTACCATATAAATCTTCATATAAAGGAATATTATAATCAAATGCTTGTGCAACAAAACTAATATCATCTTTAATAATATAATCTAATAAATATGTCGCAATCATTGTATCAAATGTAACATTATTAAAATTAATATCTAAACTATTTAATACAACTAAATTCTTTTTAAAATCATATGTATATTTTTCTACATCCGTCAAAAATAAATCTTTATAATTTAAAAGTTCATCCTTAGGAATGAAATATCCATTTATTCCATCATAAATACCCATTCCTAATATTTCACTCTTACTATAAATTGTCCCCCTTGTTTCTAAATAAAAGGCAAAATTCTTACTTACAAATTCACTAATATCTTTAATAACTAATTCTTTTTCTTCTTTCTTCTCTTCTTCTACTTTAACTGAATCAAATTCTAATTTTCTTAACATCGAATGAAACTCAAACTCATTAAGCATTTTTACAAATTCTTCTTCATTTAATCCACCATATTTGCAATCTTCTAATTCAAATTCTAATGGAACATCTCTAAATATTGTGGCCAAATCATAGCTCATATAAGCATTATCTTTATCGGCTAAAAGTTTCTCTTTAGTTTTGCCAGTAACACTTTCAATATTTTCATATAAGCCATCTAAACTACCATACTTAACAAGTAAATTAATTGCTGTTTTTTCGCCAATTCCTTTTACTCCAGGAATATGATCGCTACTATCACCCATTAATGCTTTTAAATCAATCATTCTAATAGGTTCAACTTGATAAGTATTAATAAATTCTTCTCTCGTCATCAAAATATGACCACTTTGTTTTAATAATTTAACATCTACTTCATCACTTATTAATTGTAATAAGTCTTTATCACTACTTACAATTGTAGCAATAAATTCATCTTCTTCATCCACTCTTTTAGCAAGCGTACCAATTATATCATCAGCCTCATAATTATCAATTTCAAAATGTTTAATACCCATCGCATCAAGAACTTCTTTTGCTTTAGGAAATTGTAATTTCAATTCATCAGGCATAGCTTGGCGACCTGCTTTATAATCATCATATTTATCATGTCTAAAGGTTTTCCCTTTATCAAAAGCAACCATAATATATGTAGGATTTTCCTCTTTAATAATCTTATTCATCATATTAATAAATCCATATAATGCATTCGTAGGAAATCCTTTAGAATTTTTCATGATAACACCTTGATATGCTGTTGCATAAAAACTTCTAAACAATAAATTGTTACCATCAACTAATATTATTTTCTTCATCTTAATCACCTGCAACTAGTATATCATAATTACCTTTTTTAAACTACTTTACTTAGTAATTTTTACGGCAATATTACAACCTTTTTCAATCCTATCTTGTTCATTTAGTCTTTCAACTCTCTCACTCATAGCAAATATTAAAGCACCAGCTATAACATAAACTAAAACTAAATTTAAAACCTTTCTTACATTTTCTTTTAATCTCATATACATCTCTCCTTTCAATTTATACTTAAATTATAATTCGAACATTTATTCGTGTCAATAAATATTAAAACATTTGTTTGACATTTTACATCTAAAATGGTAAACTAAATACATAAGGAGGGATTAATTTGGAAAAGTTGACTACTAGACAAGAACATATATTACAAATAATCAAACAATTAGTTGCTAAAAACGGATATCCACCAACAGTAAGAGAAATTGGAGAAAAAGCAAATCTTAATTCTCCAGCAACTATACACTTTCACTTAACAAAACTAGAAGAAAAAGGATATATAAGAAAAGGAAGCAGCAAAAACAGAACAATAGAAATATTAGTTCCAAATGAATATATAGAAAAAGAAGAAAGTGTTGTAGATGTACCGCTACTAGGAAAAGTAACTGCTGGTACTCCTATTGAAGCAATTGAAATGCCAGATGAATATTTTTCACTACCCGCAAATCTAATTTCTACAAAAAATGATGTATTTACATTACGAGTAAGCGGTGAATCAATGATTAATGTAGGTATTTATGACGGAGATATTTTAATTGTAGAAAGAAAAAACACTGCACATAATGGAGAAACAGTTGTTGCAATGAATGAAGATAATGAAGCAACAGTAAAAACATTCTATAAAGAAAACGGATATTTTAGACTACAACCAGAAAATGATACAATGGAACCAATCATATTAAAAGAAGTAACTATCCTTGGTAAAGTAATTGGATTATACAGAAAGTTATAAAAACAAAGTGTAAACAAATAAGTTTACACTTTTTAATTTTATATCATATTGTTATAATAAATATGGTGATTATATGGAAATAGCAACATTACTAATAACTTTTGGATTCATTTTACAAATAGTAGCAATATTTGTTCTTTTTAAAAATAGTATAAAAAAGAAAACAAGAATAATTAAAACGAACAATCCAGAAGATTTAAAACAATTTATGGAAGAAAATAATTTTCCAACTGAAATATTAGAACAAATGAAAAATAAGAATACACAAATTACCTCAACCAAAACTGTTAGAACAGTCAAATATGTTAATGGAGAAAAAATAAGTGATGAAACCCAAACAATAAACAATAACATACCAACTCCGAATTTTTGTCCAAATTGCGGAGCAAGTTTTGAAAACAATAATAGTAATATCTGTCCACATTGTAATAACAATTTTACAATAACAAAATAAAAGAACGAAACATCGTTCTTTTTTATTTACTAATAAATTGTCTAACTACATAACTAGCTATTAATAATCCTGCACTAGCTGGAACAAAAGCCGTAGAACCAGGAGTTCTCTCCCCAGTCTTTACAGGCAATTCGCTAGATGATAAAACCATAACTTTACTATTAATCTTTTCATCTTTAACAAATTTTCTAATTACTTTTGCTAAAGGATCATTAACAGTCTTTCTAATATCCATTATTTCTAATTTAGAAGGATCTATTTTATTACCAGTACCCATACTAGAAACAAATTTAATTTTTCTTTTGATACATTCGGTAATAACCATCTTTTTAACAGTCATAGTATCACATGCATCAACAAAATAATCTATATTATAATTAAACAACTCTAATAAATTATCCTTATCGATAAATTTATCAATTTTAATAACTTCACAACCACTATTTATATCTTTAATTCTCTTTTCTAAAACATCAACTTTTTTCAAACCAACAGTTGAATCTAATGCAATAATTTGTCTATTAATATTAGTTTCATCTACTAAATCAAAATCAACAATAATTAGTTTTCCAATTCCCGATCTTGCAAGCGCTTCACAAACATAACCGCCTACTCCACCAACACCTAAAACTAAAACTGTCTTTTCCGATAATAATAAAACATTATCATCACCAATAACTTTTGATAATCTATCAAATTTATGCAGCTTTTCCATTAACTTCTCCTACAGATTTAACTAATTGTTTTTGTTTTTGTCTTTTTGATTGAATTAATGTAAGTGGTTTATCATAAATAATCTTATTAATATTAGATAATTTAGAATAAATATCTCTATTGCTTAGAGCCATATTATAATAACTAGCTAAATTTCTTGTTTCTCTCGTATTTAATTTTTTTAATGTTTCAACCATCCCTTGTAATGTTTCTTCAGGAATAGTTGTATCCTCAACAACAGTACAATCAAAATGATTAATAAACTCTAAAGTATCAACTAAATCAGCAATACCTTCTCTTTCAAAAATTAAAGGCCATTCACTTGTATCTCTAACACTTCTTACAATATCTTGTAATCTTTGGATTTTATCATCAGTTAAATGTTCACCAACACCAAGTTTTTCTAAAGATAAATATCTACCTCTTTTAATACCAGGAATTTCTTTTCTCATATCAGTTATTACACTAGTATACAAATTATCAAGTCCATCATTAACTCTTCTTGGAGGTTGAGAAACCTCATATACATCATATAATGATGAACTATTTTCTTGACGTGTCGTAATCAAATAATTTCTTTTAAATCTAACAGAATTTGTTCTAATAAACTCTAATGCTGCACCATCACTTCTATCATCTTTATAACTAGAATCAGAAAGTCTTTTTCCATTAACAATAACTTCACTTTCTGGTGCATCAGAAAATTTAACTCCAGTTCTAATCTTATCTGCAGATTTAAGTTTAACTTCAACATTTAAAATCCTATTTCTATTAACTATAGGAAGGATTAACATAAGTTCTCACCTCGTACGGCCTATTATATCAAATATTAGGTTTTTATGCAATAAAAAAACGTCAGTTGAGAGCGTCCTAGCGTACGATAAAACCTGTCCTTAGTCCAGGTGGGTGTTCTTACGTTATCATTAGGATTCTTATTCATTACAATAAGCATTCAACACCGATAACTGTTCAAAACTCCCGTATCGTTATTTTAGTCGGTTTTAGATGGGCCGGTGTCGCATCTCTCTGACAATTTAATTATACCATACAAAAAAACTCCATCGCAACATTTTTCACTCATTTGACACCTTTTCATAAACTACTATAGGTGATTCAATGTATCTAACTGTAAAGGACTTAACTATATATTATGAAAAATATGGAAAAGGTAAAACTACAATATTAATACTTCCTGGTTGGGGAAATACAAGAGAAACATTTAGATATATAATAGACTATTTTAAAGATTATTATACAATTTATATAATAGACTACCCAGGATTAGGAAAAAGTCCAATCCCTACAAACACTTTAAATATTTATAACTATGCAGAATTAATATATGAATTTACAAAAATAAAAAACATAACAAACCCTATAATAATCGCCCACTCATTTGGAGGAAGAATTATATCAACTATTTCAAGTATCTATAGCTATAAAATAAATAAGTTAATATTAATAGATGTTGCGGGTATAAAACCTAAAAAAACATTAAAAAAATATATCAAAGAAAAACAATATAAAATTAAAAAAAAATTAATAAAACTTTTACCAAAGAGAAAACAAGAAATATATAAACAAAAATTATTTCAAAAATATGCATCATCTGATTATTATCTACTGCCACCAGCAATGAGAGAAACTTTTAAAAATATAATTAATGAAGATCTAACCAACCACTTCAAAGCAATAAAAACAGAAACACTTATTATCTGGGGAGAAAACGATCAAGATACACCATTAAAAGATGGTATTAAAATTAACAAATTAATCAAAGAATCTGCTCTTATAACTTTAAAAAATGCAACTCACTACAGTTATCTTCAATATCCAATATTAGTAAACAAAATAATTTATGAATTCATAAAAAAAGATCAGTAATCTGACCTTTTTATTACCTCAAACACTCTACTGATATTTTACCATGGTAATGTTTTTTCTCATCACTTTTATACCACACTTTAACAGTATGCGTAACATCATTATTAGAATCAATTATCCCTTCACTAATGACATATCTACCGCCATAATTTACAGACGCTAAAGATATAGGTTCTAAATTATCAATACTAAAATATATTTCTTCTTTGTCATATAAATTATTTTGACATTCATCCAACTTAATCATATCAATATAATCATCTAAGTATATTGCATACCAACTACTTCCACTCTTAGTATTAGTAACTTTAAAACTTGTACTATATATTGTATAACCTTCTTCTTCATCAGGAATATTTTTTTCCGTAAAATTAACAATATCACTCATACCATCTTCATTATCACTAAATTCAATATATAAAGGGCCCGATTTAATACCAGGAATATTTTCACCATTTAATGCAGAAAATACAAAACAAATAACTAAAGCAACTAAAACAACTATTACAAAAGCAATACCCAAAACAATTTGTTTTTCATCTGCCTTAATTCTTTTAGAAGCACTTAACTTTTTAACTTTCTTTTTCATATTAACACCCACTTATTCTATAACAAGTATATCAAAAAAAGATAAATAAAAAAAGATACTTATTAAGTATCTTTTTAATTATTTCTTATCTATTGAAATACCTAATTCTTTTAATTGTTTTTCGTCAACAACATTAGGACAATCACTCATTAGACAAGATGCACTTGCAGTCTTAGGAAATGCAATTACATCACGAATATTTTCAGTACCAGTTAACAACATAACAAGTCTATCTAATCCTAATGCAAGTCCACCATGTGGAGGTGTTCCATATTGTAGTGCTTCAACGAAGAATCCAAACTTTTCTTTAATATCTTCTTCAGTTAATTCTAATGCTCTAAACATCTTATCTTGAACTTCACCACTATGGATACGAATTGATCCACCACCAGCTTCATACCCATTAATAACGATATCATAAGCTTTAGAATAACAATTACCCTTATCTGTAAGCAACTTATCAACATCACTATCAAGTGGTGCAGTAAATGGATGGTGACAAGCCATATAACGTCCTTCTTCTTCACTATATTCAAATGATGGGAATTCAGTTACCCATAAAAGTTCATAATGACCTTCCTTAATTAAATCTAAGTCTCTTCCTAACTTACAACGAAGAGCACCAAGAGAAACTTTTACAACTTGTCTCTTTTGATCTGCAACAATTAGTACTAAGTCTCCATTTTCTAAACCTAAATTGTCTTTTAAATTATTAAGTTCATCTTCACTTACAACCTTAGCAATACTTCCAGTTACTTCATCAGCGATTTTTAAATATGCAAGACCACTTGCTCTATATGTTTTAACATAATCAGTAAGTTGATCTAACCCTTTTCTAGAATAATTATCTGCTTGTCCTTTAACAACTAAACAGTTAATAATACCATTATTATCAATTACATTCTTAAATACTGTAAATTCAGTATTTTTAAATATATCAGTAATATCATTAATTGGCATATCAAATCTTAAATCCGGCTTATCAGAACCATACTTATCCATAGCTTCATTATAAGGCATACGTCTAAGTGGTAATTTAACATCAACACCCTTAACTTCCTTAAATACATGAGCAACTAATCTTTCTGTTAAATCCATAACATCATCTTGATCAACAAAACTCATTTCTAAGTCTATTTGCGTAAATTCTGGTTGTCTATCTGCTCTTAAATCTTCATCTCTAAAACACTTAGCTATTTGGAAATATCTTTCCATTCCCCCAACCATCAAAAGTTGCTTAAATATTTGAGGTGATTGTGGTAGGGCAAAGAATTTACCATTATTTACACGGCTAGGTACTAAATAATCTCTTGCTCCTTCTGGAGTAGACTTACAAAGAATTGGAGTTTCTACCTCAATAAACTTTTCTTTATCCAAGAAATTTCTAACTGCCATAGTTACTTTATGACGAGTAACTAAATTATTAGTAACTCCACTTCTTCTAATATCCAAATATCTATATTTTAATCTAGTATCTTCAAGTGCTGTAGTATCATCACTAATTTCAAAAGGAATATCCTTACTAGTATTAAGTAGTTCTAATTCAGATACTTCTACTTCAATATCTCCAGTTGGAATATTAGGATTTTTACTTTCTCTTTCACTAACTGTCCCAGTAACTTTTAATACTGATTCACTTTTTAAAGAAGCAGCTAAATCATAAAATTCTGCACCGTCTCTAACAACGATTTGTACTATTCCACTTCTATCTCTTAAATCAATAAATACAACTCCACCAAGGTCACGTTTCTTTTGAACCCAACCATGAAGTGTAACTACTTCTCCAACATTTTTAATTGTTAAAGTTCCATTATCTAATGTCTTCATTAACTTCTTCCTCTCTTTTATTCATGACAATGACATTTGTGTCCATCTTCACCACAATGGCATTCATGTCCTTCTTCGTTACAATGACAATCTCCACCGCAATCGCAATCATGTTCATCATCGCCACAAGTACATTCATAACCTTCTTGGCATCCGCAATCACATGATTCATCACAACCACATCCATGATCATGACCACAATCACAATATTCATCATCGCAACCGCAATCACAGTCTCCTGTATTTAATTGTTCATCTAAATAATAAATTAACACATCTAAACTAATAACATCTTCTTCTTTAGTTTTATTATTCTTAATGTGTACTTCATTATTGTTTAAATCTTCACTATTTAAAATTGCAATATATTTAGCATTTAATCTATCAGCTTGTTTAAATTGCCCTTTTAATCCTCTACCAGTATATTCTGTCTCTACAATAAATCCAGCCATTCTTAATTCTTGTGTTAAATATGCAGCATATTTCTTTTCTTCTTCATTAACATACATAATGAATAAATCTACATCATCTACAATTGGCATTTTAACATTTTCTAACTCTAATGCTTTAACAACTCTACCCATTCCAGATGCAAATCCAATACATGCAGTTTCTGGTCCATCTAATTGACTACAAAGTCCATTATAACGACCTCCACCACCTAATACATTATTTGAACCAAACCCTTCAACTTTAGCTTCAATTTCAAATACTGTATGGTTATAGTAATCAAGACCTCTAACTATATTAGGATTAACTTCATACTTTATTTGCATAATATCTAAGTAATCCTTAACTTCATCAAATCTTTTCTTACTTGCATCATTTAAATAATCAATTGTCTTAGGTGCATTTTTTAAAATATCTGAACCTGCATCTACCTTACAATCTAATATTCTTAATGGATTCTTCTCAAGTCTTACTTGGCAATCTTCACATAATTCATTAATGTAAGGAGTAAAATACTCAACTAAAGCATCTCTATACGCTTTTCTTGATTCATTGTCTCCTAATGAATTGATATTAACTTTAATTTCTTTTAAACCTAACATTTTATAAATGTTAACTGCTAAAGAAATAACTTCTGCATCAGTAAGTGGATCATCACTTCCTAATACTTCCATACCAAATTGAGTTAACTCTCTATCTCTTCCAGATTGTGGTCTTTCATATCTATACATTGTTCCATTATAATAAACCTTTACAGGTTGATTAGGATCCCCATACATTTTATTTTCAATATAACTTCTAACAACACCTGCAGTACCTTCTGGACGAAGTGTAATATTTCTTCCACCTCTATCTACAAAATCATAAGTTTCTTTTGAAACAATATCTGTACCTTCACCAATACCTCTATGGAATAATTCAGTAGCCTCAAATATCGGTGTACGCATATAAGTATAATTATACTTTTCCATTGCAGCATCGATAACGCTTTCTACATATTTCCAAACCTTAGCTTCTCTTCCATAGATGTCATTACAACCTTTTTGTTTTTGTATCATCTTTTTTTCCTCCTATCTTCTTTCTTTTTTATATACTTTAACACTTCCACAAACACTTTCATAACTCATATTTCTTAAGTTACAACAACCGTGTTTTACTGAAGTAGTATTATCATCAATATATTGGCATCTCGTATTACCATCTAATAAATCATAATAATAACCATCTTCGGGACAATGTCGGAACACCGTCTCCTCTCCTCTTCCTGGAACAAATACCAACGCATCACTCCAGTCAGATCTAATAATCTCCCCAGTTTCAAAATCTTCTTCACTTAAATTATCAATTCTTACTCCTGCATATAAATTTTCAACATTGTTATCTCTAACAATTCTCATTAACTTAAATCTATTAGTTAATGAATTACCGCTTTGTCCTAAAAGTATTCCTTTATAAAGACAGAGCTTATCTTTCGTTTCCATTTCTCCTCCTGATAAAATAAAAAAGTGCCACCCTCCTAAGGACGAAATTCTTCGTGGTGCCACCTTATTTTATACTCTTAATACTTATAACGTAGTTACCCGCTTCTTATTTTTAGGATGTCTTCATCTTACATAAATAAATACTTACACCTTCCGTATTCTCTCTGCAACTCAAAATAAGACTACTCTTTCCCAAGAAGTTACCTATATTATATATTAAATATTAAAAATAAACAATTATTTTTTTAATCTAGAAACATCCTTTTTATATACTTTTTGGTAATTATCAAATTCAAACCCAATATCTTCAAAAAGTTCTGGATCAAACTCACCTGTTCTAAGCGCCATAAATTTTCTCATCATTTTACCATCAAATCCATTTTTTTGAACATCATCTTTAAGTACCGTTGAAAAATAATCACCATAAGCATATAAAGGTGTATTCCATGTACTAAGCACTCGACCATCCAAATGATATTCTATTTCATCTAATCTCATAAAAGACGATTCAACTTTTTTTATTATTTCGCCATTACTTAATCCATTAACAGAAAGTTTTCTAATGTCTGTATCTTCTAATAACGAAAGGATATATCCATCTAATACATAATTCTTATTTTCAAATAAAAATTCACTATATACCTCTTTTACTTCATCAAGTCTATATTTTTTTCTAAACAAAAAGTCATAAAATAACTTTTCAAATAAAGTTGAAACAACTTCACCATAAACTGATGAATAAGAATAATTTAAATATTTCTCTAAATCTTTTCTATTTAATTTGCTTAAATCAACTACATGGCCTAATTCATGTCCTAAATTTAATAAATATGGAACTGAATATTCAAAACCTCCCATCACAACAGAAGATCTTTTCTTAATAGGATCATGTATAACATTACCAGGATTTCTATGACTATCATTTAGTTCTCTATTATATATCTTTCTACCAGTAATAAGTTTATCAAAATACTCTTCTAGTTTATATTCTTTTAAAAATTCAAAAAAGTATTCACAAAATTCTTCTTCAGACATAATAGTATAATCATCGGCATAACAATCTTCAACAACTTCATCTAAAATAGAATCATTTATTGTTAACATTGTTCCAAATATTTCATTATGACAATCTTTAAATTTAATAAATTCATCTTCTAAACGTCCGAATAAATAACTTATATATTTTAAATATTTTCTTTGTTGACTATTAGAAAGATTTGCTCTTCTTTCATCAAAAGAAATATTCTTTCCAGTAAGTGCAGATTCTAAACCATGTAATTCTGTAAGATAGTCAATTAAAGCATATTTTTCAAAACTATCTTTACTTCTTCTAAGTCTTTGATATGCACCATCAATAAGTATTTTTAAATCTTCTTGATTACCAGTAATAATATTCATAAAAACCCCCTAAATATTATTTTTCCAACCAAATTGTTGTTGGTCCAATATTTGTAAGAGCAACATCCATATCCGCTCCAAAAATACCAGTCTCAACTTTAACTCCATATGTACGAAGTTCTTCATTAAATGCCTCATATAAAGGAATGGCCTCATCATTTTTCATCGCATTAATATAACTTGGTCTATTTCCTTTTTTAGCGTCTCCATATAAAGTAAATTGCGAAATAGATAAAATATCTCCTCCAAAATCTAACAAACTTTTATTCATTACATCATCTTCATCAGGAAATATTCTAAGATTAGCACATTTTTTTGCTAAAAGTTTCACTTCTTCAATTGTGTCTCCATTAGTAAAACCAACAAGAAGTACTAACCCGCTTTCTATTTCACCAACAATCTTTCCATCAACCTTAACTGAAGCATTACCACTTCTTTGTACTAATACTCTCATCGCATAACCCTCTCAACTTTTTCTACAAATTGATTTTTTTCTAATGCTAAAACCATTTTATTTAATTGTTCAACACCAGTTACATAACAATTAACTTCATATGTAACTTTATCTACTTTACTAACTGTATTCATACTATCTACACTTACATTAACCATAGATATTGCTTGCATTAAATCAAGCATATGATTATCACTAGTATTAGTATGAATTAATACAGAAGTTAAATATCTCTTATTAGTATTATCATTCCACAATACTTCTACTGTTCTTTCTTCCATAGAAGATAAATTATGACAATTCAACCTATGAACACTAATACCATTTCCTTTTGTAATATAACCAATAATAGAATCCCCATATATTGGATTACAACAATTAGCTAAATTAACTTTTACTTTATCAATTCCACTAACAATAATATCAGCATCTATATTTTTAGAAGTAACTTTTACAACTTTAGGCGCTGGTGTATCATCACTCTTATAAACAGTATTAATAACAGCATTTACAGGAGCTTTACCATTACCAATATGTAAATATAAATCTTCTAAATCATCAACTTTAAATGACTCAAATATTTTATCTAAATTTTCATCACTTAAAAATTCTGAAATACTTAATTTTTTCTTACGTAACTCTTTTTCTAAAGCATAAGTACCACGTTCAATATAAATTTCACGATCATTTTTAGTAAAGAAACTTTTTATTCTATTTTTAGTCTTAGTTGCTTTTACTATATTTAACCATTCTTTAGATGGTGTAGAACTCTTATTAGTATTAATCTTAACAATATCATTGTCTTTAAGTTCATAGTTTAGTGGAACAATATTATTATTAACAATCGCTCCTACCATAGTTTCTCCAACTTTAGTATGTATTGCATAAGCAAAATCAATTGGAGTAGCACCTCTTGGTAACTCAATAACATCACCTTTAGGTGTAAAACAATAAATATTATTATTTAAAACTTCATCTTTAACACTATTAACAAATTCTTCACTACTCATTTTATCTTTACTTAAATCAATAATTGACTTAAAGAATTGTAACTTTTGCTCTGTTGTTGAATGAAGATTAGCAGTAGATGTAGAACCTCCATTTTCCTTATATGCCCAATGCGAAGCAATTCCATTTTCCGCAACTTCATCCATATCATAAGTTCTTATTTGAATTTCAAATAAATATCCATCTACACCAAATACAGTTGTATGTAATGATTGATACATATTTGGTTTTGGCATAGCAACATAGTCTTTAAATCTCTTAGGTAAAGGTCTGAATTTAGAATGAATAATACCTAATGCTAAATAACACTCTTGTTCAGTATGAACTAAGATTCTTAATGCCAATAAATCATAAATATCACTAAACTTCTTACCTTTATCAAGTTTATTATAAATACTATAAATACTCTTTGCTCTACCTTTAATCTCATGTGGTATATGATGTTCTGTTAATAAATCAGAAACATCTCTTTGCATGTCAAATACAGTTTTATCTCTCTCAACCTTTGTCTTATTAAGTTTTTCAACTATATCATAAAAAACATCCGGTTTCAAATAACGTAATGACAAATCTTCTAATTCACTTTTTATTTTATGAATTCCTAAATGGTGAGCAATAGGCGCCAAAATATCTAGCGCCTCATGTGCCTTTACTCTTTGTCTATCTTCAGGAATTGCCCATAAAGTTCTCATATTATGAAGACGATCAGCTAACTTAATTATAATAACTCTAACATCTTCACTCATACCAACTATTATTTTTTTATAATAATCAATTAAATATTCATTTTCGGTAGAAAAATTAATTTTACTAAGTTTTGTAACACCTTGTACTAATTTAGTTATTTCTTTTCCGAACTTTTCTTCCATTTCATTTACAGTACAATCACAATCTTCTAACACATCATGCATTAACCCCGCTGAAATTGTTTCATAATCTGCATATATTGTTGTAAGTATTTGTGCCACATTAAGTGGATGTATAATGTAAGGTTCCCCTGTTTTTCTAAATTGTCCATCATGTTTATCTTTAGCAAAAAGGTAAGCCTCTTGGATTACCTTTATTTGTTCTTCATTATCGATATATAATCTTACTTTCTCTTCTACCATTTCAAAAGTAATATCATCTTTATTCTTAGACGTAGGAACCATCTCCTCTCACTAACAATTAATTCCCTTTATCTTCTTTTCTTCAAATTCATCTGTATAAATTTTCTTTTTCTTTTTTGGTTTACCAATATTTCTTTTTTCAAGTCCTAAGAATACAGACATTGAAATAAATATTGATGAATATGTACCAGCAACTAAACCCATTAACATTGCCATATTAAATGTAAAGATTTCTCTTGATCCTAAGAATGTTAAAGCTATTACAGGAATTAATGTTGTAATAGATGTAAATAATGTTCTAGAGAAAGTTTCTTGAATACTTCTATTACAAATTTCTTCTAATTTTACTTTATCTAATTTCTTATCATCAACTGCTTTTAAATTCTCACGAACTCTATCAAAAGAAACAATAGTATCATTAATTGAATATCCAATAATTGCAAGTATCGCTGCAATAAACATTGAATCTACTTCTAATCTTAATAATGCAAATAAAGCAAACATCATTGCAGCATCATGTATTAAAGCAATAACTCCACCTACTGCATAACTAAACTTAAATCTTAATGATACATAGATAATAATTCCAACTAAAGCGAATAATACTGAAATAACTGCATTTTTAACTAATTCTTGTTTAACAATATTAGTAACAACTCCAATATTAACTTTAGCATCATATTTATCTTCAAAATAACTATTTACTTCTTTAACTTCATCACCACTAAATGATTTATCAACTCTAATTACTACTTCATCTTCTAACATAGTAATTTCACTTGCTTCAAACCCTAATTCTTTTAAATCTGCTTTCAATACTTTTTCAGTAACTTTTTCTTCTGTAGAAATAGTAATATCACTACCAGCTTTATAATCGATACCAAGATTTAATCCTTTAACACCAATCATAACTCCACCAGCAACAATAATAACTACTGAAATAAGTGACCAAATTACTCTATGTTTTAAGAAATTAACTTTACTAAATGGTTTAACTTTAACTTCTTCATTTTTACTAACGTTAGGAATATTTTTCTTCTTAACATTAATAAATAAATTAACTTTATCATTAAAGAAATCAGTTTTTACAAAAGCATTAATTAATAATCTTGTTAACCAAACCATTGTAAACATTGTAACAATAACTGTAATTATATTCATTGTTGCAAATCCTTTAATACTAGATTCGCCATAAATAAACATAATAATTGCAACGATTAATGTAGTAAGATTTCCATCAATAATTGCTGAGAAACTTGACTTAGTTCCTTCTCTAACAGCAAGTGGTAAACTCTTACCTTTATGTAACTCATCTCTAATACGAGAGAATGTAATAACATTTGAATCTACTGCCATACCAATTCCAAGTACTAATGCGGCAATTCCAGGAAGTGTTAATACTCCACCAATTAACCAAAATACTAAGAATACTAAAAATGCATAAATAATCATTGCACATGATGCAACAAATCCAACAAAATGGTATACAGCAACTAAAATAATAACGATTAATGCAATACCAATAATTCCTGCAATTAATGTTTTTTCTAATGTTTGATCTCCAAATGTAGCTCCTACTGTTTGACTAGAAACTTCACTTAATTTACTTGGAAGTGATCCACTATTAATTAAATCAACTAGATTTTCTACTTCTTCTAAAGTAAAGTTACCTTGAATAATAACATCACTTGCAAATCCTTGTGAAACAGTTGCAGCACTTAAACAATTTGAACCACTCGCACCACAAGTATTTTTATCATCTTCAAACTTATCAGTCAATGGATTATAATCAAGCCAAATAACTATCATATTTTTTCCATCTTCTTTTTCACTTATAGCTTTAGTAACTTCATAAAACTTTTCTTTATCTTTTACTGTTAAAGCTACAGCTGGTCTTTTTTGATCATCTTGACCTATTTTTGCTTGGCCTGCTGATAAAACATCACTAGTCATTAATAATTTATCATCTGTATCTCTAAAACTTAGTGATGCAACAGTAGATAATTGACTACGTGCTTCTTCAGGATTAGTAACTCCAGCTAACTTAACTCTAATTCTATCAGTACCCTCTAGAATAATTTCTGGTTCACTTACTCCTAAACTATCAATTCTTTTACTTAATGTTTTATATGTTGCAGTCATCTTTTCAGATGTCATCTTAGAACCATCAACAGATTCAACCTTATATAAAACTTCAAACCCACCTTGTAAATCTAAACCAAATTTTAGATTTTTAAATAATGGAACACATAAAAAACATATTCCAACTATTACAAGGCATAAAAACATAGTTGTCAAAACTACTTTTTTCTTATTTCCTTTTTTCTTCATGTTTTCACCTCATAAATATTAATTATTACTATCAAAATATTGTGTTCTATTAGTACTGCTCATTTTTTCTTTTATATAATCATCAATCTTCTTAATCTTTACATGTAAGATATCATTAACAATATCCGAAAGCATTAAATCTTTAGCCTTACACCAAACATTTTCAATTAAATAATTCCATACATCTACCTCTTGAACATACTTATATCCAAGTCTTTTGAATTCATTAACTTTTGCTTTTAGTGCAGGTTTAACTCTTTGAAATAATTCTTCCTTACTAGAAAATTCATAATCCATAAAAGATCACACACCTTTTGAATAACTTAATTATATCAAATTAATATTTAAAATAAAACATATAAATCATTAATTTCTTTTAAAAACAAAGAAAAAAGACGATATTAATCGTCCTTTTTTGCTCTCGGAAAACTATTATAATAAACTTCCTTAAGTCTATCAGTAGTAACATGAGTATAAATTTGCGTAGCCTTAATACTTTCATGTCCTAATAATTTTTGAACAGTAGTAAGATCACAGCCCTCATTAAGCAAATGAGTTGCAAAACTATGTCTAATCATATGTGGCGAGATATTCTTATTAATACTGGTTTGTTTAATAATCTGATCAAGTATATATCTAACTCCTCTTTCAGTTAAGGAACCACCATTTTTATTTAAAAATAAATATTCACTACTCTTAGTATTTAAAAGAATATATCCATCACTCAAATACCTTTTCAAGATCTCCTCACAATAGTCACCATAAGTTACAATTCTTTCCTTATTACCTTTACCAAGAATTAAAATACTCTTACTACTTAAATCTATATCTTTAATTTTAATATTAGTTAACTCTCCAACACGTACCCCTGTCGCATATAAAAGTTCTAATAACAATAAATCTCTTTGCCCTAACGCAGTATCACTATCTGGCACATTAAATAATTCTTCTAATTCATTATATTCAAAATATCTAGGTAATTTCTTTTCTTTCTTTGGTCCACTTACTAATGAAAAAACATTACTTTTAACAATTCCTTCATTAGCTAAATATTTATAAAAACCACGTAATGCACTTAATTTTCTATCTATAGAAGAATTGTTATCATTCTTTTCTTCTTTCAAATACATCAAATAAAATCTTAAATCACTATATTCAATATCTTTAAAATCAAGTGCTTCCCTATTTAAATATTCTAAAAATTCTTCTATATCATTTTGATAACTTAAAACCGTATAATCAGAATAATTTTTTTGATATTTTAAATATTCCAAATAATCATTTAAAAATATATTACTTTTTTCCATAAGTTTTTGCCTTATCATCTAAATCAGAACTTACTTTAGCACCTTCACTAACCGCCTTGTCTCTCTTTCGAGCACCCTCGTATAACATACACCATTCATAGGCCATATTTAATGTTTTAGCACTTTTAAATCTCGCATCTACTTTTCTAATATCATATTCAACTTCTGTTTGTAATTCCGCAATCTCTGATGGTGGTGTAAATGAATCTTTTTGACATTCACATAACATTCTATAATCATAAATATAATGTGCAAAATATTTTGGAAGTTTACCAGTCAAATATGTATTTAGCTTTCTTGCTTCATCCTCTGTTGGTGGATAACTAGTAAATACATCATAGTTTACTTTATATGTATCAGTTTCTTTATCTTTATAAAAAACTTTACCTTCAGCATGTCTTAATACTCTAAATACTTCTTTTCTCTTATCATAGTCACTAACACCACTTCTTGGTATATGTATTTTTTGTGGTATTAATTTTTCTTCTTCCGCAACCTTCTTAGTAGCTTCCACTACTTGTTCTTTACCCTTATCATCAAGTAATGAAAATAATGATAATTGTCCTTCAACATATGACTTATCAAGTTGCATAGCAAGATCAGGAACCAAAGCCATTCTACCAGATAAATTTTTACCAATAAAATCAGCGTTTTGAACAAATCTATCCGCACGTGAATGTGTACTAACTTGTTCTAATCTATTAATTGATTCAACAATATTTCTTAAAACTAAATAATTATCCGCACCAAATCCCACTCTTTCTTTTAAGAAATAAGGAATTTCTGAATATTGTTGAACACCTCTTAATTGTTCAGCAAATATTAAAGATACATTCATATCTCCATCTAATAGCATTGCCAAATAATCATCAGCCATATAAGAAAGTGCAATCACTTCATCATAAATAGAATCAATATCGTACTTATCATCTTTAAAATCTGATGCTAAAGATGTAAGCGCAATTCTTCTTAAAGAATCAATTCTTCTATCTTTATCAGGGTTATATATTACTTCATCAAACCTTATATAACTCTTTCCATCTTTTTGTCTTTTACTCGCAATAAAAATATCTACATCACTATCAGGAATATATCCATTCATAGCCATTCTATTTGCCATTTCTTCTTCACTACCAAATCTAGTAGTAACTAAATCAATAGCTTCTAAATCATTTTCACGTGTTAAGACACCTTGACGACCCTTTTCTCTTCCTAAATACCAAGTTTCTTGTAATTTTAAAACTGTAAAACTATTGTCTTTTCTACTTCGTGCAATTAAGAAATATGTATCCATAATCTACACCACCCTTACTTTCATTATATCTTTATAAAAGATATCATGCAATTAAAAGCAAATTATTTACATTTATTTTTTTTCATATACTTTAGGAGAAACTATTCTTCCCTTTTCATCTTTATTCTTGACACTATCGAGTTTACTTAAACCATCAATAAATAATCTTCCTGCTAAATACCCTTCGCTATGATTTGTAGCCTCATCAACAATTCTTCTAATGCCATCAAAAACCAACTTATCATTTTCATAAAGCATTCCAGCACTATAATATAAACGTTCTTTTGCAGTATATTTATCTTTAAATATTTCATAAAAATCTTGAACTACATCTATATCACTTAATGTTCGAATTATATTTTCTCTTAAACTTCTAAGTGTTGGTCCAATCTTTCTATCACCAACTAACACACTCATATATTGTACTTGTTGATGAAACGGATCAAATCCAAATCCAGCAACATAGTCAATTGTTTTAAGTGGAACTTCTAATGCATCATAAGCAACTTTTACTTCCCCATCTTTTGAAACCTTATCTAATAATTTTTCATATCTCAAAGAATTAATAATATCATCTTCTGTTCCAAATGCTGAATAAGTTAAATCATCTAAAGCATCTAAACTCATTTTTTCAAGTTCTATTTCTTGTCCATCTACTAAATAAACTAATCTAGCTACCATACACAATACCCCCAATGTTGCACATATTATACCATAAAACCATTAAAAAATCAAGAAAAAGGAGTGTACCTACACTTCATAAGTACACTCACTACATTTTATTTTACCATTCTTTTCAACTAAAACTTTGCCACATTCTGGGCAAAATTCTCCAGTTGGTTTATCCCATAATGCAAATTTACACTTAGGATAATTATTACATCCATAGAAAACTTTACCTTTTCTAGTTGGTTTTTCTACGATTTTGCCGCCACATTCTGGGCAATCCATAATTTCTTTAACTTCCACTACTTCCTTCTTAATATATTTACATTCAGGATAATTAGAACAAGCTACAAATTCCCCATATCTACCTTTTCTAACCACAAGTTCACTTCCACATTCTGGACACACTTCACCAGTTGTCTCAGGTGCTTTTTTCTCCATATCAGCAAAAGCTTCTTTTACACGAGGTTCAAATAATTTATAGAAATCTGCAAGTACTTTATTCCAAATAGCTTTACCTTCAGCAATTTCATCAAGATCCTCTTCCATATCACGAGTATATTCTACATTAATTAAATCACTAAAAAATTCTTGTAGCTTATCTGTAGTTTCAAAACCAATTTCAGTTGGTTTGAATTTCTTTTCTTCCATAGTTACATAATCACGTTCTTTAATTGTATCAATTGTTTTAGCATAAGTAGAAGGTCTACCAATCCCCAATTCTTCCATTTCTTTAATTAATTTAGCTTCTGTATATCTTGCTGGTGGATTAGTAAAATGTTGTTCAGAAGAAACATCTTTTGTAACTAGTTTTCCTTCTTCATTAAACTCAGGTAAAATTTTATCTTCGCTAGATTCATAATCTTTATATACTTTTAAATATCCATCAAAAATAAGAATTTGCCCAGTAGTCTTAAACTTATAATCATTATTATCAAAAACAACTGTTGTTTGATTTACTTTAGCATCAGCCATTAATGATGCTAATGCTCTTTTATAAATCATACTATATAATTTAAACTCATCATTTGATAAATATTGTTTAATTTTACTTGGTTCACGATTAATACTTGTTGGACGAATTGCTTCATGTGCATCTTGAACATTATCATTCTTCTTAGCAGCTTTAACATAACCAACATAGTTATCTCCATAATTTTCATTTATATAAGCCATCGTTGGTCTAGTAAAGTCATCTGACAAACGAATTGAATCAGTTCTCATGTAAGTAATTAATCCGACTGTTTCATCTCCTAAATCAATACCTTCATATAACTTTTGAGCTATGCTCATAGTCTTTTTAGCAGCAAAACCTAATTTAGTAGATGCTTCTTGTTGTAATGTTGAAGTTGTAAAAGGAAGTTTACTCTTTTTATTCTTTTCTTTCTTTTCAACACTTTCAACTGTATAAGTATCACTAATTTCATTTAATACCTTATCTGCATCATCCTTACACTTTAACTCAATATCATCTTCTTTATATTTAAATAAATTAGCTTCATAATCATTAAAATTAGCAGTAATTGTCCAATATTCTTCAGGAACAAATGCCATAATTTCTCTTTCACGATCAACAATTAATTTTAAAGCAACGCTTTGTACACGCCCTGCACTCTTTGCACCAATCTTACTTTGCAATAACTTAGATAATCTAAATCCAATAATACGATCAAGAATTCTTCTAGTTTCTTGACTATGTACTAAATTATCATCAATAACAGTAGGATTATTAATTGCTTGAATTACTTTATCCTTTGTAATTTCATGAAATAAAACTCTTTTATATTTATTATCTTTAATACCTAAAGCATCTTTTAAATGCCATGCAATTGCTTCTCCTTCGCGGTCCGGGTCGCTTGCAAGATAAACAAGGTCTGCTTCTTTAACATCCTTCTTTAATTCTTTAATAACACTATTCTTACCCTTAATCGCAATATAATTAGGCTTAAATCCGTTTTCAATATCAACACCTAAACCATAATGTCCAGTAGTAGATAAATCTCTAATATGTCCTTTAGAAGAAACAACTTTAAAATCTTTACCTAAATATTTTTCAATTGTCTTACTCTTACTAGGACTTTCCACTATAACTAAATTCTTGGCCATATAACCACTCCCTTATTAACTTATACAAGTTTATTCTCTATTTGTCAATTTTAACATCATAATTATTATACGAACTTTTTTAAAATTATTTCTCATTTTTTTCTAAATAATTCTTTACAGGTCCATAACTTCTTCTGTGCTCATCAATTATACCATATTCTTCTATTGCTTCAAGATGCTTCTTTGTAGGATAACCTTTATTCTTTTTAAAATCATACATAGGAAACTTCTCATGTAACTCATCTAACATCCTATCTCTTGTAACTTTAGCAATAACTGAAGCTGCACTAATTGTAATACTCTTTAAATCTCCTTTAATAATAGAAGTTGTTGGAACATCTAATTCAAGTGGCATTGCATCAATTAATACATGTTCAATTTTACACATCTTCTTACAATCTTCAATCGCTTCTTTCATTGCAAGTTTAGTTGCTTCATATATATTTACTTCGTCTATTTTCTTTTCATCAATTATACCAATACCATATCCTAAAGCTTGTCTTTTAACTTCTTCAAAATAAAAGTCACGTTTTTTTTCACTTAACTTTTTAGAATCAGTTAAACCATCTAAATTAAATTCTTCAGGTAAAACAACACATGCAGCAACAACCGGACCAACTAATGGACCACGTCCAACTTCATCAACTCCAGCAATAAATTTAATACCATTACCTCTTAATTCTTTTTCATATTTATAGTTGTCAAATTCTTCCATTTAAAACACACTCCATAACTAATATTAACATAAATAATTTTTTATGACAAAAAAATAAAGTTTCCATATTTTCTCAATACGTAAACTTTACTTTAATATTAGTTCTAATTTTTTTTGAGTTGACTCATTAAATATTTTATATGGTTCCATATCAAAACTGCTTAAATCAAAACCTCTTTCTTTAGCCATCAACTTAATTTGTTCAACTAAATCAATTCCAACATAACTACCTAAATAACAACCAAACTGAGGATATTTATCAATCATTCTTCTATAATCATCAATTGTATGATATTCATGAAAATCATTAAGATAATAAATTTCATCTTTTAATTCTTCAAACATTGAATTTTCATAATCAAACATTCTTGATAAATGTATTTCTCCATTAGGATGATATTCATAATATATATTAGCTCTTCTATCTTTTTGTCCCATATATGTATCTAATGCTTCCATTTCAAAATGTTCATTTATAAGAGCTGTTTTATTTTCTTCAGTAGGACATTGTTCTGCTAAATCTTTTAAACCTTTTCCCATATAATAACTAGGAATATCAAATACAAAAACATATTTTGTTCCTTTTTGTTTAAAATTTGGAGAGCCTACTCTAATATTTCCTCTATCATTTCCATATTTAGCATCTGTTAAACATTTCTTATATTCTCCAAAACAAATAGGAATATAATGAGCACTTCTAACATTTCTAATACCCGCTAGTTTTTCCCCTATAAATTCAGTTATATCAAACTCTTTATGATACACCTCAGGCATTCCTTTTACTAAAGCAATTCCTTGATTTTTCATAGTCGCTCTAACAACAGGAGTATTAATTGTTAAAATTTCAAATTCTTTCATTACTTTAATCTATCTAAAGTTATTTTTCCAAAATAACCATTCTTTAAATCTTTAACAATAATACCTGATACTTTTTCATAGTCAGCTACTCCACCTCGACTAAGAGCGCCTCTTTTAGAAGCAATCATATCATAAGTTTCAATAAAGTCTTCATCAAGTTCAGTAATACCATATCTTTCTTCTAACTTTTCTGGATATAGTTCATACATCTTCTTTAAAATAAATATCGCAATATCATCTATATTTAATATTTCTTCTTTTATAGAAGATAAACTTGCAAGAACATGTGCAGCTTCTTGATCTTCTAACTTAGGCCAAAGTATTCCAGGAGAATCTAAAAGTTCTAAATCCTTATTAATTCTTATCCAACTAAGACTCTTAGTAAAGCCAGGTGTATTTCCAACACCAGCTGCCTTTCTACCAACTAATCGATTAATTAAAGTAGATTTACCAGCATTAGGAATACCTACTATTAATACACGTCCAGCTCTTGGCATCATACCTTTTTCAGCACGTTTCTTATTAACCTCAACCATCAATTCATTCGTTGCATCAATAATTTTCTTAACTCCGTTATTATTACTCATTAAATCAACAGTAACAACTTTATAACCTTGTTCTTCATAATATTTAACAAACTTATTCGTTTCATCTTCATCACACAAATCAAACTTTGTCATTACAAGAATTCTAGGTTTATCTTTAATTAAATCTTCAATATCAACTATCTTAGAAGAATATGGCATTCTTGCATCAATAACTTCATAAACAACATCAATTAAATTTAATTTTTCAGCTATTTCTCTTTTTGTTTTAGCCATATGTCCAGGATACCAGTTAATTGTCTTTTTACCTTCATATCCATTTACGTTATCTGTCTTTGACATAATATCACTTCCAATTCCTCACCATTATAACATAAAAGAGTAGATTTCTCTACTCTATCTTGAAATACTATTAACAATTTCAAAACTATTGTCATGATTAAAATACTCTTCTTTATTATTCATAAAAGAAACACCATAATTTATTTCACCATAACCACCGCTCTTATAACTTAATATAGTCTCTTGAAAATAATTAGAATTATTTCTATAAGTTTCTAAAACATATCCTCTTAAATCATTTTCTAAATAATAAAAATAATCATATGAAGGAAGTGTAAAAGAAACATAAGTTCTTGCTAAATAATTTATTTTTATGTCATTACTGCTAGTAAAGATGTTTTGCTTAAACTTATAATTTTTCTCATAAAATTTTATTAAATCAACTGAGTCATTTATATCATACTTTTCAAACAAACTATATACATCTAACCAAGGAAATAAAGTACTATTAATTCCATAATAATCTATATTACCTAAATCAATTGAATGTGTTCTATGACAGATTAAAACCATTGCATCAAAGTCGTTCAAACTTCTATTTCCCTTTATATATGGTTCGCAATCATCATTTACAAAATTACTTTTAGCTTTATCTGTAACAAGTTCAAATCCTTCAGGTATATAAATATTTAATTCATTATCAAATACATTTTTATTTGCCATTACATTATTATTTACTCTATATATATCTATATTTTGATTATAAGGAAAACTATTATCTTCATGTTCTGTATAGTCTTTAAAATAAACATAGGCTATAAAAGCTTTATAAAGAAAATAAATTATTAATATAAAAATTATTAAACCAATAAATCTTTTTATCTTCTTATTTCTTTTTTTATTATTATAATCAATTGTACTAACAAAATTTTCTTCTAATTTTTTCTGATAATTTTCTTTAGTTAATTTTTCTCCTGATAATAATTCATTTATTGAAATGTTAAGTTCTTCACATAAAATATTAAACATAGAATAATCTGGCAAATTATTACCATTTTCCCATTTGGAAACAGTTCTATTACTTACACCTAACTTTTCAGCAAGTTCTACCTGTGTTAAACCTTTTTCTTTTCTTAATTCTTGTATAAATTTACCAATCTTTTCTTGGTTCATATTACACCTCCATATAATAGTTATTATATCAAAAAGCATATAAAAAAACAGGAACTATTCGTGGAATTCCTATTTTTCTATATATTTAATATCATCACTATATTGATAATTTAACAAATTACTTTGAGATAAAACTTTACTTCCTGTCTCTTCTTCAAAAAAGTCTTTTGTTTTCTTTGCAACTCCACCACCTCTTCTAGCAACCTTTCTATTTTCATTTAGTCCTAAAGGTTTCTCATTTTTAGCAATCTCACGAGTTGCAAGTTCTCCAATATTAGTAATAGTAATTTCTAAATCGGTCATATTATCTCTTAAATTTTCTTTTCTAATACCTTTAAAAGTTTTATACTCACTTGCAGTCATACCAGACCATTCTTTATAAATATCATTAGTTAAAATTGCATATTCTACCCCTTCACTAATTCCATTATCCTTCCAAACATTAGTAAGTCTCTTACGTTCAATAATTGCTTTAATTCTTGCTTCAATCCATTCTAAAGAATAACCCTTCTTTTGATAAAAATCTATCATTTGATCAATCCCTTTAGATGGGTCAAAAACCTCATCAATTTTTTCTCTACCTAATTTAGCAAGCCATAATTTAAATGGTTCTGCTTTTTTAGATGGAATAGATTCAATTAATCTAAATATCCCTTCAGTATCCAACATATCAGTATTACGCATCTTTCCGTCTTTAGCTTCTAATTTGAAAGTGTCACAATTTGTGACGGTTTCATTTCCTTCTTTAATCATTCGAGATTTTAAAGTTCTCCAATAATGTGATGGGTCACTACTTTCTGTTAATACACCAATAACATCAACTATGCTAAAATAATAATCCTCCTTTTCAGCATCCCAAATACTTCTAATTTCTTTTCCTTCAAAAAGATTTAACATTGTTTCTTTCTTTTTATTCATTCATTAACTCCTTTCTAAAACTTTTTCTACAAATACATTATAGTTCAAAAGAAAAGCAAAAACAAGAACATTTGTTTGGCATAAAAACAAATAAAAAGTAGATTTTTCATCTACCCTTTAAACTAATCCTTAACAATAAAATATCCTTTTTCAAAAACTTCATCTATTTGACAATTATCATCAATCAAATGTTGTATTACTGCTCCTGCTACTGCTGATAATAATATTTTCGCAGTATCTGACAAATCATTAATCAAAACAATTTGATCAGCCGCCATCTCATTAACCATAAACTTTTTGCCTTTTAACTCACCAAAATATTCTGATAAAGCCCATTCAATTTGATAATTTTTTGTCCCAACAACTATTTCAATAACTTGTGGCATATTATCCCTCCTAAAATAACATTATTCTAATCTAATTTCTCTATAATATAAGTTAACCACTTTTTATTACGATCAGGTTCTGCAGTATACATTTTATATACAATTTTAAAATTACACTCTTCAACTAATTTCTTTAATTCTTCTTCTGTATATTTTTTTCTAAATCTAACTATATTTCCTTTATAATCTTCTTTTTCATAATAACCTTCTTCAGAATTATCATGAATTGTAGTATAAATTAAAATTCTTCCGTCTTCTTTTATCCATCTATGCGAAAGCTCCAATAACTTCCTAGCATCATCTTTTGGAAAATTATGAATCAAGGCACCCATAAATATTGCATCAAATGAATTATCAGAAAATCTAACATTTAATATATTGTCTTCAATAAACATCGTATTTGGCGACTTCTCTTTTGCATATTTAATCATCTCTTTCGAAAGTTCTACTGCACATGTTCTACAATTTAACCTTTCTTCAAATATTTTCAACATTCTTCCTGTTCCAGGGCCTATTTCTAAAACAATATTATTTGAAGATTTCTTTAACACTTCTTCACTTAAAAGTTTCACCCAATCATCATCAGTTAAATCATATTTGCCAATCTTCTTATGTCTAGTTGAATGTTGAGCTGCAAAATCATTATACGCTTTTCTATTAACTTGTATATATTCTTTCTCCAATATTAGACACCTCTATCTTCAATAAACTCAATATTTATTCCATTAGGATCTTTTATTATAAAATATTTATTTCCAAGAATACCATAATCAATAATTATCTCTTGGTCAACTAAATTATTACTTTCAACAAACTCTTTAGCATCTTCTATATTTTCTACTGATAAACCAAATACTTTATTATCGCTACACTTAACATTATTATGCTGACAATCATTACTATAATGATACTTCATTTCTAGTAAGACATTATCCTTTTCCATAAAAATAAATTTTTTATTTAATTCTTTTTTATCAATTTCTTTTATCTTATTAAATCCTAAATAACTATAAAATCGTATACTTTCTTCGACATTATTTATCCAAATATCAATATGATGTAATTTAAATACACATAATTTTTCATTTTTCATTACATAACTTCTCCTTTATCATATTGCATAATTAAATTTCATTCAACATCTTACATTATAACATAAAAGAGTAGATCATACATCTACTCTTTAAATTTCAATTTACTATTTTAAAAACAAATCATAGTATTCTTCAAAAGTAATATTATTTTTATAAATATATTCTGCTGTTTTCTTTCCAACATATCTTATATGCCATTCTTCAGCACTATAACCAGTTATCTTTTCTCTACCTTTTTGATATCTTATTATAAAACCATACTTATATGAGTTCTCTTTAACCCATAAATATTCTTGTGAATTTTTAAATATATCATATTCTAATGATTCTAAGTCAACCGCTAAACCAGTTTGGTGTTCAGAACATCCTGGAATCGCTACATATTTATCTACATAACTTTTACCATATAATTTTAAATAAGTATTATATAATTCTTTTTGTTCATCATAACTTCTATATGCAGATGTAATAGAAATATTTAATCCCTTATTAATTAAATCAACACACATACTTTCATATGCATATGCAGCCTCTTCTTCTAAATAAAAATTTCCTAAAGAGCACCTTTTTACCTTAACTAAATTTTCCGGTATAAAATCATTATTTAATTTATTACCCTTATTAACAAGAATATACTTATAATTAATTACATTCTGAGTATTTATATTATAAGTTGTATTCTCTCGTCTTAACGAACAAACAATTAGGAGTACAGTCAAAATAACAAACAATATTTTAACTTTTCTTTTTCTTAATTTTTTCATTATCTATCTGATACTGGTTCTCTTTTTAACTCATCTTTTGATATCTTACTTTTTTCAAACAATTTAAAAGTATCATCTACAAATTCATCATCCACTAACTTATTTGCAACAAACTTAACCCAATTATCATTTTCACTTACTTCGTCAAAATCATTAATTTCATATGTATCCGCTAGTTTATCTTTAGAAATAGAATATCTATAATCTGTATATCTTATTTCTACAAAATTAACATCTGAAATTGTTGTAAAGATTACTGATGCATTATTAATCATTGCTTCTTTTACATAATCTTCATCATCATATGCCCTAACTACATCCTTATATGAAACACCATAATTAATTTTTATAGTGTCATCAAGAACTTCAAATTGTCTTTCTTTCCATTTTAATGGTAACTTCATAATAATTAATTCTATTTTTTCACCATCAGTACTATTGATTGAAGTTTCATAAGGACTGTAATGATTAATACTATGTATAGTATCCCTATCTACAATACCATTTATATCACTATTATTGCTAATAAACATTAATGAAATTGTACTAACTAATACAATTATTAAAATAATAATAGAACTAATTGTTATATATTTTTTCTTCTTTCTTTTTATTTCACTATTAGAATAATTAATAGTATCTTTTAATGTTTCTTCAACTTCTTTTTTATTCACTTTTTCACCTCTTAATAAATCATATAAACTTACGTTTAGAATTTCTGTAAGTGGTATTAAAACAGATATATCTGGAAAACATAAACCTCTCTCCCATTTACTAACCGCCTTATCTGATACATATAATCTTTCTGCTAAATCTTTTTGTGTCATATTATATTTCTTTCTAGCTTCTAAAATTATTATACCTGTTTTCTTTGGATCCATAAATTTCCCTCCTTACACATAAAATTTTATATTTAAAAAAACAAATAGTAAACCGACCTACGGTTTAGTTAGAAATTTCTACTTAAAGTTTAGATAAATAAAAAGCAAATCACACTATTGATTTACTTTTATAAAATAATATAAATTACTTTTTATTCCTTATTAATAAAATACTAATTACCATAAGTATTACTGACGGAAATAAAAATTCAACGCATCTAACAATTACATTGAAATAAAAAGGACTAGAATACATATACCAATGTAAATAATCAATATTTAATACTATCAATAATAGTAACAGTAATAATATTGCAACAAAAAGTAAAAAGAAACCTATAATCGTTTTTATCTTAATTCTTTCCTTTTTTATTAGTTTCCTAATAATATAAACAATAGACATTAATGAATATTCAAATAAAACAAATATAAATATTAAATATAAAAAAGTTAATGTTGTTGGTACACTACCAAAATGATAGACACTAAACATCTCTGCAACAACAAATGTAAAAATTAAAGCAATTATAGTTAATAAAATAATTGTTCTTTTTTTCATATAATTCTCCTAACAAACAAAAGATTATTTATTCCTAGTTTTTAAATATACCTTAACACCTTTAGTTAACTCTTTTTCTAATTCATCTGTAGTTGGCTCTTGAATTTCTGAAGTTGCTTTTAAAATATCTTCTTCCATCGGCATATTAGCTTCTGCAATACCCATTTCTTGTAATACTGGTAAAATAACATCTTCCATTTCTGGATAATATGCATATAAAGTATCATAAGCATTTAATGGTTTATCAGGTTTTGTATATCTAGCACTTTCCCAATCTAATACCATTTCTATATAATCTAAATCACTCTTCTCAATTCCGTTTGCATGATGAGCATTTTGTTCTCTATGAAGTTTAGAAGCTACACTCTTATCATAAAATAAATAAGTAAAAAGTTTATCTAAATCATGTAACTCAACTTGTTCTAATAATTCTTTATTATTTGGAAAATACTTTTGAGCTAATAACATAACTACTTTTCTGTGTTTATATGTATAATCTATATATTCTTTATTTTTCATACTTATCACCTCAAATTTTTAATATTAATTTTTATAATTTATTTACTAAATATTTTCTTACTTTATACACTAATAAAGCAAAACTAAAAGTAGAAATAACTAATAAAATCAAACTTCCATAATTACTTGACGTCTCAGGATTAGAAACAGCCTTTTCCCATTGCGCATAAAATATTCTATCACTATCAATTCCTACTTCAGCTAAAATAAGTTCTAATTTAGTACCACCAGTTTTTTCAGTAAAATATCCTTTAAAATAATAGCCATCTTTTTTAGGTTCAATTAAGTTATCATAAGAATCATCATTCCACTCAACCAAATAAGACTCTTCATCTTCAAACTTACCGCCATTTGCATCAAATAAAACCTTATATTTTTTTAAAAACAATTTAATGGTATCATCTGGCATAATTCCATAATCAGCTAAAGTTCTTCCATCTTCTAATTCTTTATCTTTAAAAACCAGTCTTATATGCTCATAATGATAATTACTGTCTATCTCATAAATCTTTTGTTTAACAGCTTCAATTGTATCACTGGATTCAACTTCCAAAACAATATTTTTACCATCTATTTTTATCGCATACACTTGCATGGCATCGACTTTAGGAATATAAAATGTAACTACTAATAAAATTAAAAATAATACTTTCTTCATCATAATCACCTCTATTATTTAGTTTACCATCTAAAATTATTATATATTATTTTTTTTAAATAATATATAAAAAAATTAGTTTTTCAACTAATTTTTATTTTAACATAGCATTAATTTTATCATTTAAAGTCTTTTCAAGTTCAATTACAATCTCTTTATCATCATCAGTCATAACTTCCGTTTTATAATACCAATTACCATCAACTTGAGCTAAAGTAACTATGCCTTGAACCAAACCATCTTTACTAACTTTTAATAAATCACCAAATTTATTAATTTCGTCAAAAGTAATATCAATCTTCTTTTTACTACTTTCAATATTATATAAATTTTTAAGTTCATTCTTTGTTAATGAAATAGATTTTTTTACATCACTATCATCACCATTAAAAACAATAAACCAATTATAATTATTATCATTACCATAATACTTTTTTGCAACTTTAACTTCTTTATCTAAAACAAACAAATCATCATTAAAATAAACTACATTCCATTTATTATGAGAAACAGGATGAATTATATCTTCTTCATAAAATTTATTACTATTATGGTAATAAGTAAAAATATCAGAATTATATTCTAATAAAACATAAGTATTTCCTTTATACTTAACTGTATCTACATATTTATTATTACCAATAAAAATACCAATTAAAATTACAAATAATACTGTAAAAAATAATAAAATATATTTTACCTTTTTATTCATTAAAATCACCTATATTTATTTTAAAATATTCTTCGCAGATTCATATTGTCTCTTAACTAATTGTTTACCCTTATCTGACATTTTATTATAACTTCTATCTAGTTTAGACATTACAAAACTACTTCCCTCATCAATAGATAAATTCTTTTCTCTATACACCATACTTAATAATGACGGAATACTATAAAAATGCGCCATAGCATCACAATCAGCAATACACACTTCTTCCCCAGTTGTTTTGTCAGCTAATCTACTACCACGGTGATTCAAAATACACTTTTTAATTAACTCAATTTTTTCAATTGGATAGTTTTCATTTAATAAAATTTCTTCTGCAATCTCCGCACCAATAATATGATGTTCTTCAGTAAAACTAACATCAGTAACACTAGCAACATCATGTAATAATGCCGCAATCGCAACAATTTCTAAATCAGCATCATATTCATCTGCATATTCTTTAGCAAGTTCATAAACAATTTTAATATGATGATCCCAAGCACCAATTCCATATTTATTAGAAGGAGCTTCACATCTTTCTTTTATTATTTTATAAACTTTTTCTTCAGTTGTCATTTTTTCACATCCCCGTAAATGTATAAATATTATTCTAACATATAGTTACATATTTATTTTAACTCTTTTCTAAGTACGTTTACTTTTTCTGGATCAGCCACATATTCCATTCTAGGTTTTACAAAGTTTTTAGAACCTCTTTTTTCATAATCATATCTTGGTATTAATTGTATATGAAAATGATTCATTGGACCATCACACATTGTACATAAATAAACACTTTCAGCACCATATACTTCTCTAATAGTACACATAGCTTTTCTTGCAAAAGTAAAAACTTTTGTACAAACTTCATCATCAATATCCATCATATCTTTATAATGTTTTTTTGTACTTATCGCAACATGTCCTACCGCTCTAGGATTACCAACTAAAAAACATTCTATAGTATCATCCTCATAAAGAATCATCTCTGAATCATCCCCAAATAAAACTCCATTATGTTCTTTATTAAAACATGTTGGACAAATACCAGAATCAGTTAATTCTCTATTTGTAACTTTCCCCTCTTTAATCATCTTTACAATTTCTTCATCAGAAAAATTCTTTAAATTATCCATAAGCACCTCCAATTAATCTCATTATAACATAAAAAAGTAGAGATAAACTCTACTCTTCATTATTTTTTCTAGTTAAAACCTTTTGATAAACTATTTCATTAGTTTTATCAAGTCTAGTACCAGTACTAAAACTAAGTGGCATAAATACCATATATTTGATATCTGTTTCTTCATCAAAATAAATTCTTAAGTGACAAGCACCTCTTTTACTTCCACCATCAAAGTATGAAGGAATATAACAGTATCCACCTGGATAATTAAATTGATTAACATGAGTATGTCCGAAGATATCAATATAAGATTCATCTCTATCCTTACCTAAAGAAGAATAAATATCTTCTAAATAAGAATTCATTTCAGTAATATCAATTCCATCTTCTTCTAACTTAATTGGAAAATCAAATCCATCCGGATGATGTATATCAAAAGATCCTAAATAAGTAGTTGGACTATTAATTGTTACAGTCGAATGTGTATATCCTAAATTTAAGAAATCACTTCTAGCATCACTCATCATTTCAACTGGATCAAATCCATAATTAGAAATATTCTTTTCATGATTACCACCTAATACTGCATGATATAAACCATCAACTACTGGTAATTCTGAAATAGTTTGTTCAATTACTCTATAATTTTTCATAGCATTTTCATAATCTAAAGGATGACTACTAAATCCATTATAAAAGTCTCCTAAATTTAACATTAATGAAATACCATTTCTAACGCAATAGTTAGTTAAAACATCATAACCTTTTAATAACTTAGCATCAACTTCTCTAACATGAAAATCAGAAACTAACATAACATCATAATGTTTACAGCCATAAGGTACTTCTATTTCAAAAACACCATCTTCCTTAAGTTCAGGTCTGACTATTTTATAAGATGGTTTAGTTGAAAATCTACTACTATCCAAAGTAATAACTTTTTTCATACATCTTAATGCATCCGCAACTTCTACATTATTCGCATCTACTTTATGTTCTTTAATATATCTAACTAAATCATCAATACTGCATCTATCAAGTAATAGTTTCTGATAAACAAGTGACTCTATACTTAAATGTTTTGCCTTAGCTTTAGCTTCAGCCTCTTTTTCTTTTTTAGCATTCTCAATAATAGTTTTAAGACTTCCAACTTCTTCACTCAAAATACCATATTGTTCTTTATAAGAAGAAAGTTCTACATTTGTAATTGTAGCCTTATTTAAAGATGTTTCTAATTCTTCTATTCTTGAACCTAAAGTAATAATTGTTTCATTTAAATTAATTATTTCTTTTCCTTTTTCTCTAACATCTTTTTCTAGTGATTGAACTGTCTCTTTTAAACCAGCAAGTTTACTACATTTCTTTTGATGTTCTTCATCTAATGAATTATAAATTCTACTTGCCTCACTAAGCTCTTTCTCTAATTTTTTTATTTGCTTTTCAAGTTCAGCAACCTTATTAATGTATTTAGAAACACTTTCAGTATCTATAGAATCAACTGGATAAAGTTCATTAACTTCCGAAACTACCGAATCAATATAATCAGTACTTAAAGTTTCATCTCTTTCAATTCCAGTTCTTTCTAAATATTCATCATAAAATTCCCTAAAACTTCTAATCTTATCTAATGTTTCATCAGTAACTGGCTGATTTTCATTATGTACCCAACCTAAAATTGCCTCAACACAAGAAACTACTTTAGATAAGTGTTTAACTGAGATTTTTTCATCTTTACGTAATTCATTTACTACATACTCAGTAAAATAATCTAAAAATTCTAAATCAGATACTTTATCTTTTCTTCTACCTAATGTCTCACGCATATTTCCATAATAAAGATCACCCATAGCATGTTCTTTAATATATTTTTGAACATTCATTTTATCTAGTGCCGTAAGTGCCATATAAATTCCCCCTTTAATCAAGCGAATTATGTCTTATTATACAATAAAATTACAAAAATAAAAAGAAATTTAGTTAAATACCAAATTTCTTTTCAATAACATCAGCAATTTTCTTTGCTTTTTTATTTATATCTTCTTGATCTAAACCTTCGATCATAACTCTAATTAAAGCTTCTGTTCCACTTGCTCTGATCAATACTCTACCATCACCATTTAATGATTTTTCTACTTCTTTAATTACTTTAGTTACTTGCGAATCATTTTCATATTGACCTTTAGCTTCTTCTCTAACTTTAACATTTAAAAGTACTTGAGGATACTTCTTCATAACTTTAGAAAGTTCACTTAATGTCTTACCTTCTTTAGATAAAATATTTAATATTTGAATTGAAGTTAATTCACCATCTCCAGTATTCGCAAAATCTTTATAAATAATATGTCCTGATTGTTCTCCACCAACAATATAATTACATTCAAGCATCTTTTCAAGAACATATCTATCTCCAACTTTAGTCGCTACAAAATCTATATCATTTGCCTTACAAAACTTCACAAGACCCAAATTAGACATAACAGTTCCTACTAATGTATTATTAGTAAGTTTCTTATTTTTCTTCAAATCATATGTACTAATAGCCATAATTTGGTCCCCATCAACTTCATTGCCATCTTCATCAATCATTAAGCATCTATCTGCATCACCATCATATGCAATACCAATATCAGCTTTTAATTTCTTTACTTGTTTAGCTAATACGTCAAGATGAGTAGAACCACACTTTTCATTAATATTATATCCATTATATTCAAAGTTAATTAAAGTAACATCAATACCTAGTTTTTCAAATAGCATAGGTGCTGTCGCACTAGCAGAACCATTCGCACAATCAACAACTACCTTTAAATCACATCTTATATCGGATGCAGTATCTACTAAATGATTAACATAATCTTCAATCGCAGTCTCACTAACCTCATATGTACCAACTTTAGTAGTTGTAGGAACTGCTTTACCTAATAAATACTTTTCAATTTCATTTTCAGTTGCATCCGGTAATTTAAATCCTTCATTGTTAAACAATTTAATTCCATTGTATTCAGATGGATTATGTGATGCAGAAATCATTGCTCCCATACTTGCTCCATACTTTTTAACTAAATAAGATACTGCTGGTGTTGGAACAACTCCTAAATCTATTACTTTAGCACCTTGACTCATAAATCCTGCACTTAAAGCTGATGCTAACATTTGTCCAGATATTCTAGTATCTCTTCCAACTAAAACAACTAAGTCTTTCTTGCCACCTAAAACATAAGCCGCTGCTTCTCCAACCTTCATCGCTAATTCATGAGTTAAATCTTCACCAACAATTCCTCTTATTCCATCTGTTCCAAATAATTTTCCCATTATCTTTCTTCCTTTTCTACAATAACATCTATATCTTTAACTATTTTATTAGAACCAATTACTCCTCTAACTCTAGTTAAAGGATAAACATTGGTATTTTCACCAATTATAGTACCAGGAAATAATACACTATTACATCCAATATCTGCATGATTTCCAAGTATCGCACCAAACTTTCTAAGTCCAGTTTCAATCACTTCATTATTATCTCTAACTTTAACATTAGACCCATCACTCTTAAAATTAGAAAGAATTACTCCAGCTCCTGTATGAGCATATTCTCCTAAAATAGAATCACCTACATAATTATAATGTGGACATTGTGAGTTATTAAATATAATTGCATTCTTTACTTCAGTAGAGTTACCAATTACACAGTTTTCGCCTACAATAACACTACCTCTAATAAATGCACCAGGTCTAACATCAACACCCCTACAAATAATAGTAGGTCCATTAATAACTGCTGTTTCCGCAATTTTAACGCTTTCATGTACAAATACATTTTCACTTATTTCTTTATATTCACTACCTAAAGTAGGAATAATTTCTAAAATAAAACTTTTAATAAGAGGTAAAACTTCCCAAGGATGTTCTACTTTATCAAATAAACTACTTGCAATAGTAGCATTTAAATTTAAAAGTCCATCATACTTTTTTAACATATATTCACCTTACTTATAATTTATTTATGCATAACTATCTTTATACATAATTTAATTATAATATATAAATATTTATTTCAAAAGAAAAAAGTACTATTTAAGTACTTTATCACTTTCAACCACTTCATAATATGAAGAAAAATCTCCATATCTTACAGGAACTATATCTACTGGTTTAATTTTTTTAAAACATTTATATTGATAACTATCCTCATCCTTGATCATACTATCGTCTTTAGAAAAAACATAAACATATCCTAATATATCATCATCTAAGTTAACATTACTCATTCTCATCAAAGGATAACTATCATCATTAGGAATTTCAAAATTCCATTTTTTATCATTACTAAGTTCCTTAATAGTATCTTTAAAAGCATAAGGTGTAGCTTTTAAAAATGAAGGAAATAAAAATACTGCAGTAGCTAAATTATTAGAATTATTATTACTATCATGAGATTCTTGCGGCACTAAAACTTCTAATTTTTTAGGACTACCATGAAATAAATATTTAGGATTATTAATATCTTGATTTAAATATTTTTCTAACATAAATTCTCCTATAATTTCTTTATATCTACTAACATACGTGAGTGATACCCACTCTTTTCATAAAAATTAATTGCCTTATCATTATAAGCAAATACATCTACTAAAACATATTCACAATTATTTTCTTTAAAATTATCTTCCATTACCTTCATTAGTTCCCTACCAATACCTTTACTTCTAACTTTATTACTAACAACTAACTCTGTAATTTCTCCTCTTTTAGGACATTTATAATCTAAATAGTCATACTCATCATATCCCGGAATAATACCCATAATTAAACCTATAGCCTTATCATCTTCAATTGCTAAATAACATTTACCATTCCACGCTTTTACTTCCTCTAAATCTAATATAGCCATTTTTTCTCTATATTCAGGATGTAATTGATCAAGTTCATCTTTATCAATTGAAACAATATATTCTTCTAACTCAACAAGTAAATCCCTAACATCTTCTAAATATTTATCACTATATTCAACTATCTTCATTAATTATCCTCACTCTTAATTAACTTCTTTTTACCACTAACAAAATATTTATTTAAATGACTTACTATAAGTCCATAACCAGCCTTATTTGGATGAATACCATCATCTGAATATTCTTCATTAAACATACCATCTTTTTCAAGTAAGCTGTACATATCTACATATTCTACTCCAACTAAATTACAATATCCTTCTACTTGAGAATTTAAATTTCTAATATCTTCATCCCTACTAAGATATTTAGTTGGATAAACACTTTGAACAATTAATCTAGAACCAGTTAATAAAACATCATTAATCATTTCTTTCATTTTAATAACAAGATCATCAAATGTTTCTCTCTCATCATAATCACAATCAGGTCTAGATAAATTATTTGTACCAATTAATAACACAAAAATATCTGCATCTTTTTCTTGTTCTTTAACACGAGGCCAACAATATTGATGAAAACATCCTACCCCAATATTTTCAACACCATGGTAAGATACAATATCTTCTTCTCCTCCAACTTTATCCTTATAAACATAAGGCATATATTCAGTAATAGAATCACCTAAAAAAACAATTTTACTCATAATTACATCTTCTTTCCGCCGATATTATCACTTTTAGAACTATTATCAACTACAATAACATCTTCAACTCCAAATGAGGTAGCACCTAATATCATTTGTTCTTTAAAAGATGATCTTAATCTTTCCATATTATGATATTCCATAACTCTTCTTTCCATATTTTTATATCTAAAATCATCTCTATACTTTGATATATTCTCTTCATTAACTTCTTCACCAATCACACGACTAGCTTCACTCATAATTCTTGATTTTATAGTTGTCTCAAATATCGGAGTTATATCAACTAAAGAAACACCAAAACCATAAGCATGTAAGGAATCAACAAGTGCCATTCTAGTAAGTAAATTTAAGAAATTACCATCAACAATAACATTTTTATTACTAGAACAAACTTCATCTAACTTTTCACTAAAAGCCTTAGTAATTTCCATACCATCAACTTGTCTACCTAACCTATCAGATAATTCTCTAACAACACTATCCATAGATAAAACAACATACTCCGGATTTTCTAAACAAAAGTTATTAATCCATGTAGTCTTACCATTACCAGAAAAACCAAACATAACCATTGCTTTTTTATCTTCTTCGCTATCTACTTTTGGAATTACTATATCAGTAACTCCTTCCATTACATCAGCAAGGCTTTCAAAAGATTTACTTTTAATAAAAGTAGCATACTTTAAAAAATTATTGTAATAAATATTTTTCATAATTACTCCTTAATACCAAATCTATTAAATGGATAAATAGTTAAACTCGCTTTACCTTTAATATCCTTCTTATCATAGGCACCATAAGTTCTACTGTCTAAAGAAACAGATCTATTATCCCCCATAACAAAATATTGATCTCTATTTAAAGTTACCTTTTCAAAGTCATCAGTTGTTCCATTAACATAAGTTTCAATTAACTTCTTCTTATTTACATATACAGTACCATTCTTACATTCAACTGTATCTCCAGGAAGACCAATAACTCTTTTAATAAGTAATTCACCATGTTCTTTAACAACAACAATATCTAATCTTTTAATATCATTAAAATAATAAATATATTCATTAAGAATCATAATATCTTTATCATGCAATGTTTTATACATTGAATTACCATTAACTTTAATTGGTGATGCAATATATGTCTTTATTAAAATAACAACAATTATCATTGCAACATAAGACAATATTTCTAATATAACCTTTTTACTCTTGTTCATAAACACATCTCCCTATAACAAAAAAATAAGGCATGGCCTTATTTTTGTCCTCTTTCTTTAATACGGTATCCGCCAACCATACCTCTAAGGAATGTAAGTTTAGCACGTCTTACTTTACCTCTACGTACAACTGTAATACCAGCGATCTTTGGTGAATGCATTGGGAAAGTTCTTTCAACACCTACACCACTAGACATTTTACGAACTGTGAAAGTTTCAGAAACTGAACCACCACGTCTAGCAACTACTGTACCTTCGAAAGCTTGGATACGTTCTCTCTTACCTTCGATAATCTTAACGTCAACTCTGATAGTATCTCCAACACGGAATTCAGGAACATTAGGATTAATTTGTTTAGCATTAATTTTGTCAATAATATTCATATTTAAGTTCTCCTCTCTAAATTTATTCTAACGAGTGATCATATTAATAATATCGATAACAGCGGATCATCGCGCTTTGACAAAGTTGATTATAACATAATAAATCTAAAAAAGCAACGAAAACATATAAAAAAAGAAGGAAATTACTTTCCTTCTACATCCGCCTCTTTAAGAGTATATTTATAAATTGATTCACTATCTTCTACATAGAACTCACTTTTTACATTATTTACTTTTACATAAACAATTGGTTTTTCTAAAGTGTTTCTAGCATCAAGTAATTCACCAAATGATGTAACCTTAATTAATCTCTTAGATTCATCAATGTCATAATCTCCACGAGATATAACGATATACTTATCATATTCTCTTAAAATCTTATTAAGTTTACGTTGATACATACTTGTAGTACCCATTACCTTAAAGATTAAACTAGATAATCTAATAATACCAAGTACACCAAATAATACAAATACTAACCCAACTGCACCATAAGAAGTATTAATTCCTCTCCAGTGACTACTATCTAAAGTTAAATTTTGTTTTGTATTATCAATCTCAAATACATCTACACTAAATGTCTTTTCAGATAAAGGCATATTAAGTGATGCTGCTTTTTTAATTACATTTCCATTATCAACATAGAAAGTAACTTCTAATTCACTATAACCATCAATACCATATTGATTATTATAGTTAATAACATATTCTCTATACTTATTAAATGGAATATCTGCCTCAATTGCAAATCCTGCTTCATCTCCAAATACATCAAAGTTTGTTCTTTCAACAACAACTTCTTCTAATGTATTAAGAACTTTACCATGTTTTTCACGATAAATATTAATTTCAGAAACAACATAATAACTTACATTAGTTTCAACAGAACCATTAAATTCCATTTCATAATCAAACTTTAATGGAATTCTTTCAGTAATGTCACTTAAATATTCCATATCTTCATCTAAACATTTATCAGAATAATACTTATTATTAACATCCTTAACACAAACATCATATTCTACTTCACCAACTTCATCATAAATGATTGCATCATTTGAAGTATGTGTTACAGCTTTAAAAATAAAGAATCCTGCAATAAAGAATGAAATAATAATTACTGTTAATAATAGAATAATTCTGCTTTCAAAACTAAAGTATCTCTTAGCATTAATATCTACATTATCAGTAGTTCTAGGAACAATTTCTTCATCAACAGAAACAGTTTCGATTTCCTCTTCTCTTTCTAATTGACTAACTTCTTCATACGGAACATCTTCAACATTATCATATGCAAGAAACTCTTCTAAATCATCCTCTTTAGTATCCTCATCATTTTCTTCAACAAATTGGAATCTATTAATCACTTCATCACTTTTATTTTCTTCAAATCTTACATCATCTATATCAATAGATACAAAGTCAGGATCATCATCTTCATCTTCTACAACAACTACTCTATCAGGAACTACAACAACATTATCTCTTAATGGAGTATCGATAATAATTGCTTTTACTTCGATTTCATCATTTTCTAATTCCTTTTGAAGTCTTTCCTTTTTAGCTAAAACTCTTTCCTTTGCTCTAATTTGAAGATTTCTATTTTTATTCTTATTTCTATTTCTACTATTAACTTTTTGATTAGTAGTAGCCACCTTCTTCTTTCCCATCACTATTCACCCCAAATTACTATTAATTTGCCTAACCCCTCTATCATATATAAAGTATACCATATTTTGTCAAATAAACAATAATTAAAATTAAAAAATAATACATTTCGTATTATCTTTATTTAACTCCTAATTCTAAAGCTATTTTATCAATATATACATAAGTATTCTTTTCTTCGTTACTAGTATATTTAACATCAACAACCATATCAACACAACTATTTGGACCAATTAATTCTTCTCTACTAAATACATCTTTTCTATTTCTTAAATACTTATCAATCTTAACATTATCACAACTAATTTCATTTTCTTCATCATAACAACTGATACCCTCTAATAATATCTTATTATATATGACTTCATCATCATTCATATTACAAAAACCAATTGTATATTTAACTTCATCATCTTTCTTCTTTACTAAAATATTAAAATCAGAAATTATTGTTTTAGATAGTTTTGGAGTATTTCCAATAAAATTACCAGAACCATTTAATTTAATTTTTGATGAAGATGAAATTATATTTTGATACATTTCTTTTTCTTTATCTTTAATACTTACATCATCTATTAAAGAAATCATTGTTTTAGCAATCACAAAACTTAATAACATAAAAATTAATATTCCGCATACTACTAAAATAAAATTTCTTGATTTTACCCTTCTCATATTCTTCTCCTACTAAAGTTAATATTATGCTTGTTCATAAAGTAGTATAAAATCTAATTCATTAAGTTTAACACCCGAATTACTACTACCACCAAATTCAATAACTAATTGCATATCCATATGTGTACCACAATTAATAACATCACCAGTAAGTACTTCTCTACCATCAGAATAAGTTAATTTATAACTAACATTATTACAGCTTTCAATATCATTATTATAAGGTGTGCATTTTGGATTACCATAGTTAATATTTCTAAGTACCGCATCAACATCACCACTATTTTTTAACTCAAACTTGTATATAGCAGTTCCTTGACCATCAAAATTAATATCAAAGTTATTTAAACTTGTTGATACAACATCTACTCCAGAAGTCGTTACCTTACCTTTAACTTCTGACTTTACATTTAGAATTTCAATCTTCCAAAATTGATTAACTTCTTTTATATCCAACGCAGTACTCATAGAAATATAAGCAACAATTAAACCACACACTGATAAAAATAATGCGCCTATAATTAACCATTTAAGTTCTTTATACTTTTTCATCACATGCCACCTCTTATTATATATATGACTATACCATAAATTAACATTTAGTACAATGAAGAAAAAAAGAAATTATTACTAATTTCTTTTATTTACCCTTACCACTAGTTTTCATAGCTAAATACGCATCATGAATCTCAATCATTCTTCTATCAGCCTCTTTTTTTAATAATGTTAATTGCTTAGACATCATTTCCAATTCTTTTCTTTTTAAAAACTCACGATACTTATTTTTTATTTCTAATCTAAATTTTTCTATATGATTTAAAGCTTCTCTGAATGAATCTCCACTATCATCATCACTTATTAATAATTCAGTTAATAATGGAATTAGTTTATTATATTTCTTTAACACTTGTTTAGTAACAACACCGTTAGCTAAATTCTTATTCATAATTTCTAAATTCTTAACAAGAACTTCACAAACAGTAAAACCTTTTTTAGAAGTCATCATAAAACCACTAAGTTCTTTTATTGACTTTTTTGGTTTGACCTTACCTTTCTTTTTTACTTCTAATAAACTATACATTCATATCACCTACTTTTCCAATAAATCAGGTCTTCTTTCTTTAGTTCTTTGTAAACTCATTTCATATCTATATTCTTCTATTTTCTTATGATCACCCGAAAGTAATACTTCTGGAACTTCCATACCTTCATATACTCTTGGTTTTGTATAAGTTGGATAATCTAATAAATTGTTATTAAATGAATCATTAATATGACTATCTTCTTCTATTACACCTGGCATAAGTCTAACAATAGAATCAACTAATACCATAGACGCAAGTTCTCCTCCTGTAAGAACATAGTCTCCAATACTTATTTCCATATCACATATACTTCTAATTCTTTCATCAAAACCTTCATAATGACCACAAATTAAAATTAAATGTTTCTTTTTACTTAACTCATAAGCTTTCTTTTGTTTATAAACTTCTCCATCTGGAGTCATCAATATAACAATAGAATCATCACTTCTTAAACTTTTAACACAATCAAATATTGGTTGACAAGTAAGAACCATTCCAGCCCCACCACCATAAGGAGTATCATCAACTTTCTTATGAGGATCAAGTGTATAATCTCTAAAATTATGAATATTAATAGTAACACGTTTCTCATCAATTGCTCTTTTAATTATAGATTCATCAAATATACCTTGATACATATTTGGAAAAAGTGTCAAAATATCAATTTTCATTAAATCACCTACATTCCACTAATTAATTCAATTATAACTTTCTTTTCTTTCTTATTTATTTCTTTTATAAGTGGTGACTTAACAGGAACTAAAACTTCTCTATCAAACATCACTCTAATTATTTTATTATTTTGACTAGCAAAGAATATTTCTAATATCTTACCTTCTATACCATCAGTAGTAAAGACACTATAAGAAATTAATTCATCATCTAATACTTCATTATCTGAAAGTTCAATATCATTTTCTTCAATATAAACCTTCTTTTTCATTAAAAATAAAACCTCATTAATATCTTTATAATCATTTAAAGTAACCATTTCAAAATTCTTATGATGACGATAACTTTTAATTTCGTAAACAACATCATCTATAATTATCTTTTTACCCACTTTAAACACTTTATCTTTATATTCAAAATCACTAAGAATTTTCACTTCACCTTTAATACCATGAGTAGAAACAACTTTACCTATATATACTCTTCCCATAATTATCTCCCTAATTCATAAAGTAAAATTGAAGCAGCAATTGCAACATTTAAACTTTCAACATTCTTATTCATTTCAATATAAAGTTTCTTAGTACATTGTTCATTAATTTCATCTCTAACACCATTACCTTCATTACCCATTACCAAAGCAAACTTTTCTTTTTCTTCTGGTAATAATGTTCTAACATCTACTCCACCATTAACATCAGTTCCATATACTGGAATACCAATATTTTGAAGAAGTAACAATACTTCCATACCTTTTCTAGTAATAATATTCAAATGATAAAACATTCCTTGTGTTGCACGTAATACTTTAGGATTATATAAATCAACTGTATTTTCAGTAAGAATAATTGTATCAATATTAAATGCTACTGCACTTCTAATAATTGTACCTAAATTACCAGGATCTTGAATTCCATCTAATAACAGAATTCTATCCCCTTTTACATCAGTATCTTCACTAAATCTATTACATAAAGCCATAACTTCTGGAGGATTATCCATAGAAGAAATCTTTTTCATAACTTCTAAACTATAGTAACCATAAGGAGCTGGTATAGGAGCACTTTTTCCTTCAAGAATGATTAACTCTTCAATTGCCCCCTTTTTAAATGCTTCTAATATTAAGTGTTCTCCTTCAATTATATATTGATTATACTCATCTCTATATTTTTTCTTTTGTAATTTCTTAAACTTCTTAACTTTTTCATTTTCTAAACTTGTAACTACTATCAAAAGTCCTTCATCTCCTTACGATACTTTTTATAATCAGGAATATTTTCACCAACTAAATCCCAAAATCTAGAAGAATGATCTCCATATATTAAATGACTCATTTCATGAGCACATACATAATCTAAATATTTAGTATCTCTTTTTATTAATTCTAAATTTAAAGTAATAACTTTAGTTCTAATATTACAAACTCCCCATCTACTTTTCATCTTTCTAATCTTAAGTTCAGGATATGGAATTCTTCTAGAAAATCTATTATATACTTTATCAAAATGCTCTTGAAACAAAACTTTAGCTTGTTCTTTATACCATTTATCTATATCCAAATTTTTATTTAAAAATACTTTATCTTCTCCAAAAGAAATATCACACCATTCACAATAAATAATATCGTATTTCTTTCCTAAATAAAAGAAACCATCTTCGTTATTACTATTTTTAACTTCCTGTGCATCAATCATCTTAACAATCTTACTATAATTATCTTCAATTAACTTTTCAATTGCTCTATTAGAAGTAAACATATTAGTTGTAACTTGAATAGTTAAATCTTTTTTTACTCGAATATAAGTATTTCTGTTTCCGGCTTTTTTTTCAATAACAATATTATAATATTTGCCATCAACATCTAACTTCATATTAACCACCACTTATATTTTACAATAAAAACAAAAAAAAGAAAACATCTCATCTCTGTATAATTTTCTTATATTTAAGCATCATATACATAGGAGGAAATAACATGAACATAAAAGAACATATAATAAATAACTTTAAAGGAGACGACTACAAAGCATTAAAAGAAGCAATTGACGAATCAATTGAATCAAATGATGAAATAACACTACCAGGATTAGGAGTATTCTTTACATTAATTTGGGAAGAATCAGATCAAGAGTTAAAAAATACTTTAATCGAATTAATTAAACAAAGAATATCTAAAGAAGATACAAAATAAAAAGACATTTTAAATGTCTTTTTTACATACCTGAAATTTTAATATTTCTAATATCAGAAAGTACCCATTCAGTATCACCAGATACTAAAGAAGTTTCACAATACTTACAAACTCCATTATCATCAACTTCTATAACAGCACCACAATTCGGACAATTATTTGTTGATAAATGAGAATCAATTTTTGTTTTAACTCCATTTTTTCTAACAAATTTTAAAACATACGGAACATCACCATTATCATTCATATTCATACCTTCAGGATTATCAATTTTCATATTTGCTGTTAAAGTAACAACCATTGTTTCTAAAGTATCATCAATAATATAATCTTTTAATAAAACACCTTTAACTCTTACATTTGTTCTTTTATTAACAAAATTATCTTTAATCATACTTTCAATTCTTAATTTATGTCTTACATATAATTTATCTGTTTCATAAGGTCTAAGTTTTTTATAATCATTTGTTGACCAAGCACTTTGAACAATCATAAAAACACTTTTAACATAATCCTTAAAATCATCTACAGAAAAAGCCTCATCAACATTATTTACATTTTCAATCACTTCTTCTTCAGTTAATGAATAAGCTTCTGTAATTAAAACTGTTCCATCACCATCAGCATCAATGTCTTTACTAACAGCATTAATAGTACCAATAATAGAATCACTTTCTTCTAAGTTTTTAACTGCTGCTTTAGGTAAATTAACAACATATTTTGAAGTTGAATAAATACTATTTTTCCATTTAGAAAGAACAAAACATAATATACTAAGTCCTCCAAAAAGTCCCATAAGAGAAAAGCACATAAATTTTTCATAATCTGTTGGAGGTATACCACTATTTAATAGCTGCGCATACATAATAAAAACAATACCAGCAGCAAATAATAAAACTATCGAAGAAAGTTTAAATTCTATTGACTTCATATAAGCTTCTGCATCAATTTCAATTAATTCTTCTCCATTATAATTTACTCTTTTCCCTTCTTTATTATATAATCTTCCATCTTCTCCAAGAGTAACCCCTGGAGCTAAACTTCTTACTTTTTTCATACACTTCACCTATTATGAGTATAACATAACAAAAAGACTTTAAGAGATAAATCTTAAAGTCTTTACTATTACTTGTCACGTAATTTTGCATTATGTGTATTTTCAACTTTAGTAATAATTGCATTAAATACATTCATTACTTCTTCATCTGTAAGTGTTCTAGTTGGATCCATAAAATTAAGTTTAAATGCAATCGATTTTTCATCATCTCCTACATTTTCTCCAGTATAAACATCAAACACTGAAATACTTTGTAAAAGTTTACCTCCTGCTTTCTTAATAGTAGTCATTACTTCTCCTGCAGTTACATCTTTTTTAAGAATAAATGCAATATCCTTAGAAATAGATGGGAACTTAGGAATATCTTTATAACTCATTCTACTTGGGAAGTTAGTTAGTAACTTATCTAAATTAATTTCAAATACATAAACATTATCCTTTAATACATTTGGATGAAGCTTACCAATTACACCAATTTGTTTACCTTGTAAGATAATACTAGCACTTTGTCCTGGATGTAATTCATCAGGTGTTCCACCTACTACAAAACTATATCTTCCACCAAATCCTAAGTATTCAAGTAATTCTTCAACTACACCTTTAACTGTATAGAAGTCCACTTTAGTATTATTAATATCTAAATAATAATCCCCAGTCATTAATCCAGCAAGTTTTAAATCTTCTTTATAAATTCCATCTTCTTTATAGAATCCTTTACCAACTTCAAATATAGAAATATTAGTATTATTACGAGCTTTATTATATAAATAAATTTCTTTTAATGAATATAGTAAACTATATCTTAATGTATTTCTATCTTCACTCATTGGATCAGCTAAATAAATTTCTTCAAACTCATCAGTTGTAAATTTATGAACTTCTCCTGCAGGAATTAATGAATAACTACATGTTTCATTTAATCCCATAGCAACCATCTTATTTTTAATTTCACGTTTAGTTTTATCATAACTTCCTGTAACAACATTTAATTCTGGTAATTTACCTTTAATATTGTCCATACCATAGATTCTACCAATTTCTTCAATTAAATCTTCTGGTATATTAACGTCTCCTCTACGAGTAGGTACAACTACATCTAAACATCCATTATTAGAACTTACTTCAAATCCTAAATCTTTTAAAATAGAAACACAAGTCTCTTCAGGTATTTCAATACCTAAAACTTTATTTACCTTTTCTACTGTAACTCTGATATTCTTATCAGATTTATCTGTTTTATCATAAACTGATAATCCTCCAACTATTTCTGCATCAGCATATTTTTCTAGTAAATAACAACTACGCATCACAGCTAGATATGTTCTCTTAGGATCAAGACCTTTTTCAAATCTATTAGAAGCCTCACTTCTTAAAATCTTCTTAGAAGTCTTTCTAATCTTAACACTATCAAAAATTGCTGCTTCAATTAAAATATTTTTAGTATCCATTTCAACTTCTGTAGAAAGACCTCCCATAACACCAGCAAGTCCTACTGCATCAGTCTTATTAGCAATAACTATATCTTCATTTGATAATTCTCTATCTTGTCCATCTAAAGTAGTAAGAACTTCTCCATCATTAGCCATTCTAACAACAAGTGTATCTCCAAGTCTATCAGCATCATAATAGTGAAGTGGTTGTCCTGTTTCTAACATAACATAATTAGAAATATCAACTACATTATTTATAGGTCTAATACCACTAGCAATTAATCTATTCTTAATAAAATCTGGACTTTCTTTAATAGTTACATTCTTAACCATTTTTCCTAAGAATAATGGACAAGCATCAGTTTGAACATCTACTTTAAAACTATTATTAATATCATCATTATTTTCAGTATAACTTACTTCAACTTCTTTAACTGGTTTTTTATAAATAGCACCAAGTTCATAAGCCATACCCATGATACTTAATAAATCTCCTCTATTAGAAGTAAGTTCAAAATCAATAACTTCATCATCTAGACCTAATGCTTTAATTGGATCACTTCCAACTTCAACATCTTCTGGAAGTTCATGAATACCATCTTTATCCTTATCTTCTAAGAATTTATTATCAATTCCAAGTTCTGCTTTAGAGCAAATCATACCATTAGATTCTACTCCACGGATAACTCCTCTTTTTATTTCTCCACCTGGAAGTTGAGCACCAGCTAAAGCAACTATTACTTTTAATCCTTTTCTTACATTAGGAGCTCCACAAACAATATTTAATACTTCGCTACCAATATCAACTTTACATACATGTAAGTGATCTGAATCAGGATGATCAACACATTCAAGTACATGACCAATAGTTAAGTTTGTACAGTTAATTAATTTTTCTGCAGAATCATATTCATTACCAACAGAAGTCATGGCTTCAGCAATATCATTAATAGTTAAATTTTCATCTAAATCAATGTAATCACTAACAAATTTTCTACTTAACTTCATCTTACTCACCATCCTTTTTATCGAATTGTTCAATAAATCTTATATCATTACCATAAATAGTTCTAATATCAGGGATACCATACTTAAACATAGCAAATCTATCCATTCCAGTACCAAATGCAAATCCTTGATATTTTGTACTATCATATCCGCTCATTTCTAAAACATTAGGATGAACCATTCCAGCACCTAATACTTCAATCCATCCAGTTTGTTTACATAAAGGACAACCTTTTCCACCACATTTGAAGCAAGTAACATCTACTTCTACTGAAGGTTCAGTAAATGGGAAGAAACTTGGTCTAAATCTAACATTAGTCTTTTCTCCTAAAATCTTTTTACAAAACAATTCTAATGTTCCTTTTAAATCTGCCATAGAAACATTCTCATCAATTACTAATCCTTCAATTTGCATAAATTGATGTGAATGAGTTGCATCTTCATCACGTCTATATACTTTTCCAGGACAAACAACTCTAATTGGTCCCTTCTCTACATTTTCTTCCATAACACGAACTTGTGCAGTAGAAGTTTGACTACGTAATAAGAAGTTTTCATATTCATCCTTTAAATAGAATGTATCTTGTGCATCTCTCGCAGGATGACCTTTAGGTAAATTTAACTTTTGGAAGCAATTTTCATCACTTTCAATTTCAGGCCCTTCGTAAACTGTATATCCCATTGATACAAACAAATCTTCAAATTGTTCAGTAATTCTTGTCATAGGATGTTTACTACCACGTTTTACTTTCTTACTAGGTAATGTTATATCAATGGCTTCCTTAGCTAACTTTTCATTTAAAGCAGCTGCTTCAAAAGCATTTTTCTTTTCTTCATAAATGTCATTAAACATTGTACGAAGTTCATTTACTTTTTGTCCAAATTCTTTCTTTTCTTCATTTGGAATATCTTTAATCATTTGATTAAGTTCAGTAATTTTTCCCTTTTTACCTAAATATTCTACTTTTAGGTCATTTAATTCTTTTAAATCATTAGCTTTTTCTAAATCATTAATTAAACTATTTTTAACTTCTTCCATATTCATAATATCACTCCTTATATTTCTTACTAACAAAAAAAGCAACTATAACATAAGGACGACAAAATCGCGGTACCACCTTATTTTATAGTTGCTACTATACACTTAAATCTTCTTAACGCGAAGCTACGCTTATTATTAGTAAGGACTCCCGGGACGAATTCATTACCTATATTTCTTTGTTTCCACCTAACCACAAAGTCTCTATAAAATAATCAGTAATTACTACTCCCCGATCACCATCGATATGACTAGATTATAACACATTTTAAAAAAATAAACCACTATTTTTAATAAAATCAAAAAAAAGAATTACTATACAGTAAGTAATTCTTGTTCTTTTTCTTTTAAAACTGCTTCAATTTTCTTATTATATTCATTAACCATATCTTGGATATCTTTTTCCATACCCTTTTCTTGATCTTCAGGTAATTCTAATTTTTCAACATCCTCAATACCTTCACGTCTTAAATTTCTAACTGTTACTTTAGCATCTTCTGCCATAGCTTTAACTTGCTTAGCAAGTTCTCTTCTTCTTTCTTCAGTAAGTTCAGGAATAACAATTCTAATTGTTTCTCCATCATTACCAGGATTATATCCTAAATTAGATGCTAAAATTGCTTTTTCAATACCTGATAAACATCCTTTATCAAATGGTTTAATTAATAATTGTCTAGCTTCTGGTACAGAAATAGTTGCAAGTTGTTTTAATGGAGTCATACTTCCATAATATTCAACCATAATACCATCTAAGCTTGAAGGATTTGCTCTACCAGCTCTAACAGTAGCAAATCTTTTTTCTAAAGCTTCAATTGCTTTATCCATTTTTTCAGTAAGTTCCAACATAATCATGTCGCTATCCATAATAAATTCATCTCTCCTTAATTCATACTATTATTATATTATAAAACTCTTTTAAAATAAAGAAAAAAGTAGTTTTTCTACTTTATCTTATAATCTTGATAATCCGCTAATTCCTCCACCAACTGGTGCTACTGGAGCTGCAGGTTCACTTGGAGTTGTATCAGTAGAAGCTTGATTATCAAAGATTGGTTGTAATTGTAATACTGGTTGTCCATCCGCAACAGTTTCTTTAACTTCTTCTACAACTTCTTCATCTTCGTAATCTTCTTCAACTTCTTTATCATTATTAACTTTCTTTTCTTCCTCTTTTTCTTCTTCGTCATCTCCACCTAATGATGGTAATTCAAATGCAGGTTTCTTAATAACTTCTTCATCAAAAGCAGTTGGTTCTGCAATAGGTTTAAATTCATCACCACGCTTATGAATTTCACTTAACATAAGATTTATATTTTCTGGAGTAAATGGAGCTAAATTGTTAAAATCAATGTGATCTAAATTAGCACCATTTTGTTGTGGAACTGCTTGTTCTGCAGATTGTGCACTAGCAGCAAAAACATTTTCTTCTCCAGCCATAGCTGCTTTAATTTGTTTATCTAATTCTACATATTCATCATCAGCTAAACCCATATAAGCAATTGAACCAATTTGTTCATGATTAAATAATGCAACATCATCTCCAGCTAAATTCCCCTCAGGAAATAAGCATGCTACATAATCATATATAACATCTGGTGTTGCAGGTTGTGATGAACAATAACCTGTAATCATTAATCTTTTAGTTGCTTCCTTTAATAATACAACTGTTCCTATAGGCAAATACTTTTCTTTCATAATAGCCTCCTAATATGTTGTTCCGCCCCACTCGACGGCAACAAATCCTCTTCTCTTAAATTTTACTAAACTTTGCTTCTTTATATCAATCTTTTTATCAACTTTTTTTACATGAATGACAAGTCTAAGTAAACTATCTGGTTTTGGAGTAATATTTATCTTATTATAACTTTCCCTTTCTTCAGTAAGTTCAAAATAAACTAAACTCTTTTTATTTTTTTCAAGAATTGGTAACCAATACATTATAAATTCATTTCTTTCTTTGTCATTTAAACCAATATAACTTAATTTATTTTCTAAAAACTTAATTGCATCATCTTTTTCTACATAAAAACCTTCATTAAAATCAACATTATGAACTTTTTTCTCATCCCAGTATAACGCATAATAATTATTACCTTTTTTATCAGTTAAGTTACCATCTTTATCAGCAACAACTTCCCATTTATTAATAAATTTAGGATATGTTGTTTCTAAATATTCAGGATGACTAAATGTAACAGTAACATTTGTCTTATTTTCTGGATATAAGTAAAGAACTGGTTTGGCAATACCACCACATGTAATTGATTTAGTACTTCCTTCTTTAGTATTTAAGTCGTACACAACTTCCATACACTTATCTTCAGACTCTTTTGTTGTAAATTGAAAAATTGCTTGTTCATTATAATAAATACCAAAACTATAATTATTTATATTATCAAGTTTTCCATAATCATATTTAACTGTACCATTATTATCAATTAACTTAATATTATCATTATCTTTAATTAAAATATTATTTCCATTAACTACTCCATACACTTTTTGATAAGTATTTTCTAACTTTTTATTACCTTCCTTATCATAAAGTTGTCCATTACCTTCTTTATCAACTGCCCAAATTAAATCTCCACTTAATTCAATAGATGCATATTCAAATGGAATAATAGTTCTATTAGTTGTATAGTTAATAACACCATAATTATTTCCATCCCAAGCAGCAATCATATTATTACCAATCGCATCAACTGCTTTAGTATCTCCTACACTTCCACCTAAGAAAGGTAAGAAACTTGTATACATTGGAGAAATAACTTGTACAGAAGTATTATAATTATATACACCCCAATAATTACTAATCTTAACAAGTAAATAAGTTGAATCATATATACCTGTTTTTATTCTAATTGGCCAAATTGCTTGATATGATAAATCTTTTAAAACCTTTTCATCAGTCTTATAATTCTTCATATGTAAAACATAATCAGGATCATAATATAAAACATAATCCCCCATAATTTCAGGATCACTATACTTACTACCACAATGTACAGTATAAGTATCATAAGTAGAACCTTTTGGTTCTTCTAAACTAACTTTATTACTAACTTTTTCTACATAAACCTTTAATATTTCATCAGTAGATTCTATTTCTTTTTGTTCTTCTCCATAAGAATATTTAGTATTAATCCCATTAACACTACATTTATTTAAATAAACTTTACCGTCTTTATAAATATCATGAACTTTACAATTAATTTCTTCGTCAAATTCAACTAATTTTATCGCATCATTATACTCTAAAATAACATTTTGTTTTGAGTAATAAATACTAATTACTCCCTCTAATGCCTCACCATATTGTTTAATTAACTCTTCCATTTCCTCTTCAGTTAATTTTTTATCAACAATATCATCTTCTTTTTCTTTAGAAGAATCTAATAAACTTGGTAAAAATAAACCTAAAATTAATATAACACCAACACAAACAAGTAAAATAATTAAAACTTTTTTATTAGGCTTTTTCTTATTACTAATATCTATATCAACTTCAACAATATCATCTTTTTCTTCTGAAGTTTCTTTAATATCTTCCAATTCTTCAATAGTTGCAGTTTTCTTAGTTTCTAATAATTCTTCCAAAAGTTCTCCATCATTATTAGTATCATCTTCTAATACTTCTTCTCCGTCAAAAATCTTTGTATCAGTATCTTCTAAACTTTTGTTTTCTATTACCTCAGAATCTTCTTCTTTTTTAACTTCAACAGGTTTTTCATTTCTTTCCTTAAGTTTTCTAATTTGCTCATCAAGTTTTTCAATCGAATCATTATTCTTATCCAAACCAACTCACCTCTATTCTATATCAGTATATCAAAAAATCATATAAATTAATAGACCCAAAAACAAACAAAAAAGAACGAAAATTCGTTCTACTTTTTAAAACTCAGATTCAGAGATTTCTATAACTGGACGCACGCCGAGTCCGTAATCAGTGTCATAGTAGTAGGTGTCAAAGTATGCACTACTACGTACACTCCATACATCGACAGTACCAATGGCCGACCCCGACCAATATGAAGTTGAGTAAATCCAACTTGGAGCATTACTACAAGTATAATCGTCTTCGTTGCATCCTAATTTTTCAAGTTCTGCTTTTGTTATTAATCTCGCAAATAAAATGTTTGCTCCCATGCCTGTTAAATATGCTTTATAATTATTTACATATTCCTCTACTATACTTCCTGAATATGTTGAACTTGAGTTTGAAAATGCAGTGGTTCCGGCACTTGAACTTTGAATTGGATTATTATCTAAAGTAATATTCATCATCGAAAGTAATTTTACATTCCCATTTTCTTTGCCAAATACATAAAATTGTTCATTTCCTATCACAACTATACTACCAGGAGTATTTGTATCACCACTTACTACTCTGACTACTTTTCCAACCATTGTTGAATCATCTACTGTTGAGTATACTAGTGAAACACTTGGGAATGTTATGTTAAATGAGCCATCTACTGGTGTTCCATTTTCTGCATATTCTAATCTTACCTTTACCGCTTCTCCTGCTCCTTTTGCTAAGGCATGAGAAGAAATTGGTGTTGTATCATCATATGTTGTACTTCCAATTGTTACAGTTATATTTATGGAATTACATGCACTTTGCACTAGAGACTCTGTTGTACCAGATGATGCAATACATGTTTTATCTCCTAAATAATTTATATTATTTAAATATGCAGTATACTCTCCTTCGTTTCTTGCATATACAGTATACTCTACATATTGTCCTGGACTAGTAAAACTTGCAGATAAGTTTGATAGCGTTGGTGAAACACTATTTACTATAGTTCCATTTGTTGTAGTTATACCGGTTGTTTTACTTGATGGAGCTACTGCATCTGTTACTAAACTAGTTTGACTAGTTGAAAACTTTACTGCAAAATCTGCACTACTTGGTGTTATACTTGCACTTGATGAAATACTTAGTGTTGTTGAGAAAGCTGCAAAACCTAATGTCATTGCAGATACTGCAAGTACTAATGCAACTATTGATAATATTTTAATTTGTCTTTGCTTTTCCATATAATCATCTACCCTTACATTAAAAGTATAACACATTAAATATATTTTTATTAAAGATCTTATTTTTATATTACACTTATATGTAAACAAAAAAAGAGGATTTCTCCTCTTTTAATTATTAACCATTAATTTGAGCCATTACTTCTTCAGCAAAGTTATCTTGACGTTTTTCAATTCCTTCACCAACAGCAACTCTTAACATTGATAGAACTTCTCCACCATTGTTTTTAACATAATCAGCTACGCTCATTCCTGAATCTTTAATGAATGCTTGTTCAACTAAACAAACTTCTTTATAGAATTTATTTAATCTTCCAGTAACCATTTTTTCAGCTATATCTTCAGGTTTTCCTTCAGCCATAACTTGTTCTTTAATGATCTTAGCTTCTCTTTCAACTACTTCAGCTGGGATAGATTCTCTATTTAATCCAGTTGGGTTCATAGCACATGCTTGCATTGCAACATCTTTTGCAACTTCTTCATTAGCACCTTTAACTACTACGATAACACCAATTTTTCCACCCATGTGTTTATATGTTCCGAAATTAGAATCATCTTCTTTTGTAACTTTTTCAAATCTTCTGAAACTAATTTTTTCTCCGATTTTAGCAACTAAAGCTACTAATTTATCATTGATTGTTTCTCCACCATCATTAATAGCTAAAACATCTTCAACTGTAGTTACATCATTAGCTAAAATTTGATCTGCTAAGTAATCAACGAAGTTAGTAAATTCTTCATTCTTAGCAACGAAATCTGTTTCAGAGTTAACTTCTAAAATAACTGCTGTATTTCCATCAACTTTAATTTGGCATAATCCTTCAGCAGCAATACGGCTTTCTTTCTTAGCTGCTTTAGCAATACCTTTTTCTCTTAGCCAATCAACAGCTTTTTCCATATCTCCATTATTTTCTTCTAAAGCTTTCTTACAATCAAGCATTCCAGCTCCAGTTTTTTCTCTTAATTCTTTTACATCACTTGCTTTAAACATGTATATATCCTCCTCTTTGTTTTTCCATATTAATTATAACTTATTTTATAAATTTTTAAAAACATTTTTTTACTAAAATAAGACAAAAAAGGATGGTTGCCCATCCTCCTACCTTGTACTAATCTGATTACTTAGTTAAAGCTTCAATAATTTCAGCTTTTTTCATTCCTGTTACAGAAATATTCTTTTCAGCAGCTACTTCTTTTAATTGAGCAACTGTCATTTTTGAATAATCAACTGCTTCAGCAACTTCTTCTTTTTCTTCTACTACTTCTTTTACTTCTTCTTTAACTTCTTCAGCTTTTACTTCTTCTTTTTTATTAGCTTTCTTTTCTGGTTTTTCAGCTTTATTTTTATCTTCTTCTGAAATGTAATCAATTACTTCATTTCCATTAACTTCAGCAATAGCGTTTGTTAATGCACCAATTAATAATTTAACTGAACGTACAGCATCATCATTTCCTGGAATAACGTAATCTACCATATCTGGATCACAGTTTGTATCTACGATACCAAATACTGGAATTCCTAAAATTCTAGCTTCTTTAATTGCGATTTCTTCTTTACGAGGATCTACAATAACCATAGCTTGAGGCATTCTCTTCATTTCACGAATTCCTCTTAAGTTTTTAACTAATTTGTCATATTCTTTTTTGATTTGGATAACTTCTTTTTTAGGAAGTGCTTCGAAAGTACCATCTTTTTCCATATTTTCGATTTCTTCCATTCTTCTAATTCTTGAACGAATAGTTTTGAAGTTTGTTAATGTACCACCTAACCATCTTTCATTTACGAAATAGTTATCAGTTCTTACAGCACATTCTTCAGCAGCTTCTTGAGCTTGTTTTTTAGTTCCTACGAATAAAACTTTACCACCATTTTCAGCAATTTCTTTCATAGCAGCATAAGCTTCTTCTAATTTCTTAACTGTTTTTTGTAAATCGATAATATAAATATCATCTCTTGTAGTGAAGATGTATTCTCTCATCTTTGGATTCCATCTTCTTTTTTGGTGTCCAAATTGTACACCAGCTTCTAATAAATAATTCATTGATACAATTGTCATATATTTTTTTCTCCTTCGTTTTTATTATCTTCTACTAGTTTCCACTACTTATAACCTTAAAGGCACGAATAAGCAAATCCACTAATATGTTTATTTTTCTTATTTAGTTAAAGCTTCAATAATTTCAGCTTTTTTCATTCCTGCAACATTGATTTCTTTTTTAGCAGCTACTTCTTTTAATTCAGCAACTGTCATTTTTGAATAATCAACTGTTTCTTCTTTAGCTTCAGCTTTTACTTCTTTCTTAGCTGCAGCTTTAGTAGTTTTAGCACCACCGATAGTTACTTCATTTCCTGCAACTTCTGTAGCTTTTGTAATCTTACCAGCTTTACCATCTCTAGCAACTTTTACTAATTCACTAAACATTTTTGGATCGTTGATAGCGATTTCTGATAACATTTTTCTGTTGATTTCAACACCAGCTTTAGTTAAACCTTCAATAAATCTTGAATAACTAATTTCATTTTGACGACATGCAGCATTGATACGAGTAATCCATAATTTTCTGAAATCTCTTTTCTTTTGTTTTCTATCTCTGAAAGCATATTGTCCAGAATGCATTAATTGTTCTTTTGCTGTTTTATATAATCTATGTTTACTACCAAAATATCCTTTAGCAGCTTTTAATACTTTTTTATGACGAGCTTTTGTAACTGCTCCATTTTTAACTCTTGCCATTTTCTTCTTCCTCCCTCAATTATTTCGATTAGATTAAGTTCTTTAATCTGTTTTGATCTGCCTTACTTAAGTTAGATCCTTTTCTGTTCTTTCTATTTACGCTTTGTGATTTAGAACCTGTATTGTGTCTACTTCCAGGTTTTCCAATTTTATAGTCGTTCTTACGAGCTTTAATAACTTTAGCTGTACCTTTATGTGTTTTAATTTTTGGCATATTTAATTCCTCCTATTATTTATCTTTCTTTGGTACCAATAACATAGTCATTGTTTTACCGTCTAATTTAGGTTTTTGCTCTATATCCGCATAATCTGTAACTCGAGATGCAAAACGTTCTAGAACTTCCTTACCTAATTCAGTATGAGCCATTTGACGACCCTTGAATCTGATAGTAAGTTTAACTCTATCACCTTTCTCTAAATACTTAGTTGCATTTCTAAGCTTAGTTTCAAAATCCCCAACGTCGATAACTGGTGATAATCTGAACTCTTTTAGCTCAGACATATTAGCTTTTTGTTTCTTTAATGCTTCCTTTTGTTTCTTTTGTTGTTCATAACGATATTTGTTATAATCCATAACTTTACAAACTGGTGGATTAGCATTAGGACTTAAAAGTACTAAGTCTAGCGCTGCATATGATGCTAATGTTAAAGCATCTTGAATTGGCTTAACTCCTACTTGTTCCCCATTTGGACCAATAACTAATACTTCTCTGGCTTTAATTTGTTCATTGATTAACAAGCCATTCTTATTGTTTGCGATAAAAAACACCTCCATTAATAAGAAAAGCGGATATAAACTTTATATCCGCATCAATACCTATTAATATTATAATTTTTTATAATTTAACTTTGGCATTTGACCCATCGCTACTCGCTGATCGGGTGGATATAAATCTCTTTCCTTTTTTCTCGACTAGTAATATTATATGCATCGACTTCTTATTTGTCAACACTTTTTTATTATTTACTTCTACTTTTAACTAATTGTTTAGTATCAGGATAAAACATTCCTGCAAAGTGTCTTCCTGATTTACTTGAATCATTTAATCCATAAGGACTAGAAGCACAATTTGAATAATAATTTTTATTAGTAATAGTATCATCCATATTAAATAATGTTTTTCCTAAATCAATTTGTCTTTCCTCTAATTGTTTTCTAATAACTTTTCTCATATCTATATGAAATATACCATCTTCCTCATATATTCCATCTTCCCACATCTTAGTATCAGTTGCCCATTTAGGGAAACTATCATATGTCCAGTTATCTCCAGCACATGCACTTACATAAGTAATAATATCACTATCTTTTGAACCACATGCTTCTACTAATGCATCTGCAAGCATCATTGGTAACTTTTTATCAATCATTTCAGCACTACAGTGAGCAACTGCAGAAACACCCTTAACTGGATCTTCCATCATAACAACAGGACAATCCGCAACTGCATGACCAATAACAACTCCTGGAACTTTATCAGTAACAATTAAAATGTCTTCTGGTATATCACTCCATCCAGTTGGATTTTCTCTAACATAATCTTCAGTAATTTCAAAATAACTACCAGTTTTATGAACTTGATCAGCCATAAACATTTTAGCTCCATCGAAACCAAAATATTCACCCATTTGCTTTCTACGTTCTAAAAAATCTTTAGCACGCTCTTCCGCACTCATTCCTTCCGGATAAAATCTAGCTTGTGTATTCATATTTCCATACATAGTACCAGATTCAAATACTCTTGCTTTTCTCATATACCTCACCCCAAATAGTGCACTAATTATATCATAAAATAACAAAAAAAGCAAGTTTCCTTGCTTATATAACCTCTATCTTATGTTTTTCTTTCATCCTATTAGTTGATGCATCAATAAAAGCATCAATTATCTTTTTAGAATTTTCATCAAACTCATAACTAATTTCCGGATGCCATTGAACACCAATATTAAAATAATCACCTGGATATTCAATTGCCTCAATTATTCCATCTTCACTTTTTGCTTTTCCTTCATAAATACCATTTTCTGAAACAGAACGTTTATGAAAACTATTAACTAATATTTCTTCTTCCCCAATAATATTATATAACTTACTATTCTTATCAATTATAACCTTATGAGTAAATCCTAAATCAGATTCTTGATAATGATTAATATCAGTTTCAACATCGAATAAATTAATATCTTCATTATAACAACTCATCATTTGCATTCCTAAACAAATACCTAAAACAGGTATCTTCTTCTCTATTGCAACTTCTAATAAGTATCTATCGTAGGGAGTAAATTTAATTCCTCCAGGAAACATTAATCCATCACAACCATCTAAACTTATATTTATTATTTCTTTTTCTTCACTACTAAGTTCTGGAAAATCACTTCCTTTAGTATGAATATTATCTAAATTTTGTACTGGACTAATTGGATAAACAAATCCTCCTGCCATTTGAACAGTCCTTCTAATTCTTTCACTCAAATAAATAATAGCTCTATCATCATTTAATTTTTGATATCTTAATGGAATACCAATTACTGGTCTCATTCTATCACCTCAATTAATAATAATTTTGTTTTGCATCATTAATATCTTTAGCTGTTTCTTCATATTCATTTTTTATTGCTTGATTAATTATTTCTGTAGTACCAACTTCTCCAAGTAAAATAAATTCTGCTAAAGTACCAGGTCTATTAACATCATTAGAAATAACATCATATAATTTTTTCTTACTTTTAACTAATAAAACACATTCTGCTAAATCAACATTACCCATATTATCAACAAGATTTAAAGATTTATACGAATTTAATAATTCACTACCTTTGTTCTCACATAAAATAATAGCTAAACGACAAGCCTCAATCCATTCATTTTTCTCATTATTAGGAAAACTTAAAAATTCATCTTCACTAAAATCAACTTTATTTTTAATAATTGTATAAACATCTTTTTCTACAGTAGCACTAATTTCATTAATACTCACTTCATTCAACTCCTTTACTACACTCCTCTAAATTGTAACATACAAATAAAAAACAACCTACTATTTATTAATAACTTAACGTAAACAAAAAAAGAGGCCTATCCTCTTTTATTAAAACTTAATTTTATCTAATACATAACTTTCTACTTCTTCAAGTTTTAACACTATTTGTTCCATAGTATCTCTATCTCTTAAAGTAACTGTACCATTATTAATAGTTTCATCATCTACTGTAATACAATATGGTGTACCAATAGCATCTTGTCTTCTATAACGTTTACCAATTGATGCAGTTTCATCATAAGTAGTCATAAAACTCTTATTAAATCTTTCAAATAATTCTTTAGCTTTTTCTCCATGATATTTCTTATTAAGTGGAAGTACTGCTACTTTATATGGAGCAAGATACGGACTAAATCTCATAACTTCTCTTGTTTCACCATTTTCAAGTACTTCTTCATCATAACTATTATCTAAAATAGCTAAAACCATACGGTCACATCCATATGTAGATTCAATAATATATGGAATAAACTTTTCATTAGTTTCAGGATCTAAATATTCTTGTGAAACAGTTGAATATTCTTGATGACGTCCTAAGTCATAATTTGTTCTATTATGAGTACCATTAATTTCTCCCCATCCAAAACAGAACTTGTAATCAACATCACATGCTTCTTTAGCATAATGAGCTAATTTTTCATGATCATGATATCTTAATTTATCTTCAGGAATTCCTAAATCCATAAAATATTTTTTAGCATAATCTTTAAAGTATGCATATAATTCACTATCTGTTCCTTCTTTACAGAAAGTTTGATATTCCATTTGTTCAAATTCAATTGTTCTAAAAGTAAAGTTACCTGGTGTAATTTCATTTCTAAATGCTTTACCGATTTGTCCAATACTAAATGGTAATTTAGCTCTCATACTTCTTTGTACATTTAAGAAGTTTGTATATTCACCTTGTGCATTTTCTGGTCTTAAATAAACCTTGTTTTTACCATCTTCAGTAACACCTCTATGTGTTTCAAACATAAGTTTAAATTCACGAATATCTGTATAGTTTGACTTACCACATTTTGGACATGGGACCTTATGTTCTTTAATATAAGCAACCATTTCATCCCAAGTCATACCATCAGCCTTAGCATTTTCATCAAAATCATCAATCAAGTTATCGGCACGATGTCTCATCTTACATTCTTTACAATCTATAAGTGGGTCAGAGAAACTTTCAACGTGTCCACTTGCTTCCCAAACTCTTGGATGCATTAAGATTGCAGCATCAACTTCATATGCATTTGGTCTTTCTTGAATAAATCTTTTTCTCCAAGAATCCTTAATATTATTTTTAAGTCTTGAACCTAATGGACCATAATCCCAAGTATTAGCTAAACCGCCGTAAATCTCACTTCCTTGAAATATGAATCCATATTGTTTACAGTAGTTTACTAACTTTTCCATTGTTAATTTTTCCATTTTAATTCCTCCTTCTTTAATAAACTTTGTAACAGCAACAAGTAATATAAATAAAAAAACTTCTAGAATAACGTAAGGACGAAAAAAACTTTTCCGCGGTTCCACCTTACTTATTCTAGAAGAATCTGCTCTTAATTATACTGCTCTTGGCTTTCCACACCCGTCATCGCACTTATCACTTGTTTCTAATAATATACTTAACTTTTAAAAATATGTCAAGACTAATCTTTTTTAGTTATTTCTTTACCATGTGGAGCAACAATTTTATTTAATCTTGCTAGTTCTAAAATCTTCGGTTTTTCTTCTTCATGAAAATCTCTAAAATCTCTTATATGTACCGCACTTAACAATGCACTACTCATATAATCATCAATAATTTCATCACTATCCATAATTGGTTTAAACTTTAAAAACTGTTCATATTCATCATTAAATAATGCTCCATTATCATAACCACCACTTACTAGTGTAAATTTCCTTCCCGAACTATTTTCACATACTTCTCTAAATAACGCCTTATCACCTTTATAATAAACAAAACCACGATGAAACATATCAATATGGCTAACAGTTGGATCAACTAATAGTCTTTTCCCTTTATGTATAACTCCGGTAAGTAAGTGATTTGATTTTAATACTAATTTCCTTTGTGGATTATCTGCAACAAAAACAGACACCTTTGGAGAAAGACGTCCAATACTAGTCATAACATCTGATAATAATGCTGCATTGTGTCTACAACAACACTTTCCAGTAGTAACCCTACCTCCAAGTAAGTTAATAAATAAATCAGGATCTTTTTCAAATAAAGTATATTTATTTTCACCTGTTGCTGAAAATATCCCACTATCCAAACATTGTTTATAACTCATAACAATATCTAAACCATCATTTATTCCAAGTTCTTTATACATCGACGCAATATCATCAGTAAATTCCTTATATAAATCTAAATATTCTTTATATTCTGGCAATTCAGTTATAACTTTACCGTTATATTTTTGCACACCACTTTTATAATTTGTATATGCCCAATAACCATTAGTTACAAACATAAGTGCATTGAACCACCCATTATCATCAAACATAAAAGGTATTTGAGCTGATGACACAATAATGTATGGTAAAGCACTTTTCACTCCAGCTTTAACTTTATTTTTGTCCATACTTAATCACCAACTAATACTTTTTATATTCAATAATTAATTCAAAGATTTCCCTAACTAAAAGAAATAATACATGCATAGTAATCATTAATAATACAAATATCATATCCATTATAATCCCCCCAAATGTGCACATATTATATCATAAAATAACAAAAAAAGCAAGGAACTGCGTCCTTACTCATCTAATTTAGATTTATCAGTAACATCATCAAGCATCTCATAATATGAGTCTCCTAATAACTCTTGGTTATAATATTCACTCTTACCAACAAGTTGCTTATTAAGTTCTTCCTTCCCAAACATTTCAATTAATGTCTTCTCATCAGAAAATAAATTAACCCCTAAACCTAACTTATTACCATCAATTGTTGCACCCATCGCTGCTAAAGTTGTTGGATATAAATCAAAAGCTGTAAATGTTCTATTCTTACTATTATTTGTCTTTAGATAAGAATTAACAAATACATTATAAACATATCTATTACCATCAGCATCAGAATCATAAAAATTCTCTTGCATTGTTAAATGATCACCAGTAATAACAATAGTAGTATTATCATAAAAATCTTGTTTCTTTATCCAACTAATAAATTCACCAATCTTACTATCGGAACAATAAAAACTATTTGCATAAGCCTCATCAAACACCTTCTTACAACTACTATCCATATACCCATCAGTAAAATGTGTATCTGCAGTTAAAATTGTAAAGTTAAACGGCTCATCATTTTTAGAAATCTCTAATAATTTCTTTTTAGAAAATTCAAATAATTTCTTATCTTCATATCCCCACCAAACATCATAATCACTAGGAATATATTTTTCATCTATCGCCTTTGGATGATCAAATATTTCATAATTACCATGTTGTAAAAAGTAATCTTTTCTTCCTCCATATGAAGAATCAGATCCTAACATAAAATAATTTTTATAACCATTATCTTCTAAAACTTCTCCTAGACCATATGCCCCAGGTAATGAAGATGAATACTCTTTATATGAATTTGCACTTATTGGAATCTTAAGTGGAACTCCAGCATTTTGCGCAATCAATCCGGCAACAGTCCAAGTAGTATTACTAACTTGAACAGCTCCTCCTATTTTAGATGTATTACTAAAATTAATATTCTCTAGAGCTAATCTTTCTAAATTAGGAACATAACTTTTTTCAACTACTCCACCATTCTTCTTAGAAACATTAGAAGACTCTAAACTCTCAACATAAATATAGATTAAGTTTCTCTTATCATCATTAAACCTAATATCCACATCAACAGGATTTACATAATAATCTTCAAAAAAACTAGTCTTAACTTTTTGTGCTCTAAAATAATTAGTAAAATCTATCATATCAATAGGAATATAAATACCTAATATAAATATAACTATAAATAAACACACTTGTTTTAATTTTGTCTTTTTAAATACATCAAAACTAAATACTTTACTTTTCTTCTTACCTTTAAATCCAATATTAATAATAATCTTCATCTTTAAAAATTCAAATAACTTCTTAATCATAAAAATCAAAAATATTTCAACAACTACTGCTAATACAACAAATAAAACACCTTGATATACTACATCAAAATTAGCTCCTTCAGTATTAGTCAAAGTAAATAATAATTGTTCAAAACCAACATTATTAAATTTAATCTTTATAAATAAAGCAAAACTAAATAAAAGTAAAAGTAAAAAGTAAATAATATTTCTAACAAGAATTAATTTATTAATTTTCTTCTTACTTTTTTCTGCCATTTTCCACCTCTACATCAAATACTATATATTTCTTTATAATCATACTTACAACTCCAATAACTAAACTTATAGTAGTTGCTAAAACCATATATTTAAATGCAAATCTATAATCACCTTCAAATCTAGTAATTAAACTATAAATTTCATTATTCTTTAAATATAAAACACCGATACTAACTAAATTAGTAAGTAATACATTTACTAAATAGATTAATGATAATAAAAACTTATCTTTCTCCTTAGTAAAAATATAATAAGTAAATATCCCTAAAACACAAGGTAAAAATATAACTAATAAAAATTCCATAATAATAACCTCCACTTTAATAAGAATATCATATTTTATAAATTTTTACAAAAATAAAAAAGCAAGATTTAATTCTTGCTTTCACTTAACTGACTTATCTTTTTAATAAAATCCTTACTCTTTAAATAAAGTCCCGTATATCTTTCATAGTACATATCTAAAAATAAATTTATTTCTCGACTAACCTCACCAGATACATCTAACTTAGAAATATTTTTAATATCAACATAATAATACATCCTAATCATTTTAATAGTCTTTTCAGACACATATCCTTCATTATTAAAACAATTTCTACAAACATATCCTCCACTATCACTAGATAATGTAACAATAGCTTTATCACTACCACAAATACTACAAGCATCAATACTAGGTCTAACACCTAAATAATCAAGTAATTTTAATTCTAATATATTAGTTAATACTAAAGGATCTAATCCTTCTTCAATTTTTAATAAAGTATCTTTTAATAACTCAAATATTTCATTATCATCGTTTTGCTTAACTACTTGATGTGCTAAATCCAATAAATAAGCACAATAACTTATTTTCTCTAAGTCCATCATACTTTTAGAAAAAGAATTAATTAAATCAACTCCAATTAAAGTAGATAAACCATTTTCTTTATAATAAACATGAAATGTACCATAAACTAACTTTCTACTTACACCTCGTAATTTACTTTTAATGTTTCTACATCCCTTAGACATAACACCAACAATACCACGATCATTAGTTAAAACATTAAGTATCTTACTAGATTCACTATAATTAGTTTCAGTTAAAACAATACCTTCAAAACTTTCTATCTTCATCTAATCACTCTTCTTTAATGCCTGCATTAAATTATAATATTTAATATCTCCAGTCTTTACAAATAACTTCCATAAAATATCATAATTCATAAAATCACCTCTATTAATATAGTGGTGATTTTTATTTATTTTTATTCATCTTCATCTTTTAAACCAAGTTCTAAGAAATATTTTTCTTGATCTCGCCAATTTTTTAAAGTCTTAACATAAGTTTCTAAGAATACTTTTTTACCAAGAAACTTCTCCATATCATATCTAGCTCTAGTACCAATTTCTTTAAGCATAGACCCACCTTTACCAATAATAATTTTTTTAATATTATCACGGTCTACTACAACTAATACTTGAATATGAACAACTTCATCATCTTCTTCATAATTTTCAACATAACAAGTAACTGTATGTGGAATCTCATCTCTTGTAAGTTCTAAAATCTTTTCACGAACAAATTCTGCCATAATAAATCTAGTTGAAACATTAGTTAAATCATCCTCAGAAAAAATTGCTTCACTATCATCTAAATATTTTTTTATACAACTAACAAGTGTATCAATATTATCTTTCTTCATTGCAGAAATAGGAATTATTTCTTGAAAGTCATATAACTCTTTTAATTTATTAATTTCGCTTAATAATTTTTCTTTATTCTTAACTTGATCAATTTTATTTAAAAGTAAGAAAATAGGAACTCCTTTATCTTTAATTCTATCTAATATAAATTGATCTCCTTTTCCAAATCCTTTAGAAATATCAATTAAGAATAAAACTATATCTACACCTTCAGTATTATTATACGCTTTTTTATTCATTAAATTTCCTAATTTATGTGTAGGTTTATGAATACCTGGTGTATCTACAAATACTATTTGAGAATCTTCATCATTATAAATACCTTGAATAACATTTCTTGTAGTACCACTAACATTAGAAGTAATTGCTAATTTCATACCAAGAACACTATTAAGTAATGTACTTTTTCCAACATTAGGTCTACCTACTAAACTAACAAATCCGCACTTCATTATCCTAAATCCTCACTATTAAATGGATGTGGACATAACTCTGATAAAGTAAATACACGATTCTCACCAGTAGTTGCAAAGCAACGTATTACAATATCTTCCTCAAATAATTCTGCAAACATTTGTCTACATACAAAACATGGTTCACCTACATTACCACCAGAAACCATAATATTAATTTCTTTAAAATCACCTTTTTTACAACCATCAGCAATTGCACTAAATATAGCTACTCTTTCAGCACAAGCTCCTGCTCTATAACTTGCATCTTCTACATTAACTCCATAGTATTCTCTACCATCTTTAGTAATTAAAATAGCAGATACTGGAAAATGTGAGTATGGTGAATAACTATTTCTATGTAACGCTAATAATTTATCTCTAATCATACTAATCATAATAAACCTCCAACAAACTCTATAATCTTAGGTATAAAAATTACACAACCTATAACAGCAGAAATAATTGCCATCATTAATACACCAGCACTCGCTGTATCTTTTGCTGCTTTAGCTAAAGGATGAATATTAGGAGATGCTAAATCAACTACATATTCAATTGCTGTATTAAAAAATTCTGCCATAAGTACAAATCCAATTAACACTAAACATACTAACCATTCAATATAATTAATCTTAAATAAAATTCCTCCAATTACAACAATAATAGAAATAATTGTATGAATCTTAATATTTTGTTCTTTCTTATAAGTGAAAAGAATACCTTCAAAAGCTGCTTTAAAACTTCTACCTAATCTCTTTCCATCTAAAACATTAGTATATTCAATTTTTCTTTTTTTAAATCTATCTAGTAATCCCATACTCTTCCAAAACCTCCTCTTGTTTTGCAAACATTACTTTTTCATCTTCAGGAGTCATATGATCATATCCAAGCAAATGATAAAATCCATGTACCGCTAAAAATGAAAGTTCACGAAGAAGGCCATGACCATACTCTTCAGCTTGACTTCTAGCCTTATCAATAGAAATATAAATATCTCCAAGATTACGTCCAACATCCTCTGGAATAATAATACTATCCTCATCTTCAAGTGCAAAAGTAATTACATCTGTCTCTCTATCAATTCCACGATATGTTTTATTAATTTCATGAATGTACTCATTATCTACAATAATCAAATTAAAAGTAACATCATCTAACTCTTCTTTTTTTATCGCACTAAGTAATACTTTCTCTACAGTATCTAATTCTTTAATTTCTTCATCTAATTGATTAAATATTTCAATTTTACTCATTAACTTCCTCCTACAATAAACTAATAACTCCAATTAAAATAATTCCCGAAATAATATTTAAGACTAATTCACTTTTTAAAACACTAGGTAGTTTTTCATAAAATTTACCTAACCAATAATAACCTAAATAACCTAAATAACCACCTAATAAATTAAGTAAAATATCATCAATATCAAATACTCTTCCAATAACCATTTGTACAAGTTCAATTGAAAAAGATGCAATCACAGTTAATATTAAAGTTAACCAAGGTTTCTTATTCTTTAAATAATAACTTATAAAAAAACCATAAGGTAAAAACATTAAAGCATTACCGAGTACATTTTTTACAAACAAACGGCTTCCAATATTATATCTAAACATTTCTCTAAAAGGAATAAAATTATTAGTAGACCAAGAAACATTATCTTGAAATGTAACAACTTGGAATAAACATAATATATAAATTACAAAACTTAATCCTAATAATTCTTTATATAAAACTAATTTTTCTTTATTCTTAATTAAATAACAAACTCTAAATGAAACTAGTACTACAACTGATATAAGTACCATTGGCCAAGCAAAATCTACAACACCTTGAATTGTATTAGAAAGTCTTCCTAACACATTAAACACCCTCTTCCTTTGCTTCATCTATTACAATATCTTTATAAGAAGTTATATCTTCTTTTACTTTAAAAAATACTTCTACTATTATTTTACTATTTTTTAACTCTTTTTTCAAAACTTTTTTAGAGAGAATAACATCATCCTTACCAATCTTTAATTTTAATTTTTCTATCGCTATTTCATACACCTTATCAAGAGAGTTATTAAGTGAATAAATCTTCTTAGTTTCTATAGTTTCATAATACTTTGAAAAATTAATTCCAACAGGTAATAACATATTCCCCAAATTGATAATATCTTTTTTCTTATAAGTATCATAATTATTAAACAAAACAAATTCCTTATTTAAAAAATAAAAACCTATTCTATAACTACTCTTCCCAGTATTTCTTACATTATAGTAATTAACAGGTAAAGAAACATTTACTTTATACCATACTTCTCCAAATACTTTACCCTTAGCACATTTATTAGAAACTATATCTTCCTTATTATGAATAACCCCACTAATAATAACATCATCTTTTAAAACATAATCAAACTTTTTCTTAACAACCTCTCCACTATCAGCATATATTTCTAAAATAGTTGCATTTTTCTTCGCAACAATGTTTCTATTAGAACATACATCTTCTTTATCATTTAATTTTCTTTGTTCAACCTTAACAATATATTTAGTACCAACCTCCTCTATCTCTAACCATTCAATATTATTTTTTTCTTTATCAAGTATCTTATTTATAATTTTCTTTTTCTCATCATAACTAACTTTAAATTTAAATTTACTAATACCAAAATTTTCTAAATCATCATAAATAATATTTCTAATATAACCATTTGAATGAACTACATCTACATCAAAAATAATTTTACTTAAAAACACATTAAGTAAAATACCTAAACAAAAAAAGAATACAAAGAAAAAGTATTTATTAATTAAATATTTAATTTTTAACAAACCACTAACCTCAATAACATTTATCTTATAACTAGTTTTAATATGACAAATTTTATCATAACCATCACTATCCACTACAATAAATAATTCTTTACTATTTTTATTAACTTCATAAATATTAATCTTTTTTTCAATAATTTTTTTTAAAAAGTAATCAGGATTTTTCCCCTTAATACAAAGTTTATATCTATTCATGAATAACCTCTATACTTTTAACATTACCAATAACTAATACTTCTCCATCAAGCATTTTATTTAAGACCAAATTACTACCTTTAATCCCAATTCTACGATCATAACTTTCAATCAAAATATAATCACTATTTAAAGTATTAATCTTTTTATAATTAACAATATGAATCCTATCATTAAAAACAGTAAATCTAAATTCCTCATCCTTAACATATTCATATACTCTTCTTAGCATAAAATCACCTATAAAAGTATATGTATTAAAACAAAAAAAATCATATCTAAACGATATGACCTTTATTCAACTATATATGGGCTATCAACTATACCATTACCGCCAGTAATTAAAGTCCCAACTTTAAGAGAAATAGCAGGACGAATTCCTTTTGACGTTTTAACATGATTTCTATATAAATTTATTATAACATAAAAAAGAAACTATTGTAGTTTCTCTTTTATAATATTACTTACTTCTTTCATATCTGCTTTACCTTTTAGTTTAGCAGTTGCTTCTTTCATAACCTTACCCATATCTTTTTGACCTTCAGGTTTTACTTCAGCAAAAATTTCATCTATTATCTTAACAACTTCTTCACTTGATAATTGTTCAGGTAAATAAGCCATTAACATATCTACTTCACTTTGTGTTTTTTCAGATAAATCTGTTCTTCCAGCTTTATCAAATTCTGCGATTGAGTCTTTTCTCATTTTAATTTGTTTATTAACAACATCAATTAATAACTCATCATTTATTTCTCTCTTACGGTCGATATGTTCTTGATCCATAGCTGCCTTTACCATTCTAATAACAGTTAATCTTTCTTTTTCTTTGTTCTTCATGGCTTCTACCATATCTTGTTTTAACTTTTCTACCATAATTTCATCTCCTTGTACATATTATAAAGTATTTATATAAATTATTCAATTAATTATTATCTACTGACATAACTTTTTATTAATGATTTTGCCTTTGATTCACTCGAATCTTTTGAAGCATCATCACTTATTTGAATTCTATCAATACATCTACTTAACGTATCGAACGAATCTTTACCTGCTTTCGCATCAAACTCACTAGTAATAAAATTAACATTTCCATCAATTCTTCTTTCTTTTAAAACATAATTAAATTTTCTATTTTCAAATAATGGTTTAACAATTGAAGAAATAATAGGATATCCACGATGTTCATGTTTCTTTCCTACCGCATACTTCAATTTATCTAATTCATATCTAATTTCAGGATCTTCAATCTTATATTCAGTAAATGAAAGAATATGATCCATAATATCTTCTGTTTGTAATGTATTAACAGCTTCTTCCATAAACACATTTCTTTTTTCTCCTGAATTGTAATCTGAAATTATTAATCCCTTTCTTGTTTTATATTTCTTACCAAAAGGAACAATATCTTTTTTTACAGAGTTAACCGCATGGTTAACCTCATGAGTAACATATTCTAATAATTCATCAGGTGCATAATTCATATCATCTGAAATAACCAATTTACCTTCTGTAAACATAGTATTTGTACTATTGTTATAAAAGTGTTCATTTAAAAATACCGCAATAGTATCATCAGATAAATTATCTAATGTACTTCTAGAAACACAACCAAGTTTTTCTAAGCAGTCACGTAAACTATCTTTTGTATAAATAAATTGATTCTTTCTATATGCTTCAGTAATAACATCAATATGTTCAAAACCATAATAAGAAATCATACCAGCAAAAATTAAATATTGCATATTTCTTAATTCTTTTGGTCTATCATAATTCATACATAATTGATCTACTACACTTTTACTATAACTAAATAAACTGTTTACAGCTGCATCAGAACAAAACTGACTAACTACCATAAACCTCACCCCTCAATTAGTGTGCTAATTATACCACAAAATGCTAAAAAAATCAAATTATACAGTCATTTTTTTAACATATTCTTTAACTTTATCATAATGATGATGATACAAATATCCTACATCTCTTTGATAATGCATTTTATCAAGTTCATCACAAAATGCATTATATCCACCTTCACCAATTTTACTATCAACATCTAATCTAACATTTTTAATATCACCAGATAATCTATTCTTTTTAATTACTAAATTAAAATGCGGATTATTATAAAGTTCTCTAAATACTGGAACAGATACTTCATATCCTATTCCTTCTCTTTTTCTTCCATATGCATACTTAATTTTATCAAGTGCATATCTCATTTCTTCATCTTCAATATCATATTGGCTAAATTCTAAAATATGTTCCATTATTTCTGCCGACTGTAAAACATTATAAGATTCTTCCATTATTTCCCCATAATTATTCTTATCATCAATTCCCATAAGGAAAAGACCATTTCTTAAAACTTTCTTTCCATTTTTTAAACAAATAGTATTATTAACTGCATTAACTATATGGTTCACTTCATGAATAATCTTTTCTAAAAAATAATCTGGAGCTTCTGTTGGATTATTAACTACATATAAATCTCTTCCAATATGAATTCTTCCAAATATATCAGAACTAATCTTATAGTTAACAAATGCTCCAACATAACCCTTATTAATCATGCTTTTAAGTCTTTCATCAACACCAGATTGTTGTTTAGAAAGTACTTCTTCAAACGAACTATCCGTATAAATAAAATTAGCACTTCTAAATGCCTTATGTATATCTTCAATATGTTCAAATCCATAATAAGAAACCATTCCCGCAAAAATTAAATATTGAATTTCTTTTAATTCTTTTGAACAATATTTACCACTATTCATTGAGTCAACTAAACTCTTACTATAATTAAGAATATTATTAACTGCTGCATCAGAACAGAATTGAGTAACTACCATAAACCTCACCCCTCAATTAGTGTGCTAATTATACAACAAAACCTAAAAAAAGTCAAAAAAAATAGAGATTAATAATCTCTATTGTTAGCACGATTTCTCTTTTGAGAATTTTTAATACCTTCTTTTTTAGCAAGTCTTCTTCTTACTCCTGGTTTATCGTAAGCTTCTCTTTTTTTGAATTCTGAAGGGACACCGTCTCTTGCTACTTTTTGTTTAAACTTTCTTAGAGCTTGATCTAAGTTACCTCTAACAGTTACTTTAGTTGCCATCATTATCCCTCCCTTCGCTTCAACTAAAAAGAATTATATCAGAAGATTCTTTATTTTTCAACAACTTTTTCCACTTTTTTTTGAAAAAATCATACTTTTTTTACAAAAATCTTAAATATTTTCCAATTAATAGTCCTAAATAAAAACTATATTTTAAAATCAAACTAATTATAGGCATACTAAAAATAAATAAAAATATAAACAACAATGATTTTATTTTAGAGGACATAACTTCTTATCAGTCATTCTTCTAATAGATGAACCAACTGCATGTCCTGCATCAAATATAACTTTAATTACATCACTAACTGCACTAAGTAAAGTACCAGTAATATTAGTTGTTCCTCCTCCACATATAACATCTAAATTACTATCTTCTATTCTACTCACTAACTACACCTCCCTGGATTTGTATAACCCTCAATTATTCCTGAAATAAATACTACTAGTGTCACAATTCCAAGTCCAACACCAAACCATTCTACTCCTCCACCAGATAATTTATCTAACTCATCATCTTTTATCTTTTTAATACTAATCACCTTCCCATATTATTTTAAACATATTAAATATATTTATCTTTTTATTCATTATAGAAACCTCTATCCCATCATTTATCTTATACATATTAGAGATATTAGCCTTAATATAAACACTACTATAAATATCCCCCTCTCTTTTTAAAATATCTTTATCAATTCTTTCAATCTCAAAAGATATTTTATTTGAATCTATAAATAACTTTTTATTCTTAAAAAACAAATTAACATCATCATTTGAAACTACTAAACAAATTATATTTTTATCATAATATACTGCACTAAAAACCTTATAAGTTATAAGTCTTTTTTGATTAATAAAAAAAATAGAAATAAAAATTAATAATAAAGTTAAAATACTAAACAAAACTATATTCTCAAAATTTTCATATCTTTTCTTCATAAACCTTACCATCTCTAAGTCTTATAACTCTATCAAATAAATTTTTATTATACATTCTATGACTAATTACAATAACAGTTTTATTCTTTAAATATTTAAACATATTAAAAAGTATTTTCTTTTCATTATAAATATCAAGTTGTCCTAAAGCTTCATCAAAAATATAAATATTACTATTTCTAAGTAAATATCTACATAATATAATTCTTTGTCTTTCTCCACTACTAAAATTAAATCCATTTTCCTCTACCAACATTTTATATGTTTCGTTTCTTTTATTTACAATTTCATCAACTCTAGTAATTTTACATATCTTATTAATTAAATCATCATTTATTTCTTTACCTAATGTTAAATTATTATATAAAGTATCACTAAATAAAAAATCATTACTTGAAACATAAGAAATATTTTTTCTAATATTTTCTAAATGATAATGATTAATATCAATACCACCTATAGAACACATCCCATAAGGCACCTCTAAATATCTCATAAGAATCTTAACTAAACTACTTTTTCCACTACCACTTTCACCTATTAATAATATCTTTTCACCATACTTAATTGTTAAATTTAAAGAATCAAAAATAACCTTACTACTATATTTATAACTTAAATTATTAAAAACAATATCTTTATCTAAAATATAATTATAATAGTAATAAGAACCATTAAAATTATCACCATTAATAGTATATAAATCTTCAACTCTATTTAAAGAAATCTTATAATTATAATACCCATCAATAATATTAATAATAGAATATAAATTATTTATAAAATAAAGTAAGAAACTCTGATATAACAAAATATCACCCAAACTTATCTTATTATTTATAACTAAATAACTACCTAATCCATAAACTATTAAAAGTAAAATATCTTTAATATTATCTTTAACAAGTTTATTAATACTTAAAAAAAACATATACAAATAACCTTTTTCTAATAAGTTCTTATATATAATTAAAAATTTATCAGAAAGTCTTTTCTCAATATGTCCACCCTTAATTGTATCTACTGAACTTAGCGATTCAATTAAATATGAGTTTGCTTTTTCTTCACCATGACAAAGACTTATATATAACTTTCTTTTCTTTCTATTTCTAATAATCATAAATAATGTAATTATCAAAGAAATAAATATAACTAATAAAGTTATTCTTATATTTATAGTAAAAAGTAAAACTAAAAATATTATTAAACTAATAAAATCTATCACAACAGAAAATACTTCTATAATAAAATCTTTCACAGTAGATAGATCTTTTAATCTAGTAATAACTTCTCCAGTAGTTCTATTCTTATAATATAAATATGGAAGTAGAAGAATTTGCTTATATGTTTTAATTGTTATTTTCTCATCAAGTACACTACTTATTTTTAAAAATAAAATATTCTTAAAAAAGTCACATAAAACTTTATAAAGATAAATTATAAATATACATAAAGAAATAATAATTATATTAGTATCTACTTTATAATTTATGGAAAACTCAAGAAGGTATTTAAAATGAAATGCAACGATAATATTAAACAAAAAATATAATAATATAAATATTAATAATAGAAAGAATATTTTAATATTTTGTTTTAAATAATTTTTAATACTTTTTATAATTACATTCTTCTTAACGATTATTGGAATTTTCTTTATAGGTTTTAATAAAATAAAATTATTAGTAGAATGAAGTTTAAATTCAGAAAAAGACATTGTTCTTTTTCCTTTCTGAGGATCCATTATTAAAATATTTTGTTTTATTTTATCAATCTTATAAATAACTACAAAATGTTTATAAGTTTTACTTATTGAAAGATGCGCAATGCAAGGTAAGTTATTATTTTCTAGATTTGTCATGTCACCACAAACACCTTCAGAACTAAAACCTATTTTTTTTGAGGCCTCTATTAATTTATAAGCACTTACTCCATTCTTTGTAGTATTCGTAATTTCTCTTAAATATTCTTTAGATACATCTCCACCATAAAATCTAATAATACTAAGAAGTGAACAAATACCACAATCTTTATTTCCATCTTGTAAAACAATTTTCATATAAGTCTTTTTTCTTCCACCTCCTACAATAATTATTCGCAATAACATTTTTTATTTATCAAAAAATAACAAAAAAAAGAGAAACTTTCGTTTCTCTCTTTTTTAGAGGTTGGCATCATGCGCGTGAGTATGATCTAGTCCTACAGAAAAATAACTTAGTACTAGAACCAACCTCTAAATAAATAGTATCACATAATATTTCTATAAACAACATATTCACTACATTTTTTCGTTTTTTTTGACATTTTTCGTCATTTTTTGACATTATTATGTAAAGTTTTATTCTGATTCAGCATCTTTTTCACTAGAAATTTTTCTAGATTTAAGTAATTGTTTAACCAACTCATCAACACCATCATTATTTGTTCTTCCAAAAACACTATCATCACTATCTAAATCAGAATCACTTTCAATAGTACTTAAATCAACTATAGAACCAATATTGGTTGGATCAATATTACTTGTTGTATCAAAATGAATAAACATACCTTTAGAACTACTACCAAACATTGCAAAAGAAACTAAGTCTGCTGCAAATCCTCCAGGTAATTCAAAACAAATACTTGGTCTACCCTTAACTTTAGAATCAGTAGAATACATTTCAACCGGACCATACTTTAACTTCTCATCTGGAATTGTATCATATGGATCCATACTATTACTAGTTGGCATATGATTTAAATGTCCCTTTCTACCAAATATACTATTATATAAATAAGTACCTGATGCAATAATAGGATTACATTCTAATACATCTAAACATACTTCTCCATTATTATCCTTATATTCAAATAAATCTATAACTAAATTTCTTGGAAAATCTGTATCTTTTACAGACTCCATTATTTCAAGAACTTTTTCTTCTAATTCAGGACTCACTGTTCCAACTAAATAATCATGAACACGAGAAATATTTAATGGTCTACCATCAACAACATAACACCTATATTCTCTCATACCATAGTCATCTTCAATTATATCTACAACATCACTTAAAATAAACTCATCATCTTTATGAGCTTCTAATGTCTTATAAAAATTACCTTCTCTTTCAAGTAATTTTTCTACATCAAGAACTTGACTATAATTTTTAGTTTTAGTTTTAAAGAAAACATGTCCTTCACCAAATAATTCAACTATCTTATCAGGATTTTCTAATATTTCCTTTCCAGACATAATTAAATTAGTTCTTTTTGTTTTAATATAATCTGGCCAACTCATAACTTTTTCACCATCATCTATTTTTACCCAAGTAGAAAATCCACCATGATTATATATTGCATTAATTAATGCATCAGCTTGTAATACTCCTGTTCTTGGAAAAATATCAAGACCAGTAATATCTACCTCATTACCATCTTTATCTAAAAATATATCTTTCTTTTCATCGTAAAATAAATATTTGCCTAATTCTTTCGCATATTTTGCTTCTGCAACAAAACTACCAAATTCTGCAGAAAATGCATAATGTGGATACTCCATTATATCACTCCCATCTAAATAAAATTATAACACAAATAAAAAAAGATGTATAACCATCCCTAAGCACCATTAAAAGCCAATCTATATTGTTTTGCTTTCATTGGTTCACCAACAGATAAATCATAATCTCTTGTCCCAATAATATGTTCTTGAAGTAAAGAAACTTCTCCTTCATTACGAGTAGGAACCATAATATATTTATTTTGAATAACTTTTGGAATAATACCATCATTAAAATTAATTTTATACTTCGTTTTATATGATTCAGCTTCCATTAATAAACTACTATTAGTAGATACATTAATGTCATTAAGTTTACAAGATAACTCTTTTAAGCTTTCATTAGCTTCTTCTTTTTGTCTTCTACTTCCTGCAAGTTCTAATCCTAAAGATTGAAAAGAAATCAACGAAAAAGAATACAAAATATGCGCAGCTATTTGTTTAGGATCATTTGGAGTAATCATAAAAGAAACTGCAGTCATAACCCCATTTAAAAAAGCCATCTTTTTACCAACTCTATGCACATTAATACCAATCTTCGCTTCCCCTATTTTTGATATTAATTCATAATTAACATTTATTTTCATAGTATCACCCAATTCGCTCACATATTATAACAAACATCAAAGTATAAGTCAAAAATCAAAATAAAAAAGCCTTTATTCAAGGCTTTTATTATCATAAGTGGTGTCCGCGAGGCGACTCGAACGCCTGACCGATCGCTTAGAAGGCGATTGCTCTATCCAGCTGAGCTACGCAGACATATCACAACTGACAAGTTAAATTATACAATAAAAGTACTTACATTTCAAGTACTTTTTTTACTTTTTTATTTTCTATTAATATACCCAACTTCTTTACCATTAACCTCAAACATAACCATAGAAACATCATAATTATCAAAAACAGAATATCCTAAACAATAAATAACTTCCTCTAGTACCTTATCCTTACTATCAAATAAATACTCATTAAAATTTAAAATCAAAGTATTATTTTCTTCTCTATAATCAATTAACTTTGTCTTACTATTTAAAAAACTCATTAGGTTTTCTTCATAAATATAACTAGTAGTTAACTCTTCTACTACTATTTTAATTTTATCTCTATCATCATTTAAATACTTAGTAACAGGAACATAATATAACTCATCATCAATATTCTCCATATAATAAATAACCACACTAGAAATATTATCTCTACTATTAATTTTATATTCTTTATTAATACCAATATTTCTATTTAATATATTTGGTATACTTTCCTTAGAATTAGGATAACTATTTAATTTTTTACCTTCAACTAATATACTTACTCCTTCAATATTATCAATATCAGTTAAACTATATACAATAGATGAAATCATTTGCTTTTCTTTATCACCAGATACTTCTAATAACTTCTTAGAAAAATTAACTGTAACAAGTTGATTACCACATATAACATCTAATATCTTAACACCTTTAGGAATTGTTCCACTTAACTCATTAGAAAAAATACTATTATCAACATCCATTAAATAACTTAATACTTTTAAAACTTTATCTTTTGTACTATCACCATCTAACATAATTTCATACTTTACTAAATAATTATTCTTATTAAGTAAATATATATCATTAGTATCCTGTACCTTATCATTAACTTCCACATTAACTCTTAAAACCTCTTCTTTATTACTCATATATGATATAGAAAATACTGTTAATAAAATAAACATAGTAACTGTTGTAATAAAAATCTTTCTAATTGCCTTTGTCTTTATCAAACTAAATCACCTAAAAAACTATATGAAAAGACGTACTTTTTTAGTACGTCTATTTAATTCTTTTGAAATTTAACTGTAATAAACATTTTATTTTTATATTCTCCTTGAATAAGTCGCATAATATTATTTGCTAACTTATTATTATGTTCCTTAGAAATACACACAACATTCGCATTATTATTATCAATTTTTACAAAGCAATTAATATTTAAATCTTTCTTAATATTTTTCTCAATGCTTTCTTCCTTACTTTGAATTTCATTTAAATATTTTAATTGTTCATATATATTATTTTTCTCCTCAGTTCCTAATACATCACTTACTAATTGTTCTTGTAATGCATCAATTGATGTTTGCCTTTCTTCTTCTAAGCTAACTCTCATAGCCAGTAAAGAATCTACTTCCTCTACTGTAGTTTTTATTTCTTCTTTTTCTTCTGTTTTAGATACATCTTTTAATAAGTCATTAGGCATAGTAATGTAATATACACTAAGTACAAGTATTAAACTAAATAATGTTAAAAACCATAGATTTTGTTTACTTATCATACGACTCCTCCTATCACTATAATTTATGTTAAAAAAAAAAGAATATTCTTAAATATTCTCTTTTTTATATTAAAGCATTTCTTTTCCGCAACCAGGACAGAATCTCTCACCATTAGTAACTTTATATCCACAACCAGTACAAAACTTAACTTGTGGTTGATTATTCATTGGTTGATTATTCATCGGTTGATTCATTGGTTGTTGGAAACCACCATTATATTGTTGGTTTTGATTTGCTTGTTGATTGTTATTAGCACTCTTATCAAAAATACCCATAATAGGATCATTACATGGATTTTTTCCAATATATTGAACATTCTTACCACCTAGAATAAACCAAGCGATTGGTGCAGAAACAGGAATTGCTAAAGCAATACCAAATCCAGTACCTTTACCAAATGCTTTTGCAGTACTAATTCCAAGTACAACTTGATAGTATCCTAAAATACCTAAATAAGCTAACCATCCAATAAATGGAATTGCATTTAAGATTCCACCAAATAATAAGAATAATACCCAAATTGGATTAATTCCAGCAAAAGTACAGTTAACAAAATTACTATGTCCAGCAATTAATGCTTCCCATCCTTTATAACCTGCTTTCTTAAATGATTTCCATTGACCAATAAGCATTAGGACTACAAATACAACTGCAACAAGACCAATAATTAAAGCAAAAATTAATAAACCAATTGCTGCCCCAAAAAGTGAATCTAATCCAGTTGAACCATATGAACCATAAGATCCATAATCTCCGTAAGTACTCATTACTTCCACTCCTTCCTTCTATTTATGAAGCAGTCTTTGAACTGCTTTCATCAAACCTAACTTCCCATATGGATATGTAAGTGAACCTTGCATATACGCTATATAGGGTTCTCTAATTGGTCCATCACATGAAAGTTCTATTGAAGAACCTTGTGTAAATGAACCACTCGCCATAATTATCTTATCTTGATAACCAGGCATATCACTAGCTTCAACTGTCGCTGAAGAATCAATTGCCGATGCTTGTTGAATACCTCTAGTAAATTCAATTAATTTATCTGGATCTCTAAATATAATATTTTGAACTATATCAGCACGTTTTTCATTATATTTAGGTTCTACTTCAAATCCTAATCTTTCCATAACTCTACTAGTTAAAACTGCAGTTTTAAGTGATGCAGCAACTACACTAGGAGCCATATAAATACCTTGAAGTATTTGTTTATTAATTCCAAGAGTTGGACCAACTTCTCTTCCTTCACCAGGTAAAGTTAATCTTTCTCCACAAAGTTCTACTAAATCATGACGTCCAGCAATATAAGCACCATTAGGAGCAATACCTCCACCTAAATTCTTAATTAAAGAACCAACCATAATATCAGCTCCAACAGAAACAGGTTCAATATCACCTACAAATTCACAGTAACAGTTATCTACCATAACAATAATTCCACTATCAATTTCTTTAATTAACTTAATTACTTTTTCACATTTTTCAATACTTAAACTCTTACGAGTAGAATATCCTTTACTTCTTTGAATCTCTACTACCTTTACTTTATGAGTAGAAATATAATTTCTAATTTTCTCATAATCAAAATCATCATTAACAAGTTCAATTTGGTCATACTTAACACCAAAACTCATTAATGAACTAGCATTTTCCTTAATCCCAATTACTTCATCTAATGTATCATATGGTTTACCACATATACTTAAAAGTAAATCTCCAGGTCTAAGTAATGCAAAGAAACAAACATTTAAAGCATGACTTCCAGAAACAAATTGATTTCTAACTAAAGCATCTTCTGCCCCAAGTACATCTCTAAATACTTCTTCTATTTTGTCTCTACCAATATCATTATATCCATAACCAGTAGTCGAATTAAAATGTGACTCATTAACTCTATTTTCATGAAAACTACTTAATACTTTTAAACTATTATTCATACAAGTTTCATCAATCTTTTTAAACTCTTCTAAACAGTCCTCTTCACAATAATTAACAAGTTCAACTACTTCTTCACTAATTCCTAACTTTTTATACATCTTATCTCTCCTACCCGTTGTATTTTCCACCATCAACCCTGATTATTGAATCATTAACATAACTAGCATCTTCACTAACTAAGAAATTAATTACTTTCGCAATCTCCTCTGCTTCAGCAAATCTACCAACTAATATATTTCTTCTTTCTTCATTTATTTGTTCAATAGATAAATCTTTATTCATATCAGTCTTAACCCATCCAGGACATATACAATTAACTCTAATATTTGGAGCAAACTCTCTTGCTAAATTATGAGTAAGAGAAATAACTCCCGCTTTAGAAGCGTCATAATCACAACTTTCTGGATAATAAGTATCAATTGCATTAGTAGAAGAAATGTTAATAATAATACCACTCTTCTTTTCTAACATAACACGACCAACATACTTACTACATAAATAAGTACCTATTAAATTAACATCTAAAATTCTTTTAAAATTTTTAACTGATTTATCAAGGAGCAAACTATCCCTACAAACACTAGCATTATTAACAAGTATATCTATAGTACCAAAACGATCAACTACTGCATTAACCATCTTTTCAACATCATCTTCAACTGAAACATCACATTTAACAGCCATACAATCAACATCATATGTACTACCAATATAATCTAAAAATTCTAATGCTTCTTCTTCATGATGACAATAATTAATCACAACATTAATACCATTCTTTGCAAATTCTTCAATTGTTGCTTTACCGATACCACGATTACTACCAGTAACTATTGCTACAAGTTTACCCATAATTTCATACTCCTTATACTATTAAAATTATATCTTAAATACATTTAAAATACAATTACTACTTTGAATTATTCAACCCATGATACTCAACAAATTCTGCTACATCTTTTTCACTCTCAATAGAGAATAAATTAGCTTTCATAATTCCCTCATCAACATAAACAATAAAAGGAAATTCATTACTTTTATTTTCTATAGTAAGTTTTTTCATAATCTCTTCATAATTCTTATTAGTAGAACTATTAAGTTTAACATACTTTACATCATTCTTTTTTAAAGCAGAATTAACCATACTACAATTATCACAATCTTTAGAAACAACTAATATAGTAAATGAATCCTTCTTATTAATCTTATTTAATACATTAGAATTACCATAAGTCTTTATTAAAAAAATCATAATTGGAATTGCAAATAAAATGACAATTCCCATCCCAATAAAAAACTTATTTTTCAATTCAATAAATTCTGGATCTCTCATTTACTTTCAGCCCCTTTTTTCTTAACAGATTTCTTCTTTTCATCATATTTTTTTCTACTTAATCCATATATTGGATTAAATCTACCATTAACAACATCATCTTCTCCAATACTAGAAATTAAACTTTCTCTTTCAAGTATTTCATCAAACTTTAAAGTAAGTATAGCAGGAGATGCAATTACTGAAGTCAATGTTCCTTTCTCATCTAAATGTGGAAATACTCTTTCTAAATGAGTTCTATCAGTAACTACTACTAATGGAATCATATAAGACTTACCATAATTATCTCGTACATATGATAAACTTTTCTCTAAACTACTTGCACTCTTCTTAAACAAAGTAGCTGTAACAACAATATCGTATTTTTTACATACTAATGCTATATCTTCAATTTCACTAGCGCTCTTCTTAAATACATTAGCACTAATAGGAATACCATATTCATTACATACTTTATGTATTTTTCTAATTTCTTCTGCATCTCTTAATAAAACAGTTCCACTAACAGGAATACCTAATTCATTACAAACTTCTACTATTTTATCAATTTCAGATGCATCTCTTCTAAATACACTTCCAGTTATTGGAATACCATGTTTTCTACATGTATCAGCAATCTTTCCGACTTCTTCAGCATCTTTTAAAAACACACTTCCAGTAAGTTCAATACCTTTTTCACGACATACTTGAATTACCTTCTTTAATTCTAATGAACTCTTTCTAAATACACTTCCAGTAATCTCAATATTATTTTCTAAACAAATATTAATAATCTCATTAATTTCTCCAACACCTTTTTGGAAGAAACTACTAGTAACTGGAATATTTTTCTCCTCACAAATATTCAAAATAGTATTAATCTCTGGAATACGTAAAGTAGTAATACAAACACTAAGTAATGCTTGCTTACTAATTCTTTTACCAAACTTTTCTTCAATTTCCTTAATTCTACTTAAAGGAACTCCTAATATAGAAACATTCTTATTAAATGTTTCTACTCCATAACGTTCAGAAATATAATCATAAGTATTACTAATTACACCAGGCTCACTACTAAGAATATGTAAACAACCAACAATCTTTTCTCTATTAATTCCCTTACTAATTAGTTCTTCATAATTACGTTTTAAACTTCCAGTATTTAAATACAAAACACTAGGACATTTTTCAATCTTCTTAGTTGGAACACCTAATATATTAACCAAAAACTCTAAAGCCTTAGTCATTTTATCAGGATCACCCTGTAATTCTAAGTTTTCTCTCTGATCAATATCTAATCCATTATAATCAATACCATAGTTTCCTAATAATTGTGATACAGATTTAACATCTTGTATCATAATAGTTCCTCCCAAAGTCCCATATCTTCACCTAAGATATTAATATAATCATCTCCAAGTCTTTCAATTAACTTATCAATCTTCTCTTTAACCACTTCATGATCATCGACAAATGCAAGAGGAAATCTTTCAATGATATCTTCATAATCTTCAAAACCTAATTTTATTAAATAATTAATATTTTTAACTAAATCATCTAAATTATCATTACATGCAACTAGTGCATCTTCTCCATATATTTCTCTAATTTTACCAAAATCTATATTCATAATATCCTCCTACTTTTTTACTCCTGAGACATTGTTATACGTCTTTTTCTTTTCTTCATATCTATTTCTACTTAATCCATAAATCGAATTAAATCTTCCATCTACAACAATTTGTTCTCCTACTGATTCAATAAATTTTTCTCTCTCAATTATTTCCTCAAACTTTAAAGATAAAATACTTGCACTATCTTTAACAACATCTAAACATCCTTTTTCATCAAGATAAGGTAATACTTTTACTAAATGTTTTTTACCCTTACTAACAATTAATGGTAATAAGAAACTATCGCCATAATTTTCTTGTACATATCCAATGCTTTCTCTTAAAGATGATGAATCTTTCTTTAAAATACTAGGACTATAACTAATACCATATTCACTGCATATTCCAAGAATTTCCTTAAATTCTTCTGGACTTCTCTTAAATACACTACCAGTTATCTCAATACCCATTTCTTGACAAATAACAGCAATCTCTCTTATCTCACTTGGTCTACGTCCAAATACACATCCATTAGTCTTAATACCAAATTCTTCACATATCTTAGAAATTTCATCAATCTCATCTGCGGTTCTTAAAAAAATTGTTCCACTAGCATCAATACCTAATTCTCTACACTTAGTAACAATTTTTTTAACTTCATCTACCCCTTTAGTGAACATAGTTCCTGTCGGAGTAACTCCATTTTCTAAACAAAATTCAATTATCTTCTTTCCTTCTTCATAAGGTTTCATAAAAAAGCCAATACTAATAGGAATACCTTTTTCATTACATAAATCAATCATAGATTTAACTTCTTTAGCATTTCTATAGAAAATACTAGCCTGTACTTCTAATTTATTTTCTATACATATATCTATAATCTCTTCAATTTCTTCTTTGTGTCTTGCAAACATTGAAGGAATAATCTTAACTCCTCTATCCTTACAAAAAGTAATAATTTCTTTAAAATCCTTCGGAGTTCTTTGAAACATCGAAGCTTTAAGTTCAACATTATTCTTAATAGCAAATTCAGCCATTTCTTCTATTTCTAAAGAACTTCTTTTAAATACCATTCCTTCTGGTTTTAAACCATACTTTTGACATACATTAACAACATTTTCAAAGTCATCTGCATCTACATAGAAAGTACTAGGTGTAATTTCAATTCCAAGTTCTAATGCTTTTCTCATAATTATCTTTATATCACTTGCAGACTTTGAAAATAATGAAGCACTTATTGGAATATTTAATTCTCTAGCAGTATTAACAATATCATGAAATTCTTCACTAGTCTTTTGAAACATACTATTAGTAACTTCAATATTATATTCATTACAAATTCTAAATACATCTCTAATTTCATCAGCTGTTCTATGAAATACAGTTCCAGATAAATTAATACCAAACTCATCACATACTGCTTTTAAATCATCAAGTTCCTCTGCTGTTCTATGAAAAGTACTACCTGTAACTTCAATTCCTAATTCTCTACATTTTTGAACAACTGCTTTAATTTCATCCGCTGTTCTAACAAATAAACTTCCAGTTACTTCAACATTAAGTTCTTGACATGTTTGAATAATCTTTTCAACATCATATGTCTTTCTTTGAAACATACTATTACAAATAGGAACATTATATCTATTACACAGTTTAGCTATTTGTTCAATTTCAAAAGCATTACATAAAAATGCATTACTATCAAGTTCAATATTATACTTTTCACATGTTCTAACAACATCAACTAATTCTTCTGGATCACTTCTAAACACAATAGTCGATATATCAATTTTATTTATACTACACACTTCAATTATTTTTTCTAAAGTATCAAGTCCAACTGAAGTAGTCGCAACATTTAAAATATCTCTTTTAGAAAATTTATCCTTCATTAAATTTTCTACATCTTGAATTCTAGAAATAGTTACTCTAAGAATAGATGTATTAATATTAATTAAATCAATACCATAATTACTCATAACATAATTATAAGTTTCTTCTAAACGTTCAGGTTTACAATTTAAAATATGTAGACAACTATCAATATTAGTTTGATATAAAGGTGTTCTACTTAAAAAATCATAATTACTTTTTACATCTCTAGGATTTAAATATAAAACACTAGGACATTTTTCAATATTTTTAGGAAGAATACCTTTCTCATTAACAAGAAATTCTAATACACCAGCCATGTCACTATACTCTGCATAACTTAAAATTCTATTTTGTTTAATACTAGGTATATTTTCTAAATTAATGCCATACTCATCCAATACTGAAAGTAATGTATATTCTTGTATCATTAATATCACCTACTTATTTACTCTAATAATATTTTACTATAAAAGCACTAATATAACAAACAAAAAAAGAGTATGAAACATACTCTTTACAAAGTTATTTATGATTACTTCCAGTACTAATACCATTATTTATTTTACTAATAATTTCACTATGTTTTTCTAAAAAAACTTTTCTTGTTTGACCAAACTTAGAATTAAAGTTTCCATTTACTAAAACATCTTCGCCACTACGTCTAATAACTTCTTCTCTTAACTTAATTTCATCTAATGTTAAAGAAAGTATTGTAGTAGATTTACCAAGTAATCCTTCAAGATATCCATTACTTTCTAAATAAGGTAATACTTCTTTTAATCTATCAACACTCTGATATACAATCATTCTATTTACAAAACTATCTCCAAAGCTATCTCTTACATAATTAATACTTTCTCTTAAGTTATCTGGATTAGTAAAGAAAATAGCGCCTTTAACCTCAACACCAGCTTCATTACAAATTTTTGCAATTTCACGTAATCTTTCGGGTTTACTTTTAAATACCCCTCCAGCATCTTCATAAGGTATATTATATTCTCTACATATTTCAACGATTTCCTCAATTTCACTAGCACTTTTTGTAAATAAAAGACCACCTTTAGAATAATCAATACCAAGTTTCTTACAAACTTCACATACTTCACTTATTCTTTCAGAAGTACTTTCAAAAATAGTACCACCATCTTTATATTTAATTCCATAGTGTTCACACACTTTAACAATATCTTCTATTTCATTTGCCTTCTTAGTATAAATAACTCCACCATTTTTATAACTAATACCATATTTATCACATACTTCAGCAAGTCCTCTTATCTCATTAGCAAATCTTTGGAACACAGTTCCACCATCTTTATATTTAATTCCTAATTCCTTACAAACACTAACAATTTCTTTAACATCATCACAACTTTTTCTAAATAAAGTTCCGCCTTTTTTATAATTAATACCTTCTGTCTCACAGAACTCACATATTCCTTTAATGTTTTCAGAACTATTACAAAATACAGTAGTACTCTTCTTATAATCAACACCATATTCTAAACAAACTTCAACAATTCTTTCTATTTCACTTGCCGTTCCATGGAAAACATTTCCGCCATCTTTATATGGAATATTATATTTTTTACACACCTCTACTATACTTCTAACTTCATCTGGACTCTTAACAAAGACAGTACTTCCATCTTTATACTTAATACCATTTTCTATACATATATTCGCAATTTCTTCTAATTCACTTGTTTTTCTATAATAAACTGATTTCCCTTTTTTATAATCAATACCAAGTCTAGTACAAACTTCAACAAATTCTCCTAATTCATCAGCATTCTTATTAAAAATCATTCCACCATCTTTATATGGTATATCATAATGCCTACATAATATAGCAAGTTTTTCAACCTCACTAGCTTTTTGTCTAAATATAGAACCACCATCTTGATATCTAATTCCATATTTTAAACAAACTTCTACTATCTTTTCAATTTCTGAATCATCATGCAAGAAAACTAAACTAGCTTTATCAATATTAATATTATATTTACGACAAACATCAATTACATCTCTTAAACTATCTGGATTATTTTGATAAATAGATGCACCAGTATAATCAATTCCATTATCTATACATATTTTAATTATTTCTTCAGCATCATCTGGGTCACACTGGAATATAGTTTTATTCTTTCTATAATCAATATTATATTTTTCACATAATTCAATTATCTTTTCTAATTCCATAGCATTTCTTCTAAATAACATCCCACCATCTTTATAATCAATGCCATACTTTTTACAAATTAAAATATTTTCTTTTATTTCAAATGGAGTTCTCTTAAAAATATTTCCACCCTTTGTATAATCAATACCATGTTCTTCACACGTAAGAATAATAGCTTTAATTTCACTAGAAGTTCTATCAAATACACTTCCACCATCCTCATATGGAATACCATATTGAATACATAAATCTATAACTTTAGAAATATCAGAAACATCTCCAACAAACTCTCTTTTTAAATTTTCAGCTGCTGCAGTCTTAGTACCAGCAATAGATAAAATACCTTTCTTACTAAGTCTACCACCACTTACTTCTTCTATTCTATTAATTACTGAAACAGGTACACTTAAAACACTAGTCATATAATGAACTAATTCTTCCCCATACCATTTATTAACATAATCATAAGTATCTTTTAAAACTTCAGGTTCACAACTTAAAACATGTAAACAATCATTAAGTTTTAAAACATTAAATCCCTTACTACATAAAAAATCATAATTTTCTTTTAAATGATTAACACCAAAGTATAAAATACTTGGACATTTTTCAATTCTTCTAGGTCTAAGTTCTAAGTCAATGATCAAATAATTTAGTGCATAATCAATTTTTTCATAATCACCAAAAGCAAGTATACGACCGCGTTTAAAATCAAGTATACTTTGAGCATTAACATCATACTTTTTAAGTAAATCTTCTAAACCATGTTTACTGATCATTGCTTATCCCTCCTATTATCCATTTTACTACAATCACAAACAAAAAACTAGTTATTTTACTAACTAGTTTTATTCAACTATATAAGGACTTACAGTACTGCCATCTCCCCCAGTCGCGTACGTTCCAGGTTTAAGTGAAACTGACGGACGAACGCCGCGCGAAGTATAGACGTAGTAGTAGTTCAAATAGCCAGAGGAAGTCAGATTGAACTCGTAAGCGTAAGTGCCGTAGAAGTAATACGGCGACAAAGACCACTGATATTTCCCCGTATGTAAATAAGCATCTGTACTATAACCTTTGTACCCGCTTCCTGCTAATGTATATTCATCTGCTGTTAATAATCCAATTGGATATGTTAGTTTTCCATTTCCATTTGAACTATCAACTGTAAAACTATCTCTTGTATTTGTACACGAAATAGATGGTTTAAATGTGCTCATATTTCTTCCATATGCTGCAAATAATGATGAACCTGTACTATTAGTATCTTTACTTAATAAAGGTCCACTAGTTAGTGTTCTATCATTACACCATACAGTATCTTCTAATTTATTTGTATATGATGTCATATTTGCTTTATACCAATTATCTATTGTTGTTTTTATTTTTGAATCTGTTGTATTTGTAAACATTTCTTCTTTTGCTTTTTCTATATTTTTTCCTTCTGTTAATGTTAAGTAGTATGCATTAGAAGCATTTCCAAAATAATTAATATAATACACCTCTGTACAGGTACCTGTTGTATTAAAACATGTATAATGATATTTTGTTGCTAAAGTTTTATAATCTGTTTTCCAACTAGAACTACTCATTGTATCTCCAGTTAATATATAGTTTGTTCCATCCCAACTAACATCATTACCATAAAGATATGTATCTGTTTGTTCTGTTAATGTTTTGGATGTTGCTGTATAAACAGTTCCATACATATATCCTACATATGCTGGTGATGTATATGTAGAATTAAATGCACTTGCTCCTATTTGACTTGCAGTACCTGTATTATTACAAGAACCATCTTCTGCTGGTACTCCATTATAAATTAGTTTGATTCCTCCAGTTTCAGTAGTTCTTACCATCTTCCAACAGAAGTTAGCAAACTTAACATTATTGTTTGTTACCGCACCTCTATAATAATAAACCGGATATTGATTACTTTCTGTACCACTAATAGTATTAACTCCATCACCATTTGTTTCAGAAGAAGCTACTCCAAAATCTATATTTGTATCAACACCATTAGTTTTAAGTTTAATAATATTAAATAAATTTTTAGCACTTTTAATAACTAAATCTCCGCTAACATTATTAAAAGTTAATGTATTATTTGAATAAGTATATTTTGAAGAATCTACATCTGTACCATCTTTATAAATTATTAGATTTTCTGGAATATCACCAGTAAAGTCAACATTTAAATTACTACCACTAATAATTTCTGTTGGATAAGAATTATTAGTAATTCCTTCATAAGTAATTGTATGCATTTCTCTAAAATCAAAATTAACACTAATATTCGAATATAATCCTGCATCTCCTGTTGGATATATCTTTAAATTCATAATTTTCTTTGAACCTAAATTACAATTGTTATCATTATCGCACAATTTATCTTTGAGTTCATAACCTGTAATTTCATAGCGAATTCCTTCAGATGCTTCAATATCATATATACCCATTTCTACATTACCAAAGTTCGTAACCTCAAAATTTACAGAAACGAAATCATCTAATTCATAAAAAACTTCTCCAAATAAAATCGAATCAGTATCATAATTAAAGGCATCTAAATTATACCACTTACCATCTGTTACAGTAGCATCAGTAATCCTTATATCTTTCTTAACTCTAACATCCGCAACAATCTTACCAATAGACATTTCTGATGCGAATGCAGAAAATCCTACAGTAATAGAAAGAATTAAAAATAAAATAACTACTGAAAATATATTTTTCTTATTCATACTTATCCTCCTATTACTATTATCTAATTACTATTATAACACTATTATAAAAAAATAAAAATAAAGAAACTAAAATTAGTTTCTTTATTTACTACTTGCCTTTACTGTTTTTATTTCTTCAGTAAACTTCTTATTATATCTTTTTCTATCAAGACCAAATATTGGATTAAATTTACCATCAATAAGTACTTCTTCACCCCTACTTTGAAGAATTCTTTCTCTTTCCTTAAACTCCTCTAAAGTAAGTGAAAGAACTAAAGTACCTTTTAGCAATCCTTCTAAATATCCATGTTCTTCAAAATATGGAAGTACTTGTTTTAATCTATCAGGATTTTGTACAATTATTAATCTTTGTACCATTCCCTCTCCATAATTTTCTCTTACATAGTTAATACTTTCAGTAAGTTTTCTTGGATTAGACGAAAATACTGTTCCTTTACATTCGATACCATTATCCTTACAAATTTCAATAATTTCTTCTGTAACTTCCGGTTTATTTTGAAATACTGAATTTGATTCTCTATAATCAACACCATGTTTTTCACAAATCTCTACTATACTTTCTATTTCATCAGCATTTTTTCTAAATATAGAACCACCTTTTTGATAAGGTATATTATGTTTTTGACATACTTCAATTACTTTTCTTACCTCATCAGGCTTTTTAAAGAAAACATTTCCTCCATTTTCATAAGGAATATTATGTTCTTTACAAATACCAACTATTTCTTCTATATCATTTGGCTTACATTGAAAAATAGTACCACCTTTTTGATAATTAATTCCATACTTTTGACAAACTTTAACAACATCTTCCAAAGTATCAGTAACCGCTAAAAATACAGAACCACCATCTTTATATTTAATTCCATACTTCTCACAAAGTAAAGCAGTTTTTTCTATATCTTCCGCACTCTTCTCAAGTACTACTCCACCTTTTGTATAGTCTATTCCATATTCTAAACACTTATCTACTGTTCTCTTTAATTCAGAAAGTGATCTTGTAAATGCTGTACCTCCATTTTTATAAGGAATATTATTTTCTTCACAATAAAGTATAATTTGTTCTATTTCACTTGCTGTCTTATTAAATACAGTTCCACCACGTTTATATGTTACTCCATATTTTTCACATACATTAATTATCTTTTCTGTTTCTTCTGCACTTTGAGCAAATATAGTTCCACCGCTCTTATACTTAATGCCATGACTTTTACACAATTCAACTATTTTTTCAATTTCATCAGGATTTCTCTTAAAGATATTTCCACCTTTTTTATAATCAATTCCATGCTTTATACAAATTTCTGCAGTCTTTCTAATATCATCACTACATCTAGAAAATATAGTTCCACCATCTTTATAAGAAATACCAAATTCTTCGCAAACTAATACTATTTTTTCCACTTCATCAGCAAGTCTACCAAATACCATAGTACTCTTCTTATAATCAATTCCATACTTTTGACATACTTCTACTATTCTTTCTACTTCTTCTGAACTTCTATAAAAAATAACACTACTCTTCGTATAATCAATTCCATATTTTTTACAAACTTCTACTGTTTCTCTTAATTCAGATGCATCTCTTACAAAAACACTTCCACCTTCACTACAGTCAATTCCAAGTTCACGACACGCTAAAATTATCTTTTCAACTTCTTCTGCATGTTTTCTAAATAAATCTCCTCCATTAGAATACTTAACACCATACTTTTTACATACATCTACAATCTTTCTAATTTCATAGAATTTCCTTCTAAATATAGAACCTCCATCTTGGTATCTAATTCCAAGTTCCTGACATACTTCTGCAATTCTTTCAACTGAATCAGGAGTTCTTCCAAAAACAGTTCCACCATTTTTATAATCAATATTATATTTCTTACATATCTTAACAATTTCTTTAATTTCATCTGGAGTTCTTCTAAAAATAGCGCCTCCATCTTGATAACTAATTCCATATTCTTGACAAATTAATGCAACTTCTAAAACATCACTAGCTTTATGTCTAAAAATCATTCCACCATTTTGATATTTAATATTATATTTCTTACAAACTTCAACAACATCCCTAATATTAGAAGCACTTGTTTCAAATACAGTACCACTTTCATATGAAATGCCACATTCAATACAAGTTTTAATAATATCTTCTACTTCTTGTGAAGTTCTTAAAAACATTACCCCACCATTTTTATAATCAACACCATACTTTTTACATACTTCTACTATATTTCTAATAGTTGTTGGAGTTGCAGAAAATACTAATCCACCATCTTGATAATTAATTCCAAGTTCCATACAAGTTAAAGCAACATTTTCAATATCAGAAGCAATATTTCTAAATAACATTCCACCATCTTGATATCTTATTCCATATTTATCACATACATTAATAGCATCTCTTAATTCATCTCTACTTCTTACAAAATTACTTCTTTCATCTTCTTCACCAATTAAAGTAGCATTAACACAAACCGATAAAATACCATAAGGTGAAAGTTTACCTTCACATACACTTTCAACTTGTCTAATTCTTTCAACAGAAAGTCTTAAAATACTAGGTAAATCATATATAGCATCTTCCCCATACTTATCTAAAACATATTCATAAGTCTCTTTTAATTGACTACAATCAGTACCTAAAACATGTAAACAATTATTAATACGTAGTACAGGAAATTTCATACTTTCTAAATACATATAATTATCTCTAATATTATCTACACCACAATATAAAATACTAGGACACTTTTCAATATTTTTACTACTTATACTAAGTTCAGTTCTTAAAAATGATAAAACATATTCAATAGTATTATATTCAGCTCTATTAACCAAAATATCTTTCTTATCTAAAAGTATGTTATTATGATCAATTCCATATTTTTTTAATAAATCAAATAAATTATATTGTCCTATCATATTAATCACTCCTATATTCTATTTTATCATAATAATAACTAACATTGTCAAAATAACCATTTTATGTTACAACGAATATGTCAAGGAAACTTGAATATAATAAAAAAAGGGAATACTTAACATTTCCGCGTTGAGCACTCAACAATTAAGTATTCCTACTTCCAATGTATAACAAAAATTCACATTTTATCAATCGAACAAAAAGGACTAAATCTAGTCCTTTTTATTATACTTTCTTAGTATCAGTATCTACATTAGTTTTATCTACTTTCTTTAAATAACCAGATAATACTTCACACATCTTATGAAATCCATCTTCACTCATATTACTAGTAATAAAATTATCATGTGCATACTGATTTCTTCTTTCTGCTAAATGGTTATCTCCAAAGTCCCAAACCTGATAACTTTCTTTAAACTCATCAAAACTTTTACCTTGAGCAGTTTCTACAAAACTTCTAGCAGCTTCAATAAATGAACCACCATTTTGTAAAATCCAATTTTCAACACCTACTCCACCTAATCCACCTTGTGGATTTTCACCTCTATTAGGTTTGTAAACTCCGGCATCCTTTAAGACTTGCTTAGCAAGCAATATATTTGCAACAACAAGATTATACTTTTCAGGATCTTGTTCTCTTATAGTTTCAAGTCTATCTTGTAAAGCCATATCAGTAGAATATAATACCTTATCAGTTTTCTCAGTAAATGTAATATCTATATCAACTAAAGTATCTTCATCTAACGCAACATCCTTCAGTCTAAAGTCACCAGTACCAATAACACCTTCCATATTATCTCTACCTAGTTTCTTTAACAAAATCTTTTTAAGTTCAATTAATTTACTTGGATTAGAAAGAATTGTTCTATCTAATCTCATCATCATATCAAAATCTCCATCTCCTGGCTTATTTGTACCTCTACCAGTAGAACCTGTATCAATAAGTTCAACAAAACCCTCACTTAAGTCTCCATCAATTTCTGTTTTTAATTTAAGACCAAGTTCATCTAAAGCCTCTTTTATAAGAGCATTAATTCTTTCTCTTTTTTCTTGAACTTCTCTATTACTTTCTTCAATTTGTGAAGCAATTTCTAAAACATCATCAGTAACAAGTTCTGAAGAAAAATGATAATCATCTTCTCCAAAATATGATAAACCACTCATCTTATCTCTTAAATTATCAAAATCTTCTGGAGTAAATATAATTTTTCCTTCATTATTAACAACTGGTATATAAAAACCATTCATTGCAATTTCAAGACCTACTCTTGGATCAAACTTATTCATTACAATATAATTAATTTCACTAGATGCAAATCCAGTTCTAATACCATAATGTCCACCACCAAGAGTTCCTGTATGAAATACTTCTAACTTATCTCTAGACCTATCAGCATCTGTTAATCCCTCAGTAGTTCTTGTAGTAACGAATCTATCATCATTTTTTAATACAAACCAAATAGGCCCATAATTAGAAGCAGCTGTTGAATTAATTTTGTCAGAAACACTACCCTCATTAATCATAATTCGTGATAAATCTGTATCTAAAGGAGTTGTATCACTACTAGCACTAGCACCTAAGAATTCTTTTGCGACACTACCATTTTGTAAAATATTTCTCAAATAAGTAATATCACCAATTCCTTTTACAAAATCCCCCTCTTCTAATACCATATCAGACTCTGCAGCAATTCTATTTCTTCTATCAGCATTTTCTCTCTTACTATTAATATACTTTTTAGCATCTTCTACAGTACTAATTCCAGTAAATCCACAAAACATTCTAACTACTCTATCACCTAAATTATAATCTAGATTACCATCAACAGATAACTTTTGTGATAATACCAATAAATCATTTAAAACATCATCACTACATATAAAAATATCATTATTAATAACTGCATCTAATGTATTATTATAAAGCGTCGCTAAATGTTTAGTAAAAATAACTAATCTTTCTTTATCATCACTACTTAAACTATCAAAATCAACTTTACCAGATTTAATACCATCATATAAATTAGAACCAAATTCAATATTATCTAAATATGCATTAACAGATCTATTATTAGAACCAAATGACGCTTTAATTAAATCAGAAAATACTAATATTTTCTTTCCTCTTGTAGATGTACTACTTAACATTGGAGACATTTTAGAACTAGTAAAATCAATACCCCTAAAATCAGGATGTAAAATATCAAAACATGCATAAATCTTACCTACAGTTGGTATATGACTTCTTACAAATAAATCTTCAATCTTACCAAGTGTTTCTAAAGGATTATCTGCTTTTAAAATTTGAACTGCTAATTCTTTTCTAAAAGTAAATATTTCACTAGAATTAGAAATTGAAAGTCTTTTTAATACTTCCGCAGCATATTCCACTTTTTCCATATCTAACTCTTCATCACTAGATAAAATAAATTCCTTAAAAGCCTTTTGTAAAGCTATATCCTCTATCTTTAAAAATGCAGAAATTGCTTTTAATCTATTATAATTTGCTAATGCAGGATTTTCTTCATTATTAAATAAAGGTATCATCCAAGATAATTCTTCAGAAAATCCACAAACAACATTTGTCATACCAAAAATATCAATTAAATTAGGATTTTCATTAAAATCACTTAAAGTAAATTCTCTATTATAAAACTTCTTTCTAATATCTGCTGAAACATTTTCATCTAAGAATAACATTGGATAATTATTCTTAAAATGACTAGCCATAGTATCATCATATTTCATCTTTTCATTAATAATAGTTTGATATATTGCTTTATCAATTGCATCTAAACATTCATCTTTCGTACAATTAATATTAAATCTTAAATTCTTAAGTTTATCAGTTTCATATGTCTTCTCAATAAACTTTCCATATAAAAGCATTACATCTAAAGTTTCATCACCAAAAATACCTTTAAGAAAACTAATAAGATTTTCTCCACTATTAAATCTTCCATTATTAACACTAACATTCATACTTTTAAATACTACTTCAATATCAACATTTCTCAAATAATTAATATATTCACTATTAGATAAAATAAATTCTGTAGTAAGTGTTCTATTATATAAAGCCTCTTTTAATTCCTCTGGGGCATCATCACTTAAAAATAAATTTGGGTATCTTTCTTTTAATTTATTAGGAATATTTTTTGGATAAACCCAGTTTTTTTCAATTATTATCTTCTTAAGAGCATCACAAATCTTTTCTTCCATTACTTCTAAAGAATCACTTTCAAAAAAAACTACCCCATGTCTATAATCAGTATTTTCCCAAGCAAAGATAATATCAAAAACATCACTATATTGAACAATAAAATTCATAGCTTTTTCATAATCTACCTTAGAACTTATAAATGAATATATATTTTCAAAATTTTGAATACCACGTTTATTTTCAACATAACATTCTACATTTATAAAACAAGAACTTAAATCTTTTCCTTCTAAATATGGAATATATTCAGGATGTTCTATAATCAATTTAGGAGTTAATGACTTTGTATAAAATAATTTTTTTAATTCTTCAGGAGCATTATCATCAATAAACAGCTCAAAATTTCTTATTCTAAATTCACCAGTCATATTTCTATAATCAGGAGCTTTATCTACATAATTCCAATCAGTTGGACCATATACAATCATTCTCCTCATAGCTTCATAAAAACCATCTTTTGTATAATAACTACCTACATATCTTCCTTCATCATCATAAATAGTTTTTCTTGGATCATATATATTTCTTTTAGGATTATGTTCATTTGATGCATAATGTAAATACATATCATTCATTAATTTCAACATACGACAATCATCAGCAGTAAAGAAATGACCACATTCATTATCAAAATCAATAATATTTTTTAACCCAAAAGTTCCAATAAAACTCAAAACATCATAACTACATAAAACAGAAAAAGGAATTGGAATATTAAATAAATATCCTTCTGGAAGTTCTTTTAATTCTTTAAGTAATTTAGGTGCATCATATTGACTAAATATAGTTAAATAATCCTCTAAAGAAGAATATTTAAATATTTCTTCATAAACATCATCAGGAAGTACTAACAAATTTTTACTTCTAGATTCATCAGAAGAACGATAAGTTTTCTTCAATATTCTATCAGTATGAACTTTAATAAAAAATCTTCTATCCTCTTCTGATTCTAAATCCTTATATCCAGCAATAAGTGTATAAATATCAATGTCCTTAAGCATATAAGGAAGTAAAATTCCAAATTCACTAACAAATGATTTAACATCATCACTTGTTAAACCAAAAGTATTTTCTTTATCATTCATTAAACATAAACTAATATCTTTATTTTCAAATAATGGAAACCATCTAATCATTTCATCTAAAGAACAATTACCCTCATTAAATTTAAATGCTAAATGTGAAAAAGCATCAGGAACTTCTTCTTTAGACATATCAAAAAATCTATCACTATATTTTTCTTTCATTTTAGGTGAATAGTTACTAGGTCTTATTTTATCTTTAACAAGTTCATATAAAGTTTCATTAATATCTTCAACTTCTGGATCAATAGACATAAGTATATCTCTAATACTAATATCACTTCTAATTCTACCATTTATCAATTCCCAGTCTAAATCTTTACATCTTTCAAGGCCAAATCTTTGTACAAGTTTTCTATCACTAACTAAAAGACATTCTGAAGGAATCTTATCATCTAACTTATATTCTATCATCTCAGAAAATGATAAGTTACAATTATAAACTTTATTTATAATATACTTAGGAGCATTTAATTTTTTTCTAAATATTTGATTCTTCTTATATCTATATTCCATCTATTATCACCTATAATAATTTTATCACAATATACTAAATATTGTAAAAACAAGACATTTATGTTACAATGAATATGTCAAGGAAACTTGAATACAATAAAAAAGGGAATACTTAACTTTCACACGTTGAGTACTTGCCCACAATGTGGTAGCACTTAATCGTTAGATTGAGTGCTTTTTCTTATTCTTATTATCGTACAAATAACAAGGCAATAAGTGAAAATATAATAAGGATAAGAGATGTAATTAACAAATCTTTCTTTCTCATATTATCGCCTCCCTTCATTATGAAGTTAGGCAAGCACTCAACAGTTAGGTATCCCCTAAGTTCAGTGTATACCAAATATTTACAATTTGTCAATCGAACAAAAAAGGACTAAATCTTAGTCCTTTTTCTTATACTCTTTCTACTTTAATAGCAGCTTTTTCATCATTCATTTCACTATAATCTTCTAGTGATTCATCTTTAATTAATTCTTCTCCAAGAACTTCACCCATAACATAGTCTTTCCAAGATTCTAACATCTTATCAATCTTTTCAGTACCATTATAGTAAACTTTAATATGATCTGTAATTACAAAGTCAGCATCTTTTCTTAAACTTTGAACCTTACGTACAAATTCACGAGCAAGTCCTTCTAAAATTAATTCTTCAGTAAGTTCAGTTTCAAGTACTACACAAGTTCTATTATTACTTGCTGAAGCATAACCTTCTTTTTGTTTAACTTCTGTAATAACCATTTCTTCAGTAATAGTGAAATCATCTCCTCCAAGAGATACCATCCATCCACCATTATTAATCTTTTGAACTTGTTCAGTAGTTGCATTTTGAAGTAAACCTTGAAGTTCTTTAATTTTAGCACCAAGAGCTTTACCTAATACTTTAAAATTAGGTTTAACAATATATTCTAAGTATTCAGTCATATCATCTTTAAACATAACTTCTTTAACATTTAATTCTTCAGTAATTACTGGAAGTAAATCTCCAATAATCATTTCATCACTCTTAGGTAGGATTAAACTTTGAATTGGTTGTCTTACTTTAATATTAACTTCTTCTCTTGCAAATCTACCAAGTGAACATACATCTCTAACTAAATCCATTCTTTCTTCAACAGTTTCATTAATTAAATCTGTATTTTCTACTGGGAAACTAGCTAAGTGAACTGATTCTTCTCCAGTTAAATTTCTATAAATTTCTTCTGTTAGGAATGGTGTTAAAGGAGCACATAACTTACATAATGTAACTAATACTTCATATGTAGTTAAATATACTGCTTTCTTACTTTCAGATAATTCACTATCCCAGAATCTTCTTCTGTTACTTCTAATATACCAATTAGATAAATCATCATTTAAGAATGGAACTACTAATCTAGCAACTTTATTTAAATCATATTCTTGATATGCTTCATTAACATTCTTAACTAATCTATTTAATTTAGATAATAACCATCTATCAATTAAATCTCTATTTTCTACTGGAATATCATATTCTCTAGGATCAATATTATCAGCATTAGCATACATTTCAAAGAATGAGTATGCATTCTTAAATGTTGAAATATATTTTGAATAAATTTCTTTTAATCCTTCTTCATCAAACTTAAGCGGAGTCCATACTGGTGACACATATGGTAAATAGAATCTAACTGTATCTGCTCCATACTTTTGCATTGTAGTAAATGGTTCAACGATATTACCACGAGATTTACTCATCTTCTTACCTTCTGCATCTTGGATTAAGTCATTTACCAAAACATTTTTATATGGACTGCATCCTTTTAAGAATGTAGAAATTACAAGTAATACATAGAACCAACCACGAGTTTGATCTACTCCTTCACAGATAAAATCTGCAGGGAATTGTTTTTCAAAGAAATCTTCATTTTCAAATGGATAATGATATTGCGCAAATGGCATTGAACCAGAGTCAAACCAACAGTCAATAACATCACTAACACGACTCATTGTCTTACCACATTTTGGACATTTAATATGAACATCATCAACATATGGTCTATGTAAATCAATTGACTCATCAATCTTTTCAATAGCAAGATCTACTAATTCTTTTCTTGAACCAACCATCATATCATGACCACATTCACATCTCCATAATGGAAGTGGTGTTCCCCAATAACGACTACGTGAAATAGCCCAATCATTCATATTTTCTAACCAGTTAGCAAATCTCTTTTCCCCAACATAAGCTGGATACCAATTTACTTTCTTATTAGCTTCAATAATCTTATCTTGAATCTTAGTAACTTCTAAATAGAATGATGGTTTTGAATAATAAATTAATGGAGTACCACATCTCCAACAATGTGGATAATCATGTACCATTTTTTGTTTCTTAAATAATTTATCTTCACTAGCTAAATATTTAATAATATCTACTTCAAGTTCAGAATCAATTACAAGTCTTCCCTTCCATGGTCCATCTAAATAGCATCCATCTTCTCCTACTGGATTTAAATATGGTAAACCATAGTTCTTTCCAACTAAGGCATCATCAGCACCAAATGCAGGAGCAATATGTACGATACCAGTACCATCACTCATAGTAACATAGTTATCACATGTTACAAAGAAAGCCTTCTTATTAACTTCGAAGAATGGTAATAATTGTTCATATTCAACATATTCTAAATCTTTACCTTTATATTCTTCTACTACTTCATAACCTTCACCTAATACTTTATCAGCTAAAGCTTTAGCAACAATAAAGTTATATCCTTTAGATAGACATTTAACATAAACTTCATCTGGATTAACACATAATGCAACGTTTGCACATAATGTCCAAGGTGTAGTTGTCCATACTAAGAAATAAGTATTTTCTTGTTCTTTAACTTTAAATGGAACATATACAGTGTTAACAGAAACTTCTTTATATCCTTGAGCAACTTCATGTGAAGCAAGTCCTGTCCCACATCTAGGACAATATGGTAAAATCTTACTTCCTTCATAGAATAGACCTTCATCAAAGAATTTCTTTAAAATCCACCATTCAGTTTCAATATAATCGTTATTATAAGTAACATATGGATTATCTAAATCAATAAATTGTCCCATCTTTTTAGTTAAATCAGAAAATGATTTTTCATTTTTCCAAACATTTTCACGACATTTTTGATTAAATTCTTCAATACCATATTTTTCGATATCACCCTTACCAGAAAAACCTAATTCTTTTTCAACTTGTAATTCAACTGGTAAACCATGTGTATCCCAACCTACTTTACGATATACTTGATACCCTTGCATAGTTTTATACTTACAAAAAGTATCTTTTAAAAATTTTGAAAGCATGTGATGAAGACCAGGATGCCCATTAGCAGTAGCAGGTCCATCATAGAAAACAAACTTATTATTTTCTTCTCTTGTATCAATACTTCTTTTTAAAATATCAATCTTATCCCAATACTCAATGTATTTCTTTTCAATTTCTTCATTTGTTCCTTGTGTTAATTTTTCAAATTTCATAATAATCCCTCCTTTTTAAAATAAAAAAACTATTCATCCAATAAGGACGAATAGTTCGTGGTACCACCTTAATTTATAAAAACAATAATTTTGTTTCTAACTTAATCACTATAACGCGTCACCGTATTTATCTTATCCATAAATCGCACTTGAAAGTGATCTTAATAATAACTTCATACTTGTTTTCACCTAGCCACAAGCTCTCTACTAATCCATTAATATTACGTCTTTCGCACTTGCTTTCCAAACTAATATAACACAAACATTATTTTTTTACAATATGTTATTTTACATATAATTGTAATACTTTACCTTCTTTTCTAAGATCTCTTAATGCTTTAGCAGTAAGATTTCTAGATTTCTCATGATTTACTCCTAAACATTCCGCAACATCATCTATTGTTCTTTCTTCTGCTCCATCAAAACCATACTTATAATAAAGAGCTTTCTTATGTTGTTCACTTAGTTTACTTCCAAAAACCGCATCTTTAATATCAATACTATCTACTAAACCATCAATAAAACTATTTTCTTTAGGAATATCCTTTATATTTTCAAAAACTTCTATACCAACAAAAGCCATTCCAAGTAGACCACACGCTGAAGTGTTTTTTGAATAAACATCTCCATAAATTCTATATCTAGAATAAGCACTATCTATAAATGCAACAGATTCTAAATATTCATCTCTACTCTTACTAGTAGAAAAAGATGATACAAAAACACTAGGCATTTCTGCAACTTTCCCATCATATAAATTTCTTTCTCTAAAATAAATACCTAATGCAGAAAAATATAAAGCAGGTTTAATTCCAAGTAATTCAGGTACTTGAGTAATACCTAATCTATTTGCAACATCTAAAAAATATTCACTATTAAATAATGACGAATATCTTCCAGCATCTTTTATTTTATCTTCTAAATCTTCTACCCAAGTCATAGCCATAGTACTAACTAAATCATCAAATTCAAAATAACCAGTTTCACATAATGCAAGTAAACCATTATTTTTAATACATTTATAAACTTGACCAATAGTACCAACCAATAACTTTTCCTGTAATAATTTCTTTTTCTTTAAAGACTCAGTACTTTGAATCTCTTTAACCAAAGCTTTAGCATCATCCATTTCAAGTTCTCTATCACAAGAAAAAGATTCATACCAATTATCTAACTTTTCATAATAATCAACATATGTTGACATAACTATTCCCCCTAAAAGTGCCTATATTATACATTATTTATTAAAATTAGTCAAAAAAAGACAATTATTTTATAATTGTCTTTGGAATAACTTCTCTTTTACCAAAAGTTTTTACTTTCTTCTTTCCATTACTTGTAATACTGCCTAATAAGTCTTCTCTATTCTTTTTAACATCTTCATCATAATAGTATCCTTTTAAAAATTCGTTATTACTTTGACACTTTCCAGAAACAACTTGTCCATATGTTACTCCCCCAGCAATAGTTCCTACTAATACAACAGCACACAATTTTCTAAAACCATTATTTGTAAATCCTAATCTCATATTATTCCTCCTTAAACAAAAAACTAGATCAACGAGGATCTAGTTCTAAAACTTCTATTTCTTCTACAACAGCCATTTGTTGTTCCATAATCAATTTTAATTTTCTTTTAAATATCTTCATGTTTTTCTCTAGAATCTCTGCGTTATTTTCAATTTTCTCAGCCTTAAGTAGCGCTTCATTAACAATTCTACTAGCATTATGTTTAGCATCAGTAACAATAAGTTCACTCTCTTCTCGAGCCATTCTCTTTATATTGTCACCAGTCTCTTCTGCTTTAATAATCGCCACTTTCAAAGTATCTTCCAACATTTTATAATGTTCAAGTTCTGCCTTTAATTTCTCTATTTCCTTATTTTGTGCTTTGCATCTAGTAATAATACCTTCGGTCTGAGTAATAACATCACTTATAAATTGATTAACTTCACTGCGATTATATCCATTAGCTTCATAACTAAATTTTTCCATATAATCACCTCAGAAAAATATATATTTAATTAAAAGAAATCATCATCGTCTTCTTCTTTTTCTGCTTTCTTTCCTCTAGCAGATTTAGAAGAATTATTTCCTTCTTCACTAATTTTACCTTCTACATTAACATTATTAGGAGTACATAAGAATATACCTCCACCTAATTTTTGTAAATCTCCACCAATTGCATAAATAGTACCATATAAGAAATCTACAATTCTCTTAGCTTGATCAGGTGTAACTCTTTTTAAATTAACAACAACTGCACTACGATTTTTTAAATAATCAGCAATTTGTTGACTTTCAGAATATGCACGAGGTTCAAGTAACATCATCTTACTTCCCGCAACACCATTTTGCTCATGATATTCTTCTTTTGATACATTATAGAAACTATCTTCACCAGTAGTTTCAACTTCTGTTTCTTCACCAGTAAAGAAACCTTTTAATTTATTTAAAGCCATAAACTTATCCTCCATCCTAATTATCTATATTACTATACCAATTTTATCACAAATAAATAAAAAGAAAAAGACTAAAATTAATTAATTTTAGTCATCTAATAGATTTTGTGTATTTTGTTGAATAAATGTATTAACCTGTGGAGCAGCTTGAGGTTGTACCGAAGGTGAAGTCTTAGGAGCTGCTGGATTAGTAAGTTGAACTGTTGGTTGAGCAAACTTTTGTCCAGAAACATCTACTCCAAATCCTGCAGTAGCACCTCCTACTGTAGTTTCCTTAATATCATTATACCAAACATTTTCAAGATCTACATTGTTAGAAAGTGGTCTTGGATTTGGTAAATCAACATATAACTGTGTTGGAACTTTAAAAGCACTACCGAATGCTATACAGTTACCTGGTTTTAAGTTTTTAAGTTGCAACACAATCTCATTAGAAACATTAGGAACCATTGTTCTAATATATTCTAGGTCAACTGGGTGCATTGTTCTTAAAATAACAAAGTTTGCACATTGTGATACACAGGTATCTGAAAGTTCACTAGGTCTTTGAGTAATCATTGCTAAGAACATACCATACTTACGTCCTTCCTTAGCAATTCTTTCAAATATATTATATCCAAGTAATTCAACATCTCCATCGTGTTGTACATAACGGTGAGCTTCTTCAATAATAATATGGAATGCTCTACTACCACGAGGCTTAATTGTACTTGCTTTTTTAAATAACATTCTAGATAAAATCTTAGTAATTACTTTAGCTAAACGGTCATCAATGTAGTTAATATTAAAGTTAACAATTTGACATCTTCCACCAGTTTGCTTATTTGTAACTAAATCTTCTAAATATTGATCCCTTGTAACATATTTAGGATAAGAGAAATAAACAGCATTTTCTCCACTAGCAAGTGTATGTAAACGAACACTAATAACATTAGCATAATCGAATACTTTATCACTTTTTAAAATACCTTCACTGATTAAAGCAAAGTCCATTGCTAACTCTAAATCAGTTAAAGTGTAATATGGATTAATATCTTCTGGTTTTAAATCAATTTGTTCATCCATAATATAGCCACGAATAAATTCAACCACAAGTTCCATCTCTTGCATCTTACCAGTCTTATCAACAAATAAACATTGTTTAAATGTACGAGTATAACCAGGTTGAACTATTTGACTATTTAAATTTAATGATGGTGTATTAAACTTTGTTAAAACACCAATTACTTGGTCACGAATCTTAGTAGAATCATTTCCAGAAAGTAATATATCTTGAACAGCTCTTGCTATAATATCATTCTTTTTCTTAATAACATTTTCCCCATCCCCTGTAAGTACAGGAACAAGTTTTAATGTCTTTTCAATAATTGGTAATTGCGAAGGAGTATTAACATCAAGTAGTAAAGCTAAATCATCAACATCAAGTAACCAAATTGGAATTTGTAAAATTTCACATTCAGGTGTATCAGTATTAGTTGTATAAGATTTATAGTTTAATACTGGATTTCTCTCATGTATCTTACCAAAAGCATTAGTATACTCTCCATATGCATCAAAGAAGAATAATCCCGCATTCTTTGGAGGAGTTGGACTACTAGTAAATAACTTTTGTAAAAGTGATGCAACAGTACAAGATTTACCAGCACCAGAGTTACCTAGTATTGAAAAGTGACTATTAAAGAAATCATTAATAGAAACATTAATCTTATACCCTTCATAAACATTACTTGTACCAAAATTAGTTTGACCATGCTTTGTAGTTTGATCACCTAAAAGTATTGCAAGTTCATCAGCCTTAATAAGTCTAGGAACTGATTTAAATGAAGGTTTAGAATTTGCTCCAGGAATAAAACTACCATCTTTAATTTCCCCAACAATAATAACTGTCATCTTCTCTTTATTAGTATTAGCTATTTCACCAACAACCTTCTTTTTACCGTCATCAAAAACTACATGTAAATTAACTAAGTTAGGTTGTTGAGTAATATCAATACTTAAATTAATATATACATAGTTGTCAATTATTTCACTAATATTTCCTAGCACTATAAACACCCTCTTATCTTATACAATTATATCAGAGATTAAAATAAAAAAAAAGTCAATATTTGACTTTTTATATTATTATTTAATCTTCAAACAAACCATGAATCTTTTGTCTATCAACATCAGATAAATCTTCTATTACCCATTCACCATCTTCTTTATTTAAGTGAAATGTAATTTCATAGTTAGCTTTATCAGTAACATCCATTAATTGTTTAATTTTATAAGTAATAAATGAAGATATAGTATCAACTGCTCCACCTACTACTTCTCCTTCTTCATCTTTACCATCATTATCTGTATCTGCTCCATCATTACCTACTTCACCATCGTCAAATTCATCTCTATGTTCAGTATAATATTTACGAGATTCATTAATACTATTAGCATAATCAAAAACTTCAATTTCTACTAATACTTCTGCTTCATCTCCATCAATTTTTTCATCTTTAATCTTATAAGATAAATTTTGATATTGCTTTTCCATTAAAGATTTATAATCTTTCTTTTGAGTATCATTCATAGTTTCATCATTTGAAATAACATTATCAAGTTGTGTCAAAATATTACTATCCATAGATTGATATCTACCTAAAAATTCTTCAACTTTGCCAGTAGGTGTATTCATATTATTACCACATCCAGTTACAAGCATTACAAGTAATGATAGAATTACAATTATTTTCTTTTTCATAATTTTCCTCCCATTACTATAATGAAAAAAAAAGATTAATTTATACATTTAAATTAATCTTTTATATATATTACTCCACTAGCATTATCTCTTCCATGAACAGGAACAGTAAATCTACCTTTATATTTCATTTTTAATGATGTCGGAACTTTTAGTTTTAAATCTTTATGAACCGCAGTATCTATAATATGTTTTAAAATATCTTTTTGTTTTTTCTTAACTAAACACTTCTTAATATCATTATCTCCAAGTAAATCAGTAACTCCATCAGTCACAAGTAAAGCCATATCATAAGTATTCTTAACTATATAAGCACGACTTTTACAAAAACTTTCGCTAAGTCCAACACATGCAGTTATAAAGTTATTTGTTGGAAAAAACCTCAAATCATCCTTATCAACATCACCATATTTATAATATGTCCAAACTCCAGAATCATCTTCTGTTACTTGTATTAATTCTTTATCTTTATAAATATATCCACGAGAATCTCCTATATTATAAAATAATGTTTTTTCTCTACCAATAAGTGCCAAAGTAAGAGTTGTACCTAAAAAGTTTTCTCCATACTTTTGAATTAAATATTTATTTATATTCTGAATTCTTTTATCAAGTATTGCACTTACTCCGTCTATTTCACTTAATATTCCTACATCTTCATGATAAAACCAAGCTTCTATATCAGCAACTACTTCTTGACTAGCTACATCACCTTGACTCTTTCCACCCATTCCATCTGCAAGTACCATTAATTTAACAATAGGATTTTTCGGATGACTACTACAAAAAGCATAGTCTTCGTTAATATCTCTAAGTAAACCTATATCACTAATTGCTTGTAATATGCTCATAGCCAACACCTCTAATAATTAGATTATAACACTTAACTTTTCTATATATTTAAAAAATAAAAAGAAGTCTACATATAGTATGTAAACTTCTGTTAATTAAAATTCACAGTTTCCAGGTGTTCTTGGGAATGGAATAACATCTCTAATATTTTCAATTCCAGTTAGATAGATAAGTAATCTTTCAAATCCCATACCAAATCCAGAGTGAACACATCCTCCAAATTTACGTAAGTTTAAGTACCAATCTAATCCTTCAACTTCCATACCAAGTTCTTCCATACGTTTAACTAGCTTTTCATAGTCTTCTTCACGTTGAGAACCACCCATTAACTCTCCTGCTCCTGGAACTTCTAAGTCTACAGCAGCAACAGTCTTACCATCTTCGTTTTGTTTCATATAGAATGCTTTAATATCTTTTGGCCAGTTCTTAATAAATACAGGTCCATTAAAGTATTCAGTAATATATTTTTCATGTTCTTTAGCAATATCTTCACCATATTCTGGTTGGAATTCCCATTTAACATCTGCTTCTTTTAATATTCTAATTACTTCTTCATGATCAACTCTTACGAAATCACTATTTATTAATTTATTTAATTTATCTAATAATCCTTTTTCTACAAACTTATCAAAGAATTCCATTTCACTTGGACATTTATCAAGTACATATTTAACTACATACTTTAACATATCTTCCATAATATCCATATCTTTATCTAAATCACAGAAAGCTATTTCTGGTTCAATCATCCAAAACTCATTAGCATGTGTTTTAGTATTAGAGTTTTCTGCTCTAAATGTTGGTCCAAATGTATAAGTTTTCTTATAAGCTAAAGCAAATGTTTCAGCTTGTAATTGTCCACTAACTGTAAGTGCTGCTTGTTTGCCAAAGAAATCCTTATCATAATCAACTTTTCCACTCTTAGCAACTCTATCTAAATCTAATGTAGTTACTTGGAACATTTCTCCAGCACCTTCACAATCACTTGCAGTGATTAATGGTGCATGGAAATAAACATATCCATTCTTTTGGAAATATTCATGAATTGCAGCAGCTGCTACACTTCTAACTCTAAATACTGCTCCAAATAAGTTTGTTCTAGGTCTTAAATAAGCTTGTTCTCTTAAAAATTCTCTAGTATGTCTTTTAGGTTGAATTGGATAATCTTCTGGACATGTTCCTAAAACAACAACCTTACTAGCTTGAACTTCAAATTCTTGTCCTTGTGCAGGTGATTCTATTACTGTACCAACTACCTCAATAGCACTACCTACACTTATTTTTTGAATATCTTCAAAGTCACTTAACTTGTTATCATATACTACTTGTACACTTTTAAAACAAGTTCCATCATTAAAATCAATAAAACCAAATTCTTTTTGTTTACGATGGTTTCTTACCCATCCTTGAAGTGTTACTTCACTTCCAATTTTACTTTTTACATCTTCGTATAATTTACATACATCTATACTCATAATATTACCTCCTTATTTAATTATTCCATAAGCATATTTCCAAGCCAGTATTCTAAGTACTGCCATATCTATAACTTCTTCTTTAATTATACCACTTTTTACATTATTTAAAACTTCATTATACATAGTTTCAAAACTTGACGTAATAATCATATCATTACCAGCATTTAATGCAAGAGTAGCTCCTTTATTAGAATTAACATATTCACTAACAGCTCCCATTGCTAAATCATCTGTAATAACTATTCCACTAAAGTTTAATGTATTACGAAGTTCATTAATAACTTTTTTACTAAGTGACGCCGGATATTCACTATCCATCGAATTAACAATATTATGTGAAACAAGTATTGTAGGAACACCTGCTTCTATCCCACTCTTAAATGGTAAAAAGTCATTCTTTATAAAATTATCATAACTTCTATTATCAATAGCTCCACCATAATGCGTATCTTTATTATTTCCATAACCAGGAAAATGCTTTAAAGATGACGAAATACCAGATTCATTATTATAACTAACAATATTAGAAATAAATATTGCAGTCTCACTAGCATTTCTCCCAAATGTTCTAATATTAATATAATCATTACTATTAGTAGAAACATCAGCTACTGGTGCCAAATTAAGATTTAATCCTAAACTAAGCAAAAGCTCTGCTTTCTCCTTTTCAGATGTCTTAACAAGTGAGTATCCTCCAGTTTCAAACAAATCTCTATTTGACTTAAATCTTTCTGTTCTAAATGCTGGAAAACGACTAACTCTAGTAACATACCCACCTTCTTCATCTACTGCTAAAGCTAAAGGTATCTTACTACTATTTTGTTTAGCATCAAGTTCTTTCTTTATACTTGACTTAGTATGATTTTCAAAATCTTTTGCAAAAAGCACAAATCCTCCAGCATGATAATTAGTAATTTGTTTTGTTGAAAAAGATGCATCATATCTAACTAAAAATACTTGTCCTACTTTTTCTTCTAATGTCATACCACTCATCAACTTTGATGCTTTTAAGTAATGTTCAAAAAACAAATCATCTTCCATTTCTTCTGGAAAAAGTTTATCTTCAATAACAATTACCTTTTCTTCTTTACCACAACCAGTACAAACTACAAGTATAACTAAAAATACTACTAATAGTTTTTTCATATTTCACCTAGCCATTCATTATTTTTTTGAATTCTTGCGGATTTGCAGTTTCAAATAAAATATCTTTCTTTAACACAGGATAATACATTTTTAATCTATTCGCATGTAAATAAAGTCTTGTTTCCTTGTCTCTTGTATCTCCATATTTTTTATCTCCAACAATTGGATGTCTTAAACTTTGGAAAGCTACACGAATTTGATTTTTTCTTCCTGTCTCAATAGAAACATTAACTAAAGAATAATTTTCATTTTCTTTAATAACTTTATAATTTGTAATTGCTTCCTTACCTTCATTACTACGAGAAACATAAACTAAATTAGTTTTAGTTTCCATTAAATTTTGAACAACTCTTCCACTATCTTCTTTTAAATGCCCATGAACAACTGCTACATATTCACGTAAACTAACATATTCATTCCAATTTTCTTGTAATTGATTTTTAGTTTTTTCATCTTTAGCAAGAACTACAATACCACTAGTATCTTTATCTAATCTATGTACAATAAATACTTTTGCTTGCTTTTCTTTACTAATCAGATATTCTCTAACAATATGATATAAAGTTCTTTCTTTTTCCTTAGCTGTTGCTATAGTTAATAAACCACTTGGTTTATTAACAACAATAATATGATCATCTTCAAATAAAACTTCAAATGGTAAAGTCTTTTTATTCTTACTTTCAGTATCTATATTAATATTCATCCCACTAACAACATGATAATTATATTGTTTAACTCTATTATTATTAACATAAATTGCTCCATGAGTTAAATATTGTTTAATACGCTTTTTTGGCATATCAAGATTCTCATATAAATACTCTAGTAATTCTCCATCTTTTTTTACTATTAATTTCATAAGACTCTCCCCTCACACATTTCCTATTATATTACAAAATATCAAAATAAACAATTATTCCAACAAAAAAAGACCATTTAGGTCTTATTCATTTACTTTTAATAAAGTTGCTGATTCTAAAACATATTCAATACTTTTATTTAAGTATTTAGTTTTCTTAGGACTAGTATCATTATTAACATATACCTCTACATAATATAAATGTTGATTAGTAGCAGACATTGTAAAGTATATTTCATTATGATAACTATACCCACTTACATTATAATCCGGTGTTGTAACAACATACCAAACTTTTCCTTTTATTGTTTTCTTACTTTCAGTCTTAACAGCTCCATAAGCTTTAACAATAGATGCCTTCATACTTTCATAACTTGTACCAAATGTATGAGTAACTGAATTATATGGAGTAAATGACTTAATATCCATTAAAGTAATATCATCCATAAATACAAATATATTTGATTTATATTGATTCTCTTTTGATCTAGCTTCATCATATTTCCAACAAGAAGGAATATCATAACTCATATACCCCAAAGCAGAATATTCTTTTACTTCTCCTGCTTTGAATTCATCATAAACACTACGTTCAGATTCTTTCTTATAAGAAATAGATTCAAGCATATCCATTACATCTTTATCAATATCATCTTTATTAGCAGTAGTACAATATGTCATAAATGAAATAACTTTATCATGTTCTTCATTTATGACTACATAAAATGAACCTACATTACTTCTACCAGTCATTACATAATCTACTCGAGCATAAAGACTACCAGAACCAAGCGGTAAAAAAGTATTAGTTCCTCCAGTTAAATTACCACCATCTATTTTAGACCAAGCATTATAGAATTGTTGATATAAATCTTTTTTTCCGCTCTCATTAGAAACTGTTCCATTTAACGCTGTAAACGAAGATAAAGCATTAAATATCAATCTACTATTTTTATCTGAATAATATAAAGTCATATCTTCTTTTTCTTCATCCACATACCAATTAGCATTATATTCCATACTATATAAATCATCTTCATAAACTTTTACATTTAGTTTATTAAAATGTGGTAAAACAGCAATTCCTAAAAACATTACAACTACTAATGCTCCAGCTAATATAAACCAAGGAAATTTCTTTTTACTACCATCATCTGGCAATTTCATATTTCCAACATACATTCCTGAATTATTAGTTGACTGTTTTGTTTCAAAATTACTTCTATTTTCATATGGATTATTAGAACCAAATTCTTCCAAATCATTTTCCATATTTCTATTAAAACCTATACCTGTAGGTTCTTGTATATTATTAAAATTAGGAACAGAATTCACACCTTGCATAGAAGGCATATTAACATTATTAGGCATACCATTACCATTAACAGCTGCTCCACAATTAGGACAAAACTGTTGTTGTGTACCAACTGGTGTCCCACAACTTCTACAATTCATATTTTGCACCCACTCTCTATCATACCCAAAGTATATAATATAAAGACACAAAAATCAATTTTATTAATAAAAAAAATCTGCCACTAGACAGATTTAAAATATTTACTAATTAAATGTTCAACACCTTTATTTTCATTTGAGTCAGTAAATTCATTGGCCACTTTCTTAACACTTTTATCAGCATTAGCAACACAACATCCACATCCAACTTTTTCAATCAAATTACAACTACTAGCTGAAGAACAAACTGCTAAAACTTCCTTCATAGAAATTTTATTTTTCTTTGCAATCTTCTCAATTGCCTTTAACTTATCATTACTAGAGTTAGTTATTTCAACAATATATACTTCATCTTCTTCAACAATATAAGTATTAACATTAATATTATTATCTTTAAGTTTCTTAATTATGCTCTTAGCTTCTTTTAAACTTTCAGCATAAACATTTATTTTATAAATACCTTTTTTATTTTCATCAATAAAACCTAATGTATCAATAAGCATTTCACTATAATCCTTATCTTTATAAAGACCAGTATAATTACAAAATTCCAAAGTATAAAAACTTAAACTCTTATTACTAAATAACTTATATATTTTCTTTATAGAACTAAAAGAAAGTCCTTTATCAAATATAACTTCATTCTTCTCTACATCAAAAATATAACTACCATTAAATGCAACTATATAATCAATAAAAGGAAAATCTTTATTATATTCTTTTACTATTTTTAAACTCTTACTAGTAGTAATACAAAATAATATACCTTCTTTTCTTATACGATCAAGTTCTAACATTGTTGATACTGATATTGCTTCTTCACTATCAATTAATGTTCCACAAAAATCACTAACTACCATCTTATACATTTTAATTCCCCCTAAAACGTTTTTTAGCAAGATTAATAATAAGTATAAGTTCAAATAATGCTAAAGTAAATCCTCCTAAGACATCACTTGCATAATGAACTCCTACATAAATTCTACTAACTCCTATAGATAAAATAAATATGAATAATATTATACTACATAACCACTTTAAAATTCTATTTTTTATTTTAGTAAATGCTAAATACAATAAATAACCATATATTGCTACTGAAATCATAGAATGTCCACTAGGATATGAATAACCACCTTGTTTTATTAATCTTAAAACATTAGGTCTACTTCTTTGAATAATATGTTTTAAAGTTTTATTTGTAACAGCTGATATAACTCCTAAAATAGTTAATATTATTCCATTTCTATTTCTAAACAATAAAATAAGTAAACTTACAATACCAATAACTACTGATACATTTCCAAACTTAGTAATAAATACAAAATATTTATCAAAAAACTCACATTCTAAACTTCTAACTAAATTATAAATAGCATTGTCAAAACTTGTAGTTAAACCACTTAAAACAAGTATTGTATTAGTAATAAATATTAATCCTAAAATAAATAATACTATATATAACTTCTTATTCTTCATTTTATAAAACACCTAGATTTTCTCTAACTTCTTTTTTATATACTTCAACACCAGGTTGATTAAATGGATCAATATTAAATAAGAATCCACTAAATGCAGCACCTAACATATAAAAATACATTAATTGACCAATTGTTGCTTCATCAACTCTTTCTAAACTGATTTCAAGTGATGGAACTTCTCCAAGTTTATGAGCACTTCTAACTGAATCAAGCACAATATTATTTACTTCATGTAAATTTTTACCATTATAAATTACTTCATCAGAGTTTTCTACTTTCATAAATGTTTCAAATATAATTTTATTACCTTCTTGAATAAATTGTCCTAGTGAATGTAAATCACGAGTGTGAACTGTAGATACTGGGAATATTCCTACTCCTTCTTTACCTTCACTTTCTCCATATAATTGTTTTAACCATTCAGTAAAGTAATACATATTTTCTTCATATGTAACATAGTTTTCAACAACTTTACCACTATTATATAAAGCAACACGAGTTGCTGCATATCTAAATGCATCTTCACGTAAATCTTCTCCACTATAATAACCATTTAAGAAATCTTCAAGCTCAATATTAAATGATAAAGGGAATAAATGAGCAGCAGTCATAATAGAATATCTTCCACCTACATCATCTGGAATACTAAAAGAAGGATAACCCATTTCATTAACTTCTTGACGTAGACTTCCTTTTACTTTATCAGTAGTAACAATAATTCTTCTAACTAAATCTTCTCCACTATATTTTTCTTCAAGTAATCCCTTTAACAATTTATAAGTAATAGTTGTTTCCATTGTAGTACCACTCTTACTAATAACGTTAATAGAAAAATCTTTATCTCTAAGATAATCTAGTAATTCATTCATATATTTACTAGATAATGTAGTACCAGCATAAATAACTTCAAAATTATAATTATTAAAATAAGGACTTAACATCTTTTCAACTGCATAACTACCTAAAAAAGATCCTCCTATACCAATAACAACTAAACATTCAGAATGTTCAAGTACTTCATCTCTAACCCTAAGTATTTCATTTAACTCTTCAACTTCAATTGGTTTAGTCCACCCAGTCATATAAGCTTCATTAAACTTAGAATAAACTTCATCTTTTCTAGACATTAAACTATTAAAATTATCTTTATCAATAAAACTATCTACCATAGTATTAAAATCAAACTTAATCATAAATACCTCCTAATTATATATATGATTATATCATTAATAAGAAATCTTGTAAAACAAAGAAAAAAGACTTAAATAAGTCTTTTATATAACACAATAATACTTAGAACCATCTACAATATTGTCATCAATAGTCAAATTACTATAATCAGAATCTTTTAAAGTATTTCCTCTTAATGATTCAATAAATGTTCCATAAGTAGTAAATAATCCTTCACTATATTGACTATTCACCCAGTCACCCCAGTTCATTCCTTCTTCTGCATAATAAGTTCCATCATCAATTGTAAATGAAATTAAATTAGCACTATTATCAACAGTACCATAATTAAATTTTATATTACTAAATTCTATTCCAATTGGTCCATCTACTCTTGCTGCTCCTGCTTCATACTCTATTTTTAATTTTATTTCCTTAACACTTCCTTTAGAAAGTTTATGAGCAGCAATTATTTCACCCACCTCATATGCAACGCCATCAACAGAAACTGTCATTTTAATACCTTCACACGCTGCTTGTACTAACGAAGAAGTAGCATCAGTAAAGGCTCTACATTTTTTATATTCCCCATTATCCAAAACATCATATGTTACACTATTTAAATAAGCATCATATTCTCCAATATTATGAGCATACATTATAAACTCAACACTTTGTCCAGGAACAGTAAATTGTGCATCACTGTCTCTAAAATAATCATTTCCAAGACAACCATATCCCATCTGTGTATTACCAGTTTCACTAAATTGTGGAGGAATACAATCTTGTTCTAAAGTATCACTATTTATTACAGATGTATCACTACGTGATAACACCACTTTAAAATCCTCACTATTAGGTGTTACTGTCGCACTTGACGAAATACTTAAAGTAGTAGAAAATGCCGCAAAACCTAAAGTCATTGCAGATATTGCTAATACTAACGCTACTATTGATAATATTTTTATTTGTCTTTGTTTCTCCACATAATCACGTCCTTATTATACCTAAATTATAACAACGCCATGATGCTATGTAAATTATTAATACTAATTACTTGTCATTACTTAACAAAAAAGATAGGAATTTCTTCCTATCTTGTATGTACTACAACTTTATGAGTTTTTCCATCATTTTCAAGTTTTATATAGCCTTCTTCTTGAGTTTTTCTATCAACTACAACGCTATCTTTCTTACTCTTAACAACTTCTATTTCATAAGTAGTATCCATGTAATGATATGTAACATTATATTTTTCCCAAGCAACTGGCATTGCTGGTTCAATTCTTAATATATCACCATTTTTCTTTAATCCTAATATTTCAGTAATACCTACTCTATAGAACCATCCTGCAGAACCTGTATACCAAGTCCATCCTCCACGTCCTGGATGATGTTCTGCTGAATAAATATCAGCTGCTATAACATAAGGTTCTGTTTTATAAGAATTAACTAAATCCTTATTAATACTACGATTAACTGGATTAATCATTTGATAATATTGATATGCTCTGTCACTATATCCTGCTTTTATTAAAGCCATAATATACCAAGCAGATGCATGTGTATATTGTCCTCCATTTTCACGAATTCCTTTAGGATAATTCATAATATATCCTGGATTATTTAAACTCTTTTCAAATGGTGGAGTTAATAACTTAATAATCTTACTCTTCTTATCAACTAAGTTATCTTCAACAGAATTAATTACTTGTTGTAATCTATCTTTTGGAACAACTTCACTTAAAATTGAGAAACTTTGAGAAATCAAGTCAATCTTACATTCACTATTTTCATGACTTCCTAACTTATCTCCATTATCAAAGTAAGCTCTTAAATAATATTCTCCATCCCAAGCTTTCTTGTTTAAAGCATCACTTAATTTTTCATTAAACTTCTCATAACTTGAAACATCAAACTTCTTATCAAAGTCTTTCATCATCTTAATAAAGTCTTTAATAATTCCGTATAAGAAGAATCCTAACCAAACAGATTCACCTTTACCTTTAATACCAACTTTATTCATTCCGTCGTTCCAGTCACCACCACCCATAAGTGGAAGTTTATGTTTACCTAAAGAATGCATTGAAAGTTGAAGTGATCTAATACAGTGATCTAGTAATGTTCCTCTTTCATTTGAATAACTAAATGTAATTCCTTTTTCATGTTCATATTCACTTAGTTTATCACCAATTAAATATGGAACTTCTTCAGTAAGAATTGATTTATCTCCAGTTACTTCAACATAATACATTGTCGCATATACTAACCATAAGTAATCATCTTTATATCGACTTCTTAAACCAAATCTATTTTTCTCATGCCACCAATGTAGTACATCTCCCTCTGGGAATTGATGAGCTGCATTAGTTAAAATTTGTTCTCTAGTTATTTCTGGTTTAATCATTACAATATTCATTGAATCTTGTAATTGATCACGATATCCAAATGCACCACTTACTTGGTAGAATCCAGCTTTAGACATAATTCTTGAAGATAGTGCTTGATATAAATACCAACCATTAACAACATAATCAAAACTTCTATCATCTGATTTAACTTCAATTGTACCTAAAGTCTTCTTCCAATTATCTTTAACAGCTTTTAATTCTTTTGTTGCATTACTTACATTAGTATATTTTCTAATAAGTTCAAGATTTTCTCTATCACTCATTCCACAACCAAGTACAAATGCAACTACTTTTTCTTCATTAGCATCTAAACTTACTTTAGTATCAATACTCTTAGTTAAAATCTTATCACATATAGCACTTTCAATTTTTTCAGATGAAGACATAAATACATTTACATCACCAAAGTTAATACTATATACATTTCTTAACTTCATGTAATTATCATTACCCATAAATTCACTTAAAATATGTCTTGCAGTCTTCTCTTCAAAATTACCAAATGTTGGATTTATAAAGTAAGAAATATTAACATCATTCTTTTTATTTAACTTATTAGTTAACTTCATTAAATAAATCTTAACAGTATCATCTACCGCAACAAACTCAGTAATTTCTTTCTTTAAGTCTTTAGTTTCATTTTCTAAAATACTATAACCAAATCCATGAGTACACTTAGTAGGATCAAATACCATTCCATTGAATTTAAATCCTTCACTCTTATCATTAACAATCATTTCATTTGTCCATGAAGTAATTTTAAATTCTCCTGAATTATATGCATAAGTAAATCCACAACCATTATTTGTAATAATAGTACCAAACTTCTTATTAGCTATAACATTTGCCCAAGGTGTTGGAGTATCTTTATTATAAACAACATACTCTCGACCACTATTCTTAAATCCTCCAAAGCCATTATCAAATTTTAATCTTTCTGGAGTTAAAAGTGGTAAACATTCTTCTACTGGAGAAGTACTATAATCACTTATTTTATTCTTCTCTTGTAATTCAAGTACTGCTTCTTTTAATGTTTCATGATTCTTAATTACAAATCTTAATCTTGGAACAATATTTAATAAACTTCTTTCTTCTCTAGTAATCTCATTACTATCAATAACAGTAATAGAACCAGGAGTATGATAGAAACTATTTAATGTATACATACGATACATTTCTTCATCAATTTCTTTCTTAATAATTTTCGCATACTGACTAGATTCACTATTAATAATAACTAAATCTACAAAGATTGAATTATTCTTATAGTATTCAAATGCTTTTAATACATCAAGTACAAAATGCATATCATTAATATCTGAAATTTCTACTGAAATTATTGGTCTATCTCCACTAACCCCAAATTTCCATAATCCATTTTGTCCTAAAGCATTTTTTCTTAAATAATCCATTCTTTCTTCACTAACTGAAATCTTAGTAGTTTGATATAAGTAATTTAACATAATGTTATAAGTTCTCATATCTTCACCAGTAACATTCATATTTTTAGTATTAATAATATTCATTAACGATGCAAATCTAAATGCTTTATTTATTGCATATTCTCCATTATATGTCTTAACAATGTCTTGAATTTGTTCTCTACTTCTACCAAATCCAACAATTAAGTAAACTGATTCAGTTCCATTTGGAGCAATTTCAATTGTATTTCTTAAACTCATAACAGGATCTAAATTATCTCCAACATAGTTACTTAATTTATCATTTAAAGCTTTTGGATCACTAACTAATCTATTTCTACCTACAAATCTTCTTCTTTCTGTTTCGTAAGAATATTCTTCTTTCGGATTTGCAACTATTAATCTGTTAACCATATAACTACTAATATTGCTTTCTCCACGACTCTTTCTTCTAACAATTAAAGAATTAGTTTTCTTATCATAATCAGAATGAATAAACATATTAGAAAATGCTCTATGACTAACATCAGCCATATTATCAGCTAAAATTGGTTCAGTATAAGTTGTAAGTTGTAATTTCTTAACTTTATCACTATTATTCTTAAATGTTATTTTTCTAATTTCTGCATGATGATTTTTAGTAACAACAATCTCTGTCTTAGTCTTAATATCACCGTCTGTTCTATAATACTTAATCTTATCAGATGCAAATACTACTTCATACTTATCTGGCATCTTATTAATAGGTGCATAAGTATTACTCCAAACATAATTACTATCAAGATCTTTAATATACATAAATATTCCATAATCTTGTTCAGTAACTTTACGATATCTATTTAATTGTAAAGTTCTGTATCTAGAGAAACTATTTCCTCTATCATTCATTAATAAGCAATATTTCTTATTAGATAAAACTGATACTTCAGGCATATAAGAAAGATAATCAAAGTATCTAATATCATTTTCAATTTTTTCTTTATCATAATCATATTTCTTATATCTAGCCATCTTAAGATCAATACTTGTTTTAACTTGTACTTTTTCTTTTAATAATACTTCAAAAGTTTTAATATTAACATTTTCATGGAAATAGTTCTTTAAGGCATCAGGTTTCAAATAATTAACTATTCCAGCTAAACTCATACCTTGATGGTGTGCAAAGAAAGCTTTAACTACACCTTTATTATCATAGTCATATGCTTCATACATACCATACTTACCAAACATATCTAAATGTTTAAACTTTTGAATGTTATCATAAACTTCTTCTGGGAACAATTCCATCGCCATAAGTGATGCATAAGGAGATATAACTATTCTATTTTCTTTATCTTCTTTTGCTTTTAAATATGGTGTTGCGAATGCTTTATACTTATAATTTAAAGCATTATCTAGTTCATTATAAGCAGACTCACTAATACCCCAAGGTAATTTATGAGATACACTTTCCATGAAATCTTTTTGACAGAACTTCGCAAAATGATAACTTTCATCAAATAACGTATTTGGATAATTCTTCATAAATAGTAAAGGCATAAAATACTCAAATGAAGTACCAGACCAAGAAATTAATCCTTTATGTCCCTTATATGTTGTTAAAGACTTATCTAAACAGAACCAATGTTTACTTGGGGCATCTCCTAAACAAATTGTTAAATAACTTGTTAAACGAGATTCACTAGCAAACTTATTGTAGTTATAAATTGAAAGTCTACCTTCACCTTCATCATATCCGATACTAAATACATCTTTTTTAGTATATAACTTTTTAAAGTTTGTGTTTTTAATTAATTTATCACATAGTTTAACTAATGCTTCTTCTTCATGTTTTTCTAAGAATTCTCTTGCAACAATCAAACTGGCAACAAAGTTTCCAGAATCAACTGTTGATACAAATCCAGGATGCATTACTCTTTTACTTGGAATGTCATACCAGTTATATAAATGACCATTCCATTTATCTAAACTATCAACTGTATGAATAATTTCACTTAGTAATCTAACAGCTTCATCCTTATCAATAAATTCAAGTTCATAAGCACCAATAACACTTGTTAATGAGAATCCTATTGCTGTAGGAGATGCTCTTAAATCTAATTTTTGTTCTCTATTTTCTTGATAATTATCTGGAATTAAATAATGATATTCTTCTTTTAAATTATCCTTAAAATACATCCATGTATTTTTAGCAAGTTCTTTAATTTCCTCTACTTTACTATCTCTAAGTTCTACTCTATTATGATCAATATCCAAACTAACCATATATACAACAAATGGAGCACTTAAGAATACTAAAGCAAGTACTAAAGCACTATAATTACCAGTAAGTATTGTAATTAAAACTAATATTATTGACATAACTATATTCGGAACAAAGTTTCTAATGTATCCAGCTAAATCACCTTTAATTAGTTTCTCTGCATCTTCTGCAGTAATCCAATTAAGTAAATTCTTATGACTAATAGTTAATCTATAAATAGTTCTAAAGAACGCATCCATATATAACTTTGTATAATATGGTAATGTCGCAAAAACTATATAAGAACGAAGTAATAAACTCTTACCACCAAAGAATAAATGTTTATAATAAACTGTTGTCTTTTCTTTACCTTCTCTTTTTAAAATACTACGTAAGAAGAATATAATTGGAACAGCAATTTCTAATAATACAAATCCAATCCATAATACCGGAGAAACATTATCTAAAATAACTGCACATAATAAGATAATTAATAATGCCGGATGTAAGAACATACGAATAATATTATCAAGAATCTTATATTTTCCAAGTAAGCTAACAGGATTCTTTTCTTTTTCTCCACTCTTATTACGAACTTTATTTCCTAACCATGAAATAATTTGTACATCTCCTCTAGCCCATCTATGTTGTCTAGAAGTATCTGTTAAGAATTTAGATGGGAAGTCATCAATTAGTTCAATATCAGATACATATCCACATCTTAAATAATTACCTTCTAATAAGTCATGAGATAAAATTAAATTATCTGGGAATCTTTCAGATAGTAACTTATCAAAAGTTTCTAAATCATAAATACCTTTTCCAACAAAACTACCTTCTCCAAATGAATCTTGATATACATTAGGAACAATTGCACTATATGTATCAAATCCACCAATACCCGCAAATATTTGACTATATAAACTTTTATTAGTAGCTTCGATATCTAAACTTACTCTTGGTTGCATCAATGCATACCCTTTAACTACCTTAGTACCTGCTTTATTAAGTACAGGTCTATTCATCGGATGTGCCATACAACCAACTAAATTTAATGCTGTATTTAACACTAATCTTGTATCAGTATCTAAAGTAATAACATACTTAATGCCCAGTTTTTTATTATGAAGCATATTTACATTAAAATATTTCTTATTAGTTTTATCATCCATCTTACCTAATAAAATTTGATTAAATTGAACTAATGCTCCACGTTTTCTTTCATATCCTAAGAATTGATCTTCTTTTTCATTCCAATGTCTCTTACGATATATAAAGTAGAATAAATCTTTTCCATATTTCTTATTAAGTTTTTCTGCATACTCAACACCATACTTAGAAATTGTTTCATCAAAAGGCATAACTTCTTCTTTAGCACCTTTAATATCTCCAAGTAATGTGAAATATAAATTATCTGATTTATTTATAATGTAAAAGGTTTCTAAAACATCAAACATTTCTTTAATTTTAGCTTCATTCCCAACAATTGTCGGAATAACAACCATTGTTCTTGAATCTTCCGGTATACCCTTCTTAGTAAAATCTAATTTAGGTAATACTTGAGGTCTAACAAATCTAGTTAATAAATGATTAATAATTTGAGAATATAATTGTCCTACTGGAATAAGTAATATAATAAAACCTAACCACTTAATACTAATAAAATAATTAGATAAGAATAAACTAGTTAAAACTGTTAATAATGTAAGAACTAAAATATATAAAACTACATTACTACTTTTACTCTTTCTATCAAACAATTGAAAACCAATATGATAATCATCTCTATCAGTTTGTTCAAATAACTTATTCAAACAATCAACTTCACTCATATGCATCTTCTTAGACTTCTTAAGAAGTTGTTTACGATATAAAGCTTTAGACTCTGGAGTCATCTTAGAATAAACTTCATCTTCCATAAGCATCTTTTCAGTCTTAGATGTTTTCTTATATAAATCTTCATCACTAAACTCAAAAAATTCTTTTAAATCATTAAATATATTAGAAATTAAAATATCATTTTCAACTTTTCTTTGATATTCATCATTAATAAGTTCCTTTAAACTAATTTGTTTTTCTTCTAGCAATTCATTAAGTTCTTTAAATAACTTATTATTTTTCGCACCTAATTCTTTTAATTGATTATTAAGTTCAAATAAATAATGACGATTCTTAGGAATTGAAATACCTTCCTTTAAGAAAACATTCAATTCAATTTCTTTCTCTTCATGCTCTTTAATAATCTTATGAATAGAATCTTTATCTATTAACTTTGAATATTCTTCTTTGCATAAAGCATTAAGTCTTTCTGCATAAATAAATAATAATATTTCTTTAATACTTTTTACTTCTTTATAAGAAAAATAAATCTTATTTTGTCTTTGATATTGTCTTAAAGAACTAGTTAGATCTTCAAAGCTAATATTATAATTATTCTCTAAAACAATACTTTTAACCGCATTATATATAGTATCAACATTTTTAAGTCTTTTAGAAATTTCTTTTTTATCATGAATAATATTACTTTTATGTTCTACTAATAAATAAAAGTTATCAATTAACCATTCATTAGTAATACCTACATACTCTTTATTCTTAGTTTTATCAACTAAATAGTTGTAGTAATCATTAATATTTTCAAAATTATTTAGAAACTTTTTAATTATCTTGTTCATGATTCACTCTCCTACATAAAGTATATCATATTTCTCTTTTGTATACTACAACTTTAAATTATAAAAAGACACAAAAAAAACCTTGCCTAAGCAAGGTAATTTCTAATGGCGGAGTAGAAAGGATTTGAACCTTCGCGCCAGTTGCCCGACCTACACCCTTAGCAGGGGCGCCTCTTCAGCCTCTTGAGTACTACTCCATCTCTTGTGCGTCCGCATATACAATATTACATTAATAACTAAAATATGTCAATAAATAAATTTAAAAACACACCTATATATTAAATAAAAAACTCCTTTCGGAGCTTTAAATTTCAAATGGTGACCAGTACGGAATTCGAATCCGTGAATGCTGCCGTGAAAGGGCAGTGTGTTAAGCCGCTTCACCAACTGGCCATAAAAAATGGCGCCCCAACTAGGACTTGAACCTAGGACCCCTTGATTAACAGTCAAGTGCTCTAACCAGCTGAGCTATTGAGGCATTATTAATGGTGGACCTGACAGGACTTGAACCTGTGACCCCACGCTTATCAAGCGTGTGCTCTAACCAACTGAGCTACAGGTCCATTAATAATTGGTACTTTTTCATTTTATACTAAATTGAAAACTTTTGCAAGAGGAAATTTAACTTTTTTATCGAAATTTCTCAATCGCAAATATAGAATACTATAAATAAAGTACCTAAGTCAAGCAATTTTTACCATTTTTTTATTTTTTTAATCATATTCTCCACTATATATTATATTTATTTATATAAAATATATACTTTTTTAAACATCAATTACCTAAATTTATAAAAAACTATTGAAATTATATTTTTTTTGATATAAAATAGATTATGCAATTTGGCAATGGGCTGTTAGCTCAGTTGGTAGAGCAACTGACTCTTAATCAGTGGGTCTAGGGTTCGAATCCCTAACAGCCCACCATTGTAAATACAAATACTAGTTAAACAACTAGTATTTTTTTATTTATCCTACTCTTCTCACAAAATTTATTATATAATATGTTTAAGGTGGTGATAGCATGTCAGAATTAAAAAGAAAATTAATTGAAGAAACAACAAAAAGAATTAATGACTGGTCAGAATATGATGATATGCTATATGACTATAATAAAACAGATGCTATTAACTTTTTAAAAAGATTATCTGTTGGAATCTACGATAACGTAATAAAAAACACTTATTGGTTTGGATATAAAATAACTGCTAATAAACTTATAAGTTGGGATAAAGCTAGAAAGAAAAATAAATCATTAAGTAATATTACTGAAGAAAACTATTTAGTTTTCGCAGAAATGCATGCTTTAATGACTCATGTTAATCGAATAAACAAATATCCTAAAACGTATAATCGCTATTATCAAACTTCTGAATCTTGGCACGAACAAACTCCAACAACAAAAAAAGAACAACATGCTCTTGAAGAATTATATAAATCAGTTTTATCACAAAACTATACTTGGCGTGAAGCAAGAGAAATTTCTGCAAAAGTGAGCAAATTAAATATATATGAAAATTATAAATTTCCACATATTATTGAAGAAATAAAAGAAGCCTTTGCTAAAAAAGCAAAAGTTCACTTTCCTGAATTTTCTGATAAAGGAACATGCTATTTTGATACAATTCAAGTTCAAAAAGAAGCTTTATCATTGGCAAAGTCATTAAACGAAGATAATTTAGAAGAACTTTTTTCCAAAGATAGTAAAGATCATATAGAAGAATATTTACGAAGAATGGTCTTAAGTATGTATGATATACCAAGATTAGTATACAAAAGAGATAATTATGACTTAAAAAAGAACCTAGCAGTTGTGGAAGATTGTTTAAGTAAATCAACTACTCTTTCAAAAGAAGCTCGTGATATATTATTTAAAAAAGCAAACAAAAAAGAATTAGTACATCTTGCTATAGGAATTCTAACTTCTCTTTCTCATCCAATGAAACAACTTAATATTTTTGATACATGCCAAGAATTCCAAAAAATTCTAAATTGTAATTATGGTACAGTTTATTATAATGATTTTAATCATTTAACTCTTCCAAATGGAGAAAAAATTTTCTCAACTCCATATGAAGATATAAAAAGACAATATAATGCATTTCAAAAAAAATACAAATATTTTTATGAAAATGCTACTGACTTAGAATATGTTGAAGGATGTGCTGAAACATTAGGTTCAGTACTAATGTCACAAATATTTAGAGAAGGAAACAAAAGAACCGCTAGATGTCTTTTCAATCAAATGTTAATTTCTAGAGGAATATTACCACCAGTATTAGATTTTAATGAAAATGAAAATGAACTTTGGAATGCATATGCATATTCAAGAAAAGAAAGATTTGACCAAGCAATACCACTAGTTCTATATCAAACCATTACTCAAGCTCAACAATTTAAAAAGAAAAAATTCTCTTACCCATTAACAATTGGAGAAAATGCTCACCAAAGAAGAGAATTTAAACGTAATTATTATTAAAGAAATAGATAAAACTATTTCTTTTTTTTACATAAAAAAGAGAAAACTATCTAAGTTTTCCCTTCATACCTTTCATTCCTTTAACTCCACCATTTTGAGCAAATCCTTTTAAAATATTTGTTTCAAATGAATGAGTCTTACTAATTCTCTTCTTGTAATCTTTAACTCCAATATTAATCATATCTTCTAACATATGAGTAAAGTTAACACCTTTTTCTTCCCATAAATAGAAAGCTAAACTACCAGGAATTGAATTAATTTCATTAATATAAACTTTATCTGTTTCAGTATCAATCAAGAAATCGATTCTTGAGTTACCAGCACTACCAAGTGCTTTAAATGCTCTAACAGCAACATCTTCTACTTCTTCTCTTAGTTTCTTAGAAATATCAGCTGGTAATTTTCTACTAGCAGAAGCCATTCCCTTACTAGCTTTAACTGGAGCTTTAGCACCTTTTAACTTACCTTTTCCTCCACCAATATATTTATCAGCATAAGTTAAGAATTTATTTTCTGAGAATACTTCTTCAATTTCACTAACTTTTTGATGTTCATAATTACCCATAACAGCAATATTTACTTCTTTTAAATTCTTAACAACTTCTTCTACTAAAATCTTATTATCATATTGAATAGCATCGTCAATTGCTTCAACTAACTTTTCTTCATTTTCACAAACTGAAATACCAACACTAGAACCAGTAGTGGCAGGTTTAACAATTACTGGATATTTTAATTTAGAAACTTTCTTAATTATTTCGTTAGAATCTTGTTTATATTCAACATCATAGAACCAAACATACTTAGTCATAGGAAGTCCAGCTTGTTCCCAAATAGCTTTCATATAAACTTTATCTTGTCCTACTGCTGCTCCATATACATCTGGTCCAACAAGAGGTACTCCTACACTTTGTAAATATCCTTGAAGTACTCCATCCTCAACATTAGTACCATGTACAATTGGGAAAGCAATATCAATTTCTCTAACTATATTTCTTGGGAACTTCTTGTTTTGTAATACAAATGCCCCATTCTTACAATATAAAACAACATTCTTACTATACTTCTTAATTAAACTTAAATCTTGATATACTTCAATATCCTTTAACATATCTCCTGTATACCATTCTCTATCTTTAGTAATATAGATAGGAACAACTTCATATTTTTCTAAATCTAATTTATTAATTGCCTGCATAGCAGAGATAATACTTACCTCATGTTCAACAGTCTCTCCACCAAAAATAACTCCAACTTTAATTTTCATAACTTCATCTCCCTATTCGTTATATGTATCTGGTAAATCATTTTCAAATAAAGCATATACATCCTTTTTACCAGTTAAACTTCCTATAAAAGGATATGCATCTCTAACATCATTAAAAACTATAATCTTTTCTTTGTCAAATCCCTTGTCAATTAAACCTTCATAAATTGGTTTAGTTCTCTTCTCACCAATAAGTACTGCATAATCAGCAACATCTGCAATTTGTTCGCCAAACTTCTTATTATATTCTTTTTCTTTTGCTCCAAGTTCAATCATTCCAGGAGTAACTACTACCTTTAAACCAGGCATCATACCAAGAACCTTACAAGCATTTTCAGCACCAACAGGATTAGAATTATAAGCATCATCTATTTGATAGAAATTACCAAGTCTCTTTAATTCCAATCTATGTTCTACAGGTCTAACTGTCTTAACTGCTTGAACTAAGTCTTCAATATCAATTCCAAATTCAATTCCACATGCAATACCTGCTAAAATATTGTAAACATTATGGTCTCCTAATAATTTAGTTTCAAAAGTATATTTGTTCTTATCACCTTTAAACACTACATCAAAACTAGTACCTTTAGAAGAACATTTAATATTAGTTGCTCTAACATTAACATCTTTATTATCAATACCAATCCAAATAGTTCTAACACTATTTTTTAATTTATAATTAACTTGTTTAGGATCATCACCATTAAGAACTGCAAATCCATCCTCCGGTAAAGATTCAATCAATTCAAATTTACCACTAATAATATTTTCTTCACTACCAAAACTTTCTAAATGAGCTGTACCTATTCTAGTTAAAATACCATACTTAGGTTTAATCAATTTACAAAGTCCCTTAATTTCACCCTTAACATAAGCACCCATCTCTGCAATAAAAATATCAGTAAACTTATCCATATGATTATTAACAGTCATAATTAAACCATTAAAAGTATTTAAATTTCTAGGAGTTGGTAAAGCGTTATACTTAATATTTAAAATATCACTTAAAATATTCTTACTACTTGTCTTACCATAACTACCAGTAATACCAATAATCTTTAAATTATTCATTCTCTTTAATTTACCTTGCGCTTTACTCTTATAATATAAATAAACTAACTTTTCAAAAGGTAAATTAATTATATTAGCCAAATAAACAACAAATGTATTAAAGTAAATCATAAATGTAATAACAAATAACATTTGCCAGAAAAACTCTTTATCTACCATGTAATAACACATTAAACATAGTGGAATAAAATATAAAACTAAAATTGTAAAAATTAATCTTTTAATTCTAGCTGTAACAACTAATGGTTTCTTATTTTGATCATTCTTCATACGAGAAATCCATCTAAATCCTAAGAAATAACCAACTATAATTAAACCAACCATACCAATTACTGAAACTACTTCTAAATCATAAAAAACTAATGAACCAGTAAATGCTATTAATATTAAAATAATATCCCAATCCATAAATTGTTTATAATTTTTAAATATCCATTTAATATAACGATTATTTTCATTATATAAATTTTGTTGTAGCATATGTAAGCTTCTTTTTGTTTTAAAGAATGTCGCAAACAACAACGCTAATACTAAAACACAAATTAATATCATAATATCCTCCTAAATAAAGTTATCTAATATACTAATAACCCTTGGTAAATTTTCTAAGTAAGCATAATGTGTTCCGGGTAAAATAATTAATCCTGCATCCACCATAATACTTTCAAGTATCTTAGCCTCTTCTACCGGTGCTTCATCATCATATTCACCCCAAATAAGAAGTGTTGGTTCTTCTATTTCTTTTGCATACATAGATAAATCTTCATTAACTACATTTACTAAAGTTTGTCTCATTACAGGGCTTGCCGCCTTATAATCTCTAGAACCAATATACTTTTTCATATATTCACCAATTTTATCCATTCCTGGTAATTTTTTTATTGCCTTAAGAATTCTAGTTGTAAGTGGTAACTTCTTTTGAGTTCTAACACAAGGACTACCAAATAAAACTAACTTCTCAATTGAATTATGAGCTGAATATCTAATTGCAACTCTTCCACCAAACGAATGTCCCATAACAATTGGTTTTTTTATCTTTAACTTTTTAACAAATTCTTCTAACATATTAGAATAATCATCAATTGTCCAAGCATCACTCGGTTCACTACTTTGTCCAAATCCTGGAAAATCTAAAATCGTTATTCTATATTTATCACTTAAATTATCACCAATAGGCTTCATCATTTCAATATTTTGTCCCCATCCATGTAAAAGCAAAATATCTTTCCCTTCACCATATTGTATGTAATTAACATCTACATCATTAATTTTAATTTTCATGAAATCACTCCATTTAAATTATATCATAAAATTAAATAATATCTAAAATGATTACATATATTGACACATCTAGAAATAAATTACTTTTTAACAACTGTAAAATTATGTAAAAACAAAACTAAAAAAGAGGAAATATCTTTCCTCTATTATAACGTTTTTTTCTTTTGCATAGGTTTACTTTGTCTTTCAAATTCACAAATTTGAGTATAGAATTTTGTGAATTGTTGGTAATAAGTTCCATATTCTGAACCATCAGTTCTAATACGAACTCCATTATTCATATGTTCTTTAGCACTAGGATCCTTAGTTATAGAAATATTAACTTTTTCCTTGGTATAAGAAATTCTAAGAACATTATCTAAACTACTATCAGAATGCCACGTAATAACTCTATTTTCAATGTCAATAAAATCTTTATATCTTAAATTACCTCTTCCCAAAACATCCTTACGCAAAATAAATTTCCCTACAATATGCTCAAGTAAATCTTCAAAAATTTCATAACTTCTCCATTCGCTTCTATTTCTAGAACTGAAGTTAATATCCATACTTAAATTAGCATCACTACTTTCAAACCAAATATCCCCATCAATTCCTTTTGTAACAGAGAATTTTTTATTATCTTTTTCAAAAATCACTCCACTACATGTGCCTACTAATTTAAAATCTCCCATATCTATTCTCCAAATAATACTTTTTCTGATTTAAATGTCTTCATTAACAACCATAACACTACTCCAACACATACTATTGTTGATAAAATAGTAATTAATAAATTAATATATTCAAAATTCCCTGTATATAAATCCATTAATATAGTTGTATAGTTTAATATTGGTACAACATAATATGTACTACTAACTTTAAAATCTAAATATGTCATAAATATAGGAATCATACATAAATAATTTAATACTTGTCCAGATGCTTGAGCTTCCTTATAACTCTTAGCTTTAGCAGTAATTGCAATAGCCATACCACCTATTAAGAATGATGCAAGTACACAAATAAGCACACCCCATCCTATAGCACCAATACTAATACTAAAATCTTCATATATTTCAAACATATTTCTTGCTATACCAAAACTTCCAATTGTAAGAGCAAATCCAATTAATGAAGCAACTGTTCCAATAACAACATTTGCTAAATACTTACCTGTAATAAGTTCTTTTGTAGTAATTGGTAAAGTTAAAATAGTTTCTAAAGTACCATGTTCCTTCTCAACTGCAATAGCACTAGTAGCCATATTAACAGCTGCTAAAGTGATTGCCATAATAATATAAGTAAATGATAAACTCATAACAAGTTCAACTAAAAATCCACTAGTAGATAACTCTTCCCCAGAAACATTCATCATTTCTACTTTAAAATTATTATAAACTTCTGTCGGATCAATATTTTGATTAGAAAGTTTTAAATTACCTAAATACTCATTATAATCCTCTAAATAAGATGCTAAAAATGTACTAACATTCATTCCACTCATACTACTATCAGTATAAATTGTATAAGTACTCTTTTCATTATCAAACATTACATATCCAGAAATATCTCCATTCTCAAATGAATCTTCTAAATCATCTTTATCTTTATAATATTTATATTCTAATGAATAAGGTTCCAACAAAGCCTCTTCTACTTCATTAATTTCATAATTAAATCCTACATTATAAGTAGTGCCTCCTTCACCCATAACAGAATCTTCCATAAATCCCATTAAGAATATAAAGAAAGCAATTATGAATGGAAATCCAAAAATCATAAACATAGTTTTCTTATCTCTAAACATAGAACGAAGTTCTTTTTTTATTGTTGTAATAATATTGTTCTTATTCATTAGAATCACCTCCTATTAAAACAAAGAAACTATCTCTTAAATTAGTAGTTTTAGTTTTCTTTCTAATTTCTTCTGGTGTACCAATAATAATAACTTTACCTTTATTTATCATTACAATCTTATCACAAATATTTTCAGCTTCTTCCATATAATGTGTTGAATATAAAATTGTCTTTTTATTCTTCTTAGCTTCCTTAACAAAATCAATAATAACCTTACTAGATATAACATCAAGTCCACTAGTAGGTTCATCTAAAATATAATATTTTGGATCATGGACAACACATCTAGAAATACTAGTTCTTTGATACTGTCCAGTTGATAAAGTATCAATTCTTTGATGTTTAAAACTCTCCATATCAAACTTCTTAATAATATCATTAATTCTCTTTTCTAAAACATTTTTAGATAAACCATAATATTCTCCACACATTTTAAGTAATTCATATGGAGAAATATCCTTATAAAGTTTTGTATTTCCTGTTAAAAACGCAATATCTTTTTTTATCTCAATTGAATTATTCTTATGATTTTTCCCATCAACTATAACTTCTCCATCAGTAGGGCTCATAATACCAGCAATAATTCTAAGTAAAGTTGTTTTACCTGCTCCATTAGGTCCAAGTATACCTACAACTTCTCCTTCATTAGCTTCAAAAGAAATATCGTTATCAGCATAAAACTTAATAGTTTCGTTTTTAGACACTTTCTTTTCAAACTCTTTAGTAATATTCTTTACCTCAAGCATCTTATCACTCCAATCATACATTAAGTATAACATACATAACAAACTGTAAACAACAAATAAGAATCTAGATTTTAAATAGTCAATCATATATAATTAAATTGGTGATAGTATGAAAAGAAAATTAAAAATAATAATTCCAATAATAGTTGTAATATTAATAATAATTTTTGGAACAATACCAATGTTTGAAATGAAAACAGAAAAAAAGTTTTACGCAATTAGATATACAGATAGTTATGATGAATTTGAAAAAAACGGTTGCTACGACGAAAGTTACTATTATAACCATAAACATGATATTTCTTTAAAAAACTTTAATCACAAACAATTCTTATTTTTCAATTTCTTTAGTTTTGACTATATAGAAGGAAACGTTTGTGAAACAGAATATCAACTAGAAGAATCATATATTAAAGAATTTATTGAAAAAGCAGTTATTATAGAAAACAATAAAAGAATAAATGTAAAAAGATTAATTGAAGGTAGAACTGCTATAGTTGGAAATACAAAATATAAAGGAAATAATTATGAAACAGCTATCTACTATAAATTAAATAATGAAGAACAAGTTATGTATATCTTTAATCAATATGGTCTAACAATAATCCAAGTAGGAAATACAGATGAAGGACCAAAGTACATAGCATATAAATAAAATAAACGAAAATATAAAAAACAAAGAAAATATGGAGGAAATAAATGAAGAAAAAAAATATTGAAGATTATAAAAAACTATCAAAAAAAGCCTTTATATTTTCCATAATTCCATATATTATTCCGATAATAATAATTATGATATCAATTATATTCGATCCAATGAACCTTTGGTTCTTGGTTGCATATATCTGGTCTACACCAATTGTAATTCCTATTTTTGCATCCATTGCAATTAGTAATGCAATTAAAAGTATAAAAATTAAAAGAAACCCACTCGCAATAACAAGTATTTGTTTAGCATCCATACCAATTATATTTATTTTAATATTTATTATATTCTAACAAAAAAAGTACGTCATTAACGTACTTTGTTTTTTTATGGAGCGGATGAGGGGAATCGAACCCCCATCACAGCCTTGGCAAGGCCGTATTCTAACCATTAAACTACATCCGCAAAAAAAAAATGGAGGGGCCTACCGGATTTGAACCGGTGCTCAGGGTGTTGCAGACCCACGCCTTACCACTTGGCTAAAGCCCCATGTACCTATGATTATATCAGACCTTTTTTTAAAATACAATAAAAAAATAACTTTTTTATATTATATGCAATAAAAAAGATGTAGTTTCCTACATCTTCCAAAAATCAATAATGTTTTTATTATTATAAGAAAGTTCCTTATTATAAGCTATTGGTAATAAACCTTCATGTTCACTATAGAAATAAATTGTATTTCCTGAAGCTAGTAATAAATCACCATTCTTTACTTTCCATTCAGTAACCTTATCTAATTTAAATAATAATTCTGCTTTATCAGGTTTATCCTCATGAGCCATATATATCTTACCATCAGTAGTTTTAAAATAATAGAAATCTCTATCTTTCTTTACTTCAATCTTATCTCCATATTTTTGAGTAAGTTTTTTATCTACTTCCACTGCATTAAAATATACTTTTTCTTTCAAAAATTCTGAAGCTGATACTTTCTTTTTCTTATCATTAACTACATTTATAAATCCATCAGCTTCATTACCTACTACTTCAGCCTTTTCACGAGCCGGATCAATTGTATATTGTTTCTTATTTTTTATATCAGTCATATATATTTTTTCTTCATATACACCATTAAAATAAATATCATTACTAGTTGCTTCATCCATTATAATTTCGCCTTTACCTAAATCCTTAGTATTGTAATAATAAAATGAACTAACACTAGAATCTAATTTTCTTCTATCAGCAGTAACATAATATCTTCCAGCTATTGCAGATAATGTATTATCATAGATATCTTCATCTAAATAATCTTTAATAAGACTCTCATCTGATTTTAAAATATATAACCCTTTATATCTCCAAATTAAGAAAATATAATCTTTTATAATATTTTCTTGATATACTTCTATTTCTCTACCTTCATTATATAATTTGTTCTTAGAAACATCTTTTCTATCCCAACTATTATGACTATATTTATCATTCTTTAACTTAGTAATAATACTATCAATATCAGTATTCTTAATTTGTTTTAAATAACTATAACTAACAGCTTCATCATTATATAAACAAGTTACATTTCCAGTTTCATTTCTTCTATATATAGGAAAAATACAACTTAAATTATTAGATTTAAAAGTTTTAATATCTCTAATAACCTCTGTTTGCTTATTAAAATCTTCTTCTACAAACAAAGAATAAAATACTCCATCTTTATCAGTAATACCAATATCATAATAAGAAACATTATTAATTACTTCCATATGTTCTGTAATTTTATAAGAATTATCACTTGTTTTTAAAGCATATTCACTAGTCTTTTCAGTAACAAATACATTAACAGCAACTTGTAGTATTAATCCTAAAAATCCTAAAATAAATAAAATTGGCATAGCCTTTTTCATATCTTCTCACCATACTCATTATAACAAAAAAAAAGACTTAAATAAAGTCCTTTTATTTATCACTTTCCTTAGCGTATTTTTTCTTTTCTTCCATCATATATGAAGAAATTTCTGTTTCAATTTCAACTAAAGCTTCCTTAGATATATTTGAAAGTGTAATAAACTCTTTAACAGTATCAATATATACTTTTCCCCAAATAATTCCACTTGTAATTTTTAAATCATTAAACATATCAGGAGTAACTGAATTATAAAAATATCCAATAATAACTCTTTTTCTTCCAATTAAAATTCTTTTATTAGTAAGACAAATTACTGCAGTACCCCAAATATTAAATGGACTATCATTCTTTTGTGCCGCAAAAGTATATAATGGTCTTTCTCCTGGATTTAAATGTTGTTCAATAACTGATGCATTTTGTCTTAATCTCCATGCAATAGTCATTGGATGTCTTTCTTTAAATTTTAAAACTTGTTCATATACTTTCCCCATAAAAGCACCTCTTTCTAAAATCTATTATAGCACACTTTTTTTTATACAAAAACCCCTAAAAAAGGATTTAGAATTATCCATTACGACGATTTCTAAACCCTTGTTGTCTAAAACTATTCTTAATCTTTTGATTAACTTTTTTATTATCTTCCCTAATAGACTTTCTAGAATGAAATGTAGTTTTTTTCTTATCATCAAATCTAATTTCCGGAACTTCTTTTATTATAGATTCTTCTGGATGTAATAATCTTTCTAAAGAATCAGCTTCTCTATTAAACAATAAATCTTGTGGTGATAAAGAAATTAATTTATCTTTATCTATACCCACAAATACAACTTGTCCTTGTAATTCAATACATTCATCAAAACTATAAAATCTATAAATTCTATCATTAAAATGAAATTCATTTTCTATTTGTAAATACTCAATTTGCATCTTACATAAAGAACTTGCTAAAAAATCACAAAATAAGTCTTTATTAGATACTACATAATTACGAACTCTACCCTTACTTTTTTCCATAATACACCTTATTTCTTATCAATATATTCTTCATAAGGAATACTTCTATCAATAATCTTTCCATCTTCTAAAATTTCAATTACACGATTAGTAACTGTATTATTTAATTCATAATCACGAGATGTAAATAAAACTTCCCCTTGGAAATTAACAAGTCCTTTATTTAAAGAAGTAATACTTTCAAGATCTAAGTGATTTGTTGGTTCATCAAGTATTAAGAAATTTGGATTTTCAAGCATCATCTTAGATAACATACATCTTGCTTTTTCTCCACCTGATAAAACATTAACTTTCTTAAATACATCTTCTCCACTAAATAACATTCTTCCTAAGAATCCACGTAAAACAGTTTCATCCTTAATGTCATAGTATTGACCTATCCATTCCATTATATTCTTATCAGTATTAAAGTATTCATTATTATCTTGTGGTAAATATCCTGGATTAATTGTTTTTCCCCATTCAATAGTACCTTTATCATATTTTTCTTTACCCATCAAAATATTAAATAAAGTAGTTTTAACCATATCATCTTGCGCAATAAAAGTCACTTTATCACCCTTTAAAATAGTAAATGATACTTTATCTAAAATTTTTCTTCCATCAACAATCTTTGTAAGATTTTCTACTTTTAAAATTTCCTTACCTGCAGGTTTTTCAATTTTAAAATCAATATATGGATATTTTCTAGATGAAGGAATAATTTCATCTAATTGAATTTTTTCTAACATTTTCTTACGAGAAGTAGCTTGTTTACTCTTAGAAGCATTTGCTGAGAATCTTGCAATAAATGATTGTAATTCTTTAATTTTTTCTTCTTTCTTTTTATTAGACTCTTTCATTTGTCTTTGTAATAATTCACTTGATTCATACCAGAAATCATAGTTACCTACATATAACTTAATTTTTCCATAATCAATATCTGCTATATGTGTACAAACTTTGTTTAAAAAATGTCTATCATGGGAAACTATAATAACTGTATTATTAAAATTAATTAAGAATTCTTCTAACCAACGAATAGCTTCTAAGTCTAAACTGTTTGTAGGTTCGTCTAATAATAATACATCTGGATTACCAAATAAAGCCTGTGCTAACAAAACTTTAACTCTTTCCTTAACAGGAAGTTCTCCCATTGTCATATAATGATGTGCTTCTTCAATACCTAAATTATTAAGAAGTACTGCAGCATCAGGTTCAGCATTCCATCCATCTAAATCCATAAATTCAGCTTCAAGTTCTGCTAACTTCATACCATCTTCATCAGTGAATTCAGTTTGTTGATACATTCTATCTTTTTCTTCCATTATTGCATATAGTTTTTGATTACCCATAATAACTACATCAATAACTCTTTTATCATCATATTGATAGTGATCTTGTCTTAAGAAAGACATTCTTTCATCTTTACCAATAACAACTTCACCAGTAGTAGTTTCTTGTTCTCCACTTAAGATTTTTAAAAATGTAGATTTACCAGAACCATTAGCCCCTATTAATCCATAACAATTCCCATTAGTAAATTTAATATTAACATCTTCAAATAAAGTTCTTTTACCAAACTTTAAACTTACATTATTTACTTGTATCATATTATCCACCTCGTTTTATCAAAGTCACTTTATTTTATCAAAAAACAAAAGAAAAGACAAGAGCACTTATCTTGTCATTCTCTTAACATATTGTCTTACTGTTTCTTTTTCTTCCATAGTATCTCTTATTTGCCAACCAATATAATTTGAATCATCAAACACATTTTCAATATTCTTCTTACTTCTCTTAGATAATCTTGCAAGAGGAAACACTTCATCTTTTAAAAATCTATTTAAAACAAATTCACTATTTCCCATAGACCATTGGGGTCTAATTTCTCTTCTAAAAATCATTCCACCTGGATCTCCTATAAATAGTCTTCCATTATATAAAATATTCCCAGTATGCCAATCATCTATTTCTATCCCACTCTTTGCTAACTCTCTTAAATCATCTCTAATTAAATCAAGTTCATCACAAAACTTTCCTATTTTCATATCCATAATTCTTACACAAGGATGATTATAAATAAATGGAGTTGAATATCCTATAAAAGTTTTAACATCTCCACTATATGCAATCTTTTCAGGAAGTAAAACTCTCTTAGTAGAAATAGTACCTAACTTAACACATTGTTCCTCACTAAGTCTTTCTCTAAAACAATGTTTTTTATAAATTTTTATAGCATCTTTACCATATCTATAGACAATACCTTCTGCGCCTTCATTAACATACATATAATCTAAAGTCTCATCATCTAATTCTAATAATTCTCCATCAAAATAAATCTTCAACATATTATCTTACCATTCTTTTAACATAACTTTTAACAGTCTCATTCATATTACAAGTTTCTCTTAATTGTTCACCTATATAATCAAAATCAGAAAACATCTCTTCTGCAATATTTCTTTCTACCATATCAAGTCTAACCATCCCAAATATTTCATCTTTAATAAACCTATTAAGTGTATATACATTATTTCTATATATACCTCCCTCAATAGATTCTTCTTTAATAATAAAATCTCCCGGATCACCAATAAATATTCTTCCATCATATAACATATTTCCTAAATGAAAATCTTCAACCTCTACTCCATTATTCGCAAGATATAATAAATCATCATTTAAAAGATCTAATTCATTTACAAAATGACGCATAGGTCTATTCAAAACATCTCTTTTTCTTTTTCTTTCAATTCTCTTTAAAGTATAACCAACAAATCTTTCATCTTTAAAATCATAAATCATTTTCTTAGGTAATAAAATTCTACTTGTACTTAATTTACTAAGTTTACTTGCCGTATCTTCATCAAGTCTATCTTTTTTACATCTTCTCTTATATAGTTTTAATACCTCATCACCATAGCAAAATATCCTAGCTTCATATCCTTCTCCAATATAGTCATGAATTAAATCTAACATAGATAATTCTACTAAATCTTCTCCAACATATAACTTAAGCACAAAATCACCTCTAAACGACTAATATACTAACATAAAAAAAGAGATATTTCTATCCCTTATAAAATATTGAAACTATTTTAGCAAATTCATAAAGAATGATATCACTCTTATTAATTGCAAAACTTTTACCCATGGCTTTACCACCAATAGTTAAGGCTGCAATAACTGCTGCAACAGTTAAACTTACAAATAATAACTCTACTTCCATTATATTAGCAAGACCAACCGCAATAGTTGTACCAGCTGCACCTGAAATAATACCACAAATATCTCCAATAACATCACAACAGAAACTAGAAACTTTATCAGCATTTTTCTTAAATGTAACCGCAACCTTTGCACCTCTAACTTGTCTTGCATTCATTGAATGAAATACCTTTTCATCTGCACTTGTAACGGCAACTCCAACAATATCGAATAATATACCAATAAATATAAATATCAATGTAATTAATATACCAAATACAATCGATAATTTTGGAATAGTCATTTCAGATACAAATGATAATGCAAACGAAATAACAAAAGCCATTATAATTATTTGAATTATCCATTTAACATTAACATGTTCCTTCTTAATCTTTTCTTTTCTTCGAGTCTGTACTAACAAGTTCTTCAGTTCTTCTTTTTCAGTACTCTTTTTCATATACTTTTCTCCTTCAAACTAATAAAAAAATAGTATTTAAAATACTATTATTTATAAAAATAAGTAATGGCGTTAATATAGTAAACTCTGAGCCTTAGGTCAAGTAGAATTTCTCTCACTTCAACACCACCGTTACCAGTAATGCGGTTCCCCTTTACTGAAGCAAGTACGACGTCACCGTTCATACGACTTGATTACCACTTAGTGCCCACTGCAATCCTATATTAAAAGCACCCTAGGAGATTTCCTCCCCAACACTTCACTATTAGTCCTTTTTTGCAACAATAATTTCAAAATGCAATCTTTTAACTTTAGGTGGCCGCCTAAAATTAAAGTGTTCATTTATCCCAATATTATCACTCAAGACAGGCTACACTGCACATAGCTTTCGCCACAATACAGGTTCTATCCTATTCCGTAGCAAATCCATCAGTCTGTACGTATAGGTTTGCAACAAAAATAGGTCTCCACAGATAGAGGGTCGTGGGTCGTATGCCATTACGAGCGCCCTATATCTTTCATCTTCAGCATCCACCCCAAACTGGGCGTAAGAAGCAAACACCAAAGGTTTCACAGATATGCCCTTTAACGACTTTTTAATTTCGTCTTCCTAGCAAAGTAATTGACTAGAATAATGTGCCATCAATTACATACTAAATTATATCACAATAAATTTAAAATGTCAAGTTTACATTATATAAATTTATTTAGTTAACTTTTTAGTTGACTCTTCACTAATTTTATCTTCTATTTTTTCTGTTGCAAGTTTTTGTTTTAACTTACTCGAAAAATAAGCTTTATGATCAGTACCAAATTCAACTAAATCATCTACATATTTATCATATGCATCTTCTTCCATAATATTCGCAAGTAATATTTCATTATAATAATAAGAAATTCTATTAGGATGTTTTTCATCATATTTAGCAGAAATAATTCCTCTAAATACAGGAATACATATATTAGCTAAATCCTGATATGAAGTATCTTCTTCTAAATCACCTTCATATTTCATCATATACTTGCAAAATGCCTCTAATGCAGTATTAGTATCATCTTCATTTCTAGTTATTTTATTCATCTCTTCAGCAATAATACTCATATCACCACAAGAGTATGCTTTTAAAACAACATCTGGACTAGTAATTTCACAAAGCATCCTAACTGCTACAACTTCAAAAGGATAATTTTGAAGTTCAGCAAAAGGTTTACTATCAAAATATTCATTTACTAAAAGTTCAGTCATACCTTCTTTAAAATACTTTGGTAAATTCTTAGTCTTCTCATTACAAAAAATACAATGTATTCCTTCATGAATTAATATTAAATTATCTTTATCATCTTCAAAAATACCAATATTTTCCAATTCATGAGAATATACACCTTGAATAGACTTATCATACATATAAGGTCTACATTTACGAGAAACTTCAACATTTCTTAAAGAAGAATAAGCTTCTTCCCTATCAATATATGGATTATCTTTAATTATATCGATAAAACTATAAAATATATCTTTCTCACTATCAGTTAAACAATCATTATCCATAATAGCCGAAAGCAAAGCATATTCATCTCTAAATTCTTCATCAATAGAAATACCAAGTTCATTTTCCATAGAAGAAACAATAGAATTTAAAGTATCAGAAGAAATACTTAAATCATTACCACAGAAAATATTATCTTTACATAAATCTCTTTCTTTAGGATTCCACATAAAAAAATTCATATAAACAGAACCACAAATTAACAATGCATTAATAAATGCTAAAACCGCCCAAAAAATTCTAGAACCCTTAACAAATCTTCTATTCTTTTCTTCTTCTATTTCATCTTCAAGTTCATCTAAAGAATCAGTATATGTAGGATCAATTACTACTTCTTCTACAAATTCTTCATTTTCAAATAATTCTTCATCTAATTCTTCTAATCTCTCACTATCCATACTAATCCCCCTAAGTACCGTAGATTATACCATAAAATCACTTTTTTTGCAAGAAAAAACCACCTTTTCAGTGGTCTAACTCTTTTTAATTTGCTTTATGTACCAATTAATCATCCCTGCCCAAGTATTACCTTCACAATACTTAGGAGCGATTTTTTCAACAGTATTTAATCCATAAGCATAATAGTTTTTATATAAATTATTAACAAATCCTCTTATACCATCATCTAATGTTGCAAACTTTTTAAATGAACCACTACCGCAAGTTGGATATCCTTTTTGTCCACCAACATTATTACATTGTGTAACTAGCTTAGAACATTTAGCACGACATCCAGTTTCATGTAAAATAATTGCAGTTGCAATATAAGGATCTACTCCCTTTTCAATACAATAACTTGCAATAAGTTCACCCTTACCAGCAATATAACCATTACCTAAATTTCTATCAAGCTTTGCACCTAATTCTTCTAATGTCATTCCATCAAACACTTCTGTTCTAGGAAGTATCATAACCGCCGCCGGAGTAGTTTCCATTGAAACCTCTTTAAAAACAGGTTCAATTTCTTCATTCTCGTTTGTATCTTTAACATACATATTAGCAGAAGCAGCCATATTCTTTATATCAACTTCTTCAACACTAAAAGATTTATCTGTTTGTAAAAATACAGCAATAACAATCATCATTAACCCAACAGTTGCCATAACTGCACTAATAATTTTTTCTTTCTTCAAAGTAATTCACCTCAATTGATTACCCCACTATGACAATTCTACACTTTTTAAAATACTTTGTCAAATAGCATAAAAAAATAGGATTACCCTATTCTCATAATAATCATTACATATATATTCTATTATATTCTCTAATAACTAATTGCATTTCTTTACAGATATTTGGATCAAGCGTTCCTTCACTAACAGCATCATCTAAGAATCTATCAAGTCCCTTAACATCTGTATAAAACAAGTTAAATTCTGTTTGTAATTCTAATTCATCATAATTTGTTTCATCATAATTTGGAACATCATCAGTATGAATAATATAATAATAAATTTTACTACACACTTTTTTTCCAGTACCAAAATAATTAGCATCATATGTAACTATTTGCATAAATGGCCCATTTTCTAGTTCAACATCAATTCCAGTTTCTTCCTTAACTTCACGAATTAATGTTTCCTCCATACCTTCATCATCTTCTTTATGACCACCAGGTAATTGATAAGTACCATTATTATGAGCAAGTAATATTTCCTTATTACTATTTATAATCATTCCTTTAACTCTAATTACTGTAGATTCTAAATCTTCTTCTTTTAAATTATTTTCGTTAATTAATATTTGTTTCATTTAAACCACCTTTTTAATATACATGTCTTTCCCAATGTTCTTTATTACTTTCAGTAACAGTTGAAAAGAAATAATCAATTTGTTCACACATTGTCTTTGCTTTCAACCAAATTGTTTTACCATAATTAAAACAACTTGCTTTACTACTTTTCATCATATATTCGAAAGTAGATGCTCTATCTTCATATTGATCAGTCATTGCATAAGTATTAACAAAAAAAGCATCTTCTGAATATGTCTTAGCATATGAATAATTACCATTAAATGTACCATAATTAAAACCACTTGGATTTAATGTATTCCATGAAGTAAAAGTAAATCCTGTTGATAAAATATATCTTTCCATATAATGATATACCTCATGATGAAATGTATCAGCAAAATCATAATCAGTAGCAATTGATATAACAATATTTTTACTACTTGAATCAGTAACACCAGTTACATTCTCTTTCGAATATCTTTTAATTAAATAAAATGTAAGAGGAAATCCTTTTCCCTTTACTTCTTGAAAGAAACCACTTGGATATAATGCTAAAGCTTTATTTAAATTTACTAAAGCTGTATTAATTATATTAGTATCACTAAGAGCAATAGTACCCATACCACCAACACTATAACCATTAGTTTCATTACCATATTTAACAACTACTCCATATGTATTTTGAATAGTATTTCTTAAAGTCGCATTCTTCTCTTCAATAGTTGGAGTAACAACTGCTTGAGGAGGTGTTTGTGTATTTTCAGTTTTATTATCACTATTACTAGTATTAGTATTATTATCAGTAGTTGTATTAGGTTTTTCAGGTTTTATTTCAGGTTTTTCTTCTACAACTGGTTTACTCTCTACAGGCTTTTGACCATTTGTAGAAGAAACATTATTTTCAATTATAGATTCATTTTTCTCATCATCATCTACAGTTGTAACTGAAATACCATCATCATCACTAACTGCAACAGTAACATCATGAACTGGATGTAATACCACTTTATCATTAATAAAAGTTAAAAAAACACCAATTCCAATTAAAACAATAGAAAAGGAAATTAATAATTTAGCTAAAAACAACTTACCATTTGTTTTCAAATTACCACTCCTCTCTACTATAACTAATTATAACAAACCACATATTAAAAATCTATTAAAAAAAAGAAAACAGTATCAAATACTGTTAACTTAATAGTAAAACCATTAATAGAAAGGAAAGTCCGATTCCTCCTATTATAATAAGTGAAGCAAGCGCTGTCGTAACACCATGATCATTTTCCATAACTTCTTCGACTACTTCTTTTTTTCTTTTAGAAAGACTCATCAAATAATTTGCATAATCAAGTGAAATTCCTTCAATTGACATCATATCATTATCATCTGTAATAACTCTATAAGTACATTTTCCATCACTATTTATATCAACTCGATCATTAAATGCAATTACCATAGTATTACAATAATCAACAACAAATTTTTCTAAAAGATCTTTATAAAATTCATCATCACATTCAAACATTGAATCCTTTAGAACATCTTTTGTACCATCTTGTTGAATAAAACTTACAACATTACTACAAGCATCATCCTTAACACTAAAATTAATTAATATTGAATTTTCCTTATTTGTTAATCTAGAAATATTCAATAAACTTTCACGATATTCATCATAATTATTTTTATTAATCATATATCCTCTTATTTCTTAACTAATACAGCAGCATCTGCTGATTCAGCTGTAGGAATTTCTAATGCAGGAGCTGCAGTTTCAGTTGGTACAGAGTCTTGCATTTCTTTATTTATAGCTCCTACTTTATCAAATAACTCTTGAGCTTCTTGAGTTTTTCCTTCTTTATATAAATTATTAGCTTGATCAATCATTGTTTGTAATTCTTTTTGTTTATCAACAGCTTCTGTAGTTGCAAGTCCAGGAACATCTGCTGGAACATCACCTGGAACAATAGTTGGTAATACTACACCTTCTCCAGCTGATTCAGTTTGAACTGGTGTCTCATTCGAAACAGGTTCACCACTTGCTGGAGCTTCATTAATAACTGGTAAAACTCCATTAGTATCTGCATCTGGTGTAGCACTAGCTGCTGGTGCATCAGCACCTCCTGCATTATCTATTGTTGGTAATACTACAGCTGGAGCATCAGCTTGAACCTCTGCAGGAGCATCTCCTCCTACTATTGCTGGAATACCTCCAACTTCACTTGTAGTTTCTTCTTTTACTTCTGGATTCATTAATGCTTTTTGACTTGCTTTAGAAGCTAACAATTTTTCATATTGAGCTTTAGTAACTAAAATTGCTTTAACAGCATTTTCACTTACTCTTGTATATTTTTCTAATTCTACTTTCTTTTCATCAGCAGTTAAATCTGGATTATTAGCAATTTCTTCTTTTACTGCATCAATTGATTGTAATTGTTGATCAACTACTTGAGCACCCTCTTCTGCAATTTTTTCATCTTCTTTTGCAGGAGCTACATCTTCATCAATTGGAGAAAGAACAAATTCTGTTGATTCAGTTGTTTCTTCTGTAGCAGCAGTTCCACTATCTACAGGAGCACCATCATTTGCAGGTGCTTCTCCACCAACAGCATTTTCATCTGTAACGCTAGCACTATCTACTGGAACATCGACAGAAGCATTATCAACAGCAACCGGTACTGGTGTTTCTTCAACTACTTGAGCACCATCTGTTGCAACAGTTCCTTCTACCGGAGTATCAACTACAGCTGTTATCTCAGCTGTTGTTTCAACTGCTGGTTCAGAAACAGGACTATCAACTTTAGTTGCTTCTGTTCCTTGTTGTAAACTAATATTTTGTGCAGCTAATAACTTATCAACTAGCGAACTCATTTCTTGACTTACTGAATCAATCTCTGTCATAACCGGGTATAGTTGTTCTTTATAAATACCAAAAAGACGGTCCAAATTAGCTCTTTGTTTTGTAATTAGTTCAGTTGCTTTTACTTTATCAGCATCATCTAATGAAGCACCATATTTATTAATTATTGCCAAACGACCTTCTTCATAAAATACAGCATCCATAACTTTATCAAGAGAATCTAATGATTTCTTTTCATAACTCATTCTAAAGACCACCTTTCTTATTATTCATTATTATTACTTGCATTCGCAATTTTTTTAAGTAGATGTTGAACATCAGTCCATTCACTATCATCTACAATTTCTTCTAATTTAAAAGCACCATCATCAGAAATTATTTTTGAAATATAAATAACTTGATCTTCTTCTTCACCTTGTTTTTCACCTTTTGTATAAACCATATACTTTTTTGAATTGTCATTAGATACTAAATAAGTAACAACTTCAACTTGTTCTGTAGTACCATTTGTATTTACAATTTCAATCATATCTTTTTCCATAATGCCACTCCTTTATTCTCTTATATAATTATACAAAATAAAAAGGAAGTTGTAAACTCCCTAAAATTGAAACATTAACCATTCTGGTTTAATAATTAATAACACTCCAATAGCAATCATTAATAATCCACCAACTAAATGTGAATACTTACTATATTTTGTTGAAAATCCAGTTACTTCCATAGTCTTCATTGCAATAAAGAACACTACTAAATCATCCATTAAAAAGAAAACTATATAAAGTAAAACATATAAGAATGAACTAAATCCTGTAACATTATTAATAGCAAGTAATTGTGTATAAATCATTGGCAATCCAGCAGAACAAGCAAGTTCAATAATATTTACAGAAAAAGCTAAAGCAACTGCCCCAATCAAAGCCAATATCAAGCTCTTTTCACTAGTAAATTTTTTAATTCTAGCAAAAACACTTTTTCTTTTCTTAGCATCAACAACACTACACCCACTATCTTTTTGTTTAAAGAAATTAACTAAATTAATAATTCCTCCACCAATAGCAATCAATGCAATTAAATTTCTTACCCAAATAGTTGTTGAAATACTAACAACAATATTTAACCAAGATAACATAATAAGCATATAAACTAAAGCGGAACTTCCAAGAAATGTAAGACCAATAGTCCACATTCTTTTCTTATCTTTCATCCCTAGCAACATACTAATTAAAAATAATAACACCCACATTGCACAAGGATTAAATCCATCAATAAGTCCTAATATAACTGCAGCAGTTGTTAGTGAAACATTCTTTAAATTAACTTTACCGAGTAAAGGAACTTTAACAGTTGCATCTTCATCAGATTTTTCTTCTTCTTTATCAAAATCAGTATCTTCCTTTTCTACAGGTTTTTCATAAGTACCATTCTTAATCTGTTCAACTACATCTACATATTCATTTTGACTATAAAATCTTAATGCTCGAGTTACCCTACTTTCTAAAGCTTCACTCCATCCCACCATATAAGTATCACCTATAACAGTAAGAGGAACCCCACTTCTTTCAACTCCTAAACTAGTAGCAACCTCATTCATAAACTTTTGATTATCTTTATTTTTCCAAACTTCATATTTAACAATTTCTAAATTATCATAATTTCCTTCAATTCTACTTAAAAACTCTTTTTCTTGTGCACAATGAGGACAGCCATCTCCATAAAATAAATATAAAGTAATCTTATCACTTTCTTTAGCACTTACAGGTAAAATTACTAGAAATGATAGAACTAAAATTACTAAAAAACTAAATATTTTTTTCATCTAATCCATCATCTCCTTAATTATATTTATAAGTTCTTCTTCTGTTTTTTCCCCAACAGTACGCTTAAATTCTTTATCATCTTTATAAAATATAAATACTGGTAGAATATCCCCAACATTATATTTATTAACTTCTTCTTCATCCATATCATAATCTAAGTTTATAGTCTCAATATCATAACTTTTTAAAATATTTTTCCATCTCTTATTCATTACAAGACAACCACTACACCAAATAGCATTTATCTTAACAACCTTCATAAACTTCACCTACTTAATATGTAATTCATTAATTAATTTACTAAACACACTAATAAACTTATCTAATTCTTCTTTAGTAGTTAAATAAGATAAACTTATTCTTAAACTCTTACCAGCTCTTTCCTCATCTCTAACAACAGCATATACTGCTTTAGAATAATTCCCGGTAGAACAAGCAGTTTGAGTAGAAACATAAATATCATGTCCCTCTAAAGCATGTAACATAGTTTCAGACTTAATACCTTTTAAACTAATATTAACAATATGAGGCACACACTTATCATTACTATTAATAAAAACATCTAAATTATTTAATTTATCTTTTAAATATTCATTTAATTCCTTAACATGATTTAACTTACCATCAAAATCTTCATATACAAGTCTTAATGCCTTCGCAAGTGATGCGATCAAAGGAGTTGCAGGAGTTCCGCTACGATAAATCGTAGTAGATTTACCACCATGAATTATCGGTTCAATATTAATGTTTTCTTTCTTAATTAAACCACCAATTCCCTTCATACCATAAAATTTTTGTCCAGAAAAACTAGCTAAATCAACTACTGATAAATCTATTTTTTCTTTTCCAATACTTTGAGTTACATCACTATGAAAATAACACTTAGGATAATTCTTAACTATTTTACTAATTTCTTCAATTGGTTGTCTTACACCAACTTCACTATTAACAGAAGCAATACTTACTAAAATAGTATCATCCCTCATAAGTTTTTTTAAATCATCTAAATCAACTACACCATTCTCATCTAATTTAACAAAATCAACATCAAATCCAAGATTTTCTAAATAAGCAAGAGGCGCAATTACTGAAGAATGTTCAAGTTCTGTACTAATAATATGTTTCCCTCTGTTTTGATATTTTAAACAAATACCTTTAATAGCTTGATTATTAGCCTCACTTGCTCCACTAGTATAAATAACTTCACTAGCCTTAACACCTAAAATAGATGCAATTTGATTAGTAGATGCATCAATTAATTTCTTTGCATTAACTCCTAAACTATGTAAAGAATTAGGGTTCCCTATATATTCCTTAGTAACCTTTACATAAGTATCTAATACATTTTCATTTACTGGTGTTGTTGCACTATAATCTAAATAAATCATCATATCACTCTTTTCCAATACAACTATTATATCAAAAACATAAAAAAGAGGAAATAACTACTTATCATTATCTCCACTTATTTTATATAAATCATAGTTAAGTTGTGCTAAAGCTAACTCAATAGTCATCAACATTTCACTTTCATTTAAATTATTATTTTCTTTTAATAACTTCAAAATCTCATTAGAAGTTTTAATAATTTCCTCTTTCTTTTCATGTACTTCAATTTTTTCTAACATATATTTCATTACCCTCTTACTCCTTTACTTTATTTAACACATCTGAAATATGTTGCATCTTCTTATCAATTTCCAGCATATCATTAGCACTTTCAACTATTTCATTTTCTAAATCTTTACTCAACTTACCTGGAAATCTATATCTAAGTTTATGATCCAAACTAGCCCAACAATCCATCGCAACTGTCCTAATTTGAATCTCTACCTGAATATATTCTGTCCTATTTTCTAAATGAATTGGTACTAAAACAATCATATGATAACTTCTATATCCCGATGATTTAGGCTCATCAATATAATTTTTCTCACTCTTAAGAATAAATTCTCCAGTCGATCTAATAATATCTGCAATTGTATAAACATCTTTTATAAAAGAACAAACAATTCTCATACCAACAACATCACTTACATATCTAGTAATATTATCAACATTAATTTCTTTTTCTTTTCGATTTAATTTTTCAATAATTCTATCTAAACTTTTAATTCTAGATTTAATATGTTCAACAGGATTATATCCAACTTTAAACGCATATTCTTGAAGTAATATTTCTAAGTCTGTTTCTAATTTTTTCTTTGCAAACTCATACTTAAGCATCATTTCCTTATATTCTTTTTGTTTAATTAATTCCAAATTCTAACCTCCTTTTTCCATAAAAAAGTAGTAAACTAAAGCTTAAATTTACTACTCCTAAAACTTATAAATTATTTATTTGTATTTTGATAATAATCTCTTTCAGCAATTGAAGATGCTACTAAATCTAATTCATCTAAATCCTCATCTTCATCTTCCTTAAGTACTATATCAATTTGATATAAAATTTCTTTTAAAGAATTACACTTTAAATAATTAATACCAAATCTTTTCAAAACACTCATTTCTCCATTAGTTAACATTAAACCATTTCCACAATCAACAAAATGATTTGTAGAAAAATCCAATCCATCAACTACTGAACTTATATCGAAATCCACTAATCTCTACCTCACTCTAATGATTACTTACAATGATAACCATTATTTTTTAATCGAGTCATAAATTCTCCTTCACTGTAGTCATCATCAACACGAAGTGTTAATACTTCACTACTCTTTGTATTAGAATTTATTCTCATTTGTAGTCCTTCATTATCAAAGAATTCAATATTATTTAATATAATTGTCTCATCATCTTCAACAACAACTTTAACAACAACTCTGTCTTTACTTTTAGTAATAGTAACTTGTTCTTCATCTAAATATTGATAAGACTTATCCAATATAAACATAATATTATCTAATTGATTATTATCTCCTAAATACTCATCAGGTAATACTATTGTCTTAACAAGTACCATTTTTCTAATTTCATTACTATCTAAAGTTGTTTCTAACCTTTCTGATACAGTTATATCTAAATCATTCTTGTTCTTCTTCTCACATACTACAAGAGGTTGTTCAACAGTTGCAAATAAATAGATAATAATCATTATTAACATAACAGTAATAATTAATGGAAAAATTTTACCTTTACTTGAAAACATCTTTTACCACCTCTCGAGCATATTATATCATATGTAATTAATTTTCTCAAGAGAATCAAAAAGAAGAGATTTCTCTCTTCTATTCACTCCATTTCCAATCTTTAATATATGGCATATCTTCACCATATTCAGAAATATATTCTTTATGTTTAACTAACATTTGATTACACCAATCAATTAATGATTGAGATGTCTTCGCATATCTAGGCATTCTCTTTAATGCATCAATTACTAAATGGAATCTATCAATTTCATTTTGAACACGAATATCAAAAGTAGTAGTAATTGTACCTTCTTCTTTATATCCATGTACATGTAAATCTAAATTATTTCTCTTATAAGTTAATTGATGAATTAATGAACCATATCCATGGAAGTTAAAGATAATTGGTTTATCTTTAGTAAATAATTCATCATATTCTTCATCAGTCATTCCATGCGGATGTGTATGATTAGATTGTAGTTTCATTAAGTCAATTACATTAACTACTCTAATCTTAATACCTTTAACATATTTTCTTAATATATCAACAGCAGCAAGTGTTTCAAGTGTTGGAGTTTCTCCACAACAAGCCATTACTATATCTGGATCCCCATCATCATTACTTGCAAACTTCCAAATACTTGCACCTTTAGCACAATGAGCTTTAGCTTCAGCCTTAGTTAACCATTGAGGTCTAGGATGCTTAGATGCAACAATAACATTGATATAATTCTTAGTTTGAATACAATGATCAAATGTAGATAATAAACAATTTGTATCTGGTGGTAAGTACATTCTTACAACATCAGCTTTCTTAGTAACTAAGTGATTTAAGAAACCTGGATCTTGATGTGTATAACCATTATGATCTTGTTGGAAAACATGTGACACTAACATAAAGTTAAGTGAAGCAATTGGTGCTCTCCAAGGAATTTGATTACATACCTTTAACCATTTAGCATGTTGACTAGCCATAGAATCAACTATACGAATAAATGCTTCATAACTATGAATAAATCCATGTCTACCTGTTAATAAATAACCCTCTAACATACCTTGGCAAACATGTTCAGATAAATAAGAATCCATAACACGTCCATTTTCAGATAAGAATTCATCATTCTTTAATGTCTTATAATTCCAAGTTCTGTTTTCTGTTTCAAAAACATGATTAAATCTATTAGATAAAGCTTCATCAGGTCCAAATATTCTAAAGTTCTTATTCTTATCATTTAATTTAAATACATCTCTAACATAGTGTCCTAAATTCATAGTATCTTGAGAAATAATTTCACCATGTTTCTTAATATCTAAACAATAATCTTCCCATTTAGGAACAACAATATCTTTAAGTAACAATCCACCATTAGCATAACTACTAGCACCCATACATTTAGATGGTGTTGGACATAATTCTTTTAATTCTTTACGTAGTTTACCATTAAGTTCAAATAATTCTTCTGGTTTATAACTTCTTAACCATTTTTCAAGTAAACCTAAATTTTCAGGATTACTTCTACTAATAGTAATTGGAACTTGATGAGCTCTGAAACTTCCTTCAATTTTCTTTTCTTCAAATTCTTTAGGACCAGTCCATCCTTTAGGAGTAGTAACAATAATCATTGGATAATTACCCTTACCAGTCTCTTTAATCTTCTTAATATCCTTAATTACTCTATCCATTACTTTAGCCATTTCTTCATGCATCTTCATTGTATCACTACCAGCTACAAAGTAAGGTTTCCATCCATATCCATAGAATAAGTCTTCTAATTCTTCAATACTCATTCTACCTATAACAGTAGGATTAGCAATCTTATAACCATTTCTATGAACAATTGGTAAAACTACACCATCAGTCTTTTTATTTAAAAATTTATTAATATTCCAACTTGCTGCAAGTGGACCAGTTTCTGCTTCACCATCACCAACTACACAAGCTGCGATTAAATCTTTATTATCAAGTACTGCTCCAGCTGCATGAGATAAACTATAACCAAGTTCTCCACCTTCATGAATAGAACCAGGTGTCTCAGGCGCAACGTGACTACTTACTCCTCCAGGGAAACTAAATTGTTTACAAAGCTTTTTTAATCCTTCTTCATCCTCAGTTATTTCAGGATAAAACCTAGTATAAACTCCCTCTAAATAATTATTAGCAATCATTGCTTGTCCACCATGTCCTGGACCAGATAAATAAATCATATTTAAATTAAATTTCTTAATAACACGATTCAAATGCATATAAATAAAGTTTTGTCCTGGTGCGGTTCCCCAATGTCCTACTACATTAGGTTTAATATCAGTAATCAATAATTCACGTTTTAAAAGTGGATTATCAAGTAAATAAAGTTGCGCAACAGACAAATAATTTAATGCTCTAAAATAAGCATCCATCTTGTTTAATTCTTTTTTAGTTAATACCGCCATAAACTAGCCTCCCTATTATTAATATAATTATATATCACAAATAAAAATAAATCTAGATACAAAAAAAGAACTTAATTAATAAGTTCTTCTTTCTTCTTTTAATTCTTTTTTCAAAACTTTTCTATATGAAATGTCATCTTTTAATTTCATACCACTATTATACGAAACCATTCCACCAATAATACTTGGTATTGCTGAAAATCCTACTTTTGCTTCTTCCCAATCAGCTGCAAATCTTGTTGCAAAAGTTAAAGTTTCTCCAGATTGATAAAAATCTATTAATTCTTTACCAAAATGTATAACACCAAATACTCCTGCAATAGTTACAATAGTTCCTCCTGCAAAAATACAAGCGTCTTTTATAATATCTTTCTTATTATCATTCAATCTATTCTTTAAAGTATATTTACTCATTAAAATCACCTAACTTATTTTTTTACATATTGAATTACTGGTTCCATTTCTACAGCACCACGAGATTCAAGTGATTGAATAGTAACATCTCTTTTATATTCTTCTTGTAACATATGAAGTCTGCCAGTAGCATCATAAATAATTGCTCCAGTCTTAACCATACCTTTAATAGGTTGTTCATAATTACGATAAGCTAAATAATCTAAACACTTATCTAAACTAACATCTTTAACTTGCATACCAATTCCTACACCGCTAGCTAACATATGTAATCTATTCTTATTAGATTCTTGAATACATTTACCCATTCTCCAGTTATTATAAACAACACCTAACACAATTGAATCAACTTTATCTTCACCACAAGGCATAACAAATACTCCCTCAATCCAATCATGTTCTCCAAGTCCATTTATATATTCAGATACAGCATACGATAAAGTATTAACTTGTTCTTCTGTTACTCCAAATTTTTTCATATAATTACCCCTTTCCATTAGGCGAAGCATATTATATCAAATTTTAAAAAAAATTGCAACTCATTCGACAAAAGAAGACAAAAAAAAGACACTTTACATTAGTGTCTTTTATTATCTCTACTTAGAAATAACATCACAAATTAATGTAGATATTTCTGTTGGATTATCAATTGGAAGTCCAGCAATCATTCTAGCTTCACTATAAAGAATTTTAGCATACTTATCAAATAATTCTTTATCTTCTTTATATAGTTCTTTTAACTTCTTACTAATTGCATGTTTACTATTAATTTCAAGTACTAATTTAGCTTTAATACCCATTTCATTAGGCATAGCATCAAATACTTTTTGCATTTCAATTGATACGTCACCTTGACTAGTTAAACATACCGGATGACTCTTTAATTTATTAGTAAACTTAACTTCTTCAACTTCACTTAATACTGAAACCATATCTTTTAATAAATCTTCATTATCTTTATTAACTTTTTCTACTTCTTTCTTTTCTTCTTCAGTATCTAAGTCTAAATCTCCACTCTCAACATTTTGGAATGTTTTTTCTTCATATGTTTGAATTGCCATAACAGCAAACTCATCAACATAATCAGTTAAGTATAATACATCAAAATCTTTATCTTTAACTTTCTCAACTTGAGGAAGTGATTTAACTTTTTCAATTGAAGAACCAGACGCATAATAAATCTTATCTTGTCCTTCTTTCATATTATCAACATATTCTTTTAAAGTAATTAATTTATCTTTCTTAGAAGAATAAAACATAATTAAATCTTTTAACTTATCTTTATCTGCTCCAAAGTTATTATAAATACCATACTTTAATTGAACACCAAATGTCTTAAAGAATGATTCATAATTTTCTCTATCATTCTTTAACATTTCTTCTAATTCTTTACGAATTTTACTTTCAATATTTTTAGCAATTAATTTTAAACTATGAGATTCTTGTAATAACTCTCTTGAAATATTTAATGAAATATCTTCTGTATCTACAACACCCTTAACAAAACTAAAGTAATCAGGAAGTAATTCTTCACACTTTTCCATTATTAATACCCCATTAGAATATAAACTTAATCCTTTCTTATATTCTTGAGAATAATAATCATATGGAGCATGACTAGGAATAAATAGTAATGCTTTATAAGAACACATTCCTTCAACAGATGATGCAATTACTTTTAAAGGATTATCATAATCACTAAACTTATCCATATAGAAATTATTGTAATCTTCATCACTTACATCTTCTTTTTTCTTTTTCCATAAAGGAATCATACTATTTAAAGTTTCTTCTTCCTTATGTTCTTCATATTCTTTCTTTTCTTCATCTACTAATTCACTATGAGTAACTTCCATCTTTATAGGGAAATTAATATAATCAGAATACTTCTTAACTAATTTCTTTAGTTCATATTCTTGTAAGTACTTAGAATAATTTTCTTCTTCAGTATCTTCCTTAATAGATAAAACTATTTCAGTACCATTCTTTTTCTTCTTACCTTTAGTAATAGTGTATCCATCAATTCCTTCACTTTCCCAAACATATGCATCATCACTATCAATACTTTTACTTGTAACAGTAATCTTATCTGCAACCATAAAAGCAGAATAAAATCCTACACCAAATTGTCCAATAATATTAACTTTATCTTCAGACGACATATTTTCTTTAAAAGAAAAAGAACCACTCTTCGCAATAGTACCTAAGTTACTTTCTAATTCTTCCTTAGTCATACCACAACCATTATCAGTAATTGTAATAGTTCTATCTTTCTCATCAAACTCTAAGTAAATTTCCAAATCTTCTTTATCAACTTTAACTTTCTTATCAGTTAAACTACGATAATATAATTTATCTAAAGCATCACTTGCATTAGAAATCAACTCTCTTAAAAATATATCTTTATTTGTATAAATAGAATTAATCATTAAATCTAAAAGTCTTTTTGACTCTGACTTAAATTCATACTTTTCCATCATTTCATCTCCTTAAAAAAATATTTATAATTAATTTATAGCACTCTTTTTAGCAGTTGTCAACGAAGAGTGCTAAAAAACATAATTTCCCACAAAAAAAAGGACAAAGTCCTCTATCCTTCTACATCACTATCTTTATAAACTGTATATGGCCAATCAAGTATTCCACCCATATCATAAACATTAGTATAACCCATACTGTTAAGTCTTGCTTGAGCAGATTTACTTCTATTACCACTTCTGCAATATACAATTATTTTAGAATCTTTATTAATTTCTGGAATATCACTAATACTTCCAATAATACTTAATGGAATATTAATAGAATTAATTATATGCCCTTCTTCATATTCGTTTAGTTCTCTAACATCAATAATAAAAGTATTTTCCTCATTTTCAAAATTTTCTACAATATCATTTACATCTTTTACACTAATCATTTTACTCTCCACTTCATTATAACTACATCCCGTAACCATAAATAAACTTAATATTAATAAAATTATTATCTTTTTCATATTACCACCACTTTCATTTTATCAAATCAAAAAGACTATTTCTAGTCTTATTTTTCTTTACTTAATTCAACTATTCTATACCATACAGTTGGACTAACAATACCAGTCTCTTCTAAATTATATTTTCTTTGAATTGCTTTAACAGATTGCTCTGTTAAATTATCAAAAATACCATTTACTACTACCCCAGGAATACTCTTATTATTTTTACAAATTACATATAAAAATCTCTGTAAATTAACAATGTCATCTCCTGTCATTCCCCTTGATAAAAATCTACCAGGATAAAATTCATTTAATACAGTATAATACTCACTTGGAACATTTCTAATAGTCTGTCTATATACTTCTCTTATAACTTTCCAAGTCTCAGCATTAACAATACCATTAACTGTAAGATTATATTTATTTTGAATAGCCTTCACAACCGTCTCTGTATCTTTAGTAAATTTATTCCCACTTAAATTTAAATATGGAATTGATGAATCAAAATAAGAAATAACGTTTACTAAATAATTAAGAGTTCTAATATATTGACCTTCATCCCCTAACTTTAATACTCTATTAAATAAAAGAGTTGCTTCATCAATTGAAATACCTTCAGAATATAAATCACTAATCTTCTTAACTGCATTATAAATATATTTAATTCTATACCAAGTACTTTTATCAACAATTCCTGTTACTTTTAAATTAAATATCTCTTGAAATTTCTTAACTGCATTTTCTGTCTCAATAGTAAAATAAGGACTATCATTTAATATAACTGGAATTGCCGGATAATTCTGACCTATTCTATTTAATTGCATATTTAACATCCTAACAAAATCCCCTGCTGTACCAACCTCTACTGGAAATCCTGGATAAGTTCTAATATTTTCCTCTACTGGAGCATTAAAAATAATACTTACATTCCCATAATAATTTCTTAATATTTCAAGAGGACTTTTACCTTGATTAGCTAAACTAACAGTTCCCCACTGACTAAGTCCATCACAAGTTGTAATTCTACCATCACAATACATCGCAAATAATGGTTGAACTTGATCATCTTTTACTAAATAATCATTAAATAGTTCATCAACTACTTGTGAAATAGTTTCAAAAAATTGTCTGTTTTCAACAAAACTCTGATCATATCTTGGACTATTAGTAATATCAAAATCATATCCCTTAGACGGATACCATTCATTATATACTCTATTTAAAGCAAAAGAAATTTGTGCTAATACATTAGCCTTTATCGCATCAATTGGCCAATTAGGATAAATCTCTCCTGATGCAACATTTTTAATATACTCAGCAAAAGGAACTGTAATATTTCTCGCAGCCGCATCAGGTTCTCCCAAATGAACAATAATTTCTTCAGGAATGATTGGAACTCTAATTGCCACTTAAGTCAACTCCTTCTAAATCAACAATCGGCATCATCTTAACATACTGAATAACATTAATTCCACCAAGCATCCCAATTGTATAATTTTTAATTGTCTCATACCCTTCATTAAATGCAGTCATATTATAAATAGTATATATAGGCGTTTCTTCATTTGAAGTAACCATCTTAGGTGCAGGTAAACTAATTCCAGAAATAATTCCACTAGAATCAGTTACACCCTGAAAAAATATTACTCTATATTCTTCAATATCTTTATAAACCACTATTTTAGTATCAGGTATAGGAATTGCCCCATATGCAGTAAAAACTTGAACTTTTAAATTACCAATATCAGAATTTTCTAATAAGAAATCCTCATACAAATCAGTATTTTTAAATTCTTCATAACTAATAATTTTCATTTTATTCCTCCCTAATCTTTAACACTTGCCCAATCGACAAATTATTAGTTTTTAAATTATTTAATTCAATCAGACTATCTACACTTACTCCATACTTTCTTGCAATATTATAAAGATTATCTCCTCTTCTAACAGTATATGTAATAAACACGGGCTCTTTATATCCTTCACCATAACAAGAAGACCCCAAAGGTATAGAAGAACTACTTCCTCCTCCACTAGTAACTCTTAAAACTTGTCCTATCTGTAAATTTGTACTTTCTAAATTATTAATCTCCATTAGTTGTCTGACAGTCATCCCATATTTAGAAGCAATACTATATAATGTATCTCCACTTTGTACAATATAAGTGGAATATTGATTATCTAAATCTGGACTAGTAACATTAGGTATTCTTAATTTTTGTCCAATAGATAATAAATTACTATTTAAATTATTTTCTCTAACAATTATTTCAACACTAACACCATATTTTTTCGCAATATTATATAAAGTATCTCCAACCTTAACTGTATAAATAATATAATTATTATTCTCCTCATTACCATTAATTGGAATTCTTAATTGTTGACCAATAGATAAATTAGTATTACTTAAATTATTAATTCTTTGTAATTCCAAAACACTAGTACCATACTTAGAAGCAATACTATATAATGTATCTCCCTTCTTAACTACATATAAGGTAGTAGTTTCAAGAGTTGGTATTTTTAAAGTCTGACCAACAATTAATATATTATTACTTAAATCATTCTCTAACTTTATTTTTTCAACAGAAACACCAAACTGTTTACTTATTCCATATAAAGTATCACCCATCTGAACAATATATGTTTGCATATTTCACCTCATAAAAGTATATGTAAAAAAAGAAGAATTATGTTAAATGCAAGGATTAGGACAATCACTACATTTTCTTAAATTCTTCTTTTTTAAAACTTTAACTTTACCCTTATCATTTAATAAGACAGGTTTATTCTCTCCACATTCTAAAGAAACACCTTCTTCTAAACCCATATATTTTAAATGATTACTTATAATATTCCATCCTTGTTCAGTCATAATATGTACTGGAATTTTTACTCCAACTTGAGCAATAGCATTAGGTTCAATTTCTTCTTTTACATATTTAGAAGCACAAGACCATACAACATCAGAATTATCACGCATCTTTTCTGCTACATCATAACTAATTCCAGTAGAACATAAACCAAACTTATAAATAACAACATCATTTTCATTCTCTATTTTTTTTAACTCTTCATGCAAATAATTATCACTAGCTGCTACTGATACAGCAATATTTTTATAACCTAAGCTTATAGCTTTTTTAACACCTTCTAATTGATCTATTTCTGCCGTATATGGAAAGACAGGAATAATACCTTCCTTATATGCTGTATTCATAATCTCATAAGAAGGACTCGTATGGAATAATCCAGTCATTCTTTTAACAGCACCTTGCGTATTACAATCATTAGTTGTGATTATTGTACCTAAATTATTTGAAACAATGACAGCCGCATCTATTAATCCACTTTTAAAAGCAGAAGACATTGTCTCACTAGCACCAAATAAAACATTTGCCTCGCATGAATTTAAAGGTCTATCAGTATCAAAATATCCTCCTTTAATAACAACTTCATTTATTAACCTACACATTGCTTCTTCTTGTTTTTCTATATCTTCTACTTTTAAAGATTCTATAATTTTTAATGCAACATCGCCTCCAACTTCTTCCAATAATTTAATCATCAAAGAACAATATTTAATTGGAATTGGTGTTGCTTTAATCGCAACAAGTTTATCATTAATTTTTTTTAATAAAATATAACTACCAAACATTCTAGTAATATGAATTGCATTCTTATCATAATAATCTCTAATATACTCCAAAATATCTTTTGAACAAAAAGTAACTTTTTCATCAATATGTTCATTTAACAAAACAACTTTTAAATAACCTTTATCAGATATTTCAACTTGATGTTCATCATCATTAGCTCTTAAACAATAACTATTTAAAATATTATTTACTCCATTAATTAACTCATCATTGTTAATTAACACCTCATTTAAATCAACACCAAAGTATTTTTTAGTATTAGGAATATTTAAATTAAATGCCATATAAACACCATTAAAAGTTAACTCATTTGAAAATGTATGATAATCACTTTCTGATGCAGTAGAACTAAACTCAGTCACATAAAAATCTTCTTCATTTATATTTTCCTTACTTTCATCATCTGCAATAGGAAAATATAAATCATCAATATATCCAGGATAAACATACCATCCAACAATATCCCTTCCTCCTTCATAAACAACTTCCTTCTTCTCATTTACAAACACAACTTCTTTTTCTAATAACTTTCTTTCCTTTAACAAACATATCACCTCTTAGTTGTAATATATCAGCAAAAATGATATAAATAAAATATATATTATTTATATTACATATAAAAGGAGTTTATATATGAACACAAATTATGAAGCTTATAAAATTTTTTGTTGCGTAGCACAACATGGAAGTATTTCTAAGGCAGCAGAAAAATTATTAATATCACAACCAGCAGTAACGTGGCACTTAAAAAATTTGGAAAATCAACTTGGAGTAACACTCTTTGTAAGAACTAAAAAAGGCGCAACATTAACTGATGAAGGAAAAATATTATTTGAATATGTAAAAAAAGGAATAGATAATTTTACAAAAGGAGAAAACATCTTAACAAATCTCAAAAATCTAGATAGTGGAAAAATAAAAATAGGTGCTTCAACTACAGTCAGTAAACATGTATTAATGCCTTATTTGGAAAAGTTTCATGACCAATATCCAAATATCGACATTGAAATCGTAAATAATCTTACTGAAACATTACTTACGGAACTAAGAAATGGAGATTTAGATATTCTATTATTAAATCTCCCAACCATAGAAAATAAAGATTTAAAAATACAAAAAATTTTAGAAGTTCAAGATATATTTGTTGGAAACAAGAAATATTATGATTTAACTACAGGCAAATTAAAATTAGAAGATTTAAATAACTATCCTCTACTATTCCAAAAAAGTCCTTCAAATACAAGAAACTATTTAGATAAATATTTAAAAGATAATCAAACAAGTCTAATTCCTAAAATGGAAATAGTCAGTTATAACTTAATAATGGAATTTGTAAAAATAGGATTTGGAATTGGATATGCAACTAAAGAATTTATAAAAGATGAACTAAACGCAAAATCATTATATGAAATAGAAATTATTCCTAAAGTACCAAAAAGATCAATTGGAATAGTGACATTAGATAAATCTATACCAAATTATAGTGTTAAAAAATTAATAAGTTTAATGACCGAAAAATAAGCTTTAATGAGCTTATTTTTTTTATTTACATATTATATAATGAAAGGAGTTTTTATAATGAGAAATAATTGTCCATATGATGATTTTGATAATGAACGAAGACCAATAATTAGACCAATATTTTGTATAGCAAATCCAATCAATCCAACAGGTCCAACTGGAACACCTGGAATTGGACCAACTGGACCTACTGGTGCTACTGGACCAACTGGACCTACTGGGCCTACTGGTGCTACCGGTCCTATTGGAGATATCGGACTAATTGGACCAACTGGACCTACTGGTGATATTGGACCAACTGGACCTACTGGTGATGTTGGACCAACTGGACCTACTGGCGATATTGGACCTACCGGACCTACTGGACCTACTGGTTTAGATGCAGAAACACCAACACTAACAATCGGTACAGTTACAACAGGAGACCCAGGTACAGCTGCAGCTGCATCAATTACTGGAACATCACCAAACTTTGTATTAAATTTAACAATACCTCAAGGACCTACTGGGCCTACTGGTGAGATTGGTCCAACTGGTCCTACTGGACCTGCAGCATAAAAAAAAGAAGTTTTTACTTCTTTTTTCTTTTTCTCTTTCCTTTTTCATCTAATAATACATATGTAAGTAAACTGCTACCTAATTGTGAAATAACAATAACAGGGAATCCTATACCAAAAACCAACCAAGTCATTCCAGCAACACTAACTCCCCCATCATTCAAAGTTTTCGCAAAATCTGTTAATAAAGTTGGATTAGAAAATAAATAATATAAAACCCACCATAATACAACTGAACAAGCAAAAATAACAATAGCATTACTTCCCCATACTGCAGTTTTTAATCTTTTAACTAAATCTTTTTTCATAACACACCTCTTACTCTTATACACACATTGTAACATAAACAAAATTAACTTGCATATACTTAATTCAAAAGGAAGTGTAAACATGAAAATATGTGTATATGCAATTTGTAAAAACGAATCTAAGCATGTAAAAAGATGGGTAGAGTCCATGAAAGAAGCTGACGAAATATATGTTTTAGACACAGGTTCTACTGACAATACTAAAGAACTTTTAGAAAAAGAAAATGTTCATGTAACAACAAAAATATTTACACCATGGAGATTTGATATTGCTAGAAATGAATCTTTAAAATTAGTACCCGAAGATACAGACATTTGCGTCTGTACAGACTTAGATGAAATATTTGTACCTGGCTGGAGAAAAACATTAGAAGAAAACTGGACAAAAGATACAACAAGAGCAAGATACAACTATAACTGGTCATTAGATAAAAATAATAAACCGATAGTAAACTTTTATATAGAAAAAATACATACAAGACATAATTATAAATGGACTCATCCAGTTCATGAAGTATTAGAATTTACTGGTGAAATAGAAAATACAATTACAATTAATAACATAACTCTAAACCATTATCCTGATTCTTCTAAATCTAGAAGTTCCTATCTCCCATTATTAGAATTATCTGTTGAAGAAAACCCAACTGATGATCGTAATATGCACTATTTAGGAAGAGAATATATGTATAACAAAGAATGGTTAAAATCAATTACAACTTTAAAAAAACATCTAGATTTAAAAAAAGCAACTTGGAAAGATGAACGAGCTGCCTCAATGAGATTTATAAGTAGATGTTATAAAAATTTAGATAACTATGCCGAAGCAAGATCCTACCTAGATAAAGCAATAAAAGAAGCCCCTTATTTAAGAGATGCATATGTCGAAAGAGCAATTCTAGAGTTTGAACAAAAAAACTATCAAGAAACAGAAAAATACTGTTTAAAAGCACTCGAAATAAGAACACATGAAAAAACATATATCAATGAACCATTTAGTTGGGATAACACCATTTATGATCTATTATCAGTATCTTGTTTTTACCTAAACAAATTAAATTACGCAATTTTCTTTAATCTACTTGCAATGGAGATGGATCCTACAAATGAAAGACTCCAAAACAATCATAAACTATATAAAAAACAGGAACTAATTTCTAATCAGTTCCTGTAAATAAATCAAGATTTCCTTCTTTATAAGCTAAATAAATTTTATTCCAAATAACACTTTCTACAAATCTTGATTTCTTTGGATGCATTAAATATCTAATAGTAAGTTCAACATAATTATCAACTAACTTTGTATATATTATTGGATTATATTGATTAAAATAAATTCTATTTTCAGTATTAATACTATTAATTTGTTCTTTCATTTTTTTAGGAATATTCTTAACTACTTCTAATTCATTAACAATTTTATATAACATTTGTTTATTACTACTTAAATCACAATCCAGTTTTACTTTAACAGTAATTTCATCCCAAATATATTTAAATCCTTTTGTAATATTTTTTATAGGTTTAGAAAATACTACAGAGTTTGGAAACGTTACAACAATACCAGTTGATTGTCCTCTTTCATCTTTTGTCGAAATTTCTAAAACTTCAAAATCAAGTGATGAAATATTCATAACATCTCCCTTAATACCATCAATTTCTATTCTATCTTCTACTTTAAATGGTTTCTTCATTTGAATATATAATCCACAGAAAAAGTTTAAAATTAACTCTCTCAAAGCAATTGTCATTGCTGCAGAAACAACACTAATTAAAGTCATTAAATCTTTTATATAATCATCCCATATAAAAAGTAAAACCAATATCTGCATAACATTAACAACAACTTTAAACATTTGATTAAATACAAACTCACGTCTACCACTTAATTTCTTTCTAAAGATAAACGTTCCAAGTTTCTTTATACAAAAGAAAACAAATAAAACTATTGTCGTAGATAATAATAAATACAAATATAATTCTTCAATCGAAGTTATCTTACTTAAATATTTACATACATCATGAAATATTTTCATAATAATCCCCTCCAGTGACTACTAATTATACTACAATTAGTAGTTTTTTTAAATCTTGTCTCTCCTTCATTTTATTAACTTTACAAGTTCTTGACACAAAAAAAGTATCTTTCGATACTTTTAATCATCAATTAAATCAATTAATTCAAAGAACTTCTTTTCTTTTTCTTCTTGTTTCTTTGATTTTTGAATTTCTTCAATCAAACCATTTATTTGATTTTTCTTCCATATTGGGAAATCATTATATTCTAAATTATCTAAAATTTCTTCTAGTCTTTCTTCCATTGTAACATCATCATCAAGAACTTTAGATATCATCCCAGTTCTTTCTAATTCTTCTTCACTCATATTATTTCCCCTTTTCCCAAATATTTCTTATTAATTTTAAAGATAAAGTAGAAAGTAAAAATCCCATAACAGGTACTAATGAAGATAAAAATATATTATCTAACTTAGTAATTCCATAGTTATAACAAACAACTACAAAATAAGTTAATACCGCAATACAAATTCTTCTAACCCAAGAAGTTTCCCATGCCTTATCTTTTTCTACACGATGATTTCTTTCCTTTATTAGTTCTATTTCTTTTTCTAAATCTTTCATAACATACTCCTATCTTAATTCAAATTCTAAACTTCCCTTACCATCTTTACTTACTACATGACATATAGCACCATTGATAATAGTCATTTTAGGTACAACATGTCCAATGTCCATATTAAAGACTACCGGAATATTTAATCCATCAAATGCTTTAGTTAAAGCTTCTTGATAACTCATATCAATATAACTATTCGGATACATTACTCTACCAACCAAAATAGCTTTAGTATTATCAAACCAACCAGCTTCTCTAAATTGAAGCATAGTTCTATAAAAATCCTCACTAGTTAAAGCAAATATATCAAAATACCAAATTATTCCATCATTACTATACCTTTTCAAGAACTCTTTTGTTCCATCAAACTTAGTTCCAATTACATCTTTAAGTACATCGACACATCCACCAATGATACGTCCTTCTACATCAACTTCACCAAATAAGTTTTCATATACAACCTCTGTATCTAACTTATAACCTTCAACCGTTCTAGATTTTTTATCAGATTCATAAAAAGGATAACTATCTTGTTTAACTAAATTTCCTTTTAAATAATCAAAACTAATTAAATTAGATTTATCTAAATTCTTAGCATCATAACCACCAGCATTATGTCCATACATAGTAGCAATATCCAACTTAGTAGTAACATAATATAATACTGAAGTTGGATCTGATGCCCCCATAATCCATTTTGGATTTTTTAAAATATTTTCTGTATTAATATAAGGTAACATCTCATAACATAAATCTCCACCTGCCGCACACATTACCATATCAATATTTTCATCAATTATTAAATCATTTAATTGTTTTGCTCGTTCTTCTCCTGAAGAAGAAACTAAATTATTTACCCTTACGTTCTCAGTTTCAAAAACATTAAATCCATTTTCTTTTATTTTTTTTATTGATAGTTCAAATTCATCTAATTTTTTTCCTACACCAGCAGATAAAGCAGTCACACCTATAGTTGAACCATTAGATAGCATTTTGGGATATTTCATTATTATTTCCTCCCTTAGTAACCTTTTTAATAACAAAGTAAACTACTAACAATGCTAATCCTATTCCTACAGTAATTGCACTATATCCAAGTGCTTTACCAAATTGTAATGCATTTAAGCCAAGCATATTAGTTAATACTGCTGAGAAGAAATTACCAAATAAACTTATTATAAATATAAATAATCCACATCCCCAAATAGTATTACCTAAAGTTCTAATCCACTTATACCATGACCATTGTAGTAAAGCGATAACCACTAATAATACTACTCCTACAATTAAACAAATATTTCTAAAATCTTCTGAAATAAAGTTTTCAATTGCCTTAACAATTCCTTTTACAGGAGCCGGAATATTACCACTAATTGTTCCAATTGCTTCTTTATATTGCTCATTAAATTCGCTTACCTCTTTAGAATTTGCAAATTCTTCTATTTTTTCCATTGGTATTTCTTCACCAATCAATTCTTCAATTTCACTTTTATTATCTTCAACAAAATCTAAAATTTTTTCCCCTAAATTAAAGTCACTTGTATCACCAGTAGAAATATCTTCTAAAACAGTATCTACAAATTCATTTATCAAATCCTTTACAACAGGACTTTCTAATATCTTCATCAATTGTTCTTCTGTAATCCCTAAGTCTTCTAAAACTTGATTATAAACCTTTTCAAGTTCAACACCATTTACTGGTTGATTACTACTTACTACTTGCTCAGCAGTAAAATTTCTTTGTTGTATGTTTTCACCAACATTAGGAAGTCCAGACAATAACAAACTAGATATTCCGTTTTCAAGTACAAAACTAGCTGATAATGAAATCATAAACAATAGCACAGTAATAACTAATGCTATCTTAGCAATAACCAAACCCATAATCTTTAAAACTTTCATAACATCACTCCTACTTTCATTATAACACATATTTTAACAAATAAAAAAAGAGGTTTCCCTCTTACCATTTTATTATTTTTAATTTTTTCCATTTTTCTTTCCATTTACTAGCCCTTTTTATATAACTTTCTTTTTCAAAATCTTTTTTTACAGGTCTAATAATCATAGAAAAAATATCATTTAGTCCATATGGACAATATACTTTTAATTCATTATTTTCAAGTCTAACACCTATACAAGTAACAGTTGCTCCCCAACTAGATATAGCATCTTCAACACTTGTATATTTATCTCTATTTGTACCATATTTTTCATTATACCAGATATATACTCTCCCTTGATTTTTAATATCAAAAGAAGTATCAATATGAGAAAGTTTTCTTTCTAAATCTTTAATTATAATATCTTCTGCTTCATAACTTTCATCATTATCATAATAAACTATATCAAAATCTTTTATTCCATAATTTATATCATATCCATGATAATAATTAAAAACTGTTTGATTAACACCACCAGCACCTACATAATAATTTCTAAACTTAGGATTATTCTTAGCATATTCTTCTAATACTTTTAAAGTTTCTACTAATTTTTCATTTTTATATAAAATTTCTTTTAAGATTTCAATTTGAACATCAATAGACTTATTACTTCCATCAAGCATAACTATCACCTATCTTGTATATCTTCTATATAAATCACTTAAATATTCTTTTTTTAATACAACGTTTAGTCCTTTTTTCGCAATATCTGTATAAACTTTTGTTAATAGCTTATCCATTTTAGGATGTATTTTTGCTTTTTCTCTAGCTCTTAACCAATAATGCATTTGATATTCATTATCCCATTTCTTTCCTTCATAAATCATTCCTGCTGCCAAACTATCACATACCATTTCAACAAAATATTTATAAGGCATAATAGGACTTGGTACATCCGCATTATAATCATACCAATATTCATAATGATGTTTATTTCTTCCTATGTGATGTAACCAAGCTTTAGAGTAACCATTTTCTATTTTACAATTTCTAATAGGACTATAATTACCTTCAAAATATTTAACCCCTTCCCAAAACTCTTCAGGACTAAATTTTGATAAATCGTGAACAAATCCTCTCCATGGTTCTCCTGCTTTTAAACATAAACAAAAAACTTTAAATCTATGTCTATTTACTAAATGTAAATGTCTAAAAAAATTATATATTGTTATCTTATATTCTTTTTTCTTCATACTACATCACCTATATAAATTATAACATTATAAATAAAAAAAGTGTAATTTATAAAAATAAATTTACACTTTAGACTTTGTACTTTCATCAATATATTTTTGACTATGAAAACAATTTGCAAATTCTACAAAATAACTTTTTACTTCATCAACTGTTGTCTCATCAGTAATAGGCATTCTTAAAAACACAGCTTCACTTGAAGAATCAGTCCATGGATAAAGTAATGTAATATGTCTTTTTTCAAACTCAATTAACGAATCATCAACTTCAATACCTAACGGAATATCTTCTTCAGGTAAACACATTTTTAAATAATCATAATTAAATCTTCCTGTTCTTAATCCATATTCAATATTACCTTGCATTTCAAATGGATGAACATACCAAATTAACTTTTCACCTACTGCATCTCCATTATCATTTTTTCTTTCTTCTAATTCAAAAAGTAATTCTTTATTTTCTTTTGATAATGAATTAAAATTAAGCATAATCCAAGCATAACCTTTTCCAGCTTCTAAGAAAAGATGTGTTTCTAAAGGATTGTTTCCTAAATCCTCTTTTTCAATAACCTTTTCCCCTTTTAAAACTAAATTAGTTTTATTCGCACTACTCATAACTGTTTCAATGCCTTTTTCCTTAAATATCCTACACGCTTCTCTCAAAGGTAATTCAATTATTTTATCTATAATATCAGTAGAATCTTCTAATAAATTAACAGATGCATCACCAATTGGTTCTATATCTCGAATATACATTTTAATCACCATCTTATCTACATTATTTCTTTTTCTTTTTAAATCTTTTAATTACTAATCTTATTATAAAGATTATTAAATGAGTAACAATACACCATTTAATAATATACATAGAATAAAAAATAAAACTATCAAATATACCATACGATATTTCATTAAAAAAATTCCAAATTCCTTTAAGTCCTGTATCAAATTCTGTACTTCCACATCCACAAGGACAAGGATAGTCTATCCCAACATCTGCTGAAAAATGAATAGATCCTAAAAAGATTAATGTCAAAATATATAAAACTCTATTTATCTTTTTAACATCTTTTCCTTTTTTCTTATTTCTAATACTTAATACACATAATATTATAATCGCTAATAAAAGAAAAAAACCTACACCAATTACCATATTAAACACCTCTTTCTTATAATTCAATTATATCATTATATATAAAATGTGAAAATTACCTTATGCCACTTTACAAAAAAAAGAACATCAAACGATGTTCTTAATTTCCAATATGGGGCGGCATAAGGGAATCGAACCCTTGCATACTAGTGCCACAAACTAGCGTGTTAACCACTTCACCAATGCCGCCATAACTAATTGACTTCTTTATTTTATTACATATATTTAGAAATTGCAAGCACTTTTTATTAAATTAACGTATTTTAAATAATTACATAAATTACAAAGAAGGGAGAATTTATGAATAATTATAATTATTTAAATGATGAATGGTATAAAAGTCTACCAAAAGAATATTCATTTAGAAACATTTCTAATATGAACAATATTAATCCATCCTTAGTTACTCCTACTGAAGGTTATAACAGAGGAAACATGTTTGCTAATCTATATAGTCAATATAAAAATTATAGACCAGAAACATTACGAGCATCTAATGAACAAGAAAGATTATTTTTAGAATTATCTAGAACTCATTTTGCTGCTCATGAATTAAATCTTTACTTAGATTTAAATCCAAATGATGTATCTATGATCAAACTATTTAATGATTATAGAGAAAGATGTGAACAATTAACAAAAGAATATGAACAAAAATATGGACCTTTATCTATAAAGAGTGATTCACTAAATCAAACTCCATTTATGTGGGAGAAAAGTCCATGGCCATGGGAGGATAGATTTAATGTTTAGTTATAAAAAAAGATTACAGTATCCTGTAAATATTAAGAAAAAAGATTTAAGAATGGCTAAATATTTAGTAACACAATATGGTGGTTCAAATGGAGAATTAGCAGCAGCTCTACGTTACTTAAATCAAAGATATACAATGCCTGATGCTAAAGGAAAAGCACTGCTTACTGACATTGGTACAGAAGAACTTGCACATGTCGAAATGATTTCAACAATGATTTACCAACTAATGAAAGATGCTACTATGGAAGAATTACGTGAAGCTGGTCTTGATACTCACTATGCAGAACATAGTAAAGCACTATATCCAACAGATGCTAATGGAGTTCCATTCACAGTAGCCTACTTCGCAACAACAGGTGACCCTCTTGCAGATATATCTGAAAATATGGCTGCAGAACAAAAAGCAAGAGCTGTATATGAAAACTTAATAGATTTAACAACAGATCCAGATGTTTTAGGTCCATTACTATGGTTAAGACAAAGAGAAATAGTTCACTATGCAAGATTTAAAGAATTATTTGAACACTATGAAAAAATGATAAAAAACGGTCAAATGTCAAAAGTAAATATGATGGATCAAGTAAACCAAAATCCAAACAATATTATCTTTAATGACATGAATAATTTTCTAAGAGATTAATAAAAACAAAAAATCTAGTAACAAACTAGATTTTTTTATAATATAATTATCGAACATATTCTTTTAAAATCAAAATTAAATATGCTATACTTAAAATATAAGGAGTACATAATATGATAGATTTACATACACATACAAAACATTCTGATGGTTCATCCTCAACAGAAGAACTATTAAAAGCAGCTGAACAACAAGGTCTAAGTACCTTATCAATAACAGATCATAATACAATTGCTGCTTATAACGATTTAAAAGACTATGGAACAAGAACTTTATTTAAAGGAAAAATAATTACTGGTGTAGAAATAACAACTACATATAAAGGTGAAGTAATAGAAGTTCTTGGATATAATTTTGATATAAAGAAAATGCAAGAACTATTAGAAAAAAATGTTCTTACTTTTGAACAAAAACAATTACAAGAATTTGAACTTATAAAAAAACAATATCGCAAAATTGGTGTTATGTTTGATGAAGCAAATATAATCTTCGATCCAAAAATAGAATCATCAAGAGTCGCATTTGTTAAAGAAATAAAAAATTACAGAGAAAATGATAAATTCTTCTTATTTGAAGAATCATTAAAAACAGACACCGGATTTACTAGAAATGAAATATTTAATCCGAAAAGTCCATTATATGTAGATATGTCTTCTCTATTTCCTTCTTTAGAAAAAACAATAGATATTATTCATGAAGCAGATGGTCTTGCATTTCTTGCACATGTTTATGCCTACTCAAACAATATTTCTAAAGACCTAATAAATATAATTAGAAATTATGATTTAGATGGAATTGAATGTTTCTATACTACATTCTCTTCAGAGCAATCTCGTTACTTAGTAGATTTATGTATTGAAAGAAATATGTACATGTGTGGTGGAAGCGACTTCCATGGAACAAGAAAAACAGGACACAACATCGGAACTGGAAACAATAACTTAAATATAGATGAACTAACTATAAGTAGTTGGATAAAATAGAAAGGTTTAGTATGACAATAGTAGAACAAATAAAAGAAGAATTATTAAAAAGAACAAATACAGCTAAAGAAGAAGATAAATATGACTTTTGGGAAGATCATATCCAATATGTAGTAAAAAATGCTAAAGAACTAGCAATTGCTTATAATGCTGATTTAGAAATAGTAGAACTTGGAGCTCTACTTCATGATATTGCTATGCCATCAAAGATTGGTCCTCGTGAAGAACATCATATCTATGGTGCAAAAATTGCTGAAGAACTTCTTACAAATCTTAATTATCCAAAAGATAAAATTGAAAGAGTAAAACAATGTGTATTAAATCATCGAGGAAGTAAAGATTTACCGAGAAATACTTTAGAAGAAGAAATTATTGCTGATGCTGATGTAATGGCTCACTTTGACTCAATCCCTTCTCTATTTAGTTTAGCCTTTCAAAGATTAAATCTAGATATTAAAGAAGGAACAAAATATGTAAAGGAAAAACTTGAAAGAGACTATAATAAACTAAGTCCAAGAACTAAAGAATATTTAAAAGAAAGATACAACAATATTATTAATGTATTATTTATAAACAAATAAAAAACTTATTCTTCCGAATAAGTTATATCATAATTACTAGGACCTTCAATAGATTTACCATCTATATTAAACCTAGAACCATGACATGGACAATCCCATGTCTTTTCTATTTCATTAAAAATTAAACTACACTTCATATGAGGACATAAATTATAAACAATATGTTCCTCTCCCTCATCATCTACATAAATACCTACATTCTTACCATTTCTTTTTTCAAATCTAACCCTATTAGAATACCATTCTTTATTCTTACTAACTTTCGTTTTAATAAACGAATAAGCACTACTAAATAATGCAACTGGAAAGTTTAAAAAACTACCTAAATTTAACTTTCTATGTGGATTAAACAACTCTATATATCTATTCTTTCTATCTAAAATAATATCAGAAATAATTTTACCGGCCAAACTACCATTAGTCATTCCCCAAGTATTATAACCAGTACCAATTAAGATATTACTATCATTAAGTCTTCCTATATAAGGTAATAAATCATTAGTCATAATATCTTTATTTGACCAAGTATATAAAGTATCTCTTTCATCACTCTTAAATAACTCTTCAAAATTCTTTTCCTCATTATTCTTAAAACAATAATTATGTGAATTAGTTAAAAGAATCTGATAAACATCACCATTATTTTCATAAAACCTTGTAGAAACAATTGGTTTACTAATATTTATTGCACTAAAATTATAATTTTTCTTTACTTTAAACGCCTCAATATAAGACTTTTCTAAATAAGATTTAAATGGCATTAAAAATGGAAATAAAAAATATGGATAATGAACAGCAATAACTACATATTTAGCTTTAATTAAATTGTTATCAGTCCTACAAATATAATATCCATCTTCCTCATCAATAGAAACAACTTTAGTATCTTCATAAATATCAACTTTTCTCTCTACACAAATATCTACTAACTTACTTAAATATTTAAGAGGATGAAAAACATAAGTATCATCAACAAAATAAGAACTATTAATATTTTCACCACTAGGCAAAACATCACTTAATTTTAAATCAACTCCAAACTCATTTAATAAATGAATCTCTTCCTCTACACTTTCAATATCTTTAAAATCAAAAACATAAGATTTAACTTTTTCTAAATTACAATCAATTTTATTAGAATCAATTATTCCCCTAACCAATTTAATAGCATCTCTTTGCGAATCCAAATAAAGTTTTGAATTTTCTTTACCATGATAATTAACTAACTTAGAATAAATATTTTCTTGTAAATAAGTAAGTTTACCAGTAGTTCTACTAGTAACTCCCTCTAATAGTTTGTTTTTTTCAACTAAACATACACTTAAATCACCAGTGCTTAAATGATATGCACTACTTACACCAGTAATACCACCACCTACAATTAATACATCAACATCAATATCTTTTTCTAATTTTCTAAATTTTTGTTTCTTAATTCCATCTAACCAAATACTAGTATTTTTCAATTTAAATCACCATTATTAATATGAACAATTATTATCAAAATATGATAAAATATAATTGTTTAAGGAGAAAATATGAAAGAAAAAGTAAAAGAAAAAGTAAAAGAATTATTAAGAAGCTATTTAGAAATATTTCCAGAAGAACATGAAAGACAAAAAATTCTATTAAATTATTTAGAAACAGCAACAAATGAAAATATAACCGATTGGAATAATTTTAATGGACACCTAGTAGCAGGTGGATTTATATATTCAAAAAATGATCAAAAGTTCTTAGTTTTATACCATAAAGAACTAAAAATGTATTTATATCCTGGAGGTCATATTGATCGAGATGATTTAACTCCACTAGAAGCAGCACTTAGAGAGATAAAAGAAGAAACATCACTATCCGACTTAACTCAATTAACTCTAACAAATAATCCACTACTCCCCTTTGACATTGATACTCATATAATTCCATACAATGAATATCGCAAATTACCAGAACATTATCATTTTGATATTAGATATTTATTCACAACAGATTCAACAGATAACATTTCAATAGATAAAGAAGAAGCATCAAATTATAAATGGATTGATATAAAGGAACTAGAAAAAGATCCGAACTATGGAAAAATAGTTACAAAAATTAAAAAACTAATTAAATAAGGTGATATTATGAAAGAACTATTAAAAGAAATAGATAATGAAGTTCATAATTGTACTAAATGCCTAAACTTAGTAGATAAATTTCCAAATAGTCCAACAGTTTATCTTGGAAAAGATAATGATATTGTTTTAATTGGAGAAGCACCTGCGAATAATGGTTGGAGAAAGTCCCACAAACTTTGGAAAGATGCAAATGATAAAGTACTTCCAAGTGGAGTTATTCTTCAAAAACTTTTTGATATAATTGAAAGAGATATCTTTGATACAACATTTATTGAATCAGTTAAATGTTATCCCTTAGATAGAAAAAACTTAAAAACATGTTCAGCTAATTGTAAAAATATAATGTTAAAACAATTAGAAATATTAAAACCAAAATTAATTATAACTTTAGGAGAATTCCCAACAAGAAATCTTTTAAATTTTAAATTTAAAAATTTCTCTGACGTAGTCGGGAAAATATATGAAATAAATAACTACAAAGTATTACCTATTTATCATCCAAGTCCTATATCCCCTAAAAGTTATAAAGGAAATATCCCAATATTTGAAGAATTAAAAAAAGTTGTCTTATGACAACTCTTTTTATATGTAATTTAAAATTACGCTTTGTAAAACTTTTACTCCTTCGTTATTTAGATAAAAGTTTCCAGAAAATCCACCTGCAGCAGCTATACTTGAATAACAACTAGTACCACTACCACAGTCAATATATCTAACACCTACTGAACTTAATTTTTGCCTAGCTTTTGTGATAAAACTATCTGAGTTGTTTCCGATTAAAAGAAATATAGCCTTATCACCAAATTTTTTCTTCGCACTAGTTCCAACTGTTGAAATTGCCGAAATAGCTGCATTTATATTATTATTATATCTCTCCAAATATCCAGTAGTAATTATAACTTTATCAAATGTATCTGGTAATGAATTTATAGTTGTATTAATACTGCTATAAGGACGCTTCGAACCTAAATAAGTAGTATCAGCAACTGCTGGTGACAATGAAATACTTCTAAGTCCAATAGAGTCTAATGATAAATTATCACCAACAAATGTTACTTTTTTCTTACATTTAATACTTCTACTATAATTAATAAATGATCCATTATTTCCAACAGCTCTAACATTCACATTATAATATTCAAGTCCAGGAACAGCACTTGCTTTATATACTGAATTCAGTTCTAAATCTCCACCAGAAAAACCATATGAGGGAGTAAAATACGCCTTGTAACGATTTTTCATTAAAGTTGAAACAGTATAACATCCCGTAACTTCACTGCTTTCTGAACTTGATGTAATTGATGGTCTTGTTGGATCAACAAGATAACCATTACTACAAACATTTCGAGTTAATCCTTCTTTATTAGTAGTCTTAACACACATTTGTTGTTTTGTATTACCAATCGCTCCAAATGTTCTAAGCTCAGATACATACGAACTAGTAAATGTTTTATTTACTTTTTGATAGTTACATGCTTGAGCTACTGATTTAACACAAAATTCAACATTTTCTAACTGACTAGAACTATCGATTTTATATTTCATTGATAAATTATAATAAGAAGTTTTACCATGACTACCACTAGATATAAAACTTACTTGTAATCTACTTAAATCAACCTTAGTAATTACCAAATCATTAATAGTAATTTTTTCATCTCCATCAAAATCATAATCTAAATTACTTTCTGTTTTACCAAGTAAAATATCTCTTGCTCCACTTAAATCTTCTTCTGATAAATTAATTTTATCTTTAGCTGCATCTACTCTACCAGGAATAGCTAAACATAAAGCAATTGCTATAGAACATAAAATTCCATATTTCTTATTAAATAATAAGAATATAATTACTCCACCACATATAGTTAAAGTGCATCCAAAGAAAATATATCCCATTCCAATACCCTCTGCAGTATCTGGAATATTTTCAACTTGAGTTGGTGTTTTATTACCTAATACCTTTAATTGCATATCTTCTTCTACAGAAACTTCATTATAATTACCAGTATTAATATTTTTAATAGCTAAGGAAGTTTCTTTTGTATCTAAAATTTCAAAATAACAAGTAGCTGCCTTAACATTTTTCTTAGCAGTTATACTTTCAACAACTATATTATTTTGATAAGTAGAAATCTCATATCCATTATGTGCAGTACAATTACTTAATTTAAACTTATTAGAATCATATTCTAACGTAGTTGTAAAACCATAAACCTTTTCATCACCAATAGAAAATTCAACAACAAAGTTTTCATTTCTATATGTATCAATTTTTATATTAGAATCATTAGCATAACAATTTTTAACACTAAATAATAAAATTGTACTCAAAATAATTAATAACCACTTCTTCATACTCTTCACCTATTATAAATATATCACCTTTTAAATTTATTTCAAAGATTAACTCAAGATATTGTAAAAATGACTGTAAAATGTTATAATATGCAACAAAAAAGGAGATGGCATTTATGGATAAATTAGCTGCAAACATTTCTCAAGCAGGAACTTTTCTTTTTAGAGCACCTGCTGATGATGAACCAATTACAAATCAACAAATTAGAAACAATATGGTTGCTTGGATATTTGATCCAAGAGATGCATATGAGTATGTACAACTACTACAAGTAGAAAGATTTTCACTTACAAAAGATGAACAAAAACAAAATATTCATTTAGACACAGTACCACAACCAATGGAAATATCAAAAGAAGATGCAAAAAAGTTATATGGTCTTATGAAACAACTATCAGAAGAAAAGCATGCAAAAAAACAAGCTCAATACCAAAAAGCAAATAAATAATACAAAGGAGATGAACTTATGTTAAAAGACTTATGTTTTGAAGTAATTAAAACTTGTCCAAATAATTGTTTATTCTGTTCATCATGTTCATCTCCAGATGCAACTACAATAATTTCATTTGAATTATTTAAACAAACAATTGATCATTTTATAAAATTAGGTGGCGTTGAAGAAATATCCTTATCAGGAGGAGAACCCCTACTACATCCAAATATTTTTGAAATGATTGAATACTGTAAAGAAAAAGGAATAAGAACAGTTCTATTCACAAGCGGAATCAAAAGAAGACCAATTCTAAACTCTCAAGAAGAACAAGAAATAATAAACTACCTACAAGAAAAATATAAGAAATTTATTACTGAAGGTTTAGATACAGAAAAAGCTAACAAATTATACAAAAAAGAACTTTCACTATTATTAGGTTCAACAGAACCATTCACAAGTATCAGTAGTGAAGATATGAAAAGACTAAAAGAATTAGGACTAGATAAAATAGTATTTGACTTCCAAGCAGGTAGTCCTGAAATATATAATCAAATAATGGGTACAAAAAACTACTATACTTATCTAGCATCTTCCCTTATAAAAGCAACATCTCAAGGATTAAAGACAGATGTTCACTTTATTCCTACTAAAATAAATTATAAAGAATTACCTGAAATAATAAATTTATTAAATATTGCTAATTGTGAAAATTTAAGTATTTTAAACTTTGTTCCTCAAGGACGTGGAGAAATAAATAAAGAAGAACTTCTTATGTCTACTGAAGAAATGCAAGAATTCACAAAAATATATGAAGATTCAAAAGAAAAATTCAATGGAAGAATACGTGTAGGAATACCACTAATACAAGAAGATACACATCTATGTACTGCAGGATTATCTAAATTAGTGATAAAGTATGACGGAACAGTCTTACCATGTCCAGCATTTAAAGAATATGATACAAATAAACTTAATCAATTAGGAATAAAAACTCCAAATATACACACTGAATTACAAGAAGTAAAAGTATATTCAGGTAGTAGAAAAAATCCATTATGTAAAAAACTATATAATTTTCAAAATCATATTAAACAAGAAAATGACTAATTAGTCATTTTTTTTACACTTTTGTTTTAATAATTATTAATTTATATTATAATTAATTTAATAGGAGGACGATAATGATGCATACTATTAATGAAATTGCTACATGGTATAAAGAAAATAATATTTTAGCAAATAAAGATTTATTAAGAATTAAAGTATTAAGTTTATATACAAAAGCAGCATATAACCTTTTAGATATAGAATTAAAATGTAGTGAATTAAATTTTGAAAACAATGATTTAAACATAGGAATTACAGATACATCTACTCCTGCTACATTTAATGAAACAGAATTACAAATATTAAAAACTATTAATCATGTTTATGGTTATGAAGATTTAAAATATTTAATTTTAGATTTAACTCATATTCAAAATATAAATATAGAAAATGTAACTTACTATTTAAAAGATCGTTTAGCATCAGATCTTGAAGGATTCGCAAGTTACGATTTTAATGAATATGTTTTATTGTTTGGAAATAATGTTTTCTTTATAAACAACAATACAACACTTACTGAAGAAGAAAAAGATACCCTATCTTTATACAACAAACCAGAACAAGATTCATTTGTTGTATTTAGAGACGAGCATACAGGAAAGTTGGTGATTTACTAATGCCAACACATCCATCAGAAATGTTTATATATGATAACATCTATTTTGAGAATGGTCATAAAGATAAAGCAGAACATCCTGTTGTAATCGCAGGTATCGATTCAGAAAATGCCTACTGCTTCGCAATGACATCTCAAATAAAACATATAGGTAAAAATTCACAAGCAAGAAATCTATACAATAGTACTATTAAATATGTAGAAACTATTCCTAATAAAAATTGTCAAACAAACAATAATTTACGTGGATTAGTAAATACAACACAATGTATAATTGTTCCATTAGAAGAAGCAAGAAATTATCCAAGATTTGGATTCGCAACAGGAAATCTTTTAAAAGAAATAGTAACAAAATGGTTATTTCAACAAAATGAGATTCACGATAAAAAACAATATGGTTTTAATGAAATATGTACAGCCTTAGGAATTGACTCTTCAATTTTATATTCACCATTATACAAACAATGTCAAAACTTAATGCAAGAATATCCAAATGAATTACAACTTCAAAGAGAATATGCTCATGATTTACGAGTATATCGTGAAGAATGTACAAAAGTAAGAAGACAAAATACAAATAATATTTATCGAGGAGGACCTCATATTCCTTATCCAAGAGAACCAAGATTAAAAGACGATAAGAGTTATTTTGAACAATATGCCTCTCCTCAATATACAGAAGAAGAGATAGTTAAAAATAGTCCTTTCGCAGGATTAGCAGAACAACTATTTGGTCCATCTGAAGAAAAAGAAGAAAAGAAAGATAATGTGATAGATTTTGAATCAAGAAAAAAAGAATTAATGGAATTAAAACAAATGCTTCAAGAATCCCAATCACAAGAACAAGGTACAGAACAAGAAATTCATCATGGACGAAGAGCTGCATAAAAAAAAAGAAGTTATCAAACTTCTTTTTTTATGGAACTAAACAATTAGCAGTACCGTAATTTCCTGCTTTATCATAGAATCCAACATTTAATTGAATACCAGAAGCAAGTTTACGAGTAAGTGTTATAGTATTCTCATTATATTCCTTACCAGAATAAATATACTTATCAATTCCACTATAGTCAGATGCCTCTATTTTTATTTGAGTAGCATCACTTAATTGTGTAATATAACATTTACCTTTAGGCTTGTCTTTATCAATATTCTTAACTATAATAGTTGCTTTTCTTGAATTACCAGCTGTATTAAATACAACAAATTCATAAGTACCATTAGTTGTTACTTTATAAGTATAAACTTTATTAGGAACTTTAGTACCATTTGGTAACATTAATCTATTAAAGTTATCAACATTTGTATTAACTAAAATATTTACTGATTTATTAGTTGGAGCACTATTATCAAGTTTTAATGAAATACCCATTGCTTGAACAATTACATTTCTAACTACTGTTAAAGTTTCACCATTATAATTTTTAATACTATAAGTAATCTTATAAGTACCAGCAACATTTGTATTTACAGAACCACTAACAGTTATCTTACTAGATACATTAGTACCATTATTATCAGTTGCCTTAGCTCCAGCATCTTTATAACTTCCACCTTCAACTACATAAACTGTTGCATTACCATTTAATTTTAAAGTAATGTTTCCTTGCGGTTTAACTTCCGGTTTAGTATTAGTACTTCCTCCATTATTAGAACCACCATTACTATTAGAACCTCCACTAGGTTTTGTAGATGGTTTAGTTGTAGAATTTGAACTTCCTCCACTACTTGGTTTAGATGAACTGCTTTCTTTATCTTTATCAACAGTATTTTCTTTATCAGTCTCAGGTTTCTTAGTTGTCTCTTCCTTAATAGGTTTTGCTTCAACCTTAACAAGTCTTGTTAATGTAGGACTAATCCCTCTATAAGATAAAGTATATTTTAATTGATATGTACCAACTGTTTCAGTATCAACTTTACCAGAAACAATAACATAGTCACTAATATCTCCTTTTAGATCACTAGTCGCAGTAAATCCAGGTTCAACATACTTTTCACCTTCAGTTAACTTAATAGTAAGTTTACCATTTAAATGAAGATTAACTCTTTCATGAGTTTCCCCGTCTTCAATAACTTCAATAACTTCGTTATCTTTAGGTTCCTCATAATATATACCATTAAAAGTAAAACTACTTGTAATTATCCAATTTAATACAAATACCATTATTAAAACGCAAATACAACTAACAAGCATTTTAACTAAACTATAATATTCTTGTTGTTGTCTTTCTTGTTTAGAAAGTCTTCTAGAACTACTAGACTTCACACCATTAATAGTACCTTCTTTAAAATCAGGTTTCTTTTTACGAGTATTACCCATATACTTCACCACACTATTCTATTCTATAATTATTATACACTCACACTAATTACAAGTCAAAAAAAATATTACTATCAAAGTAGTAATATTTATATTTATTTTGTAGTAGAAAACTTTAATTGAAAATCTTCAAATTCAACATCAAACGGTCCATCAGCAAAAGGACCTGAATAGTTCATAATAACTGCAAAAAGAACATCATCTCCTGGTGCGATTTTATAATATGATTCTGTAGTTGAAATAAAAGTACCATTTTCTTTATTAAAAAAACCAATATCAGCTTGTACACCGTCACAGGCAGAAGCAACTAACGACTCCGTAGCACCATCCTTAGCAATACAGTTTTTATTTAATAATACAACCATATCATTACCTGTTTTTTTGTTAGTCAAATCTAAATAAGCATCATACATACCCTCATTTTTTATGATAAAAGCATACTGAATATTACCTTCATTAGAAAAACTAGCATTAATATTAGAAATTGTATGTGAAACATTATCAATGCTTGCAATAGTTCCTGTTGCACCGTCCATCAAAGCTGTACCATAACTATCACTTATATCACTATCAGTATAAGCATAATTATTATCTGCAAAAGTATCATAAAATGAAGAATCCTTTATACCATAAATAGTAATCTTAAAATCATCACTTGATGGTGTTACAGTTGCACTCGAAGAAATATTAAGTGTTGTAGAAAATGCTGCAAAACCTAGTGTCATTCCAGCTATTGCAATCACTAATGCTACTATTGATAATATTTTTACGTGTCTTGCTTTTTCCATTTTATCAACACTCCTTCATTCTAGTAAAATTGTACCCCCCCCCCCACGTTTTTTGTCAAGTTTTCCACAACAAAAAAGACACCGTATTTACAGTGCCTTTTTAACTATTCAACAGTTACACTTTTCGCAAGATTTTTAGGTTTATCTATATCACAACCTCTAAGTTTTGCAACCTCATATGCAATTAGTTGTAGACAAGGAACTACTACTAATGGTTGGAAAAAATCACTCATTTCAGGGACTTGAATTAAATGGTCATATCCAGTAATTTCTTCATTACTAATGATGATACATTTCGCACCTCTTGCTTTAACTTCTTGAACATTACTAATAGTTTTCTCCTTTATATCCTTATCAGTAATAATTGAAATGACTGGAGTACCATCATCTACTAATGAAATAGTACCATGCTTTAACTCTCCTGCTTGATATGCTTCACTATGAATATATGAAACTTCTTTTAACTTTAAACTTCCTTCCATAGATACTGCATAATCTATCTTTCTACCTATAAAGAATATATCATCTCTATCATAAATAGACTTTGCTATTTCTAAATAGTCATCTCTTCTATCTAATATTTCTCTAACCATTCTAGGTACTATTTTTATCTCATTCATTACAGAATCATTAACTAAACCACTACTTAAAGCAGCTTTATATGCAAGAAGCGAAAGCATTGCTACTTGTAACATATATGCTTTTGTAGTAGCAACAGCAATCTCTGGACCAGCTTCAATAAATAATTGACTTCCACTTTCTCTAGCAATAGTTGAACCAACAACATTTACAATAGCAAGTGTTTCTATACCTGCCATCTTTGCCTTTCTCATTGCTGCAATAGTATCAGCTGTCTCACCTGACTGACTAATTAATATTACAAGAGTTTTTCTATCATAAATAACTTTCTTATAACGATATTCACTCGCAACTTCAACAGTTACTCTTAAATTAGTATTTTCTTCAATTAAAGTTTTACCAATCATACCTGCATACATAGCCGAACCACACGCAACAATATGAATTTCTTCATATTCTGTTAAATCAGGTAACTTATCCAAATTATCAATATAAGGTTTTAAAGTTTTTTCTAAAACAAGTGGTTCTTCCATTATTTCTTTCAACATATAATGTTCATAACCACATTTATCTTTAGAGTCAGCAGATATTGTTGCGGTCAAAACTTCCTTATTAACAACATTACCATCTAAAGTAACTGTAACTCTATCTCCAATTTCAACAATCTCATTTTCTTCAATTAAACTATATTTATTTGTATAACTAATAATTGCAGCTATATCAGATGCAACATAAACTTCTTCTTCACCATAACCAATAATAAGTGGAGAATCCTTTCTAACTGCATATAACTTATCACTATCTTCAAAGAATATACAAAATGCATAAGAACCTTTTAAAACTTTTATAGCTTTATTAATCGCTTCAACTGCATTGCCTTCATAATACTTATTTATAATTGCACATGCTACTTCTGTATCAGTTTCACTATTAAAAATCACATTATCCTTTAATAATTCTTCTTTTAATTCACTAGCATTTTCAATAATACCATTATGAACTAAAGTTACATTTCCAACTCTATGTGGATGAGCATTCTCCTCACTCGGAATACCATGAGTAGCCCACCTAGTATGAGCAATTCCCATACTACAATTAATTAAATTTTCATTATTTACTTTTTCTTCTAAAGAAGAAATTTTCCCGACACTTCTAATAATTTGAATTTCATCATCATTCTTTAACGCAATTCCTGATGAATCATAACCCCTATACTCTAAATTTTTTAACCCCTCTAATAAAAAATCTTTTGGTTGTTGTTTTCCTTTATATCCAACAATTCCACACATATTTATTTTCCTCCATAACAAAAAAATGTGTGATGATATACTCTTTGTTGTAATTTTGATTTTACTTTTTGCAATATATCTAACGAATCACTTTATCCGCAGTGGCACCCGCCGAATCTTTCGAAAACCACTAACCTCGTCAACTCTAGGAGTCCTGGCGCTCAGTTGGATCTACAACCTTTCTGATCTTCAACTTAATAATATTATATACAAAAAAAAGAAATCTGACAATTTCAGATTTCATTTAGACACAATTAGACATCTATTCTCCTAATCTTTCAAAAGATGGATTCATAAGACTTTGCATTTCCATTATTTGTTCAGCAAACATTTCGTCAAATACTGGAACAGATTTCTTAATTACATCTGGATATATATGTTTACAACTAATAATTGCAGTTCTAAAATCTAATATATTAACATCTCTTCTATTATTAAATAACGCATTTGAAAAAGCTTGTTGAACTATTGTTAATGAAACATCTGGATATCTAGAACCAATTTCATATATTCTTTTATATTCACTAGTTATATCAGTAATAAACTCCATTATTCTTGATTTTATAAATGAAGTATACATCATTTTAGCACCAGTTCTTTTTTCAATTTTTGGTAAAGTTCCCATCAATATCGCAATATTTTCCTCTCTAGTTGGTTCAAATATTTCTACTTTTTGGAAACGTCTAACAAAAGCTTTATCCCTTAAAATATATCTTTCATATTCATCATTAGTTGTTGCACCAACTACTTTAATATCTCCACGATCAAGTGCTGGTTTAAAAGCATTTGCAAAATCTAATGCTTGTCCTTTTTCTCCCATTAATGTATGAATTTCATCTATAAATAAAATTAAATTACTTTCATTCTTTAATTCTTCTAATAAAATTTGAATCTTAGCTTCACCAGTTACAGGGTCATTACCAATCATTGCTGAAGTACTAAGTTTAATAACCTTATATCCTTTTAAAACATCAGGAATATCATTATTTTGAATACGATAAGCAAGCCCTTCAATAGTAGCAGTTTTACCAACACCAGGTTTACCTATTAAAACACAAGATTTATCTGGAGTAAGTAAAATTAATATCATTTGTTTAATTTGCTCATCTCTACCAATAGCAGGATTAGTTATATAAGTCTTATCAGATAGGCACTCACCATAAGTCTTTAATACACTAATACGTTTTTCTCTGATATTATTTTCTGTTAATTGTTCATTCACAATTGACCAACTCCTTAACTTCTATAATTATAACATAACTTTACTTCTTTTGAGAATCAATTATATATAAAATATCTTCAATTGACTTATCCACATTAAAACTACCATTACCTACAGGATAAAATACTGAATAACACTTAAATTTATTTTTTAATAAAAATTCTTTCTTTCTAACCTGAGATACAGATATCTTTTCACCAAGTACTACAGATGATACTTGATTACCAAATAATATAATTACTTTTGGATTTACAATTTCCATTTCTTTTAAAAATAAATTTAAATAATCTTTATATACACTATCAGGAAGAGCTCTTGCATCTACTTGTGTACACTTAGCTAAATTAGTAATATAAAACTTATTCTTCGCAACTTGTCCATATACTTCTTCTGCAAATTCATAAGTCCAATCACTTCCTTTTATACTACGAATTCTTGTATAAATTTCATTATCAATTAGACCTAATTTATTAAATAATGTCCAAACATTTTTAGTCCCTACCCAAGGAGATTTAATACCTTTCCATGTCTTTTGAGAAGTTACATTTCTAGCAGTAGGATTCATAAATACAAAACAAACATCCGGATTTTCTAAACATCCTCCAAAGTTAATTGAATCAAGTTTTGGATCTCCATATTTCTTTTGCATCTTATCATATTTTTTTACTAATTCTTCTAACATCTAATCACTCCAAGTATTAATATTATAACAATAAAAAAGACTATTTAAAATAGTCTTTTAATTATTGTTTTTTTCCACATGCTTTACAGAATGTTGAGTCACTATCAATACTTTCTCCACAATGTTTACAATAAACATCTCCAGCATCTGACATTCCTTTTTTAATTGCTCTAACAGTCTTAGTAATTCCATCAGAAGCTATATCAGCACCTTTACTACTAATATGTCTTAAATCATCTTCATTTTCATCCATAATTCCCTTTGTAGTTTTAACACCAATTTCTCCAGTTAATTTACCAAGATCTTGAATAACATCTTTATTATCCTCTAACATTCTCTTTTGCATTTTTAATTGATGTCCCATAAATTTAGATCTCAATGTTGGACTTAAAATCATTCCAAACGTAAAAATAAACATACAACCAATAAAAATAGGTACAATAATAAATAATATTTCCATAAATTATCTCCTTCTTATAAAAAAATTATAACATCAGTTTCAAATCATCTACAATAATAATTTTATCACTATATGTAAACAATTGTCTTTCAAAATCACTTCTATTCTTTTCAAAATCATCAGTCCACTTATACATCATTTTCAACATTTTCAAATTCACTTCATAATTACTTTGCTCAGTTCCAAATAACTGTTTAATAAATCTAGTAAATATACGTCTTTTTCTAATATTAAGTGGAATATCTAAATAAATAATTTTATCAGCCATATTACATAAATAAAATAAATGTTTACGAAGTGTACCTTCAATTATCCAATTATCTTCTCTATTAATTTCATTAAATATTTTCTTTTGTTCTTTTTCACTTCTTTTAACATTATTAACATCATCATGAACAACACTATCTATTTCATAATGTTTAATTCCAAGTAATTTTGATAGTTTCTTAGCTAAAGTTGTTTTCCCACTCGCAACTATTCCTACTATTAATATTTTCATAATTACTTATTCATATCATATTTGATCCATTCTAACATATGACCAATATTTCCTTCTCCAGCATACTTATTCATATCAAAGAAGTCTTCACCATCTATATCTATCCACTCTAATTTATTAACTTCTTCTATTAACTCAACATCATGTTTTAATATTCCATAAAAAACTTCTAACTCAAGTCCTGCTTGATAATATGTAAATCTCATTACATGAGTTAAATCAATATCATCCTTACCAATATTTGTTTCTTCTTTTAATTCACGATAAGCTTCATTTAAATCATCATTTTCAACTTCAATTTTTCCTCCAACTAAATTATAAAGTCCCATATATGGATTCTTAGTTCTCTTACACATTAATAATTTAGTCATATCTGTATTATATACTGCAATAACATTCATTCTCTTCATATTAACACCTCTAACTTTATAATAACACAAAAAAAGACTATTTTTTAGTCTTTTTAACATCCACAGGATTAACATGAATAACAGCTAAATAAATACTATCTATTCTTTTAATAATTTCTTTTTCTAATCTATTCGCAATATCATGACTTTCAAAAGTAGAAAGATTACCATCTACAAATATTGTTAAAGAAATTTGATATTTGTATCCTACTGGAGTTGAATTAAAATGATTAGTCTTTATTATTTCCTTATGTTCTTTAACAATTTCATAAACCAACTCTTTAGTTTTCTCATCCATTGCCTTATCCATTAACACATGATAACTTTCAATAAATATTTTTACATATGTAATAAGCATCCATAAACTTATACCAATTCCTACAATACCATCAAAAATATAAATTCCAACTAAAGTTAATAAACAAGAAATAAGATTGGCACCTGTCACAAAACAGTCACACATATGGTCTTTTGAATTTGCTTTAATAAGTAAATTATTATACTTTTTAGAAAGACCATAAGTATATAAAAATAAACAAAATTTAGTAATAATAGTTATTAAACATACAATAACTAACCATATAGAAAAAGTATATTTTTGACTATTAATAATAACAAAAACAGAATCTTTTAAAATAATTAATGCAGTAGTAATCATCGCAATACTAATAAGCATTGAATAAATATATTCTGCCTTACCATGTCCTAAATTATGATCATCATCTCCAGGCTTAGATGCAATTCTATTCCCTACATAAGTCATAACTGAAGATAATATATCTCCTGCACTATTAACACTATCCGCAATCATTGCTTGACTATTAGTAATAAAACCAACAATTGCTTTAATAATAAGTAAGAATATATTTCCAACAATCCCAAATATACTTGCTAACTTAATATCTTTGAATTTCTTTTCTTCTCTATCTAATTTCATTATGCTCACCATCTAATTATATTCGCTAGAAAAGTATAACATATAAAATTTATATTTAAAAGAACAAAAATATACTTTTGACACAATATTTCATCTTTGCTATAATTAAATCAAGGGAACATTCAGTTATCTGAATGTCTACCTTTTTGGGTGAGACATTTAATTCAAGTATGAATTAAGTGTCATTTTTTTATTTCAATTAGAATAAGGAGTACTAGAAATAAAATGAGTGAAATATACTTCAAAACATTTATAACAAATATTCTTTTCTTCAACACTCAAACCTCCTTTCCTTTATAGTCAGAAGGTAGACACTTTTTAACTGAACATTCCAGTTAGCTAATCTAACATAACTAAAAATATTATGCAAACGACAAAAAAAGCAAATTCACACTTCTTTGAACTTGCTTTTTATTTTTTAGTTTTGTCTTAAATATTCACTTACTGCATCAATTGTATCTCTCACAACATTTTTCTTAGTACATGTTTTTAATGATTCTTCCAATACATCCATAACTTTATCTTTATGAATATAATCTAATGAAAAACCACCTTCTTTTTCACCTTCAGTAAGTTCAACATTTTCTAAATTAGGTACTTCATCTGTTTCAATAACATAATAATTTGCAATATAGTTAGTATTATCACCAACATTAGGATAATCCTTACATAAATATTCAACAACAAAGTATGGTCTAATATCTTTAATATCTAAATCAATACCAGTTTCTTCTAATATCTCTCTATGTAAGCAAACCGCATCACTTTCATTACCTTCAACATGGCCACCTACTAAATAATAATTATTATTTGTACTTGCCAGCAGCAACTCATCTTTTGAATTAATAATTATAGTTTTTGCTCTACCTACAACTTTATTAATATCTTTTTTATCTAAATAATCATCATTGTAAATTATCGTTTTCATCTAAACTTTCCTTTCTTCTAGGGAATAAATATAACTTAGTATCAATACCATCATATTCAGCACTAATCTCAATATAGTAATACCCCTTTTCTTTAACATACTGACTTATATCACTAATATATTTCCCATCATACATAACTTTGTTTTTTCCACCATTTTTACGAATAAACATTTTTTTAAATTTAGGTTTAACTTTCTTATGAATCAACTTATCATTAGAAGAATCACAATTAACTCTAATTTTATCAGTATATGTATAGCATTCACTAACAACAAAATCCAACTTAATTTTCTCATCTTCAAAAATTAAATCTTCATTTAACTCATTCATATTAAACCAAGCATCACTATTTTCTCTTCTAAAATATAATAATCCAGGAATAATAGGAGAATCTTCAGTATCCTCAAATGCTACTGTTTTATGTTTATCATTTACAAACATCTTATACTCTACACTTTTATTTAATCTTAAAAAAGAAACAGAAAAATAAACTCTTCCATAAAATATTCTAACTAATAAACAAACTGTAAAAATAATTGAAGCAACTATTAAAAATCTTTTAATTATTTTATTATTACTTTTTCTTAAACTATTTTTAGCTTCATTATAATCTTTTAATGCTTCTTTCTTCTTTAATTCTTTTTCTTCTTCTGTCATATTAACCCTCATTTTTAATACAAACTAATACACCTGAAACATCTTCACCAAACTTCTTCCAAGTTTGTTCTTCTACTACTTTAAAACCTACACTTTCAAATACTTTTAAAGTATTACCTCTTTTTATTTCAAAGTTATCATATAAAGCATCTACTCCATTATTAAATGCTTCATCTACTAAAAGTTTTAATCCTTCTTTTGAATATCCTTTTCCTCTATGTTTACCCTCAATAACAATACCACAGTCATATCTATTATCACCCTTACTATAATGATAATTAACATAACCTATAAATTCATCATTATTAATATCTCTTAAATAAGCAAAATACTTATTTTCATTAACTCGCTTATCAAATGATATTTTCCATCTTTCTTCTGGAAAATCAATACATCCAGTATCATAATGATACCCATAATAACTAACATCATATCCTGCATTATAACTCATTGTATCAGGATCTTCTAAACATCTTTTTTCATACCAATAATCTTCTAATTTTGGTACATATAATTCTAATCTTTTCATAATTACCTCATCTAAATTATATTTTTATACACCAACCTAATCCCTTAATACAATTTAAATACTTCATATTATCACTCCTCTACCATCATTTTAACACACAACTATAAACAAAAAAAGAGATATTTCTATCCCTTTAAACTACCACTTTCATTAATAAATAAAGTACTATACATAAATAAAATATCTTGATTATTAAACTTAATTAAATCTTTATAATAACTACTACTAATATATCTATTATCAATTACAGTAATTTTCTTATAATAATTAACAAGAAGTGGAGATAAACTACTACCAAAAGAATCTCTAAATATTACTAATTCCTTATCACTAGAAGATTTATTATTAGTAATCTCAATAAAACTACTCGCACCATCTAAATAAACATCATAACTATCCATTCCATCTAATTTATCCACATTATAAATACTATTTAATTTATCATTTTCCAAGTATTTAACAGTAACATTATCAAATAAATTATTAGTTAAATAAACTAATTTTTCTGGTTTTCTATTAATCGCGCTTTCTCCATAATAAACACCATAAAACTTATCATAACTATTCGTTTTATAATTAATTGTCTCATACTTAAACTTTAATGACTTACTCATTCTTTCAACAATCTTATCTAATTTTTCTTGTCTCCAATGAGTATCAGTTTCATAGTAATCATCAAGTTCTAATAAATCTCTAATTTCAATATTTTTAAAACCTAACTTATTAACTTCTTTATAAATATAATCATAATCAATCTTTAAAAAATCATCACTATCTAAATAATAATTTTTATCAGGAATAACCATCATATAAACATTATTATTTTTACTAAAATCATTACTCAATTTATTAATTGTTTCAATAAAATTATTAATCGATTTATTATTAGTTGGATAATTACTTTTAAATATATAATTATTCTTTAAATATATACCATTATTATCTAATCTATTTAATAACTTATAATTATAATTTGCTTTAATACTTCTAAATTCATCTCTAAATACAACATGATCAAGTAAATAACCATCTAACTTACTTATCCATTCTGAATCAAATTCAAACTCTGGAAAGTCCTTTAATTTTCTTCTTTCACTATTACTTATTTCCTTATCAGGTAAAATTATACTTACTAAAGAAAACAAACTTATATAAATAATAAATACTACTACTAAAATCTTATTCTTCATAATATCACCTAAAATCTAAAGTATAAGAATGGATTAAAAGAAGCATCTACTAAAAATGCAGTAGTTAAAATTAATAAACTAATAACAATAACTATTTCTAAACATTCTACAACTTTCTTAAATTTACTTAATCTTAATTTTTCAACTAAACATTTCATTAAAGGTGTAGCTCCTATAATTGAAATAATTAATAAAACTAAATTATTCTTTAAATAATAAATTGTTGAACTACTAGTTAAAGGAATATCATTTATCATAAACATATTACCTAAACTAACAAATATATCTTTTATATTATCTGTACTAAATATTAAAAAACTAATAACAACAATAATACTTGTATAAATATATTTAAGTACTTTAGTCCTATCAATTAACTTCTTTAGAAACATCTTTTCAATAACAAGAATTACTCCAAAGTAAAGTCCCCATATAATAAAGTTCCAACTTGCTCCATGCCAAAATCCAGTTAAAAACCAAACTACAAATATATTTCTAATTTGTTTAAGTAACCCTTTTCTATTACCTCCAAGTGGAATATAAACATAGTCTCTAAACCAACTAGAAAGTGACATATGCCATCTTCTCCAAAAATCTGTAATACTACTAGCAATTAATGGATAATTAAAGTTTTCTAAGAACCTAAATCCAAATATTAATCCAAGTCCTATAGCCATATCACTATAACCTGAAAAATCAAAATAAATTTGTAATGTAAATAAAATAGGTTTTAACCAACTAGATAGTAAATCAACTTCTACTAAATCTCCTGCAAATTCACCAAGTACATTAGCAAGTAATACTTTCTTAGAAAGACCAATAACAAATCTAGTAATACCCTCTCCAAACTTATCAAAATTACTTTCCCTTTTAACAAGGTCCTTTTCAACATCACTATATCTAACAATAGGACCCGCAACAAGTTGTGGAAATAATGAAATATAAGTCATAAAATCAAGTAATCTACTTGCAGGTTTATGTTTTCCCATATAAATATCAAAAACATACCCCATAGCTTGAAAAGTAAAAAAACTAATACCTATAGGCATCACTATATATAAATAATTAATACCACTATTAAAAATATTATTAATATTTTCAATAAAGAAATCAGTATACTTAAATACAAGTAATTGTCCTACATTATAAATAATTGAAATAATTAACCATAACTTTTTATTCTTATCAGTACTTACTTTTTTACCAAAATAATAATTAAGTAAACAAGATAAAATTAATATAACTATATATTTAGGTTCTCCTAAAAAATAAAATATTAAACTAAATATTAATAATACTAAATTCTTATATTTTTTAGGAACTATAAAATAAACTAGTAAAAGTATAGGTAAAAAATAATATATAAATGTTATACTTGAAAATAACATAATCCACCTCTATTAAAAAAAGGTCCTAAGACCTTCTTATTATTTTAAATTATCAAAAGCATCTTCTAACTTTTCACGAGTTGCTTCATCTTCAACCATAATTAATATAATTAAGTCGCCTTCATTTTCAACGATAATATCATCTTTTTCTACTCCAACGCAAACCCATTTTCTTGGATCAACATTTTTTTCGATTTTATCTTTTATCGCTTCAATGTTTGCATTTTTCTTAGTTCTAACTAATACAACTGAGTGTGCAATTGAACCTACACCTGATTCACTAGCAAGTGCTTCTTCGTATTCAATATCTTTAGTTCCTAAAAAATATTCAATATTTTCTTCAGTTACTTCTGTATTTGTTAACATCATTGGTCTTTGATCTTCTGGAATATTAGCATATACTTTTTCCATGATTTCTTCTAATGACCCTTTTACATTACCACATCCAGTAACTAACATTGCAACTACAAGCATAATTACAACTAAACTAATCTTCTTAAATAGTTTCATATTCTCCTCCTAAATTCATAATATCATATCTATATATTAAATCAAGTACAAAATTTCGACATCTAATAATAGCAATAAAAAAAGTTTATAAACATAAACTTTTATTTCTTTTTACGTAGTGCAATTATTCTATTTCTTTTACCACAATTAGGACACGTAGTATGTTTAATACCTCTTTTCTTAGGAAGTGGTGTCTTAATTGTTGTACCACAACTACACTTCTTATATAAATGTTTTCTATCTTTAATTCTTCTAATAATATTCTTAAAAGGACTTATTATTCCATATCTAATATTATTATATATTTGATTTTCTTTTACTCTTTTATATAAGTTCTTAGACATAAATCTATAACCTATAGTAATCATAGTAATTAATTGCAATAAACCAACAATATAACTATCTAAAAAAATATCTAATATAGTTAATACAATTAATATAATAAATTGAAACTTTACTAAATCATCAATTCCATTTCTCCCATTAAGAGCTTTATTATACAAATTATAAAGTATGTTCTTATACATTAGTCATTTCTTCTTCCTACTATTAATACTAATCTTAATATTTGAATTAAAGTAGTCGCAACACTTGCTACATATGTCATAGCAGCTGCTCTTAACATTCTTCTTCCTCTTCTAATTTCTTTTCCTTCTTCAAGAAGATTATATTCTTTAATCTTCTTTAATGCTCTCTTACTAGCATTTAATTCTACTGGTAAAGTAACTAATTGAAATCCTAAAATAGCAATTTCACATAAAATACCTAACCAAACTAAACTTAATGCTCCAAACATAAATCCAATTAAAATTGAAAAGTATCCTGCATAAGATGAAAAATTAACAACAGGTACTAAACTTGCTCTAAGTCTCATAAAGAAATAACCATCTTTATCTTGAATAGCATGTCCTACTTCATGAGCAGCAACACTAATACTAGCAATAGAAGTACCATGATAAACATCTGTTGAAAGTCTAACAGTCTTGTCTCTAGGATCATAATGGTCTGCTAAAACACCACTAACTTCTTCGACTTTAACATCACTAAGCCCACTCTTATAAAGAATCTCCTTAGCTGCATTACACCCATTCATTCCTCTACTATTACTAATTTTCTTATATCTTCTATAACTTCCACTAACAAACCCTTGAGCAATCAAAGTAATAATTAATGAAATTATAGTTAATCCATAAATTACAAAAAAATCCATATTTAATCCTCCTAACAATTGTTATTATACCATATAATTATGTGCAAATTATGTTATTTATTAATCTCACAAGTATAATCATATAATCCAAATTCATTTTCTTCCATAGTACCACGAATAAATTCTACCATATCATCACTCTTAACATTTTCAAAAACATTAATTGGATTCTTCTTAATATTCTTAATAGTATTATTATCAATCTTTACAACTTCATAACTACTATCTTTAGAATAAATCTTAATAATATCTTCAATAGTAACATTCTTTAAATAACTATCTTCATAATCCATAATATTATAAGATTCCATATTCTTAACTTTATTATCTTCAATTGTATAAATTTCATAAGAAGTAATCGTTGGATTCTCTCCATGAACTTCACTCTTACAAGATAATACTACATTCTTATTATTTCCACATCCAGTAAGTAAAATACTTACAACAACTAAACTAATTAAACAAATTATTTTCTTCATATAAACTCTCCTTATAATAATTATAACATAAAAAAAGAAGAGATAATTCTCTTCTTAAAATTAAGGTGTCAATCTACTAGGTCCTCTAAATAAGAACATAGTTTCTTTTAATGATCCAGTCTCAAGTAATAACATAGTAATTCTATCTACTCCTATCGCAAATCCTCCATGTGGTGGACAACCATACTTAAAGAATTCTAAATAAAATTCTACGTCTGTTCCAAGTCCCTTTTCTTTTGCTTGTTCTACTAAAACTTCATAACGATGTTCACGAAGTGCTAATGTTGTAGTCTCACAACCTTTCCAAATAAGGTCTGCTCCTTGTGGAATACCATTTTCACGTTTATGATAAAAAGCTCTCTTTTTCGCACTAAAGTCAGTTACAAATACAAACTCATGTCCATACTTTTCCATAACATAACGACTTGCTAATTTCTCTGCTTCACTATTCATATCACCTACATCTTCAAAATTCATCTTAAATCCATAATTATTTTCCAATTCACTATATAATTCTTCTAACTTAATTCTAGGAAATGGTTTAGTAGGTACAACAACTTCTACATTGAAATATTCTTTGATCTTTTCCCCATACTTTTCTTTAACAGCACTAAGTCCAGCTATAAATAAGTTTTCTTCAAAATCCATCAATTCCTCTAGATTTTCTAAATAACTCATCTCAATATCGAAAGAAGTAAAATCTGTTGTATGTCTATAAGAATTAGAATTTTCTGCTCTAAAAGCAGGAGCAACTTCAAATACTCTATCCATTCCACTAGCCATAGCCATTTGTTTATAAAATTGTGGACTTTGTGCAAGATATGCTTTTTCACCAAAATAATTAACTTCAAATACTTCAGAACCAGACTCACTTGCAGCACCAATTAACTTAGGTGTATGAATCTCATTAAAATTATTTTCAAGTAAATAATTTCTCATCGCATTAATAAAACAAGTTTGTACTTGAAACATTAAAATATTCTTTTCATTTCTTAAGTCTAAAAATCTATAGTTTAATCTAGTATCAATAGTTGCGGACTTACTATCTTTATAGTTCAAAGGCATTTCCCCTAAACATTTACTAGTAACTTCAATTTCCTTTGGAATAATCTCCATTCCATTTAACTTAACCTTTTCATTTTCTAATAAAACACCTTTAATTTTTACAGTACTATCATTAGTTAAATTAGAAATAATATTATTTAGTTCTTTATTTTCTTCATTCTTCTCTAATGTAACTTGAACTTTACCACTAATATCTCTAACTACTAAAAATTGTACATATTGTAGATCACGAATATTTTCAACAAAACCACATATTTCTACTTCTTTGTTAAAGTATTCTTTTAAATTTTTAAAATATATTTTTTTCATCATGATACCTCCTTTATAAAAAATATAAAATAAAAAAACAGTTTATTATCCACAAAGGGACGAATAACTGTTTAATATCCGCGGTACCACCCAATTTATTATAAAGTATATTTACTTATAATCACTCGAAGAATAACGGTTCTTTTTCCGACTCACTCTACTATTAGTTCAAGCAAGTAGCTCGTAGGTGTCTTTCATCTAAATTTTATGTTATTTTCCACCAACCAATAACTCTCTAAAATAAAATCTTTGATTACTCTTCCTAGTCATCACTGATGCGCTAATTATAACACACTATTTCCAAATATTCAAGTTCTCTATATTAACTAACTCATTATCTGTAAATTCAAACTTAAAACATTCCATATAAGTCCAACGTCTATTAAAAATAACTTTATCCTTAAAAGTATACTCTCCACCATAAATAATATTACACCAAACACTAAGTAAACTAGCAATAGCAGTTCCATGACCTACAACTAATATCTTTTCTGCTGAAGTATGATTTAAAAGCAAATCTAATCCTTTTAGCATTCTTTTCTTTACTTCGTTTAGACTTTCTCCATCTCCTACTTTAAAATTAAAATCTTCAAATTGTTTTCTTTCAAAATCTTCAGGTAACTCATCCCATGATTTAACACCATGACGTCTTTCATTAAATAAATCAACCACTGCAAACTCACTATTTTCATTTAAGAAATACTTCGCAGTAGACATAGCCCTAACATAATTACTAGAAACAACTAAATCAAAATCAGAAAACTCATCTAAGTTAGAAATTTCTTCCGCCTTCTTTTCACCATTAATAGATAAAATACTTTTTTGATTAGTTAAAAATAAATCATCATTATTAAATTCATGATTAATACCCTTTAATACTTCAGAATGTCTCATAAAATAAATTATTTTTTTCATTTAATCACCTCATAATACTTTTTTATTTCATTACTAATCTTACCCTCACGTAAAACTAACATATCCGTTTCAAGCATCTTAATAATAGTAGATGACTCATTTTCAATTAATCCACCATCTTCTATATAATCAACATTAGAAACAATATCCGCTTCAAGCATCTCTATACAAGTAATAACAGGAGTTTCAGTTATGTTCGCACTTGTACTAACAACAGGTCTTTTTAAACGTCTAATTATTTCTAACAAATCTTTATTATCAGGAATTCTAACTCCTACAGTATCATTACCAGAAGTAATTAAATCACTAATCTTATCGTTCTTCTTTAAAATAAAAGTAACAAGTCCTGGCCAAAACTTATCCATTAATTTTTTCTCCATTTCAGATAACTCTTCAGTATATTGTTCCACCATTTCAAAACTATCCATAAGTACGATTAAAGGTTTATTGTAACCTCTCTTCTTTACATCATACACTTTCTTTATAGCATCTTCATTTAAAGCATCTGCCATAATACCATAAATAGTATCAGTAGGAGTTATAACTAAACCACCATTATCGATAACTTCACATATCTTATCTATATTCATAAGTCTTCACCTATTTAAATTATAACATAAGAAAAAAGAACTTTCGTTCTTTATTTCTATAATACTTCTTTATCTTCAACTTCTTCTTCAACTGGAGTTGAACTTATATTTTCAGTCTCTTCCTTTACTACTTCAACTTTTGTTGCTTTATTATTTAACATTTTCATTTTATCAACAATAATTAATAATACAAGTATTACAACAATAACAGCTAAAACAATTGAAGAAATCATCCAGGTATTTAATCCTTCTTCTTTAACAACAGCATTTTGAACTACTGTCTTACTTATCAAATGATAAACACTATCACTAACATTAAACTCTACATATCCATCTGTAACAACAATACCTTCTTGTAACTTAGTAACTTTATCATCACTATATGAATATAAGTTTAATTTTTCATCATTATTATAAATATCCCCTACAAAATATCTTAAGATAGCTCCTTCCGGAATATTAATGCAACTACTAAAATCTAAATATAAACCGGCTGCATAATTAACAGCTTCTTCCATTAAATTATTATCACTAACAAGTAAAATATTTGGATTAAATTCATCTACTGTTTTAATAACATTTCCATCAAGAATAAAGCTATATAAAGTTTTCTTTTTTTCAGAATCATACTTAGTTAAAGTAATCTTTCTTTTACTATTAATAATACTATCTAGATTTTCTTTAGTAAGTTTATCATTATTACTAAATTGTACTTCAGAATCTTTTCCAAGTTTTAACACTTCATCTAAATCATTAAAAGTATTATATTCTTTTCTAATAACCTTAACAGTATAAGTAGTTTTATTTCCTCTTTCAGCAGTAACAACAACACTAAACTTATTTTCACCAACACTTAAGTTTTTACTACCAGTACCAGTAACTTTTGATTTTGTATCTGCGCCTACTGCCGCTATATCTACTTTTTCAACATAATTACTAACTTCCATAGAATAAACATTATTCTTTTTTGTAAGTGTTTTTCCATTAACAGTTAAACTTTTTAAATTAGTATTAGTAGATCTATCATCTGCAGGACCACTAGGTTTACTATTTGAATTATTTGTACTAGGAGTAGAACTTGCCGGTTTATTTACAACTGTTACTGTTCTTGTACCACTAACTTTTCTTGCTAATCCATCATCTGCAGAAGTAACGTCTCCTGATAAAGTTAATGTAATTGTACCAGTACCAGTTGCTGTACAAGTTGCACTAAACGACTTATTAGCATTAAGAGCATTTGCAGTAGAATCAGCTTGACTAATTGAACAATTTCTTACAGGTCCACTTGCACTTAAATGAACACTCCATGCAGCTGCTGCTGAAACATTAATTGTAGCTTTAAAACTTCCACCAACATATACTTTTGAAGAACTAACACTTAAAGAAGCACTTGCAGCATATACATCTTTTGAGTATAAACAAAAAACTGATATTAATAACAATAATAATATTTTTACTTTTTTCATAGTTTCCTCCACTTCTACCCTATATTAATAATTCCAAGTAAATGTTGTCTTGTTCTAAATAAATCTGCTGAGTTAATCTCTGCATCAGAATTAACATCCGATGCTAAAGCAAATTCATCTTTTAAAGTAATAATTGTAAGTAAATGTTGTCTAATTCTAAATAAGTCTGCTGAGTTAATTTCTCCATCTCCATTAACATCACCTAAAACAACATTTGTATATTCAGCAATTAAATTACTATTTCTATAAATCTTAGTTTTTCCACCCGTATAAAGAATTTCTTTACCTTCTACTTCTTTAGAATCAACTTCTACTTTATAATCAGTACCAACTTTAATGTTTTCTTTAAACATATCAACAGTAGTATTAACACTGATTTTCTCAATCATATTTGTACTATCATCAACTTTATAATTTTCTATTTCAAATGTTCTTTCTATCCATACTGCATAAAGTCTTATGGTAGTGCCTGTTGTTAAATTCTTAACAACTTGCTTATCAGAATAATCTGTCCCACTATAATCACTACTTGTATTCCATCCACCAAATATAAATCCTTCTTTTGTATATTGGTTTGCACTTAATGCTTTTAATTCATCATATTTAAAACTTTGAGAATTCATTTCTCCTTCTCCACCATTAGAATTAAATATTACATTATAAGTATTTGCTTCCCACATAGCATATAAAGTAATTGTTTCAACATTTTCTGTTAAATCAAGAACACTTTGTTTATCAGTATAACTTGCTCCACTTCCATCACTCTTAGTATTCCATCCTTTAAATGTATAACCAACTCTACTAAATTTATTTTCATTTAAATTACCACTAACAGTATGTTCAAATTCTTGAATATCCATAGAACCAGTTCCACCATTAGCATCAAATCTTACATTATATTTTGTATTATTCCATTGTGCATATAAAGTTATATCACTACTAATATTAATAATTTGACCATCTGTATATCTAGTACCAGTACCATCACTATTTGTAGTCCATCCTCTAAATGCAGCACCAGTTTTAGTAAATGAATTATACTTTAATCTACTATCAGTATTAGTCTTAACATTAATACTACTCATAGTACCTTTACCACCATTACTATCAAAAGTAACAGTTTTATAATCCTCTGCCCATTCCGCAACTAAAAATACATTATCGTCATCATTATATGGAGATGATTTATCAGCTAAATTATTAACCGTTTCACCTGGATAATAAATTGTATCATCATCCAACCAATACAAGAAACCATCACCATTTAAATTTTCAAAAGAGTTTTCCATAATTACAAATTCTTGATCATACTCTTTACTATAATTTCTACTAACAATAAGAGCATCATCACATATATATCTTGCACATTGATAATTTAATTTATAAGTATGTCCAAGCACCCATTGAGCATATAAATCTTTATTTGCATATAACAAGAATGTATTAGTTGTATAATTAGTACCAGTACCATCACTCTTAGTATTCCATGATGCAATATGTTTATCAGCATGGAAGAAATTCTTCTCTAAACCAATATACTCTCTACCAGTACCATCAGCATTCATCATCTGAATATCATATAAATCATTCTTACTAATACTTGAAACATAACCACTTCCGTCATTAGCATGGAAATTAATTACAGACTTTGTAGTCTTATCATTACAAATTCTCTTAACAGGAATCGTATCAATAACTTCACCATTATATAAAATTTCTAAATCAAAAATTTCACCACATACAGGTTTATCACTATATTCACTACTACCAGTTCTAACACCTGGATTAAAGTAAATATATCCATCTAAAACAATTTTATTCATTTGACTAGAACTAAATAAATAATTAGTATAATTTTCACCATTTTTATTAATAGCTCTAAAACTAATATCCGCATTTGCCGGAATATTTCTTGTATAATACTCTAACATCATAGTTCCATAATTACCATCTATATAAATAGGATTTTCTAAAGAAGGAATAGAACTATCTTCACTTTTAGTTTCATATCCATTAACAGCCTTAACCATCTTTTCATCACTTACATTTGAAGTAAATAACGAACCTGAACTATATAAGAAAGAAGCACTATTATTACCAATAATTCTAAAACTCAAAGTATCTTCATCAACTAATAAATTCTTATCACTTAAATCAAATGTATAAATTCCCATTTCATCAATACTAACAGTTTCTGAATAATTAATATCATTAGAAGTAATCTTTAAAGTATAACTTCCACCTTGTGTTAAGGGATGAAATTTAACTTTTTCAATCTTTTCTATATTATCAATTTTCTTATTTAAATTTATAGTTTGATCACTAGTTAAATATAAAGAACCGTCATCTACAATATTTACATGATAATTATTATCCCAAGTTCTATTACTCATTTCAGAAATATCTGTAACAAAACCAATTGATAATCTAGTAGAATCATATGTTAAATAAACATATTCATATCCATGTCCTTCTCCCCATGAATTTCTAAGTATCCAAGCACCTTTACCTGTCTTTTTATATGTACTACCACAACTAGCAGTATATTCACTATGACTAGTACCTTTATCGCAATAAGTATAACTATAATTATCATCCCAACCTACTAACTGCATCGCATGTCCCAAATCAGAATTAACATTCGCACAGTCATCTGTCTTCATTGCATAAGTACCATCAGTATTTTTAAATCCACAAGATGATTGTGGTGAATAAGTACCAATAAATAATCCACCATATTCTTTAATATAATTTTTAACCATTGTAGTATAACTACTAATTTCACTATCAGTAGCAGTATCTGTATTTATCATAGGTAATTGAATTGTTGCATTAGCTTCATATAAAGAATTATTAAAATTAAGTATTTCTTCAGGTTTCTTCTTAGATGTAGATTCACTAAATGGTAAAACATCTTGATCAGTTAAAGTAATCCCATTACTCATCGCAACTGCAGACATATAATAATTACCACCACTAGTTAATGGTCTATACCCATTACTAGAATTACTCCAAGTATATTGAGTACTACTAGTACCTTGTTTATAATACATACCGTTAGTTGAAGTAGCATAATCAAATTGTCTTTCTGATAAAATCTTTGAATTAGCATTAAATGGTTCCTTATTTTTCCACATTAAATAAGTCTCAACATTTTCAACAGAAGAAATAGTCCAACAAATTCCAAGAGTACCTTGATTTCTTGTTGTAGTAACATAATCCTTTAAATCAAATTGCGCTTCTAAAGTATCAGCTTCATAATTATCATTTTCTATATAATCAACAGTATAAACATCAGGTATATACCCTACATTTTTCTTTTCTTCTTCACTTAACTCTAAATAAGCTATATATTGTGTATTCAAATAAGGAGCATTACTTTTTTTATTCTTTTCGGTTAGAACAACTTCACCAGTTTCTTCATATACTTCCTTAATAAAATTCTTTGCTTCTTTAGGTAAATAAGAATAACTTGAAGTTTCTAATACCTTATCAATTTTACTTTTCTTAAAAGTATTAATAGTAACAAAAGTACATAAAGACACAAATAAAACTAATACCAATACAAGTATTAGTTTTCTTATATTATTTTTTAATACAAGTTTACCCTTCTTCATATACTACACCACACTACTCTATATTAAAATAATTATATCAATAAATTAAAAAAATTACTACAAAAAAAAAGAGGATTTCTCCTCTTAATTATATATGTAATTTTGGTCCTTTAGTCATTCTTCTATATTGTTTAAGTGTCTTAACTTTTTCATCACTTGCTTGACTTAAAATAGTATGAATATCTTTATTTTTATCCCAATTATGTAAAGTTTCTGCATAAAGGAACGAATCAAGAATTGTATCTAAGTTTCCTCCACACTTCTCAATCATAATTAAATAATCTTCATCAAATACTCTATCTATTGGAAACTTAGTCTCATCATCAAGTTTAAATCTTCTTTCAACAATTTCACTTACTGGATCTAAATGAGTAGAATATTCCATTCCATATATTTTAAATCCTTTATCAACCAAGTCTTTCTTTCTCTTATCACTTCTAATTGTAGAATCATCTGAAGTTACAATTACTTTTTCAAACATACTAAAATAATCTTTTAAAATATCTTGAACTCTAGGATCACTATTATGAGTCCAATCAAATCTATCAATCATTAGAGTTAAACTTTTACAACCTGTTCCATTTCTAAATATTGATAACATTTCACTTAGCGCTTCCCCACTAAATAACTTTTGTCTAATATCACAATCTTTAAACATTGCATTATTAATATAATTATCTACTTCCATTAATCTACTAGTAGTAACTGAATCTAAATGAGAAAACTTAGAACTAAATAATTCTGGATAATATTCTTTAACATAATTTAAGAATTTCTTACACATAATTACTTCATAATAATGTTCAATAAAACTTCTATTAAAATACTTATTATCCTTAGTACCAAACATTCCAGCACCATCAAATCTTGTTAGAATAGCAGGATGTTCTGTTTTTACACTATTAACTTCTCTACTACCTAAAACAACACTTTTTCCACAACCTCTACTACCAGTTAAAATTATTTTTCCACGAACATCGCTAGATAAATCTTCATTAACGTCATCTACTGGTTTCTTTACTAATAAATCTGAAAATAATAATTCATTTACATTAATCTTTTTTATCATCTGTTTTAACACCTTTTGCTTTCATCTTTTGTGCTGCTTTATATTGTGCTTCTGCTTCATCTGCATCGCATCTTCTATAACAAGCAGCTTGTCTCATATAGTCATAAGAAACACCTGGATTATCAAGTTCTTTTTGACTTGCCTCTGCTTCTAACTTTTCACCTTGATCAAATAAATATCTCGCTCTAACAGAAGTAAATCCACACATTTTTTCATTACTTCTAATAACATCTTCAAGTATTTCTGAATACTTACTAGATACATCATCCAAACGAACTAATTTTCCATCTTCCCATGCAATTTCAACAACTGGTTGAATTGTATCACCAAGTAATAAATTAAACCATGCCGCAACTACATGTCTATGACAAAATTCATCACTATCTTCATAACATAATAAAGTACAATGATCTAACTTTCTATAAACCATTTCTGGATCTAATTTAGATAAAACCTGTTTATAATATTCTTCTATGTAATATCTAGCATTTTCTTCTTCAGAAATCTTACCGATATTATCATGCCACTTTTGCCAAAAATCTTTCTTAGGTGCAAGTTCAGGAAAACAATCTCCAAAAAAATTTGCATTATGACCCCTATCTCCAGATATAGAACATCTTCTATATAAATTTGTATCAAAATTCTTATAACTACTTGTACTAATCATTTTGAACCCTCCTAATTACATTATATTATACTCATAAAAAATAATCTAGCAATACTAGATTATTTAACTTAAAGCATCTTCTTCAGTTTTAGACTTCTTTTCTTTTTCAATTTTCTCCATTTCATATAGATCATTAATTATTTCATCAAAGTATGCTTTTACTTGTGGAATAGTTAAATCCTCCATAATAGATATTTGTGTTAGTTTTAAAAGTGAAACTTGTAAACACTCATCAAACCAACTAACTTTAGGTTTTCTATTATCCATAAATCCTCCTATACAACTAAAAATTTATCTTCACTTTTCTTTTTCTTACGTTTTTTGTCACTATCATCTTTTTCTTCTTTATAAATCTTCTTTATACAAATATTAGGTTTATTATCATCAAAATTCCAAGTATGAAAAGAATCTCCTCCACAATATTTAAAATGACTACAAGCAAGACAATCATCACAAGAAGTTCTTCTCTCATGTCTAAATTCTTTAAATTTATTTTCCCATACTTCTACAAAACTATCAGTATTAATATTTCCCTGAATTAATTCTTTTCTTCTTTCAACATTAGGACATACAAATATATCACCATTACTTAAAATACTACCTACATATAAACCTGTCATACAAAAGAAATGTTGATCTCTAATTTCTTTTTCCATATTAAGACCTAAATAATGACTACATCCATAATCAACAACTATTTTATTTTCTTTACGTTTTTCATAAATAAACTTAAATAACTTTCTATAACCCTTTGGATCTAATAAAATCTCATCATTATCTTTAGCTCTTCCAATAGGATCACAGTTAACTACTCTCCAGTACTTAACACCTAAATCTAAAACTACTTTATATAATTCTTCTAATTCATTAATATTTTTCTTATTAGCAACAGTAGTAACCTGAACACATTCAATACTAGGTTCATTAAGCATAAGTTTTATTCCCTTAATAATCTTATCCCAAGCACCAGGAACTTTTCTAAATGCTTCATGTGTTTCTTTTAATCCATCTATACTAATAGAAATAGTACTCATCTTAGACTTAACTATTTTTTTAACAAGTTCTTCATCAATTAAAATACCATTAGAAGTAATTCCCCATCTATAACCTAAACTTACTGCATAATCCATAATCTCAAATAAATCTTTTCTTAAGAATGGTTCTCCACCAGTAACATTTAATAATATTTCACTTGCATCATAATGTTCTGAAATTTCTTTCAATGTTTCCATTAACTTTTCTTTACTAATTTCATTCTTAGGTTTTTCATAACCACAACTACTACCACAATGTTCACATCTAGCATTACAACGAGATGTAACTTCTAAAAATAAATGATATAGTTTTGGATGTTCATAAAGATACTTTCTATATTCATAAAGTTCTTCCATCTTTTGTTTCTTAATTTCTTTTTCTTCTTTACTTGCCTTTACTATTACCATAATTACACCTCTATAATAAGAATATCACAACACAAAATAAAAAGCATCTTTACGATGCTTATTTTTCACAACTATCTAAAAAATTAGTCATTGCCTTTGTAAATCTTTGTTTATCATCATCTTCAACAATAATCCATTTAGATTTATTATCTTCATCTAATATATTTAACCATTCAATATAACCATCTTCACCAATGATACCAATAACATCTTCTACCATTCCAATAGAAAAAGTATAATTAATATTCATTAACTTATCAAACATATCAGTATATTCTCTCTTAGGCATTACTTTATAAAATGGTTTAAAATCTTTTTCACGAATAGCCATTATCACTGCATAAATATGTTTACAGAAAACATCACAAGGACAAGAACAATATACTTGCATATCCTTACTAACTTCATCATATTTAATAATTACTAAATATAGTTCATTTCCATTAACAACAGCAAAATATCTATCATCAACTTTTTCTAAGAATAAGACTCTTCTTTCATCATAGTATCTAGTACCTCTAACACAAGTAGGAATATTAAACACTTTATCTAAGTCTCCCTTAAATAAATCAAACCTAAATCTTTTCTCATATTCAAAAGTATCTGCTCCTCCATTAAATATATAACCAATTTCTTCAAAGAATGGATATAACTTTCTAGGAACAATCTCAAATATAATACTCATTATTTGATATAATGCTTCTTGAGTTTCTGGAATATATTTATAAAATTTAATTTTAACTTCATCACTATTTTTACATTTAGCATCAATATAGATACCAACATTATTTTCTTTACCCCAATAGTTTTTCTTTTGATCAACACTCATAACAGTACAAAGTTTTTCAATAGTATCAATAACATCTTCTTCTACCATTTCACTACTTTCATATTTTACTATCTTACTATCTTTAACGAAATCTAAATCAAACCATCTAAGTTTATAACATTTTAATTTATCAATATAGTCAATTCTAATATAAATATGAAAATTATTATAATTATTTAAGTAGGCAGCAAAAAATAAAGTATCATCTTTATAATACTTTTCGATATAAGATAATTTCCCTTTATAATCCTTTTCTCCGAAAGTCATCGTTTCACCTACTTTGACTATTATTAAAACTATTATACAACTAATTTATAAAAAAGACTAGACCATAAAAAAAGAAATATCTTTTCGATATTTCTATTTTTTTGCACCTGTACTATGACTTGCAGCTGTAGCATCCTGTTTATCTGTATCATCAAACATTGCCTCTAATTCTTGTCTTACACCAACAACATCACTTGATTTAATTGAAGTAACCATATTCTTTTCAAAAAAAGGATGTTCTAAAAATTCAATACAAGTATCTAAATCTGTATTGAAACTACCTGTAGGATCATTATTATCATTTCTATCTTGCATTGTCACCTTATAAGTGCCACCTTCATATTTAACAGTAAGTCTACCGGGATGAGACACACAATTTCTTAAAGTACCAGGTGCAGAAGCTCCGTTCTTTTGAAATCCCATTCTTCCAGGAATAGAACTTCCATTACCATAAAGATCTCTAACATCATCTCTTTCAGCATTAAAAGGTCCATTATTTTTAGGATTTAATCCAGATTTAAAACAATCTTGATAATTAAGAACAAACATATTTATACTAGCAACAGATAATAAAGCAGCTAATACATTTTCTTTCTTAGACTCCATTTCATTCTTAGCAGCAACTAAGTCACCTATACGATCATAAAGAACAGGATTATCGCTTAATTTTTCCTTAATACTACTATAAATTACATCTTTTTCTTCAGTTGTAATTCCAGGTTTTAATAATCTCTTAACCAAATCATCACATTTAAATTCTTTATAATTGTCCATTAAACTCATATTAGCTGTATATAAATTATATATTCTACCCAATTCATCTAAAACTGGTTCTCCAGACGTATATGAAGATGATTGTCTTTCATCTAAAAAATATCTTACAGGTGAACACAATGCATCTACATAACTTACCAACCATTCTACTGGTAAGTCATATTCATTATTAGTGGAAACAGGAATACTAATCTTATCTTCTTTACCAATATTAAGTTTAGCCATACTATGTAAAATATAATTGCGAGTAATCTTTTCTTTTAGCACTCCTAAACGTCTAGCATTACGGTTCATTTTTTTTATATTATCTGCCCAATTCTCAGAAACCATTCCAGAATCATCTATACCAGCTACATTAACTTGTTGTCTTAAATCAAAATAAATCTGGTTATAATATTCCTCATTTTCCTTTTTTAACATTTCCATATCATAACCACTTTGATCAGCTAAATTATAAACAGCATCTTTAACTTTAATATCTAGATTTTCATCAAAAAAAGTATTTAAAATGCTATGAACACTGTGATCGTTAGATTTCCATACTTTTTCATAAGATAATGTGAAATAACTAATACATAAAGCTAACCAAAAATCACTAGAATAGTCGAAAAAATCAGAATAATCTCCATCTTTTATTTTTTTTATTCTATTCTCTAAAACTTCTCTTTTACAAGCATGCCAATGAGACTTTTTATCATAAATATATGCCATATTAAACACTCCCTCATACATTAAAATAATAACATATCAATAATAAAAAACAAATCTAAAGATAAGTTACTTTACATAAAAAACAAGCACATTGTTATGCGCTTATTCTACCACTTTCTCTAAGAATATTTTCTCTTTAAATCCACCACGTTTTAATCTTTTTTGTTTTTGCACTTCAATTACATCGTCTAAACTTTTACCTTCAAGTGCTGCTAAAGCATCAATAATTTCAACCATATCAGCAAGTTCTTCTATTCTATCACTGCTTTCAGTAGCACCTAAAACTTCTTGATATTCTTCGTTTAATTTCTTTTCTAATTCACTTTTATATTCAACATCATCTAATATTCTAGTAAACGGTTCTCCTCCATTGCCAACTATAATTTCAGGAATTCTATCACGTACTAACTTATTATAAACTTTTTCCATACATCCTCCTATTTATACAAATATTATATCACAAATAACTATTTAAAAATATCGAACATGTGCTATAATAAAAGAAAGTCAAATATATATAGAAAAGAAGTGTGTAGTAGATGAAAAAATTTATTATCGGTTTTTACCGAAAATGTGACTTTATCACAATGACTGGTACATTATTTTCATTTATTGGATTAATGTTAGTGTTAAGTCAACATTTCACTATGGCTGTACTATGTATGGTTGTTAGTGGAATTTGCGATGCTTTTGATGGTACTGTAGCTCGCATGTCTAAAAGTACCAAAATGGAAAAAGCTTATGGAGTACAGCTTGATTCATTATCAGATGTAATATGCTTCGGAGTAGTCCCTGCAACAATAACAGCAGCAATGTCTCCTAGTCTTATTACAAAAGTAATATGTGCATTCTATGTATTATGTGGAGTAATCAGACTTGCTTACTTCAATACATTAAGTGTTACAGAAGAAAATAAAAAAGGTGGATTCATTGGAGTACCAATTACAACTGCTTCAATCGTATACCCTATTGTTTATTTAATTCTAAGATACTTCAATGTAGAATTACTTAAAACAGTAATGCCAATATTATTACTAGTACTTGGAATATCATTTATCTTAAAAATACACATACCAAAAGTTAATGTAGCAAAGATTTTTGATAAAGTACTTAACAAATATGTATTATACCTTTTAATATTCCCATTATACTTAATAGTATCTGGAGACTTATTTTATAAATTAAGTCACTTACCTATATTAGAAAGTATTAAGGCAACAATCAAAGCAATTCCACAAAACTTTTTAGTTGTCTTACTATTAATGGCAATCATTGATTTAATATTTATTATATTATTATGTATTACAAAAAAATCTAGTAGAGCTTTAATTACTCTATTAATTATCTCATTAGCAATAATGGTTATTAGTGATATTAAATATAACGTTATGGGACTTCCATTAGAAGTATCTGATGTTAACTATTTAAATCCAGCTAATATGGCTATGATGGGTGAAGCTGGTAACAGTATTAGTTGGTGGATTCTAACAACAATTGGTAAAACTGTTATCGTAGCTGGTGCAGCAATCGCCTTTATATTTTTATTTAAAAAGAAATCAATCAAAATTGATAGTATTAAAAATAGACTTATTGGTCTAGCAGTAGCAGTAGTTCTTCTACTTACAATATTTATTGTTAATGAAAATTATTCTAAATTTGCAATTGAAAAAATTTATCGTACATCAAATGATGAATTATTAAAATTTAATTCAGTAAATGACTTATATGATAAGTATGGATTCTTCCAAGGAATGTATGCTAATACATTATATATTGATGATAATGTACCAGAAGGATACACTCCATTAAAAGTTAAAGAATTATTAAAAAAAGCTGAAGACAATGATGATAGTTGGGGAAAAGCAAATGTAGTATTTATCCTATCAGAATCATTCTCTGACTTAGAAAACATCGATGAAGTTAAATTTGATAAACCATTACTTGAAGTATTTGATGATTATGAAAATGATAAAGATAAAATGGTATTTGATTTACAAGTACCTACTATCGCAGGTGGAAGTGTTAATACAGAATTTGAAATTCTAACAGGTGCTTCCCTATCATTCTGGAAATCAGGATATAATCCATATAATCAATACTATAATAAATTTACAGGAAAGAATGCTCCAAACATTATTAAAGAATTTAATAATAATGGATATGAAACAATGTATCTAACACCATGGGCACCAACTTCTTACAAAAGTAAAAAGAACTATGACTCTTTTGGAACAGATAGAACTATTTATAATGTAGATGGTGAAAAGAAAGGTCGTTGGTTATCAGACAAAGCATTTATGGATACAATCTATGAAGAATTAAAAGATACATCTAAAGGTAACTACAAATTCATTATGAGTGCAACAGCACAAAACCACTATCCTTTTGAAGGAGAAATGTATAAAGAAAGTGAATTTGATGTAAAAGTTAAGAAAACAGAATATTCAAAAGAAGATACTCAAATGATTAGAAATTATGCTCAAGGAATTTATGATGCAGATAAATCACTTAAGTATATATATGAAAAGATTCAAAAGATTGATACTCCAACAATCGTTGTATTCTATGGAGATCATTTACCAAATATTAGTAGACTAACTAAATCTGGTTATTATACAGAAAATGATGAACCTACTAATTCATTAAGATTATATACAACAAAAGCAGCAATAGTTGCAAACTATGATATCGATACAGAAGAACTAAATCAAATTAAATCATGTTATTTAGGAGCCTATGTTATTAATAAAATGGATTTAGAAATCTCTGATTACTTTAAATTTATTAATGAAACAAGAGAAGAACTTCCAGTATTTAACAGAGGAACAGTTTATAAAGATGGTAAACAAATTAAAATAAATACTTTAGATAAAGAAACAACTGAATTAATGAACAATTATAAATACGTACAATACGGAAGTTTCTATGAATTTGTTAAATAATAAGTTTGTTAAATATGTTATTTTTGCAATATTCACTTCACTATTAAATGTAGGAACTTACATGTTATTCTACAATTTAATAATTAAAAATGTTATTGTAAGTAATGTTGCAGCATATGCAGTATCTATAACATCATCATTCTTTATCAATAAAAAAGTTGTATTTAAAAATGATAATACTAACCTATTAGAACAAATGATTAGTTATTTAGGAGTTAAAGCAGTATCATTCGCAATAGACTCTTTAGTATTAATTCTATTCGTAGATATATTTGGATTTAATAACTTTATATCTAAGTTAATCGCAAATGCATCGACTACTATAAGTAACTATACATTAAATAATAAAGTTGTATTTAAAAACAAAGAAAAGAATATATAAAATATATTCTTTTTATTTTGTTATCAAAACTAATTATACTATACCTTTTTCTTTAACAAACTTCTTAGCTAAAGTAGTTTTACCACTTCTAGCAGCACCTACAATTAATATATTCTTATCCATAGAATAACTCTCTTTTCATATCAATTATAGCATAGTTATGAAGTACTAGGATGGTTAATTATAGCTGTTGCGTTTGTACCGTAGTTAAATATTAAATATATGAAGAACTACTCAACTAATCAAAACAAAAGAAAAAGTACAATTACTTGTACTTTTAAATATAGTTTCTAATCTCCTCTAATTGTTCCTCAGTAAAATCAGATAAATCATTAAAAATAATTTCATCTTCATCAATTTTTTTTACTTTATCTTTCAACCACTCTATTGTATCAAAATCAAAACCATACCTTAATAAAAAAATCTCCTTTTCATCGATGGTACCATATTTTATATACAAAGACATTTTTTTTGCACGCTCATCTTTTTCTTTTAAATATAATTCATTAAATAGCGCATAATATATATCTTTTAATTTAAAGCCTATCATCCTATCAATATAATCATATGTATCAAACGCAACAATGTCGTAGCTAACATCATATGCAAGTAAATCATAATCAAATAAAGGAAGAAAAACTAAATCCTTATTTGGTATTTCACTATACTTCATTGTTGATTTTACTTTTATTTTTTCTAATTCTTTTTTAAAACCTTTTCTACTAGTGTTGTTTCTGTATTTAGTTAATAACTTCTTTATTTCATTATTTTGCCTTATATATGAATATCTATATCCAACAATTTGCTTAAATTTCTTACCTTGTATTTGCCATAATAAAATCTTAATACTATTTGATAAAACGCTTTTTTCGCCTGAAGATAAATCTCCCCTCCCAATATAGCATCCATATATTTGTTGAAATTTAATGTATATTTTATCTTTGTCAGTCTTTGGAAGATTTGAAAAGGTTTCTCCATCAATAATAGTATTATTAATAAATAAAAGTTCAAGTAATTGTGAAGCTAATTGAAAAACACTATCTGTAGTAATTTTTTCCATATCGGAATTAGTAAGATTATAATCATCATTAAATTTATCATTAATTATTGCATCTTTATAAGATGCAACATCTTCTGGTAATTTTTCGTCAGTATCAAGCAAAGAAACATTACTCATATTAGAAGGAGAATTTAAAAATCTTCTTATATCTGATTTATTATTGTCTTTAATTACTACAATTCCATAATCAAACTTTGCTTCTAAAGTACTTCTTCCTGCCCTACCTATTAAATTTTTTATATCCAAAGCATTATTACTAAAACTATCTAATAAAACTAAGTCAAAAGGCATATTAATTCCCTGTACTAAAGTGGATGTTGAAAAACAAATTCTACACTTACCTCTCCTAGTAATTTCTTCAATAATAAGTCTTGCCTTCAAAGGTAATGACCCATGATGAATTATAATGCCTCTTCTTAAAAGTTTAGACATTTGTGAATAACCAAAGCGAGATTTAGTATCACTTGTTCCCATAAAATCATCAAATTTCTTTATTAATTTCAAAGTGTCATCATCAGTTATTTCCTCACATAAATTACAATATTTTCTATATGTATCAAATATTTCTTCATTAAGAATTTTTGATTTTAATGTATAAATCAATATACTTCCATTGTTTTTCAAAACATTTTCTATAGGATCAAATTTAACAAGTCTTCTCTGTTGTCCCATAACTTCCTTTTTTATTCCAAATGCATAAAACTTACCATTATCAACCGAGAAAAAAATTTGACCAACATTTTTTTCTTTATAAGAACGATAGTTGTAAACAGAGTCATTTAATTGATTTTTAAGAAGTTGTGATTCAGGATTATCAACAAATGGATAAGCAAAGAACATCTTTGCACTTGGAAAACTCTTTTTAAAGCGTCGAACCAAAGTATCAAAAATAACACCACGTGAACTTTTTTCATCACTTAACTGAGCTTCATCAAATAAAATAAAATCAATATTCAAAATAGTTTTATACTTAAACGTTTCTTTCGCTCTTTCCGGAGTTAAAATAAAAATATTACGTCGTCTTGCTTTTTTATTAATAATATCGACATATGTTAAAATATTTACTTTATTATCCACAAATATATCCCTAATTTTAATATAATACTCATTTATAAGTGCCCTAGATGGAACAATAATTAAAACATCATTTTTAGAATTAAGAAGAAGTTCTCTAAATATATATGACTTACCAGTGCTAGTCGCCGCAGAAAAACTAAAGAATTTATTAGAACCAATATTGTTAAAAATATCCATTTGAATCGGAGTTAACTTATGGCCATACACATCATTTATTGAATCACCAAAATCCTTCATAATTAAAGCCCGAATATTGCTTGGATTAGCATTTTTAAAAAATAATCCCATAACATTCAAAATATCATTTTCATATTTTCCAAAAACAGATGGATGCAAATATTTAATATAAGATAAAATTTCTAAATACGTTCTTTCTACAGGACCATTTTCATACAATTCATATATTATAGTTTCCAAAATATTTTCAATTTCTTGTCCTTCAAAAACTTTATTAATCATATCATTCATTAATATCCACCGCCACTAACAACAATTCATCATAACTCAATAACTCATTAAAATGCTTATTGTGTATTATATGATTGACCAATTTTGTATTTTCAATACTTGTTGAAGAAAATGCAGCAGCAAAACCTCTGTTTTCATTATCCATATTATCGCTGGCTTTCTGACTAACAAACATTTTCACCTCCACCAGGTCTTCATAGTCCTTTCCTTCAGTAATAAAATCATTAATTTGCTCTAGAGCTTCGTTATATGCATTCTTTCCAGATTCATATTTTGCTTCTCCAAATATTAATTTATCATCTATTGACTCACAATAAAAATCAAACCCAGGATTACCCTTAACCTTTGCTTTCCATAATTCTGCAAGTGGAATATCAATATAATTTAAATTATCCAATAAAGCCTGCTTACCAAGAATAGAGATAACATACTCACCAACTTCACTTGTTAAAGAATCATTTTCACATCTCTTTAATTTATCTTCAATGTTCCTAATAGTTTTATTAACACGTGATAAACCACCTTTTTTCAATGCTTGTGTATCATATATTTTAGTCCATGATAAATCTGCTATGCTGTCATATATTGTTTTCAAAGTTTCGTTCATTGGATATGGATTAATTCTTATAAAATAAACTTTGATATCCCTACCAAAATTTTCTTTAACCATTTCTGTTAAATTTTGAATATTGACTACTTTCATAAAATGCTCCTTATTGCCCAAAAGAAAAATACAGCAAAAACTAGTTCTCCACCTTACCTCCACTATACCACCAACTTCCTCGAAAAAAATATAACTTCCCTGAATGCCCTATTTTGCTTCCTTGAACTGTACTTAATGCCCTTTCTGGACACAAAAAAAGAACTATTTCTAGTTCTTTTCTTTTATCCTTTAGAATGGAAGATCATCATCATCCGCATCAGCTTCACTAAAGAAGTTCGGATTCTCCTCTTGCATCTTCTTTACAAGTTGATATGCACCCTCTGCAGTATCTTTTACTACTTTATCATTAATAGGACCTACTTGGTTTGCTATAGCAACCATTTCTTCTTCAGTATATCCTCTACCTTCATAACATCTTAGGATGTTATCACATAGTACATTTCTCATAGCCATACTATTATCATAGAAACTTCTTCCTGCTTCATCCATTAAAAATACTTTATAAGCTTCTATTCTTCTCTTAACATCATCTATTTCTACTTGTTCCTCATCCTTACCAAGAACTACTTCCTCTGGAGTAATACGTGATACTCCATATGGCATACTTCCCATAAGACCTATAACTTCAAATTCTCCTTGGTATCCAACTTCACTCTTATTACCATGGAATACAAATGGACTACTAAAACTAGTTGGAGTCCATTTATATAACTCTATAACCTTACCAGGATGATATACACCAAATACAAATCTATCTTCTTGATAAGAACTACTTACATCCTTAACAACACCTTCAAACCATCCATCATCTTCTAATAATATCTTACCTTCCCACATATCTCTATCATTAAATTGATATTCATAAGAAGAATCAAAATAACCTTTAATATCAAATAATTTACTCATAAAAAGAACCTCCCTTAAATTTAGTTATTATTATAACATAGAAATAGAATTTTTAAATAAGTTTTTTTGTAACTAGTTAGAGATATCATTGTATAAAGTGTGTTTGTACCCCTACTGGGATATTGATTGTAGGGAGATTATATGTACTGATACAAACAAAAATACATTTCATCTATTAAGATAAAATGTATTATTTTTTTAAATAAATGGAGGATGATGAACTTCAAATTCAAAATTTTCATTTCCTAAGTTTTTTATTAATTCATCAGCAAAATTTATATATTTTTTTATTTTATATTTTTCTAAATCTAATTCAAACTCACCCAAATCATTATATATTTTTCCCTTAGGTAAATAATATAAACTAATCATTTTATCTTCTTCTGGTTTTTTATCATTAGAAATACAATCATATAAATAACAAACACAGTCCATTGCAAGCGCATACCCTATCAAATAGGCAGAATTAAAAAAATCACCAGTTCTATTATAATCATTAAAAAATTTATAATAAGTTCTTATAGAATTGAACAGAAAATCAGGATTTAGATATTCTCCGCTGCTCTCTCTAGATAAAATTCTCTTTAAAGAATGAATTATTCCATCTTGAAAAGCCAAAGTGTAAACCAATAACGAATTTTTAGCTTCGTGCATCATATCATTAGTATCTCTATGTACTCTTAAGACTAATGATAACATAGAATCTACAACATTATATAATATCTCAGGATTTAACATATACTTATCTTCAATTAACTGTCTTCTTATTGCCTTAATAAAATTCGAACCAAGTGTATTAATTACAGTCACATTTTTATCTTTAAGTTTTTCCTTCATTCTAACATCAGGAGTAACAACATAAAAATGTGGTTTTAATTCACCTAATTTATCATCGATAAACTGCCATATTTTTCTAAAATCTTCATCTTCCAAAGAATAGCCAATAAAGACAACAGTCTTTCGGCTTAAAAGTTCTTTGACCTTTCCTCCTATTAAATTTTCTCTTAACTCATTGTAACAACGTTCATAATCTTCCTCTGTAATTATCAATGTACCAATATTATCAATACTACCATGAATTTTATAAACTTTCCTTTTATTATCATCTAACAATGGAATATCACCATTATATACAACAGGCATACAGTTACATTTTTCTTCAAACTGTCTATCCCAATTTGTAGTTATAATTTCTTTTATGCTATAAATATCTGCCAAAGGGCAAAAGAATTGCTTCATTATATTATCGATTTCAGAAAAGGATTTATAATACTCAAACCTTTCAATAATTCTATTAATTAAAATTCTTCTGCCATTAGGCTTACTACAAAATTTTGTCATTAATTGTGGAAACGTATTATCATAATTTTCACCCAATTCATCATTAACATCTGTATACAAAGTTGTTTTATAAACATTTTTCCCTTCAGTACTTACTCCCGCACCTGCAAAAACAACTAGTTCCTCTTTTTTTATAGCATTAATTATTTCGCTAGGAACTTCAAAATCCTCATTTCCACAAAATGTGCATTTACATTCTTTAATGTGCTCTTTATTACCCATACTATCACCTCATCTTTAAAAAAGCATATAATTATTCTCTATTCTTTTTATGTCATGATTGATTCTACTAACTACAAAATTATTACATTCATCAAAATGAACATCTACACTTACATTTTTATAATCTTCATATGTTTCAAATTCATCAAAATAATATAGTATACCAATAAATACACTAAACAAGTCAGAATATAAACTCATAAACGTACAGTAATAGATATTTGCTTGTTTTTTTATATATTTTGCAACAGTTTTGTACAAATGAAAGTTATTTTCCCTAATATCAAACCAGCCAATAGGAATTAGTCTTCTTTTATTATAAGGAACTCCAGAATCAAAATACAAAGAATTATATATTGCTCTCATCATTCTAGATATAAAACCACAAAACATATCAGACGTTCTAACACCTAATGAATTTTTAGAATCCATTTGTCTACTATCTAGAAATCCCTCTTTTTTTGCACAACCCACAATTTTATTAGAACCTTCCTTATCAATTATCAAACTTACATTAGAAATCTTTAATTCATTCAATAGTTTGTTTAATCCATGATAAGTAAAAGAATAATCAAATTCATAATTAATAGATGACACGTCTATTCCATTTAAAAATATCATAATATTATTCATTGCTATATTTTCAAGTTCTTTCAATTTAAGTTCTCCATTGATTTTTAGTTGATTACTAAAAAAATCTTTTAAATCATCTAACAAACTATTACTTTTATTCATTATATCATCTATAACTTTTTTAGGCTTATATACATTAACAATTTTTGTAATACTATATATCATTGCAGACACATTTATAAATGGAGGTACAGTATATTTACACTCAGATAACAAATATTCTAACTTATCTATAGAAGAAATATAGTACAAGACATCATTGCGATATAATAATTCAAAAAAATCAGTATATAGTCTTACAGAATCTTTATTAAATGAAGCTAAACCTCTTTCATAATTCTTTTGTTTAACAATTTCACTTTTCAACTCATCAACTGTATAAAATAAACTATATTTATTATCAAATTCTTTATAATCATTTAAAATATTATGTTGATTTTTCTTTTCAAAACCAATACCAGTACTAACATATGAATTAAAAAAATTTGAATCATTAAAAGCACCTTCAGTAATCGTTCTAGAATGAAAAGATTCATCAAAATAAAAATAGTAACTTTTCATAAAATACCTCCATTAAAAATCATTTCTATCAAAAAGTTTGCCTATAAATATACATGCCAGCAAATATAAAACAAGAAAAACAATAATAAAAAGTGTAAAATCAGAAATAAAAAGCCCTAAAAAAGAAACCACTAAAGTAATAACGACATAACTAATTAAATAACCAAAACTACCTATGCTTGGATCATCAATACTTTTTCTATATATATTTCCCGTAAACCAATATGCAAGTTTATGTAGTATAAATCCACCAATAAATATATTAAACAACTCAGCATAAGTTTCATTTACAATAAAATTTATATAAGGATTTGGTAATAAAAAGTTTCTAACAAAAATACTAACAAGAGAAACTATTTTGTACAACATATAATACCTCCTAATTTGACTATATATTATACCATCATCTTCCCCAAAACAAAAACAACTTCCCTGAACCACCCCATTTACTTCCTTGAATAGTACTTCAAGTACTTAAATCCACTAAAAAGGGAAAAGTCTCTCACTTTTCTCTTTCTCTTCTTCTTACTCCTCTTCCCATTCCTCATTACTAAATAAATTAATCTTCCTATCCTCTTTAACAGCAATAATCTCTTCTTGAGTACAAAGAATATCATCTATATTATAACTTTTTTGAACTAGTTAAAGATTTCATTTTAAAAGTTACACTTGTACCCAATGTAGTGAATTACTTAACACAGATATATGTATAAAAAGAAGAGATTTATTCTCTTCAGGGGGCTCAGCCAAACGTTTGTTCTGTGTATTAAATGGTGTTATTTTCGTTTTAAACATCACTAATTTATCCTACTTTTGTTGACTAATAACCCTATAAGTTAGTATATCGGTTCCGATATGGTTCCCGATATAAAAATCTACATTCAAAACGGTTCCCGATTTTTTATTTGTATGTTATAATAATGAATCAACAAGGAGGTTTTATGAAAACACATAGAAATATTTTATTTATATCTTTTGTTATTACTATTATATCACTTGCATTCGTAATATATCTAGACCAAACCGAAAAAGGATTTCAGATTGCATTAGCATTTATGGGTAGTTCTTTTATTTCTTTTATGTTAGAACTACCAAACTTTATTTCACTAAGACAAGAAAACACTAATAAATTATATTATTTTTTAAGTGAATTAAAAACTCAAACTATGCTATTAAAAAATAATACAAACCATCATCTAGAAACATTTAATTATATTAATGACAAATATTATGAAAAAAGCATGGAAAAAATTTTGTATGCTTTAAATAACCTTAAAACTTTTGATTTGAACTTTTATACACTTAAGAAAAAAAATCAAATCGTAATAAATATTTTTAATAATATTACTAATTCGTATAATAATTTGAATCAAGCTGTTATGAAATTTCCCATAGATTTTAACAAAAGAAAAATCGAAATTTTAGAAATAGAAAAATGTGATAGAAATATTTCCTCAAAAGAATTATCAGAATCATTAAATTGTATATCAAATATGTGCAACAATTTAATAGAAACAATCGATCTGCAAGTATCAATACTTTTATCAAAAAGACAAATGGTACAATGGAATTTAGATGAATTAACAATCAAAAATGTTATAAATAACTTTAATATAGATAAAAAATAAAACTCAAGAAATTAAACTTGAGTTTTTAATTATTTTCACTAATTATATCTTCATTTGAAACTGGTTTAATTTCTATTGAAAATTTACCTTTGCTTCGTCCAGAACCAGTAGTTATAGTAAAATCAGTTACTCTGTTGATAGTTATTTTTTTATTCAAGTAAATATAATGAGCTACATATGGTTCATCAAACCAACTTGAACCTGTAAATAATGACTCATATACAGAAAGATTATTCTTTATAGAATCCTTTAATTCTTGCTGTGCCCATTTTCTAATTTCAGACAAATCGGAAATATCATTTAAATCTAACATTTTTCCTATTTCATCTATATAATAAGATGTAACTTTTTCTTTATCTATAACTAACATTTCTATCATGTCATCATTTTTAAATTTTTCTTTTTCGTTGCTATATAACAACAACGCCAAAAAGATATATTCTGGTTCTTCTAAAATATCTGAAAAAGCTTTTACAAAAGAATCATGAGTTAATTTTTGAATTGTATATCCTGTTGAACCATCTATCTTAACTGATATACCTGTATTCTCTAAAAATTCATATTCAATTCCTATTAAATCACTTTCATCTAAAGAATATTCTTTTTCTAATAAATAATTCTGCGAAAAATTTGTTCTAACTAAATAGGCGTCAGCTTTTGGATAAACTTTTTTATTACTCAAATGAGATAAAATCCTGTTTGATACTTTAATCATATAAACATTACCCAAATCATCTAAACCACGTGTTAATTCATTCCATATAGGTGATTTCTTATTTTTATTAAAACGTCTTGAAATATCAAATTCTTCTTTATCTCCTAAAAAAGTATTTACGTTCGAAGTGTTCTTTTTCATCAACGAGAAAAAATCTGATTCCATTTGTGAATACTTAACTTGTAATTGCCCACGTTTATGTTCTGTATTACCCATTTTAGAAACATTCCATGCTTGTAAAGAGAGTTTACCAACGTGCAACCCTTTTCCTTTACTTTCTCTAATATTTAAATCAATAATTTCTTTTGCAGACACCCAAAAACCATTTAATAAATTTCCGTGGTATACATAATCAACTTTACTATTATGTCTTCCAACAAAAAGAAAGCGCTTAATTAATTCCTTTTGATTATTATTTAAAAATTCTTGTAAGTTATCAAATTTTTCAGGATACCTTTCTCTAAATTCTTTTGATGTAAATCTACTTATAATATTACCATCAGAATCTTTTTCTTTTGATCCCGTTCCATCTAAAGTTCCATCAGCCCACAAGAAAAAAAGAAAATTATTACAAACCTCATCAGATGCTGATAGATTTTCTTTTATATATTTTACAAAATCATCACATTTTTCTTGATGAACACTATTTCCACTACCCATTTTTAGACTAACCGAATATTCATTGTCATTTATATATAAATAAAAATCTTGTTTTAAACGAGTATTTGATTCATATTTTGCATCAATTTTGGTATTAGGTTCAATATTTATATTGTTATCTTTTGCAACATATTTAACAAATTCTTTTAAATTATTATTTAGAACTGAAAAAGCTTTATCTTTTAAAGCTTGTACAATGTTTAATTCATTTTTATTGCCATGGGCATTACTACCAATAACTCTTTCCATTTTACCACCTACAAATATTCTACAAACGCTTTTCCTATTTCGTTTATTACTGGAACAACTACACTGTTACCAATTTGTTTGTATGACTGCATATTATTTTTTCTAATTTTATAATTTTCTGGAAACCCCATTATTCTTAAACATTCTTGTTCAGTTAATTTTCTACCATATTTTACAACAACAGGTATGTTATTACCTCCTGTACCCATCTTTGCTGTTAAACATGGTGATATTCCATCACTTCTAAAATTACATTTTGAAGCTCTTATTTCATTTGCAATTATATATTTATCTTCTTTATATCTATCACTATTTTTAAAATTATCAATAAATTTATTTATATTAGCAATAGCAGTAGACGATGACTCATATTCTTTATTTTTCTTTGGTTCTATAATATCTTCTAAAGTATATTTTAATTCACACTTTTCTGGAAATTTAAAATCTTTAGTATAAATGTCTTTTCTTATTGCTACACAATACCAACGATTTCTATTTTGAGGTATACCGTAATCTTTAGCGTTCATTACCTTTGTGTTAACAACATATCCAAGTTCTTCTAAAGTATTTGTTATAACAGTAATAGTTCTACCAGAATCATGACTAACTATACCAGCAACATTTTCTAAAAATGCCACTTTGGGTTTAGTATGCTTTATAATTCTAGCTACTTCAAAAAACATCGTTCCTCTTGAATCATTAAACCCCATTCTTTTACCAGCTATACTAAATGGTTGGCATGGGAAGCCAGCACATAAAACATCATATTTAGGAAGTTCTGTCTCTTTTACTTCTGTAATATCACCATAAGAATTTTCATTAAAATTTTCTTCATATATCTTACAAACATCTAGATTATTATCGCAAGAAAACACACATTGTCCACCATTATTTTCCATTGCAATTCTAAATCCACCTAATCCACAAAATAAATCTATAAACTTAAACTTCTTCATTGAACTTCTCCATCATACTATTTATTATTTGAGTGATTACAGGTGGACTAACTGCATTACCTGCTTGTTTATATAATTGGGTATCACTCATTCCATTTTTAATTACATTATTTACGAATTTCTTATCAAATCCCTGAATTTTTAAAGTTTCATATGGAGTTAATTTTCTTATTCTAAATTTCTCTCCATCTTTAATTATTATTTTAGGGCTATCCGATCTAGCTAATAAAGTTGGTGATATTCCATTGGTAGAATATACTCTTCTTTGTCTTTCTAAGTCATTGTGAACTTCTTTAGGTAAATCAAATTGTTTAATTATTTTTCTATCCTTTTTAGATACCATATTTTTTTCTTCTAATGTTGTTAAGAAATTCGCTATTTTTGTTGAATCTAAATAATATTTACTATCAACTTCATCATCTAAAATATCATTTATATAATTTGACTTAACATCAAAACTAACATTATTAAAAAAGTTCATAGTTTTTAGTTTATTACTGTTAGCCCAAGTTTTAATTTCATTTATTTTATGATTTCTTTTATCTGTTTCAAACTTTTCTGTTGAATAATTGTAAACACCAACAATATATGTTCTTTCTCTACTTTGTGGCACTCCAGCTTCATTAGAATTAATAACAGTAATATCAAAAGTATAATTACATTCCGATATATTTTTTAAAATTGTTTTTATTGTATTTCCATCATCATGACTTATTAAATTTTTTACATTTTCTAAAAATATATATTTTGGCTTCTTTTCTTTTATAATTCTTACTATATCAAAAAATAGAGTTCCTCTAATATCATTAAAACCTTTTCTTTTACCTGCCACTGAGAATGATTGACATGGAAAACCTGCACATAATAGATCATGATTAGGTATATCTTTTTCATTTACTTGTTTTATATCACCATGCATATGTCTTAAAGAAAAGTTATAACCATACGTATTTATAGCAAATCTATCAATTTCAGATGCAAAAACAACCTCATGACTTAAATTTGATTTTTCTAACCCTTTTTCAAAACCACCAATACCTGAAAATAATGAAACAACTTTAATTTTTCTTTCCACACAATCACCTCCTATCAAGAATTTATTTACATTCTATATTATATCATCATATAATATTTTTTACTATAAAACCTGCTGTTATTAACATGTATTTACAACGAATTAAACAAAGAATATTGATTATAATAAATATTTACCGTTCAAACTTTTTCATATGTTTTTCTAAACATTCTTGTCTTTCCAAATTCAAAAATTTTTTTTCTAATTTCATATCTGTATTTATATTTAAAAAACTATATAACAAAGGATCTAAATCTGTTTTTATACAAATATTACCAATTTTATCAAAAGATATTAAATGTTTGTCAAATAAAGCATCATGTCCTATACATAATAACAAGCCATTATATGCCTTATACATATCTGCTTTATTAACACATTCAGAATAAGGAACTATATGACTTGCAATTAATAACCTTTTATCATTTATATCACATAAAGCACATTTACAATTAAACTCATTAACTAATTCTCTTCTAAAATTATTTTGAAACTGAGGATTTCGTAAATTACAAACAGTTTCAATATAGCTATTTTTTTCATCATAAGATAAAGATTTATCATCTTGAATTTTATTTATATCATCCTGAATATTTATAAATTCATTTTCAAAAACAAAAGATATAAATAACTCAACCGCTCGACTATACATTCTGTTACCTCTAGTATCTTTTTCAACAAAAGATGGATTAGAAAATAAATCTAATCTCATTTCAAACAAATTTTCATAATTATTATAATGACAAAAATCAATATTAAATTCTTTTTTCATAACAACTATACTACTAGTATATTTAGAAATTGTTCTATCAGAATAATTCGTTCCGTCACTCTTTTTAGCCACAGTTCTAAGCCAATTTTCATATTCACTTAACATAACATCACCTATATATAAATTATAACACAAAAGAAGTCTAACGACTTCTTTTACTTATTATTAATAATTTCAATAATCAACTCGCCATGTGTTTTTACTTTAATTGGAGCAAGCACACCAGACTTTTTTAACTCATCTAAAGTCTTAGGTCTAAGTTCTACTAATTTATCTAACTCTTCATTATTAAAAACATAATAAGCAGGATAATTCATTTCTTTAGATCTTGCTACTCTAAAGTCTAATAATCTTTTCTTTAAATCATCATCACTTACTTCTTTAATAACTTCTTTACCAATAAACTTATCTTTATAATATTCATAATAATTAACGTTATTAACTACATTCATATTTAAAAATGCTTTAGCACACTCTTCTACTTGTTTCTTAGTATCCCAAACATCTTTATCAGACTTATCTAAATCATATTGTATTTTTCTAACTAAAGCATCTGCTCTAATAACTTTATCTTTTATATCTTTAGGCGCATACTTAGTATTTAATATAGTCTCATTATTAGCAGCAACTACTAATACTCTATGAGTATCGGTAAAGTTGCTTTCTGATAAAGCTCTTTTAATAAAATTAATTACTTTATTAGAACTTAATCTGTTATTCCAAATCTTTTTATATACATCTCTTTGAGCTTCGACTTGTCTTAATGGAGAATACATACCTTTCTTAAACTTTTTATTATTAATATTATATTCTCTAATAAAGTCACCATTTTCATTAACTGTAATATTACCTACTATATTCTTACACTCTATAAAATAACAATGTGCTTTACTAAGCACAACATAATCTATTTGTGCTTTTAATCCATCACATTCAATATTAATATCTCTAAGTACATATAATCCTAAATTAGATTTAGAAAGTTGATACTTAATTTCATTTTCTCCCTCTAATCCCTTTTTAACAATATATAACTCTTCATATAATTCTTCACATTTAGGATATTCATCCTTTAATTTCATTAAAGCATCATATCTATCTTGTAAATCAGAATTTTCTTTTAGAAAAATTGTATCTTTAAAAAAATCAAATAATGGCATAACTTAATCTCCTAAAACCTTTTCATAAATTGACCAAATGTCCTCAATAAATTTGATTCATACAATTTATTAAAGTCTATAAACTCAAATCTAGTAATTCTTCTATAATAAGCATAATCATCTTTGCCATTTTCATATGCATATTTTGAAACATCTTTAGATAATTTAGAAAACAAAATATTTAACTCTTTAAACAACTTAATGAAAGAGCCTGCACACACTTCAACTTCCTTACCATTTATATCAAAGTCAAAATCAAACAAAGAAAGAGAACCACTTCCAGATGATTTATGATTTATTCCATGCATTTTATGTTGATAAGTATTTCTAATTACTCTTATCTTATCTAAAAAATCATAATTGTTTAATAGTATTTGTTCATAATCATTTTTTAGATAAACTATATTATCAGAATATTCCAATAAACCATTACCATCTTTTAACTCTAATTTTTGTTTTTTACCATTAAAGGAATACGGAATAATTCTTGGAAGTTCCTGAATAATATCCAAGACTTCTTTTCCACAAAACTCAAAATCATCAATAACATTAACACCACATAATTTAATCAATTTTTGATTTAAGTAATATAATGTTTCAAAATAACCAAACAATGAGTTTGCTATTTTAATATTCATAAAACTTCACTTCCCTAAAATTTATTTACAACATACTCAGCAAGTGGCACATCCGCAGGAGCCAAATCATAACTTAATAATTCATCTTTACTTACCCACTCATATTCTGAATGATCATGTAATTTAAAATCTCCACCAATATACTCACAATCATACAGTCTTAAATCTACTGTCTTAGTAGGATAACTACATACATTATTAATTAAAAACTTATTAGCTTTTATCTTTAATTCAAACTCTTCTTCTATTTCTCTTTCAATAGCATGAGCCTCATCTTCGCCTTGTTCAACTTTTCCACCTGGGAACTCCCATTTACCCATTACATTCTCATCTCCAGTAGAACGTCTAGCTATTAATACTTTATTATCTCTCATAATAAGAGCAGCCACTACTTTAATCATAATTTCACTTCCTAGAAAAATTATAACATAATATTATAAATCAATTATTAAAATAGAATAAAACAATTATTCAAATAGAACAAAACAATTAAAAATGTTTAAGATTACACAATATGATAATTGTCTTTTATTTTTTAACAACTATTTTCAATTCATTAAACTCAGTTATATATATTTCTTCTATTTCTTTTTTTATTTTGTAAACCATTTTCATAGGTCTTTCTATAGAATTAAAGGAATGTAAATTGCCATCAAAATCTTGATAGATAACATATCCATTTAAAATATCGCTAGAATTATGTACTAAATTATCATATTTTTTTAAAAGTTTGCAAACTTTTTTACAAAGTGATTTCATATCAGGAATAATGTAACATATAAAATCATTGTATAGTTTAATCACATTTAAATTAAACTCAGCAATAGTTCTTGTAAAACAAATATTAGGATGATCGTCAAATTTACATATTATTTCATTACGAAAGTGTTCCAGTTCCCTCTTAAGAGTTGCGTTATGTTCAAAGTGCGGTGTATCTAAAATAGAATCCAAATTAAAACTACACCTACTGTTCTCATCAACACGAACAATAAGATGCCCGTGCTGAGAAAAATCTCTCAAGCGTAATAAAAAACGAAAACTAAAATTTTGATCATATATTTTTCTAGAATATTCGTTTTTATATTTATCAATTTTTTTAGGCATATTCTGAAACAAAGATTTTATAAATGTTTCTAAAGTTTCTTTCAGCGTCTTACCAGTACCAATATAATTAGTAATCAACGAGTTAATCGCAATATAATCATCAACACCTAAATCAAAGTCAAAATTTCTAGTAACTAAATCAGAAAATTCCAAATTATAAAAATACAAAATACTATTTCTGTTAAATTTAAACATATTAAAAATATAAAAAATTTCTTGAAAGTGTCTTGTTAGTTCGACATATTGCATAAGAAGTAAAGTCTCATGCTCTAAAAGTTCAGGGACGCATATTTTATCTAAAGCAACACCAACTTCACGCGCAAACAATACATCTTCTGTAATCATAAGTTCACCTCATAAAAATTTATACCATCATAGGTTCTGCAGTTACTTTGGATAAATCGATAGATAAAATTCTATTATCTAACTCCTTAGATTTTGAAACATTAATTATATTATCAATTTCACACAATACATCTGCAACAATAGTTTCTAGATACAGAATAACATCAAAAACTAACTGCTTATCTAATAAATTAAAATCAATTTCTAAAAATTTGGACTGAACATCATTTTTACACAAAACCAAAGTTACTATTCTCATTATATAAAATTTAAATATATCAAGTGACACAGAGTACTTTGTTTTAAAAATATCCTTATTTTCTTTCTTAATTTGCCTTAACTCTTCTAATGTTCTTAATGCAATTTTAGCAGTAATTGCATATAACATAGGATCGTTTTGCTTATTAAATAATTTTTTATATAACTTATCACTCTTTAACAATGATGTAGGATTGTTTCTCGCACCACTACAATCACCAAAATATATTGATTCTAAATACTGAGATAAGTTTTCTAAGGTTACTATTTTTCTTATATCATACCCACGATTTCTATAAAAATTCTTTCTTCTTTCATAATAAATTCCACTTTGTAATAACAATTGTTCAATATCTTTTTGGATAGGATCTGTTGCTTTTAATTGCGCCGGTTTAACTGGATTCTGTCTGTTCGTTGACGATATAATCATATCCGAAATACTAACACTGTCAGTTGTAATTACCTTCAACAAAATATTTCTTTGTTCTCCAGCGAGTTTTTCTTCATTTTCATTAAAATAATTAAATATAGTATAAGATGTTTGAAGTCCATTAACAATTATCGGATTTACAACTTTTGCCGAATCATTTGGTAATGGAGAATAGGAATCAACAATCATAGTTACACCATTGTTTAACCACCAAAAGTCTGCCTCAAAAACATTTTCTAAAGAATTTTTAATATTCTTATTAACCTCAACCGACTCTCCCTCATAATCTCTAATATTACCTTCAAATAATTCATCAATAATTTCACTATCTTTTGTAATCAAATTATAATAATCTTTCAAAGACATATTCATAACAAATCCATTTTCAGCCTCAGAACAGTAATTCATTTTAAATATAGTTTTATATTTAATTATATAATCTTTACTTACGCTTTTATTTGCCTCTGTTATTAGTTTTGCACTATCAAAAATCGAAATAACAACTTTGCTCTCATCAATATAAACTCGTTCCGAAATTATTCTTTTTATCGAATCCATTTGACTTTTTGTTCCAACAGAAATGCTATCATTATCCAATTTGCCTGTATAAGCATAAGAAATATTAAAATAAATATTATTAGTTTTAGGAGAAACTTTGATTAAAATATCATTTATCAACATAAACTTTTCAATCAACGTTTTCTTATATTGCTTTTTTATATTTAAAGATATTTCATTTAACAATAACCTATCAAACGAATCCTTTATTTTCATAAAAGCACTTTCTTTTATACCATTCGTTTCTTTTGCCTGAATTATATATATTTCAATTTTAGAATTTTCATTTATATTATTAGAATATTCATTAAACTCACTTAGAGAAAACATGTATTTTTTATCAACTAAAATTACAATTGAATCAATTCCACCATCTCCACCGCCTTCAATAACGGAATCAATTAACATATTCTCATCTAAATTATTCTTCTTACAAATTTGATACGTAGAAAAAAGTAAAAACTTATTTAAATCAAAACAGTATTGATCACAAAAATTATCAACATAACTATTAATTATTTTATTATTCATAATTATCACTCCCTTTATAAATTAACCCAACATTACTATATCACTCCCTAGGAACTATGAATAAAAATTCCTTGAATACCCCATTTCACTTCCTTGAATCGACATATTTCGACAAAATAATAAGAATACTATTCGTATTCTTATTTGCACCTTTCCAACACATCACTCAAGTATTCCCCCGACTTAAGTACTATTTTATTAGGACAACTATTTCTTTCACAGTCATTAATATGACTATCCCATCTAGAGAAGAATCCTTCTGTAAAATCCTTATCACTACCTCTAGATATTGCTCTTTGCTTGTACTCTTCTTTCAGCTCTCTTTCAGGATATACTAAATAATATTTAATACCTCTTTTATTCATTATCTGTAATGGTTCACCATATGTAGTAATAAAAACATAATCATAAATCTCACTTAATCCTCTAGCACACTCTACATATACTTCTTCCCAATTACTACCAGGTAACTTCTTAAAATAAGTTGTATCTAAATCAAATGAACTAATATTACTATTCTTAGTAATATAACTTTTTCCTATATTAGAAAATCCACTTATAATAACACCCATATAATACCTCCTAAAAGACTTCTCTCTTGAAAATTATATCATAATATGGTATAATAGGCCTACTTTTAAGGGGTGATATTATGATTCCTAATAAACGAATAACTGAAGACCAGTTTTTCAATTTAATCGCTTACCAAAAATTAACTTCTGGTGGAGAAGCTACTATCTGTGAATCAGATACACCCTTCTCTATGTATAAATTATTTTCAAGTGACTATACTCCTATTGCTATGCCAGAAAGTAAAGTTCAAAAGATTTCAGCATTATATGATATGAAAGTAAAAAATAGTGTTCAACCAATATGTACTGTTAGTTTAAATGACATTATTGTAGGATATGAAATGTCATCAGATGTTGGTTTAAGCAAAACAGAAACTTACTTTTTAGATCCACAAGAAAAATTATACTTTTTAAATAAAACAAAAGAAATATTAGAATACTTTACATCTCTTGGAATTATATATGGAGATGTTGAACCACGTAATATTCTCTTTAATAGAGAAAATGGTGACATCCAGTTCTGTGATATGGATAATATTGCATTAAACGGAATACCTATGGACATACTCCCTAACGGAGTATTAGAATATTCTGCATCTCGTCCAATAGACCAAAATATTCATCCATACATGCATAATATAATGACTCTAAGAGCCTATGGATATGATACATATTGGGCTCCTAGAAAAGACCTAAGAAAAAACTTCAAAAGAAAAGCTTATACAACAGTAAAATCAATGAAAGAGCCACGTGACTTTAATAATGAATATATTGTACAATACATAAAAAAATAATTATTTAGAAAGGAGTCTTATTATGGTAAGTTTATCTCAAAAACAAATCGCACTATACTTAAATGAATATCAATCTTTAGTATCATATATGCTTACCTATCCAGAAGAAAGTCCATATAAATTATTTAAACATTACATATATGATTCAAGTAATACTGAAGAATTAGAATGTGATAAATATTATCAAAGAATGCTAAACATTGCTTATATATTTACTAAAATGAAATTATTTTCTATTGCCGAAGACTATAACTTAAAAAGAGAAAATAATTTCATAAACAACAATAATTTAGATATCTCATTTATCTATCCTAAAATTACTGGTAATAGAGGTTCTATTTCAGATAAGAAAATCTTACAAATGTTAAGAGATGGTTTTAATCATACTACTGAAGGAAATGAATTATATAAAATATCTAAAAGCTGTAGATTCATAAAATTTAGTTTTCAAAATCCATCTCCTATAACAATAAAACTTTCAATTGATGATATATCTGAATTAACTAATTCTATATCAGATGCTTCTCAAGCACTACAGTATTTTAGTTTTGACCAAGGAGAAGCAAGTACATTACCAGAATATTTAGATAACTTAAAAATATATAGACATTACTTTCCTAAAAAGATAGAACCTGAAACAATTGCTTCTATCGTTGAACTACAAGGACAAGGAAAACATGAAGAAGCAAGTAGACTTATCGATACAATAGAACCATCTATAAAAAAAGAAATAGTTTTATCATCAGAAGAAAAAGATAATATTATAGACACTCTAAACCAGTTATATCAAGGTGGAAACATCTCATTAGAAGAAATAAAAGAAGTACTACAACCTCTAATAGTAATTCTTCTAAATAAAGAATTACCAATCCCAATAGTAAAATTAGATCATTATTTATTAGATTCATTCTTTTTAGGACAATTACTTCCAGAAAAAAACTTCTCATACTTTGATATGTATAGAATTTTATTCAACGGATTACAAACTGATATACCTAATCCAATACATAGATATAGAGACTTCTTTAATCAACATAGACAACTATTATTAAAAACATATTATACAAATGAATGTGAAAAACTTGCTTATTCTACTCTATTATTTTCTGAATATGTAATATCTAACTTCCAACCTGAAGAAGAATTTATCACAATCGGAGAAACTGAAGTTGAATATAAAAAGTTAAGAAATTCATTAGTACATGGAAGATGGAATGTAGCAAAAGAAAGTATTGAATTTTATGATGCTCTACCTAAAACAGAAAATGAAACAGACTATAACTGGTCAACTAAATTAAGATTACATGAACTATATCAATATTGTACTAATGTAGTAAAAGAAAAACTACAAGCAGAAAAACCAAAACAATTAAAAAAATCAATTTTAGAAGTACCTAAATTGACAGAAGAATAATATTACTTATATAATATTCTTGCAAAAGAGATTTCTCTTTTGTAAGAACTTAAAATGTTCTTAAAGAAGTGTCCTATAATCGAGGGTTGAGCACTTCTAAATAAAACTACAAGTTTAACTTGTAGTTTTTTATTGACACTAACTAATAAAACATATAAACTCAATTTAGGAGGAAAATAACTTATGAAACAATATACTTATATCATGGTTAAACCAGATGGCGTAAGACAAGGTTTAACTAGTGAAATCGTTAAAAGAATTCATGCACAAAGATTCGAAATCAAATTATTTGATGTTAGAAAATTATCAGGAGAATTATTAGATGAACATTATGCTCATGTAGTAGATAGACCATTCTATCCAGGAATGAAAGAATTCATGATGTCTGATTACGTAGTTCCAATGATTGTATATGGAGAAAATGCAATCCAAGGTATGAGAGATATTATGGGGCCAACAAAACCTGCTGAAGCACCAGCTGGTACTATTAGAGGAGATTACGGAAACAAAGAAAACTCAAGTGAAAATGTTATCCATGGATCTGACTCTGAAGAAAATGCACTAATTGAAATCAAACGTTTCTTCAATTTAGAATTAACTCACGAAGAAGATTTTAATCTATAATAAAAAACAAGTCACATCGACTTGTTTTTTTTATCTCTTTTTAATCTCCTCTTTAATAAATTTAATAAACTCATCTATTGGTAAAGAAATATTTTCTTCACTACCTAGTCTTCTAAAACTCACCAAGTTATTATCTCTTTCATTATCTCCTATAATTACTGAGATTGGATTTTTCATGACATTACTATTTCTAATCTTCTTACCCATATTTTCTTTAGAGTCATCATACTCTACTCTAATATCTTCATCAAGTAATAAATCTCTTAATTTACGACAATACTCATCATGATACTTAACATTAACTGGAATAATATTTACTTGTACAGGAGAAAGCCATATTGGTAAAACTCCTTTAAATTGTTCAAGAAGTAGTACTAAGAATCTTTCATATGATCCAAGTACTGCTCTATGAACCATAACTGGAACTTGTTTTTCTCCATTCTCATCAATATAGAATAATCCAAATCTTTTAGGAGTAGCAAAGTCTAACTGAACAGTTGGTATTTGTATTTCTCTACCTAACGCATCCTTAAACATAAAGTCTAACTTAGGTCCATATAAAGCAGCTTCTCCTTCACATCTAACAGCGTCTAACCCTAACTCATAAGATACTTCCTTAAGCATCTCTTCACACTTATCCCAGTCTTCTTTACTTCCAATATACTTTTCTGGATGTTCATAGTCTCTTACTGATAAAGATACCCAATGATTATCCCATAGACCCATTCTTGAATAAAAATCTCTTATTAAGTTACACATATTCATAACTTCTTCTTTAACTTGATCTACTCTACAGAATGAATGTCCATCTTCAACAGTAATTGCATATACTCTAGATAACCCTCCAACAGCACCTTGTAATTCAGCTCTATACTGTTTATCAGACTCCATATATCTAATTGGTAAATCCTTATAACTTCTTAACTTAGAAGCATATATTTGAGTATGATGTGGACATTGTACAGGTTTTAATACAAAACTATGTCCTTTAGGTGACTTAACTCTAAATAACTCATCATTAAATTTCATCGCATGTCCACTTGTTTCAAAAAGTGAAATATCTGCTAAACTTGGACAACTAACTTTTTGAAATCCATACTTACGACATACTCTTTCAATTTCTCTTTGAAGTTCATCTTTAACAATACATCCTCTAGGAGAATAAAGCGGAAGTCCTGGACCAACATAATCAGAAAAACAGAATAAATCTAATTCCTGACCTATTTTTCTATGATCCCTCTCCTTCGCATCTTCTAAGAAATCTTCATATTCCTTAACTTCTTCACTTGATGCAAATCCTTTTCCTACAATTCTAACAATCATCTCTTTACTAGAATCTCCATCTAAATAAACTCCACTAATACGAAGTAACTTAACAAAAACATTATCTTTTCCACGTATTTCTTCCTCTAACACAGGAAAATCATTCTCACTAATTACCTCATCACACTTAAATTCATAGTAAAATTCTTCATCACTAACATGAATATTCTCATATTTCACATTACTATATTTTTCTCTTATAACTTCTTGTAGTAATTTACTACATCTTTCATTTATCATTTTATTTCCTCTTTTCTTAATATCTATTTACTTTTTCTACTTATGGGAGTATTTGGTCTCACTTACTTTCTTGGTCATATTTAAATCTCCTCCTTTATAACAAAAAAAGAATGGCCCAATAGGAGTGCATTCTGCACGGTACCATCCTTACTTTAACTTAATTAAATAACGAAGTCTCCTCCGGAAATCTCTTTCGAGTTCAACTAATAGGTAGTAATTACTAAGTTCATTTATTATCTTCCACCAAATGATAACTCTCTATAAAATAAAATCTTAATAACCATGTCCTATATCTTAGTCTTTATAAATACATTATAACATAAAAAAGTCTATTACTTGATTGTAATAGACTTCTTCAATAAAAATATTCTTAAGATACTATAATTTTATTTAAGTACGCCAAAACAATCAATATTACTAATTGACTTAACTGTAGTTGTATAAGTTGTCGTAATTTGATTTCTTAACATACTTCTCTCTCCCTTTTTCAAAAAAGCTTCTTAATTATATCATATTTATCTTAATATGTCAATTTTCAAAAAAAAAGAACCCTTAGGTTCTTTAATTAAGCTTCATTTTCTACTGAACTATAACGATAACTTGTTCTTCCTTGAGCAAAGTATCCTAAACCTTCAGCTACTTTATCACATACTTCTTTAGCAAGCAATTCTTCAATTTCTTCTTCACTTAATGGTTCAATTTCAACATCGATCATTGGGAATACATTATAGTCTTTAGCAATACATAAATCTCTTAAACTATTTTCTTTATGTAGAGGTACTACACCATAATAGTTATTTTCTTTAGCACGATCTTCAAATACTAATCTAGCAGTATCTAACATTTCTCTTCTTAGTAATGTTCTTCTATTATAAATATCAGACCATGGAGCATAATCAAATGCTTGTCTTGCTAAAAGTAACATTTCATTTACACCAACTCTATGGAAATATCCTTCTCCCTTACGAGCTGCATATGATTTATTTTCTCTTTCATACATAACTCCACGTTTAGTATAAACTTTTCTTTCAACAGTATTTGTCATATTATAATGATGATTATCACATCCAACATTATCAATAGCACCAGTATTTACAACAACAGTTACTTCACCATGACTACCTAAAGTTGCAACATGTTCAACAACATTTTTCTTTCTAACAACTTTACCTTCATCACCTACATAAGTATGAGGTTCTTCTACTTTAACTGCTTTAATAACATTTTCTTCTGGACAAGATAATTCAAAACTAAATTTATCTCCTGCACCATTAGTATATTTAAATGATAAAGTATCATTACTTTCATCAACTAAAACTACTCCAGCATCTTCAATGTTCATTTTTCCAATTAAAGTATCTATTTCAGATAGTGTTGCAACAAAAGCAGGATTTTCTAAGAAATCTAAACTAACTCCTAAATCAATTACACTATCTACTATATTTTCTCTTAATTCAACTACACTACACATATTATAGCCTCCCTATACTATAAACAAGTATAACAAAAGAGCAATTAATTGTAAATAAATTGCTCTTTTATTTTCACTTCTTTACATATCTAAGTACAGCATCCTTATTAGGTAAATCACTACTATATATACTAGACATTAAATTATTCTTATTAAATTTAACTAATCTTTTTTCTTTATCAAAAGATCCATCTTTCTTTTCTTTAAATACATAATAGCAAGCAGTATTATCTCCATCTTTTTCATATCCAATACCACATGCTCTTAATGTATGAATAGTTGTACCTTCAATTTCATCTTCTCTATCAAAGTGAACATGACCTTGAATAATAGCATCATAATCAGTAACCATCTTACCATCAAATAAAGGATTTTCTTTAGCTGAAATATAACCTCTAGCTCTCTTATCACCTTTCTTATGACTAGTAATACAGTTATTAATTTTCTTTTTACATTGATCACTATTTGTATATAAGAATTGTTCGGCACCACGACCTGTATCATACATTGCTTGATATGTATGTGTACTATGTTCATGAAAATCCCATCTTACATCATTAGCAAAATGACATAATGCTAGTTTTTCTCCACCAAGTACTAAATCAATTGATGCTGGATATACTTCCATCTTCTTAACTCTTTCTCTTCCAAGTTTAGTTTCAGTCCAATCTTGACTATTCTTCTTAGCTTCATAAAAGTAATCAAATGGTTCAATACCTAAAGTATTATAATACTCACTATTACCCGCAACACTTACTACACCATATTCTTCAAGTAAATCAAATACTTCACAAGGATTAGGTCCAAGTCCAACATTATCACCTAAAGAATAAATCTCAGTAATACCATGTCTTCTAATGTCATCAAGTACTGCTATAGTAGGTTCAAACATAGAATGACAATCTGTAAATATTGCAACTTCTCTACCAGTATAAACATCATCTTCTTTACTAATAGAAATATTAGGAGTTAATAGTCCAATTATTTCCTCTAACTCTCTATTTAAAGAAACATTCTTACTTTCTCCTACTACTTCAGTATTAAATACACATTTAACATCTTCAATAGATTTACACACTTCTTGAGTAACAATAAACGGAAGTCCATACTCTTCATGTATTGCAAGTTCAACATTAGTAGGCATTCTACCACCAGGAAGTATTAAACCACATGGTTTTAATCCCTCTCTATAAAGTAAAGCCTCTGCATTATTTCTAGTAGTACTACTACACTCTAATATACCTCTTTGAGGAATATTACCGATCTTAACTTCTGAAGAATTCTTAGAAATATAACCATTACTTCCCATATTAGAAATAGAACTTCTAACAAAACTACCATTAGGTATCTTATTATAAGCAAATATAACTTCATCTCTACCCCAATAATAAGTTTGTCCTCTATAACTAATAGGACTAACAGAAATGAAATTCTTATCTCCAGAAGCAACACCATTAACAATATCTTTTACATCTTCACTTCTACTCAAAACATGAGCGTATAAAACATAATTCTTATCAGAAAAATTAAATACTTCTCCACCATATTGACCACTTAAATCATAATCAATCGCATCAATACTTCTTGCATAATCTAAACTAGTTAAATTATAACTACTATCCATTTCATATAACTTAGAAACATTATCTTCAAAATCACTAAATAAATTTTGAAACTTAGTTAAAGTCTCTATATCACTAAATACATGTTTTAATACTTTCTTAAGTCCACTAACATTATTAGAATCATTAACCATTTCAATGACTCTTCCATATAAAATCACTTCATCAATTAAAGAACTTATCTCTTTATTATTAATATTATCTTTCTTTAGAGTTCTTAAGGAACCTGTACCACCAATAGAATCAAGTATTGTTTTAGAATCACAGAATAATAAATCATTAAATATATTTTTAAGTTCTTGTTCTCCAAGTAAACTATTATTTATCTTATCTATATAGTCACTATATAGTTTTAATTTAAATTCTGAAAGTTCTTCTAATGTCTTAGGCACTTCTATTCCTTCAGGTACTGAAACTTTAAATAAGAATTTTAAATTCATCTTATCTTTTTCCGTTAATACTTTATTACTGTTAGTCATACTAATCATTAAATCTTTATACTTAATATAACTATCTACTAACTCTAAGAAACTATCTATTATATAAACAGCATTTTCTCTTTCAGATAAATCAACATAATAATTACTAAAGAAATAATCTTTACATTTAATAAAACTATCCTTATCTTCACCAACTACTATATTTGCTAAATGCTCTAACCAATCAGCATGTTTCTTACTACCGGCTCCATACTGTAATAATGATTTAAAGTTTATTCCACTTTCTAAAACATAATTCTTAATATCATGGAAATTATTAATTAAAACTTCAGCATTACCTCTAGTAAGTAAAGTTAAACATTCATTAATATCTAATCCATCAATACCAAAATTACCAAGTAATAACTGTTTAGCTGCACCACCAACTTTTTCATTATTTAAAATTTCAAATTTCTTATTACTATCTAATTTGTCAATTATACTTAAAATATAATCCTTAATTTGTAAAATAATTCTATCTTTAATTTCCGGAACAACTTTTAAATCTTTTAATGTAAATACATCATCTACTGCTAAATTCTTTACATAACTAGTTAATAAATCACTCTTAGCATCTAAAACTAAATCAACTGCTCTACTATGAATACTAATATCAGATAACAATTTAAAAGTCATTTTATCATCATAACGAAGTTTTAACATTAACTTTAAAACTTCTGGTGACGTATTAGCATATTTAATTTCTGTATCTAACTTATCTTCTGAAAGTTCCATAATATTCTTAACAATAACGTCATAATGAACATTTAACATTAATTGTTGTATTTCTTTAGGTAATGACGAATCAAAAGTTAAATAATATAAATCTAAATCTCTATAACTTAATTCCTTAATCTCTTCAAGTATTCTATCTTTATGTTCTTGCATAATAAGTCTTTTAAATTCACTAGGAATAGCTTTTCTATTTAAATAACTTAATAATTCATATTTCCCAAGTTCACATACTATTTCAAAACAAACATCTTTTCTAGTATCAAATAAAAATCCATTTAGTGTCTTACTATAAGATGAACCTAATACTGATTTTAATTTCTTTTTGTCAGCCATTAAAATAGCTTGCTTAATTTCATCAAACTTATGAAAATAAAGTCTATTTTTAAATTCATCTGGAATAGTATACTCAGTAAAATAATCTAATATATTACTAGAATCAGCCCTATTAAAGTTTTCTTCAACTAATTCTTTTCTTTGTTCAAATAAATCAATAGTTTTATCTTTATAAACACCATGTTGTACTTGGAAAATGTTTTCCGCAGTAATACATTCATCTATAATTCTATTTTTTATATCTCTAGAAATATTTTCATCATTTAAACAATTCTTAATAGGCCAAGGCTCATTTAACTTAGTATGAATAATATAATCAATTAATTCATTAGATAACGGATATTCTAATAATTTTTCTACATCATATTCAGTAACCTTAACATCAATAATTATCTTCTTCTTAAAAGTAGAAATACTTTCCTTACTAATAACAGTGAAAATATCTTTATCCAAAACTCTATCAATAATTATTTCTTTAAAATCATTTATACAGTATTTAGAACCAAGTAATCCTTCTTTAGCATATTTCTCACTAAATACATCCTTTAACTTTTTAAATTTAGTTTTTTCTTCACTAAAAATACCTTTACTAATATCAACTAATTCTTTATAAAGTAAATCCTTAACATCTTCACTTAAATTAGACTTATATAAATATCTTAATAAATCTTCCGCACTTAAACTCTTAATTTCTAATCCAAGTCTTAATTTACCTCTTTTAAATAATTTAGCTTTCTTCTCATTAGAAATGGTTTGATCATTAAGTCTTTCTAATAAAGTTTTATTACTAAAAAACCACATCTATATTCCCCCTTAAAACCGCGAATATTCTACCATAAAACCTAAAAAAAGTCAATTATAGCGACAATAAAAAAGACTAGAGTATCTAGTCTTTTTATTCAACAATATATGGATTTGATACACTTCCATCACCATCAGATAACACGTATATTCCAGGTTTAAGTGAAACTGATGGACGAACGCCGCGCGAAGTACCGACGCCGTAGGTGTACAAATTGCCAGATGAACCCAGAGCAAACCCGCCAGCGCGATTCTCGGAGAAGCCATACGGCGACAAAGACCACTGATATTGACCCGTATGTAAATAAGCATCTGTACTATTGCCTTTGTTTCCGCTTCCTGCTAATGTATATTCATCTGCTGTTAATAATCCAACCGGATATGTTAGTTTTCCATTTCCATTTGAACTATCAACTGTAAAACTATCTCTTGTATTTGTACATGAAATAGATGGTTTAAATGTGCTCATATTTCTTCCGTATGCTGCAAATATTGATGTACCTGTACTATTATCTTTACTTAATAAAGGTCCACTAGTTAGTGTTCTATCATTACACCATACAGTATCTTCGAGACTTTCTGTATATAATGTCATATTTGATGCATACCAATTATCTATTGTTGTTTTTATTTTTGAATCTGTTGTATTTGTAAACATTTCTTCTTTAGCTTTTTCTATATTTTTTCCTTCTGCTAATGTTAAGTAATATGCATTATCTGCATTACCAAAGTAATTTATATAATGTACTTTTTCACATATTCCAGTATCATTAAAACATGTATAATGATATTTTGTTGCTAAAGTTTTATAATCTGTTGTCCAACTAGAACTCTCCTTTGTATCTCCAGTTAATGTATAGTTTGTTCCATCCCAACTAACATCATTACCATAAATATAAGTATCAGTTTGAGCAGATAAATCTTTTGTTGTTGCAGTATACACAGTTCCATACATATATCCTGCATAGGCTGGAGAATTATCACTTGAATTAAATTCACTTGTACCAATTTGACTAGCTGTACCTGTATTATCACAAGAACCATCTTCTGCTGGTACTCCATTGTAAATTAGTTTTATTCCTCCTGTTTCAGTAGTTCTTACCATCTTCCAACAGAAGTTGGCAAACTTAACATTATTGTTTGTTACTGCTCCTCTATAATAATAAATCGGATTGGCATTATTCGAAGTACTATTTAAAATATATGTTCCTGTTGTAGGCGCAGTATTAAATGCAACTCCAGTATCTAAAACAGCACCTTCCTTAATTATATCCATTAATAATGTTTTTCCTAATGTATTATTTGGTGGTAAATAAGTAGAATCATCTATTGTAGAATATATCATCGCAATATTTCCAAACTTTATATTGAAAGGATCAGTTATTACACTTCCACCTTCATCATAGCTAATTCTAATCTTAACTTCATCTCCTGCTCCTTTAGCCAAAGTATGACCAGAGATAGGAGTTGTTTCATTATATTCTTCACCATTAACATAAACTAATAAATTTATAGATGAACAAGCAGAATCAACTGAAGATTGATCCACACCTTCACCAGCACTACATTTCTTTTGTCCATCAAAATAAACATTATTTAAATATGCAGTATACTCTCCTTCATTTCTTGCATAAAAAGTATATTCAACATATTGACCTGGAACTGTAAATTCAACAGATAAATTTTTCAAAGTTGGTGCTGCAGAATTATCAATAACACCATTAGAAGCAGTTAAACCACTACTAATTTCAGACGGTACAACATCATCTACAATAAGCTCATCTTTATTTGTCGAAAACTTAACGCTAAATGTTGCATCATCAGGAGTAACCATAGCACTAGATGATAATTTTAAAGAAGTAGAAAAAGCTGCGAAACCTAAACTCATCGCAGATATCGCAAGAACTAAAGCAATAATAGATAAAATTTTTATTTGTCTTTGTTTCTCCATATAATCATCTACCTCTATATTAATAAGTATAACATAATAAACATCTTTTTATTAAAAATAATTATTATACATTAAACATATTTGTAAACAAAAAAAGACCCTAAGGTCTTCTTCCAACATATTGATGCATAAATTGACTTTTATCTACATTACTATTAAAAATAGTTTTAACAAACTTCTTAGCTTTATCTTCTCTTAGCATCTCATAACTTTCTAATATATAAATTCTAGAATAAGCATCTATATACTTATCTACTTCCTCTTTATCATATCTAGGACTTGTTGCACACTTCAATAAATGATAAAAAGTATTAATATAATTTTGCCAATAAATAGGATCACTAGTCATATTAGGAGTTCTAAATTCAATTAAATCTTTATCTTTATCCTTAAATGCAATTCCATATCTCTTTTGATTAGTATACATTTCAACAGCAGCATTATCACTTAAACTTAAAACACCTTTTAAAGAAAGAATTATAGGAGATGCATACATCTCTAATGAATCTCTATATTCTAAATCTTCTCCTTTAGAAAATCTATATATAATATCTTCATACATAGCATATAACTTTAAGAACCTAACTCTGTCTTTAATACTTGGTAACATACTTCCATCAAAATTAACTTGAAAACTACATCTATTATAATCCGGACTAATTCTTTCTAATAATTCTCCCATCTTTTTAAGCATCATCCACGTCTCTTTTGTATTATTTAATACTGGTGATACTAATTCTGCATTTTCACCCTTAGGAAGCCCTTTTTCTTCCTTTACAAGCCATGTATTACCAAACTCTTTTCTAACTAATTTATATACTTCATTAGGATTAACTTTATCAAGTTCTAACTCCAAACCAAAATTAACTTTACGTGGAACATTTAACTTCTCTCTATACATAAAAGGTATATCAGTCATAGTATCACCTCCTCGTCGTAGTATTTTACTAAAAAATAAAGAAAAAGAAAAGACCTAATTAAATTAGGCCTTCTTACTTTTTTTCTTCTTAGAAAAACTTAATAAAGTATAAATACTTAATAATATTAAACCAACAATACTTGGTATAAATGAAACATAAAATTTCACTGGATTATATTTCAAAATAATATTATGATCACCCTTATTCAAATTAACTCCAATAAAAGTATCTAATAATTTAATCTTATCTTGTTTCACTCCATCAACATAAATATCTAAATTATCTTGATAAAGACATGACAGAAATAACAAACCATCTTCATCAACTTGTATTTTTCCTTCTAAACCGTCATTATTAACACTAGTTACTTTCAAGCTATTATCCTTAAGAATATTAATATTTTCTTGATATACATCATCATTATAATAATAAACATAAAATCCTGAAATTTCATTATAAAGTTCTTCATCTACTAACTCAACTAAAACTTTTATCTCTTCTTCTTTTTTATATTTATTTTTAACATAATACATATTAGTACCATTATAGTTCTCTAATCTTTCTCCATTTAAATAAACAATTGGATTATACCCATAAACATCAAAATCTATCCATAAATAAAAATCTTTTTTAGAAGAAACTTTAAATAAAAATTCTTTATGATTAATAACCGTAATTTCTTCTTTTCTCAACATATCATTATTACTATTAGTCATAGTCTTATATATATCATTAAGATATTCTAATCCATCAGTTTTATATTTTAATTTTTCTAAATCAGAATGAACCATATATCCTAAAGACAAACTATTAATATTTTCATAAACATCATATTTATCAATTCTCTTTATTTTCTCATAATTATCATTCTCTAGACCTAACGTTTCTATATAATATTTAACCCCAAGTAAAGAAGATACCAAATGATTAGAACCATCATAAAGTAAAAAATTATTACTTGTATTATAATTCTTAACACCTAAATTTTCAAAAAACTCCATATAATCTTTTTTAATAGTAGACATAAAATAATCTATTCCATAATAATCATGTAATAAAGAATAATTAACAGTCTTAGTATTACCATTGTCTTCTATTCTATAAAATAAAGATTTATCTTCTTTCTTTATATAATTAATAACATTTTCATAAGAATCATCTTTATTTTTCTTATAAGGAAATCTATCTAAATAATAATATCCATTATACCCAAGTTCAAATATTAATAATAAAGTAAACAATACATTAAAGTATTTTTGTTTAGAAACATTAAAGAATAAACAAATATATACAAATAAAAATAACAAAAATACAACAACTCTTTTTTCTAATAAAACTATATTAGAACTTATCGAATAAATACCAATTGGAATAAATATAAAACAAAATAATAATAGAAATTGCTTAACTTTAAAGTTTCTCTTACTATTAATAACATTTATTAAGAATATACAAAAATATGCACCTAATAATTTTAATAAGACTGTAAAATCTAATTTAAATAATAAAGCACCTACTATATAAACACCAAATATTATTACTAAACCAACTAAATAATGTTGAATATTAAATTTATATTTTTTAAAAAGTAAAGCCATTATAATTACAAAAATATATATTGCAATAAAACTGGCTAAAAGCTCTATACTAATCAGTCTTGGAAACATAATAATAGAATATAATGTTATTAAAATATAAATACTAGAAAATATAATAATATAATGCTTTAACGCAAATTTTTTTAAACAACTAATAGACTTATAACAAATCATTATAATAAATAATATAAACATAAATGTAAATCTACCATTAAATCCAACAGGAGATCCAAAACCATGCCATATATAATTAATATAATTAAAACCTATAGAGATTAATAATATAAACAATATTAAAGTACTTCCAATTTTTTCTCTTTTACTTATATCTTTATTTAAATAATAGAAATAAATAAGTGGAAATACAACAACCGAAGTATATATATAAAAATGATATGGATTAATAACTCCAATATTACTTAAATTACCAATAAGATAATGATTAAATATATCTCCTAATTTAAATAAAACTTCAAAAGACTCTCCACCAAATAACCCTTCTACTCCTCTTGAATAACTTCCTATTTCTAAAATCATAGGTAAAATAATAAAACTCATAGATAAACAAACAAGACCAGATAATAAAATAAACATTAAGTTTTTCTTAACAATATCTTTTTCTTTATATTCAACATAATTTTTATAATTAAAATATATAAATATAAAAATACACATCATATAAGCAAAATAGTAATTTGTAAAAATAACTAACATAAAAGAAATTATATACAATAAACATTTCTTTTCTTTTATTATCTTATCAATACCTAAAAGTACTAAAGGAAACAAAATATACGCATCTAAAAATTCAATTACCATATTATAAGATATAAAATAAGACGATAATGCATACATCATAGAAAATAATAATAAATATATTTTCTTTCCATTATTATTTTGATATTTTAAAAACTTATAACAGCACAATGCTGAAAAAGACGACTTTAAAACAATAATTGTAATAAAAGCTATATTTGGATCTTTTATAAAAAAGTAAAGTATATTAAATGGAGACAAAATATAATAATAAAGTATTCCTAATAAACTATCACCGACACCTAAACTAAAATCAAATAAACTAATACCCTCTTTTAAATGTTCAAGCAAAGGATAAACCTGTGATTTTAAATCACTAATCATAGCAGTATATTCAAATAATCCAGTTATTTTAAATATTACTAACAAAACAAATGCTGTAATAAAAAAAGTAATTATTTCTCCAATATTATCTTTTAATAATTTCTTCATAAAAATCTCCAACTATATACACTAATATAATATCATAAAAATAAAAAAAGGCCTAATTATATTAGGCAAACAAATAGGCCGCCTCTCGGCGACCATTCAGGGGGTTCGGTTGAATATACTCTCACATTAAACCGTGAGAGATATCGGCGTGATCTAAAACCATCACGCATCTTAATCATAAAGGATATTCTAAAAATTGTCAATTGCTTAACATAAAATATTTTTTTATTTACACAAATCAAAGTTCTATTTCATAAACAGTATATAATGGTTTATTATTTAAAGAACTAATAAATCCAACAATATCCTCGTCCATCATCCAAGTTTTAAATCTTACCTTCTTAGTATAAGACTTACTAGCTATCTGCATAACTTCCCTAAACATTCTTGTCGCAATACCTTGTCTTCTATATTCTTCTAACACATAAATATCTCTTACAGTTAAATATCTTTTATCTAAAAGACCAGCTTCATTTTCTTCTTTAAACTCATACAATAAAAATCCAACTAACTTTTCCTTTTTAAAACAAAGGTAAGCTCCAAAATTATTATATCTATTACAAATAGTAGAAATATCAAAATTACTTAATTTATAATTTTTAACAAAAATGTCACCTCTCGTTTCCCATCTTTTTTTAAATAAATCATTATAAAGAATATTAAAATCTTCTTTATCACAAGTTTTCATTCCTCTAATAACTTCATCATCTATATATTCTCTAGATTTAACAATATCTAAAAATAATTCTCCTTGTTCTCTACCAAGTTTCATAAACACAGTTTTATTAATATTTTCAAGTCTAAATCTAGATCTTTCCCCTAATTCTACAAATATAAATTTATTTCCACCATCACCAACTATTCTTGGTATAGCTTCTTTAATTTCTTCAACACTACTTACCATAGGCCCTTCTCTATAAAATCCATATGCTTGTCCTACTCCAGTAGAATTAATTTCCTCAATAAATTCCTTACTATAAGTAATATCACTAGAAAAATATAAGATTGCATAACTATTATCATCAAGATTACTATCAGCATATTCTAATGTTTCAGAATACTCTAATCCAAATCTTTTTCTAAAAGAACCATATAATCTCTTTAATCCTTCGTTATATTCACCCATATTTTTTTTCATAATACTCACTCCCATTAATATAATTATATCATTATTTAAAAAAATAAAAAGATTAGTAGAAGTTTACTTTCTACTAACCTTTAGTAATTGAATTAATTAATTTAATCTTTAATTCATCATTATCAGTTTCTTTATTTAATAAATATTCTTTAGAATCTTTCTTAGCTTGAAGTAATATCTTATAATCAGACTTAATACTAGCAATCTTAAATGCCATATCTCCACTTTGTTTAGTACCAAACAAATCTCCATGTCCTCTTAATTTAAAATCTTCTTCACTAATTTCAAAACCGTCATCTACAGTTTCCATTATCTTTAATCTTTCAGCATCACTATCACTAATTAAGATACATTGACTCTTAGAAGTACCTCTTCCAACTCTTCCTCTTAATTGATGTAATGTTGATAAACCAAATCTATCTGCATCAAAAATAACCATTGTTGTTGCATTAGGAACATCTACACCTACTTCAACAACAGTTGTTGAAATAAGTATTTGAACTTCATTATTTTTAAATTGTTCCATAATTAAGTCCTTAGCTCCACTAGACATTTTACCATGAACAATATCAATCTTATAATGCTCACCAAAAGCAAGTTTCATTTTATCTCTTAATTCACATACATTAGTTAAATCTGAATTCTCACTTTCTTCAATAAGTGGTGCAATAACATAAACTTGATGACCTGCTTTTAATTCGTCATACATCATTCCAAGTACTTCTTTAATTTCTGCATTACTCTTTAAATATGTATCAATTTTTTGTCTACCCTTAGGTCTTTCTTTAATAGTAGAAACATCCATATCTCCAAATATTGTTAATGCATAAGTTCTAGGAATTGGAGTTGCACTCATATAAAGTACATCTGGTTTAATTCCTTTATTTTGTAAGTTTGCTCTTTGATGTACACCAAATCTATGTTGTTCATCTGTAATAACTAAACCTAAGTTATGATACTCTACTTCATCTTGAATTAAAGCATGTGTACCAATAACCATATGAATACTACCATCTTTAAGACCTTTATATATTTCAGTCTTATCTTTCTTAGTAGTAGAACCAGTTAATAATTCAATGCGAATATCTTCTTTTTCTAAAAATTTCTTTAAATTTAAATAATGTTGCATAGCAAGTATTTCAGTTGGTGCCATTAAAGCACTTTGATAACCACTATAATGGTTAGCAAGCATTCCAATAAATGCCACAATAGTCTTACCACTACCAACATCACCTTGTAATAATCTATTCATCCTACTAGGATTTTCTAAATCACCAATAATTTCATCTACTGCTTTTAATTGATCACCTGTAAGTTCAAATGGAATAGTCTTAATAAATTTATCAATCATATTACGATCAATAACTCTTTCTAACCCATTCTTTTCTTTTTTATTTTGTTGTTTCAAATAATTAATCTTAAACATAAATTCAAATAATTCTTCATATTTAAGTCTAACTGTTACTTCTTTTAACTTCTCACTAGTTGAAGGATTATGTATAACATTAAGTGCTGTCTTCTTATTTAAAAAATTATATTTTTCTATATATTCATTTGGTATATAATCAGGTATTTCTTTACCGTGCATAAGTAATGCCATATTTATAAAAGTTGAAATGTTTTTATTAGTTAAACCACTTGTACAATGATATACTGGTTCAATTCTTACTTTATTAGATAATACTCCCATCTTTATATCAGATGCTGTAATAACATTCTTACTCTTATCTAATTTACCAATAACAGTAATTCCTGTTCCTACAGTTAGTTGACTCTTTAAGAATGCCCTATTAAAGATAGAAACACCTACGACACCACTAGGTGTAACTAGTCTAAAATTCATTTTATTTAAACCAGCTTTAAACCTCATAAGTATAGGTACACTTTCTACCTTACCATCTATTATAATCTTCCCACCATCTTCTACTTCAGATAAGTCATTTCTCTCTAAAACATCATATCTAAATGGATAATGAGTCACTAAATCTTCTATTGTATGAATATTAATTTTATTTAATAAAGAAAGGGACTTCGGTCCAATACTTTTAACATCTTTCAACTCTGTCACTAGGTATCACTTCCTTCTTGGCCTATTATAACACAAAACGAAAAAATACACTAATACTTTTTAACTTTTTTCAACAATTTATTTAAGAAAAACCTAATAATCCCCAATAATACCAACAAAAATACAACTTTTTTAACTTTTTTCACAATTTTTGTTGACAAAACAACCAACTTCGATTAGTATAGTAATCACCAATTCGGAATTAGGCGAATTGGTCGCTAGTATCACACTAGCCAACCCCTTTTTATTCTTTTTGGAGGTTGCCTCTCAGGGGGTGCAACCTCTTAGATAAAAAACAAAAAGAGACGTGGCCGACGTCTCTTTTTTTGTTTATATATTTTTAAGCATTAGTTTCTTGCTTTTTCATTCCAAATCCAATACCTACAAACATTAATACAAATAGTATAATACTTACAATTACCTCTGCATTAGAGTTTGTTGCTGGATTTGATATATTATATCCAACAATTCCGTATGTACTTAAATGACCAGTAATAATAACTGCTTTACCATCTTTTACTTCTACTGGTAAATATTCTACATTACCATCATCATCAACATATACTCCAGCGTATGAATTATATTTTAATAATCTTTCATCTAAGTTAATAGTAATTCTATAATTACCATCTTTCATTTCAACTTCACTTGTTCCATCACTTACTGAAATATCGTACATTGCAAGAACATTAATATCTTTAGCACCTTTAGCTTCTTTTGTAATTACAGATTTAATATCACTAACAAGTTCTTTATCTGCTTCTTTTTCAGTAACTACTAATTCATAATTATTATCCATAGCAGCATCATTATCAAATGTAACATTACCATTATTTAAGGTTGTATTATCAATAACTTCATAACCATTTTCTGTTTTCTTAACAGCTAATTTATTTCCTAAAAACATACTAATATCAGTTTTAAAAGAGCCACCATTAACAACAATACTTCCTACACCTAAATCAATTGAGTTATCAAACTCACCGCCATTAATAGTAAGTTTTCCACCATTTGCATTTCCATTAGCATGAGAAACAATAATTGAATTACCTTTATTAGCACTTGCAGTATTACCACTCATCTTAATATCATTAATTTCTAAGATACCACGAGCAACAGCAATAGCTCCTCCACCAATATCTTTATATAATCCATCAGATGCATCAACTGTACCTAATGCTTTATTACCACTAAATGTTGCACCATCAATAATTACTTTACCAGGAACAATATTTTTGTAAGAATTAACATATAATCCTCCACCTGCGAATGCTGATGTATTATTAATAATCTTAGCAGTTTCTGTAATTCTTACAACATAATTTTTATAAGTATCATCTAAAAAATGTGTATAAATTCCTCCACCATTATCAGCAAGTGACTTATTTCCTTCTATAGTCCCAGAAATAGTTGCATTAGAATTATAAATGCGAATTCCGGCCGCAGCTTCAGCATTATTGTTTTGTACAATACTATCTTTGTCAAAAACAAAATTTTTAACACCATCTAAATAAACAGTTGCTGATTTAACAGAACTATTGTTATATACTTTAGAATTAATAATTTCTAAGCTATCACAATTTACAATTAAAAGTCCCCCACCATTACCATTAACAGATGCTTCAGCTTTATTATCATAAATATTACTATTTTTAATTGTTATATTTTTTACTCTTGTTGCATATAAGGCTGCACCAAATACAGAGTTAGTTGCATAATTATTTTTTAATGTTACATTATCTAATATAACACTAGACTGATCAACAATAAAAATTCCTTGTCCATAACCCTCTGTTGTTTGAACTTTATTCCCATCAACCACAATATTCTTTAAAGTAACAGTTCCATCTTCTAAAGGTTTAATTCTAATTATCGGACCAGATGCAAATGAACTTCCTCTAACAATAGTTCCATTCTTAATTTCACATGGAAGTTCAATACCTAATTGCCCATTTACAGTTAAAGTATGATTATTCAAATCAAAAACTTTAATATTTTTTGTTGGATTTAAATTCCAAGCATCAATTGTATAATCTTTATCTAATGTTATTTTTCCGTCTACTGCTGCTGGTAATGTTTCTGCATTAACATTTAATGAAAAACCAAATAACATTAATAATGAAAACACTAAATATTTAATTGTTTTTTTCATATATTTTTCTCCTATCTTCCTATCATAATATCAGTTTACCATAGAGAAAAATTTAAATCAATTTACAACTAATTAACACTGTTTTGATATAGTCTTTACAAACAAGAAAAAGTAGTCTTTTGACTACTCTTTTTCTTTACCTGCAAGTTCTTGATAATACTTATATCTTGCCTCAGCGTTCTTTTTATTTTCTTCTAACATTTCTTTAGAATTCTTTGTTAATTTACTAAGTGATTTATATCTATCTTCTCCATTAATAAATTCTTCATATTTAGAAAAGTCTGCTTGAGAATCCAACTTAAATTCTCCAGTTACTGGACTATAGTGGAATAATGGGAAATATCCAGATAATGTAGCATCTTTTTCTTCTTGAATAGAATTCTTCATTCCTTTAATTATTCCTTGTGCTATACATGGTGCATAAGCAATAACTATACTTGGTCCATCATAACTTTCTGCTTCTTTTAATACTTTAATTGCTTGAGTTGGATTAGCACCTAGTGAAATAGTTCCTACATATACATGTGGATAAGTAAGAGCAATCTTCGCTAAATCTTTCTTAGCAGTTTCCTTACCATTAGAAGCAAACTTCGCAACTGCTCCAGTTCTAGTAGACTTAGAAGCTTGGCCACCTGTATTAGAATATACTTCTGTATCAAGTACTAATATATTAACATTTTCACGATTCGCAAGAACATGGTCAATTCCATTATAACCAATGTCATAAGCCCAACCATCTCCACCTATCATCCAAACTGATCTTGGCATAATAAAGTCTTTTAAATTTGCTAAACCTTCTATCTTTGTTTCATCAATTACTTCTAGTAATTTAGAAGCGTTTTCTTCATTATTATTTTCAGCATAATTTTTATAAATATCTGCTTCACTCTTCTTAACTGATTTCATATTAGATAAAATCATATTTGAAATTCTTTTCTTCATTACTTCATCAGCAATTTTCATACCATAACCAAATTCTGCATTATCTTCAAATAATGAATTAGCCCATGGTATAGAATATGGCATACTTGGCATAGAAGCTCCATATATAGAAGAACATCCAGTTGCATTAGCAACAACCATTCTATCTCCAAATAATTGTGTTAGAAGTTTTAGATAAGGTGTTTCTCCACATCCAGCACAAGCACCAGGAAATTCAAACTTAGGTTGTTTAAATTGACTACCTTTAACTGTATTAGTTGGCATTACATCTTTCTTTTCACTAACTTCATTAAATAAATACTTATATTCTTCATCCTTTTTAAGTTTCTTTAACTCGTCCTTAGCTTTCATTACAATAGCTTTAGCACCCTTCTTACCAGGACATACTTCACTACATAATCCACAACCAGTACAATCTTCTAAACTTGCACCAATACTAAATTTATAATTTTGATCTTTAATATTCGCATCAATTAAATTATTAGTTACGGATTCCGGAGCATCAATTACTTCTTTCTCATTAAGCAAGAAAGGTCTAATTACTGCATGTGGACAAACTAATGAACATAAATTACATGAAATACAATTCTCTGAGTTATAACATGGTCCAATATCTGAAACATCTCTCTTATCAAACTTAGAAGTTCCTGCCTCCATCGCTCCATCAGGACTCTTAATAAAACTACTTACTGGTAAACTATCTCCTTCCATAGAATCAATTACTTGGAAAATAGTTTTCTTAACATTTATCTCATCAACAAAATCAACATATGGAAGTTTAACTGGTACTAAACTTTCTAAACTAGCATCAATTGCCTTAATATTTTTAGTAACAATGTCTCCTCCCTTATTACTAAATCTAACAGCAAGATTTTCTTTAATCTTTTGAATTGCAAAAGTAGCATCTACTATCTTTCCTAACTTAAAGATTAATACTTCCATAATTGCACTAATCTTACCAGGAATACCTGCTTCTCTTGCAATACTATCAGCATCTATAATAAACATCTTAATATTTCTACTTTGTAATATCTTCTTATCATGACTACTCATCATAGCAAGAATTTCATCAGGACTTTTACTTGTATTAACAACAAATACACCCTTAGTATTTATCTTTTCTAACATTCTTAACTTTTTCAAATAAGAATCTTTTGTACAAACTACTAAACTTGCTTTCTCAACATAATAACTAGATTTTACTGGTTTCTTACTAAATCTTAAATTAGAAATAGTAACTCCACCACTCTTCTTAGAATCATATTGGAAATATCCTTGTACATAAGCATTTGTATAAGTTCCTGTTATCTTCATTAAATCCTTAGAAGCAGAAACCATACCATCACTACCAAATCCATATACCAAAAATTCTATATTCTTACTTGGTATAGAAAATTTCTTATCATAATTAATACTTAAATTAGTAACATCATCATTTATACCTACAGTAAAGTTATTATGAACTTCTCTTGTATCTAAAAAGTCATAAATACCTTTAATCATAGCAGGTGTAGTATTCTTACTTGAAAGACCATATCTACCACCATAAACTGCTACTTTAGCATCTACATCTTTAATTGTCTTAATAACATCTAAATAAAGTGGTTCTCCAGCAGATCCTGGTTCTTTAGTTCTGTCAAGTACTGCAATCTTCTTAACAGTCTTAGGTAAACTCTTTAAGAAATACTTTGTACTAAATGGTCTATATAAATGAACTTCTACAAGTCCTATACTTTCATTTTTAACATCAACTAAATAATCAATTGTTTCACGAATAGTCTCACAAACAGATCCCATCGCAACTATAACTTTAGTAGCAGTCTTACTACCATAATAATTAAATGGCTTATAATCTTCTCCAGTAATCTTATTAATTTCTTGCATATAGTCATTAACTATATCTGGAACTTTATCATAATAACTATTTCTAACTTCACTTGCTTGGAAATAAATATCTTCATTTTGTGCAGTTCCACGAATTAATGGTTTACTTGGATTAAGTGCTCTATCTCTAAATTCATTTAAACTTTTTTCATCTATTAATTTTTTTAACTTATCTGTATCAATTACTTCTACTTTTTGTAATTCATGACTAGTTCTAAATCCATCAAAGAAATTAACAAAAGGAACTCTTCCTTTAATCGCCGCTAAATGGGCAACTCCAGTTAAATCCATAACTTGTTGAACTGAACTAGATGCAAGCATTGCAAAACCAGTACTACGAGCTGCATATATATCTTGATGATCACCAAAGATAGATAATGCATGAGTTGCTAAACTTCTTGCCGCAACATTTATAACACAAGGTAGTAATTCCCCTGCAATCTTATACATATTTGGAAGCATTAATAAAAGACCTTGACTTGCAGTATAAGTAGTAGTTAAACATCCAGATAAAAGTGATCCATGAACCATTCCTGCAGCCCCTGCTTCACTTTGCATCTCTACTACTCTAACTGGTGTATCAAAATAATTTTTCTTTCCTTCATTACTCCATTTATCTGTTAATTCTGCCATAGGTGAAGCTGGAGTAATTGGATATATTCCTGCTACCTCTGTAAAATTATACGAAACATAACTACATGCTTCATTACCATCCATTATTCTCTTCATAGTACCAATCCTTTCACTATAATTAATTATATATCAAACTACAACAAAATAAAAGAATTTCAGTATGAAATTCATTTTATTTATGCTGATAAACTTTTCCTTTCTCACTTATTCTACTAGTAACTTTATCATAGTAATTATCCATCATTGTAAACCATTCATCACCTAATAAATCTCTTAATACCTGATTTGCTTCTGCCATCTCTTCAGGAAAAGTTCTTAAAACTAAATAATCTGCAAATTGTTCCTCAAAACCTAAAACAGAAGGTCCAAAATCACCCTTTTCAAAATACTCATCATTATGCATTGCCAAAATAGGATCAATATCTTCATTACCGTACTCCAACCAAAATGGATTATCACCGTGAAATATTGCATCAATAATATTCGCAACTCTATTATAATTATCTATATTTACATTTGTTGCCGAAACTAATTCATTATGCTCTAATATAAGTTCTTCTTTTAAATCTTCTTCTGTTTTTTCAGGATATTCTATAAAATATAATTCCTTTTCACTAGGATTATTATTATAAAAATCCATAATACTATCTCTATCTTCAATTAAATTATCATATGTATCATCTCTATAAGCTCCCAATAATTCCCTCACAAGTTTACTTCTTTTCATAAGCTTCTTCTGACACATTAAATTAATTTCTTCAAACTCTTCTGGAACTTCTCCTCTTGCATATAAATCTAAAACTAAATGACCAACTTCATGACACATTATCCTCTCACTACAACTGCTTGTAATTCCAAATTCAACTCTCTCAATTTCTGGTGAAACAAACATGTAATTATCAGGACCCTTTGAATAAATAAGTCTAATCTCATAAGGAGATAATATATTTAAATTATCAACTATTCTTCTACTACAAGAATCATATTCAAACTTTTTAAATAGTTCTAATAATAACTTCATTGCTAAAAAATTAGGTTCTTTCATACTAAGAAAAAATTCTTCCACATTTTTTCGCATACTATCTCCTCCAATCGACTACATATTTTAACAAAAAAATTAGGAAATTTCAATTTCCTAATTAATATATGCAGCATATTGTTGTAAAGTAGTATTTCTATTTAAAGGTATTCTAGGTATTAAAAATAAATTATCTCCTCTTTTAGCTTTTCTATATCCTCCCATAAATGCCATCTTAAATCCCGCTTCTTTTAATGCAGAAATTGCATAATCATTATATTCATAGAATGGATAACAGAATGCTTCAGTTCCATCTAATGTTTCTCTACTTTTCTTTAAATCAGCAACTAACTTAGTCTTATCTAAACATTTCAAAGGACTACCTTGTCCTCCAGAACAAACTCCTGGAGTATGTAAATTATGTGTATGTGAAGCAATCTCCATATAATCTGATTTAAACTTACTTTTTGGATACCAACTACTAATTAAAAATAATGTTGCATTAATTTTATATTCTTCAAGTAATGGGACAAAGTTATGTGCTCTAGCACCATCATCAATTGTAATTAAAATTGATTTTTTAGGTACTCTTAATTTACCTTCTAAATAAAGTCTTAATTCAGTAGTATTCATAGTAAAAAACTTATTATTTCTTAAATAATTAAAATGTTCTTTAATTTGTTTTTCTGAATGACATATCCCTTCATTACAACTCTTATCACCCTCCAAATATATAAAATGATAAACTGTAACAGGAATACCACTTGCCTCTACTGCATTTGTATTATTAACTTTATAAGTCTTTTCAACATCATCTTTAGATACAAATAACATTTCCCCAAATTCTTCAATATAATAACCTTTATCATCTTTCATAATAATTGGTTTATCTAAACTTTTCTTTAATGTATAAACAACTTTTCCATCTCTTAATAATCTACTATTCTCCTTAGTAACAATATTCTCATTAAACAATAAATAATTTTTATATCTATCACTTTTTTCTATTAATTTTTCTGCTTTCTTAACATCTTGATATTTAACATAATATCCAAGTTCTTTAATTTTAAAATACTTAGTTTCAAAAGTAATCTTTTCTTCCTCTAAAGAAACAACTTCAGAAGTTCCAATGCTTCCAACTTCTATATACTTATTATTAACTTTTTCATATAATGGTGTTTCTTTAGTAACCTCAACTATATCATTATAATGACTCTTTACTTTTTCTGTCATTTCTTTTTCATAAGCAATTCTTAATTCTTCTTTATGTTGTTTATAAAGATAAACACCTACTCCAGTACCTATACCAACTAAAATTAAAAATATAACTAAAAATATAATTATTTTTTTCTTAATTCTTCTTCTAATTCTTGCCATATATCCTCCTTATAAACTACAAATAAATTATAACAAAAAAAACTTCATAAATGAAGTTTAAAGACTACCTTTTATTAAAGTATATATTTGTTTATAAGTAGTTACAGTATAATGAACTCCATCACTTGAAGAGAATCCATTATTAATTAAAAATGTATTTGTATCTATATATTTTACATAACTAGACAATCCATTTTTTAACTTTAAATTAAATGCATCTATATCATCATTTAAATAATCAGCACTTCTATTAGTAGGATTTACTGAAACAAAGTATAGTTTACCACCTTTACTATTTACTGTTGAAACTAACCCATTAATATAACTTACATATTTATCTGCATTATGTAAATCATTAACTCCCATTAATATAATTATATGACTTCCTTCAGTAATTTGATTTTCTATATTAGGTATTCCTTCACTTTTTAACCAATCTAATCCCATTGATGATTGACAACTCCATACATCATTCTTACCTAAATCTCCAACAGCGCTTTGCATCCCTACTGTCCTAGAGTCTCCTACAAATATTAGTTTCTTTGTAGATGGAGTTGTTGTAGGTGTAGATACTGTTGTATTTTCAGAAATATCACTAGATGCTGAATCAGTACTACTATTATCTTTAGTACCAGTCTTATAATCCTCAGGATTAGTATAAATAGGATTCTTTGGTTTACCATTTGGATCAATATAATGAGAATCTTGACTAGATGTTTCATAAATAGTTTCTGCTTGATTCCAACAACTAGCAATATCAAACTTACCATCAAACAATCTCATTACCACATTCACAATAGCTGGTACTAAGAATAACATAATTAGGGCAATTATCATATTCTTAAATATAGATTTATACTTCTTTTCCTCAGGATTACTCATTAACTTATAAAAAGCAATTCCCGCACCAATTATTGCAAGGATAGGTCCAACAATCCATAATATATTCATAAACTTTTTTGCAACAGCAAGTAATGATGCAAGACCTGGGTCAGTACAATTACCACTTAATGCTAAAATAAACGTCATCATATTATCATCCCTTTAAAATAACTTCACAACAAGATTATAACAAACAAAAAAAGTTCTTTCAACAAAGAACTTTTTAACCACCATATTTACTTAATACTTTTTGTGTTGGCGTACAATAATCCGCTTCATTAACAGATACTAAAACATTATTAGCATTATGCCATCCCGCAACACCAGTACCACCTGTTGAATAACCATTTCCAACAAATACATTTCCATCTTTATAATCTAAAAGTGCCATATAATGTTGAGAGGTTGTATATGTACTCTTTCCACCTTTTTTAGAACCATACACTTTAATAACTACTACTTTTCCACCAGCAAGTGCATTCTTAATACTACCTGCATCCGTTTTTCCAGCAACACAATTAAATGCGCCATTAGATAAACTATTAATAGCATTACGTGGATAACTATGTCTATGACCAGAATCAAATACAGTCTTTGGAGTAACACTACTATCAACAGATGACGTTACAACAGCAATTGAACTAATCATACATCCAATTTCATTAATAGTAGAACCACTTGGATATTTAACACTTCCCCATCTACTATCATTTTGATAATAAACATTATATCTAATTCTATTTACTGAATTCTTATGATAAGAAGCATTTGTCTTTTCAGGTTCCTTAGTACCAGTTTGATACTTACTAGGATCAGTATAAATAGGATTCTTTGGTTTACCACTTGGATCAATATAATGAGATTCTTGTCCAGTAATCTCACTCATAGCCTCTGCCTGATTCCAGCAACTAGCAAGTTCAAATTGACCATCAAACATTTGCATTACAACATTCACAATAACTGGTATAAAAAATAACATTATTAGGGCAATTATCATATTTTTAAATAGAGTTTTATACTTCTTTTCTTCAGGATTACTCATTAACTTAAATAAAGCAATACCTCCACCAATAATTGCAAGTATTGGACCAATAATCCAAAGTATATTCATAAACTTCTTAACTATAGCAAGTATTGAAGCAAGACCAGGATCATTACAATAACTACTTATATTTAATAACCATATCATTTTATTTCCTCCTAAATATATAAAAAGAAACATCTACTTCTAGATGTTTCTAAATTTCTATTTCTTTACAATCCAGAATGTAGACATATCTCTTAAACCATACTTACCACCAGCAACAGGTGTATTTATGATTTTATGATTTATTACTAACTCAGAAGAACTTCCTCCATCTAAGTTAGCAGCATTATATGCACCATATCTTTCCATAATATCTGTTAAGTCTACCATATCAGCTCCAAGACTTGTAGCTAAACGTCCATTAATAACTAACATTAATACGATACCATCTTTTCTTTGTCCAATAGCAGTACGAGGAGCAATTCCCCATCCACCATTTCCTCTAATAAATGATCTTCTACCATTTACAATTAAATATGGTCCAAATTCAACTGCATCTCTATATCCTGTAGCAATTGCTTGACTCTTACTCATATTACCTAAAACTAGCTTATGTTCTTTTGTAAATCCAATGAATCCTCCACCCATTTTAGCATCAGTATAATCACTAACTACTTTACCTTTTGAGAATACTGTACCATGTGGTAATGCACCATTAGAATTCCAATCAGGATCATAAAAACCTCCAGCATTCATCGCAATAACTGCATTCTCTCTCTTCGCAACTGTTAAGATATCTTGTCCACGTTGACCTAAATATGCAGTAGTCGCAACACTTATTTTTGAAGGATCATAAACTACTACTAAAAATCCTTTATAGGTTTTTCCACTTATTTTTATTAATTTATATAAATCATTACCTGGATCTTTTTGTAATACTTCTTTTTCATACTTATTTCTATAAATTGTTGTAGTATATTGTTTAAACTGAATTGCATCAGGGTTACTTACATCTCCAGATTCAATAATACTATTTGATTGTAATACTTCTTGGATAGTTTCATCACTATAAAACCAAGTAGCTAAATACTGATGACTCATTGTAGTCATTGCACTAGTAATCCAAAAATCTCTAAATCCACTCCATGGACCATAGAATAAGAATGTAAAACTTCCAGCTCCAACAACAAAAAGTGTAGAAAAGATAACTATAACTTTCTTTTTTAAAGACCATTTCTTTTTCTCTTTTGGTTTCTTTTCCTTAACTTTTTTTTCTTTAACTACTTTTTCTTTTTTCTCACCTTTTTTAAATAAACCCATCTTACTTCACTTCTTTTCCGTCAAACGCTCCATCTTTATTAAAATCTATATAATCTTTTTTTGTTTCATAATTAACTAATTTATTATTGTTTTTTGCATATTGTTCATTAAAAGTCTTAATTGTATTGTTATAAACTCCAACATCACTAACAAAGTAATTCATAACTTGTTCATAAACTAATTTATAATCACTACATTTACTATTAACACTACTATCAGGATAATAAACATCTTTACATAATCCATCCATAGTCTTAACTTGTTTAGCTATACCATCTACAACACTTTCATAATTACTTAGTTTTTCTTTTAACATAGTATCATCTTTAGCTAAAGTATCATAGAATACATTTCCTAAATATTGTGTATATAAAGCTTCTCTTTCTGTTTCAAAAGCAGAAACACTTTGATTAAAGTTTTCAAACTCATCATTAACAACTAACATTCTAGCTTGTGTAGCTTCTCTATCTGCTTTCAAAGATACTACAAAGGCACATACTGTACCAGAAATAATCATTACAATACTTATCATTAATATTGCTAAACCTAATTTTTTTGACTTCATTACTATCACCTGCCTACAATTTTATCAAATTTTGTCATAAAAGTATACCCCAAAATAAAAAAAGTACCCAATAAAAATAGATACTTTTTATAAATCCTTCTCAGTTTCTTTTGAAATATAAATTGGACGTTTCTTTACCTCTAAATAAGTTTTCGATAAATACATTCCCATTATTCCAAAAAAGAACAATTGAATGCCGCCCATAAATATAATAATACAAGCAAGTGATGGCCATCCACTAACAGGATCACCATATACTAATGTCTTTACTATAATCGCAACAATTGCAATAAAAGCAATTAAACAAAAGATAATTCCAATAAAAGCAGAAATTACAAGTGGAGTTGTTGAAAAAGCAACTATTCCCTCCATGGCATATTTAAATAATTTAATTAAACTATACTTAGATTTTCCTGCTACTCTATCAGGCGATCTATAATCAATCCATTTAGTTTCAAAACCTACATAACCAAAAATACCTTTTATATAACGATTATATTCTCCCATATCAACAATAGAATCAACCATTCTTCTTTTCATTAATCGAAAGTCTCTTGCACCTGGAACTTGTTTAATTGAAGAAATTGCTCCAATTAATTTATACCAACAAGAAGTTAAGAATTTTCTAATAAATCCATAATCATCATGACTCTTCGTATATAATGCTACACAATCATAACCTTCATCTTGAATTAATTTATACATAACTTTAATCATTTCAGGAGGATCTTGCATATCAACATCCATAATTGCAGCATAATCACCTACAACATTAGATAATCCCGCATACATTCCTGCTTCTTTTCCAAAATTTCTTGAAAAAGAAATAAATCTGACTCTTTTGTCTTTTTTAGCATACTCCTTCAACAACTCTAAAGTTCTATCTTTGCTACCATCATTGATAAACAAAAATTCAAAATCAACAGTTTTCATATCCTTAGCAACTTTACAAATCTCTTTATAAAATAAAGGTAACGCTTCCTCCTCATTATAACAAGGAACAACTATTGATATTTTTTCTTTTGCCATACTATCCCCTACTTTTTAAATACAAATAATTTACTAAATATATAATTTAAAATAATAACTATTACATTCGCAATAATCTTCGCAAATACTTCACCTGTATTTATAACTTGTAATAATAAATACATTGCTCCCATATCTACTCCAAGTGATAAAATTCTAAATCCGAAGAATGAAATTAATTCTTTACCACTCTTACTCTTATCATTACTTTCAAATACAAATAACTTATTCGTAATAAAAGCAAATAAAACAGCTACTACCCAAGCAATTAAATTACTAACATAAACTCCTACACTTAACTTTCTAAGTATAAAGAATGATAATATATTTACTAAAGTAGTTAATCCTCCAAATAATAAATACATTAATACTTCTCTACATTTATTAAACCACGAAGTATGATTATCTTCCTCAATATAATCTTCAATCAATTTAATCATATTTTTAGTATTACTTTTAAATTTCTTTGCTTTAAATGTTTTAGCTTTTTCAATCATCTTTCCAACTTTACCAAAGTCTCTTAATTCTAAAATATAACCTTGTTTTGTGAACTCCCCAATAATTTGTTTTTGATGATCGTTTGTATGTTCTTTAAATTTCTTTAATCTTGCTGCTGCAATAACTGGTTTATTTTTCTTTATCGCACTTAGTATATTTCCTACTCCACCATGAGTAATAATTAAATCACATTTTTCTATTATTTCATTGAATTCATCTGTTGGAATCAAATCAAATATTTCCATATTTTTTGATTCATATTTTGTATGTCCTGCTTGAACAATTACTTTTTCTTTTATTGTTCCCTTTTCAATTTCTTTATCAATTGCTTTTAATAATCTCGAGAAATCTTTATCTTGAGTTCCTAGTGTAACGAATATCATTAGAACACCCACCCCCCAAAATCAGCATCAGGATATAATTCTTTCATACTCTCCCATTGTACAATGAACTTATCCGCAAAAGGATAAATACATCTTCCTGTAATTGTTTTAGTACTCATATTCGCAAATGATTCAATATAAATAATTCTACTTCCTAATAATTTTCCTATACAACACATTGGTCCTGCTGTATGAGCTCCTGTTGTAATAATATAATCAGGATGAATTTTAATATATAAAAATAAACTTTTAAAACAATTATATAGTAACTTAAATGGATAAGTTAACATATGATCTTTAGTACCATATACTAAAAAATTAATCTTATCTTTATAAGTTTCTTTCATCTTTAAATTAGATTTTGTCTTTTCAGTTATAATATGATAATCGTAATCATTAAACATATCCTTTAACTGCATCATTTCAACTAAATGTCCTCCTGTTGAGGAAATAAACAATATTTTCTTATCTTTCATTTTATCAACTCTCTTCTATTAATTCTATCCATTGTTTACTAACTACATCGCAAGTATATTGTTTAACCCCTTCTCTTGAAACTTTACCAACTTTCTTTCTTTCTTCTTTATTTTCTATTAAATCTTCTACTTTCTTTAAAAATGCAGTATAACTTCTATTCTTAATTAAATATCCATTCTTACCACTTTGAATCAACTCTCTTGCTCCTTCCGCAGAATCAAAAGCAATACAAGGTACTCCATGAGACATTGCCTCAATTAATACAATACCAAACGATTCTGTGTAAGATGTTAATAAATAAATTGATGATTCATGTAACATTTTATCTATATAGTCTTTATCTCTGAATCCATGCAATGTTACAAAATCTTCTAATTTGTGTTCTTTAATAAATTTTTTTAATTCATCTTTTTCAACACCATCACCAATTATATCTAATGTCCAATCAGGATAATCTTTATGTAGTATTGCATAAAGTTTTAATAAATCCATAAATCCTTTTTCTGGGCTAAGTCTTCCAACTGAAATTAATTTCTTACTATTAAGCGGTGCGATCTTCTCAGGTACATTTTCAATTACATTTGGTATATATATACATTCACACTTTTCATTAATTAATTCTTTACCATAAAATTCCTTTAATGAATTAGAAACTAAAACTAAAAAATCTAGTTTTTTATTTGATCTCGTAATATTTGCTGCATACTTAAAATCATTATGATAATGATTATGTTCCCAACCAATTTTTAAAGTTTCTTCTTTTCCATAATCTCCTAACCATTCATCAAATATATCACGCGTCGCAATAATTACATCACTATCACATTCTTTAATATATTTAATCATTGTATTTCTTCGTTTCATCAAAACTTTAACTGCATAAAAACCTTCTTTAAATATTTTAATAATATTCTTTTTCTTAATTGCTTTTTTCAAACTTTCCTTATTAGGTTTTACATCAGTTAAATATTTAATTTTAACTCTTTCATCAACAGGAAAAACTGATTTTTCAAATAGTTTATAAGTACATGCAATTTCGACTTCATATTTTTCACATAACATGTTCGCAAGTGCCGCAACTGATTTTTCAATGCCACCATATCCTAAATGTAAAGATAAAATAGACACCTTTTTCATATTATCACCTAATCTCATTATATCATTATTACAAAAATAAACAAAATAAATAACAAAAAAAAACTATGATATCAATCATAGTTTTATTAAATTCAATTTTTATTAAGCTGCTGGAGCTACTGGTGTAACTTCTGCAACTGGTGCTACCGGAGCAACTTCTGCAACTGGTGCTACCGGAGCAACTTCTGCAACCGGAGTAACCATTGTTGGTTCACTACTTACTGCAGGTTGTACTTCAGGAGTACTAACAGTTGGAATTGGTTGAGTATTTTCTAAAGGATTTGCTCCTCCATATATTTGATGAGGTTGTTCGTTTAGATTAATATCTGCAGATACCGCAGGACTTGCACCACCATAAATTACTGGTTCAGCAGTTGGTGCTACTGGAGCTACTTCTGCAACTGGTGCTACTGGAGCTACTTCTGCAACTGGTGCTACTGGAGCTACTTCTGCAACTGGTGCTACTGGGGCAACTTCTGCAACTGGAGCTACTGGAGTAACTTCTGCAACTGGTGCTACTGGAGCAACCTCTGCAACTGGTGCTACTGGAGCAACTTCTGCAACTGGTGCTACTGGAGCTACTTCTGCAACTGGTGCTACTGGAGCAACTTCTGCAACTGGTGCTACTGGAGCAACTTCTGTAACTGATGCTACTGCAGCAGGGTCAACAACTGGAGCTACTGCAACCGGTTCAGTAACAGGTGCAACAGCTACAGCATCTACTGCAACTGGCGCAGCTGCCATTGGGTCAACTGCTGCTGGAGCTACTGCTACACCAATATTAGGATCTGCTGCAACAGGTTGTACAGTTGGTTCAGCATTTTCAACTGCACCTTCTCCTTTTTTCTTTTCTTTTTTTGCTTTACTTGATGTTACTAACAAGATAGTTAAAGCAATTACTAATAATAAAACTCCACCTGTAATTAACATACCTGGAATTGTTAAAAACCAATCTAAACTAAAATTCATAAGTATCTACTCCCTCTATTCTCATAATTCTAATATAATGATAACAAAAAAAGTTTGCAAATGCAAACATTTTATTAAGCAATATTTTCTTTATAGTGTAAAATTATTCCAATGACCAACTTTTTCTGGTTTCAAAGAAAATTTCATCACTTCTTTTGTAACAGGATGAACAAACTCTAATTCATAAGAATATAAAGCAATTTGAGTTTTATCTTGCTTACCATAACGTTGATCTCCAAGTAAAGCATGACCCCTACTTGCAAATTGAACTCTTATTTGATGATGTCTTCCTGTTTCTAAAGATATATCTACTAAACTCGCATCTACATCTTTATTATATTCTAATACATTATAAGAAAGAACAGATTTCTTACCATCATTTGAAACAATTGTATTTCCATTATCAAGTCTTTTTAAACTATCAATAAATTTATCATTTTCCTTTTCCATTTTCCCAGAAACAACCGCATAATATTTTTTAGAAAAACTATGTTCACTTACTTGTTTACTAAGTCTACTAGCAGCTTTTGAAGTTCTAGCAAAAACCATTATTCCACCAACTGGTCTATCTAATCTATGAATAAGTCCAATATAAACATTACCTGGCTTATTATATTTTTCTTTAACATATTCTTTAACCATATCAAGTAAGGATAAATCACCTGTATTATCACCCTGACTTAAAACATTTACAGGTTTTTCAACTACAATAATATGATTATCTTCATATAACACATTAAGCTTACTCATTACTTTCCCATCTTCCATAAATACCACATGGTAACACTAAATTATTTTCTTTTATCGGAATACCTACTTCTCCACAAGTAACTTTACCATCATACTTTTTATTAACAGTCATTCGAAGCATGTTAGAAAGTACTGTTGATGAAAGTCCTGTAGTATAAGAATTAATTAAAAAGAATAAAGGTTCATCACTTAAAATTTCTGTACAAATCTCAACTAAATAATTTAAATTCTTTTCAATATCCCAAACTTCTCCATTAGCACCTCTACCATAACTAGGTGGATCCATAATAATTGCATCATATTTATTTCCACGACGTATTTCTCTTTGTACAAATTTAACAACATCATCAATTAAATATCTAACTGGATAATCTTCCATGCCACAGCTTCTAACATTTTCTTTAAACCAATCAACCATACCTTTAGAACTATCAACATGAGTAACACTAGCGCCAGCTTTTAAGCAAGCGCAACTAGCACCACCTGTATAAGCAAATAAATTAAGAACTTTTATTGGACGATTAGCACGTTTTATTTTATCCATCATAAAATCCCAATTAACAGCTTGTTCTGGAAAAAGTCCAGTATGTTTAAATCCCATTTGCTTAATATTAAAAGTTAATCCTTTATAATCAACATTCCAACTTCCTGGAATATTCTTTAAATTTTCCCAATGACCTCCACCTTTATTACTTCTATAATAAACAGCATCAATCATACTACGATACTTTTCTAATAAATCACCATTATTCCATACTATTTGAGGATCTGGTCTAAGTAAATAAATATCTTTCCATCTTTCAAGTTTTTGACCATTAGAAGCATCAATTATTTCATAATCCTTCCAATCATTCGCTAATAACACATTAATCACCTCATCAATATTCGCGTTTATTATAACATAAATAAAAAAAGAAGAAAATATCTTCTTTAATTTTTAAGCAGTTGCATTAAATTGTTTACCATAAGTAGTAATTAAATAAGTACCACTAAATCCTAATATCTTATTTCTATGTTTAGTTAATCCTTCATCTAAATGCATCTCAAATTGACATGTAACATCTACATATTTAGAACATTCCTCTCTATTAGTAGGCATCATCCTAAAATATTCTGTATCTGTTTTTACAAAAGTACCAGTAGCATTACCCATATAATTAAAATCTCTAATATCTCCACCATAATTTGATTTACTATAAACAACCGGTGTACTTACAATCTTTGCAGAATTAAAATTTTTATTAAGTACATAATTATAAACATTACCATCAGACTTCAATACATAATATTTACCAGCATTAGCATCTACTGTTTTTACTTTAAGTACATCATTACTTTTTAAAATAACATCATATATCATATAATTTGCATCTTTACTAGGAACTTGTGTATAAGCAGCATTTTCTCCACTTCTAACTAAATAATAGTATTTACCATTTTTTAATTTAACTATATTTTCATCAAACAAAGCCACTACTTCTTCTTTTAAAGGAGAAATCATACAATGTTGATCGTTAGAATACTTTTGACTTATTGATAAAGAATAAACTACACCACTTTCCATAATTACATGTGAACCAGTTAAAAATTTAACTTTATCATAATCATTATTCTTATATAAATCCTTACATTCAAGTTCAGAACCTGATATTGCAAATCCCGAATGTCTTATATCCCTATTTGAACTAGCATGAATTGCATCACAACCAGTACACATCACAACTAACATTAAAATTAAGAAACTAATTTTAAACCCTTTTTTCATATTATTACCTACCTTTATTAAAGCATAATATTCTACTCTAATTATATCTTAACAAACTTTTAAAATCCATAATAAATAATTTCTGTTCATTATTTTTTTGTAAATTTACAAAAACACACTTTTCTTTTAAATTAAGGTTGACAATTATTTTTAAATATATTATATTAATAGTGTAATCTCGGTGACGTACATCATGTAAGAGTTTAGCCAAAACTAGATTCGAAATGATAAACGTAAAAAATTGGGAGTGTAAACTTTAAAGTAATAGCTTATCAAGGGCCGAGATGCTGTAACCAAGTGAAGAGAAAGAAAACTCTGTAGGTAAGATGATCGAAATTTAATACTGATAATATTAAAGATTGATTGACCTATCAAACTCGGGACATAATTTTTATACAAATGCTGAAGTTAAACTAATTAAATCAGATACATTACTATTTGAATTAATATTTTAATGCCAGGTGTTTTATAAATCTGGAATGTCTTTTCTAGGAAATGTTATGTATAACATTTCCTTTTTTGTTTTTAAAAAGAACATATCACCTATTTGATATGTTCTTTTATTTTAAACATAAAAAAAGATAATCGTAATGACCCGACTATCTCAAAAAGAATTTTTAACTTTTATCATTCTTTTGTCAACGAATTAAAATCTGATAAATTCTAATTCTTCCTGGTTTCCAGGGGGCCGATCATATTGTCATTGCTAATCAGCCACTTATCAAAGTAAAGTTTTTCCATCTCTACTGTAACCTCTAGCATATAGCCGGTAAGATATTAAACTTCCAAATAATATTTTTAATATTAACTTTTTTCAACTATTAATAATGGTCCCCCTGGTCATCATAACAGCTATTATCGGTCGCTTGAATTAATACGTTGCCCATTAGGTACATATTAATTAACAGCTTATAATAGTCATTCGACAGCTAATGGTAGTCATTATTACAGCTAACATCGGTCATTCTACTTAACAGCCGATTCTAGTCGCGAAGCAACTTCTTTTAATCATCCAAGTCGATTATGAGAGTCGCAACCACAGCTAGTAACAGTCAATTTTCATCAGCTACTACCAGTCACAAATAACAGCTTTCATAAGTCATCGTAACAGCTACCATAAGTCATCTACAGCTCAAACTAGTCATTAAAAACAGCTAGAGTAAGTCATACCGGCAGCCAACAACAGTCACCACGACAGCCAAGACCGGTCATTGCAATGCATACTAGTCGTAACAACAGCTAATATGAGTCATTGTAACAGCTTGCATTAGTCATTATTGAACAGCTAATACCAGTCACTACAACAGCTTAAGTGCAACAGCCAATTATTATAATATTCATTCAGTTAATATTGCTCGATCATTATAGGTCGGATATGCTATATACTAACAATATCATTATAACATAGATTAAAAGTTTGTCAACTGAGTTTTTTATATTAATCTACAAATTTTTTAATTAGCTCTTTATCATTATAAATAGTAACCGCATGTTTTAATAAACGAACATCAAATTCATCATCATATAAAGTTTCACCATCAGCTCCAACAATAACTTTTTGTGTTGTTTTAAACTTAATTCTATCAGCCATTCTATGATGAACATGTGGACTTTCCTCATGTGTCCCCTTCATTACTTTTAATAAAAGTCCGGGAATTGAAGCTTTCTTAACTTTATCAACAAAATAAATATCAAATAAACCATCACTTATATCAGCATTAGGTGCCATAACCCAACCACCACCATAAGCTTTACCATTCATAATAGTAACAATAGTATATTCACCAGTCTTAGTTGCTCCATTTAAAACAAATTCAACTTCTTTAAACTTATACTTAGCAAAAGTATAAACAATACTAGCATTATATATTTGACTTCTTGGAATATGTTTTTCCTTCATTAAACCAGCATTATGACCAATTTCTGCATCAATCCCAAAAGAACAACAATTTAAAAAATATAAGTCATTAACTTTACCAACATCAACAGGAAAACTTAATTCTTCCCTTTCTTTAATATTTCTATAAAAGTCATTTCCAGAACCAGCCGGAACTACAGCTAACATATTTTTACTACCAACAATACCATTTAACACTTCAAGTAAAGTTCCATCTCCACCAACACTATAAATAATATTTTGTTCCTTCTTATACTTTTTAGCAATTTCAGTAGCCTCATGTCCCCTAGTAGTATAATGAACTTCATAATCAAGACCAAGTTCTGGTGCTACTCTTTCAATATTTTCTCCAATTTTCTTTCCCCTACCAGCACCACTAATAGGATTAACAATAAAAATATGTTTCATTTACTTCTCCTCCAACATTTCTAACATTCTATCTCTTAAAATATCATTCGCCTTTTCAAGTTCCACATCACTTATATCAATCTCTTTACCAAAGATAATTCTTAAATCACTCTTAAATACTTTATAATTTCCTTTTATAACACAAGGAATAATCTTTTTACCAGTTACACTTGCCATCTTAACTGCTCCAAACTTAAATGGAAGAAGACTTCCTCTCTCCTTGTTTCTAGTACCTTCTGGAAATATACCAATCACTTCATTATTTTCTAAATACTCTTCTGCTACTTTTAAAGCAAGAGGATTCTTCTTATCTCTATCAACAGGAATTGTTCCAAACGATAAATAAAACCATTTCATTTTCCCTTCAAAGAGTTCTTTCTTCGCAATAAAATGCACAATTCTTCTTGTACTATAAATAAGCATCGCCGGATCAAAGGCATGTACATGATTACAAGCAATTACACATCCTTCTTTTTTAGGAATATTTTCCTTACCAATAATTTTTGGATTATAAATAACTTTCGCAACCACTAAAAGAATTGGTCTAATTAGATAATATAAAATTAAATTTCTTTTATAACCATCATCTACTTTTTTCTTACTCATATTATTACCTCTATTAATAATTATAACATAAAAAAAGCACATCAAAATGTACTTTTATAATGCATAAAAATATACTGCGAAGAAGAAACAAAAACTTGCTAATACACAGAACAAATGAAACATAGAATGCATATATTGTCTCTTTTTTCCTACACCATATAATACTGCACCAAGAGTATAAATAATTCCTCCAAGTAACAATAACAATATACCAAAATGATTCATATTATTCCATAATGGTTTAAATGTAATTATAATACACCATCCCATTACTAAATATAATATCATTGAAATCTTCTTAAATTTCTTCATATCTAGCGAATTTAATAAAATGCCAAGTACAGCACATCCCCAAACAAATCCAAATATCCACCATCCAATATTAAGTGGTAATACACATAAACAAAAAGGTGTATATGTTCCTGCAATAAGTAAGAATATTGAACAATGATCAATAATTCTAAATATTCTTTTAGCATTATTTCTTGCCAAAGAATGATATAAACAACTCATTACATATAAAATAATTGATGATATCCCATAAAACAATGATGATAATAAACCAAGACCATTACTCGATTTAATAATACAAAGAATTAAAGCAACAATTGATAATGCCCCACCTATTCCATGAGAAATAGAATTAACTAATTCTTCTCCTAGCTTATATTTAGGTAAATCAATCTTATTAGCCAACTTATTATTATCTTTTTTATATTCCTTAATAACTGCCATTAAGTCACCTAAACTATTAATACAAATTTCATAAGTTTCATTTTCATCCTTAGTTGTCTTATTTACTTCTTCACTCTTCTCCATTAAATCACTTATAATTTCATCTTTAAGTTCTTTAACTTCTTCAGTATCAGCTAATTTTTTAAACTTTTTATTTAAATACTTCTCAAACTTTTCCCTCATATTATTTATCTCCCATTAGTAACTTATCCAAAATACCTTTATTATTACTCCACTCTGCTTGTTTTTCTTTTAAATATTTTTTTCCTTGAGGAGTAATTTTATAATACCTACGTCTAGCAACATCTGGATTATCATTCCAATAAGAAGTAATTAATCCCTCTTTTTCCATTCTTTTAAATGCTAAATAAATAGTTGCATTTTTTATATCCATAGCATTATTAGTTTTTTCAATAATTGCTTGTGATACTTTGTATCCATAAGAGTCACCATCTAATAATACTTTTAATATAATTGCATCTGTAAAACCTCTTAATATTTCTGCATTCATATTAGTCTCCTTCATATATAACGACATTACATATATATTATCATAGTAACCAAATAATTACAATTAAAAAGCCATTCTCATGGCTTTTTTATTTACACAATTTCTATATCTTTTTTATCTAACTTTTTCTTTATACTTTCTTTACCTATAGCATAAACAACTGATGCAAGTGGAAGTCCAATAATCATCCCAACTACACCAAATAAATTTCCACCTACAGTAATTGCAAGCAATGTCCAAAGTGGTGATAAACCAACTGATTTACCTACAACTTTAGGATAAATAACATTACCTTCAATTTGTTGAATAATAACAAATACTGCAACAAAGATAAGAGCTTGTAATGGATTAGTAATAGCAATTAAAACAGCTCCTACTCCACAAGCGATAAATGCACCAAATATTGGAACCAATGCAGTTATTGCTGTAAGTACTCCAATAATTAAAGCATATGGGAACCTACCTAATAAACATACAACAAACATAATAGTACCTAAAATAACTGCTTCAACACATTGTCCAGAAATAAACTTACTAAATGTCTTATTAGTTAATTTACTAATATCCATAATCTTATTAGCTTTTCTTTTATCAGTAAAAGCATACACTAATCTCTTTATACCATCAACAAGATATTCTTTTTGACATAACATATAAATCGCAAAAATAATTCCTGTAAAGATATAAACAAACCCACCAACAAAACCACTAACAAATCCAACAATACCATTAATAATATAAGTAAATATACTTGAAACAATACCAGAAACATTTCCACTTTCTGCAAACATTACTTCAATTTCTCTTTGTACATCTGGATACTTATCTAATAAATTAATAACCCAGTCTTTTGAACTTTCGATAAAAGCAGGAATATTATTCATTAATGATTCAATATTTTCAATAAGTTCTGGAATAAGTAAGAATCCAACAAAAGCAATTATTAAAACTAATAATAGTATTGATAAAATAATTGAAACTAATCTAATTATTCCACTATACTTATCCTCATATTTATCAGGAATTGCTTTCTTAAGTAAATATTCCACCTTCATCATAGGAATATTCAAAATATATGCAAGTACAAATCCTAGAATAAATGGAGAAAATACTCTATAAATATTTCCTAAAACATCAAAAATTAATTCTAAATTATTAAGTCCCCAGAAAGCAAGAACACCAACAAGAACTAAAATAATCCATTTTTTCATTTCATTAAGGTTATCTCCTAACTTCATAATTAATCCTCCTAACAATATCATTATACATCATTTTTTTACACAAAAAAAGAACTAACTTATAGTTCTTAATATTAAATATGAAAACATTTACTCATAAAAATCCACAAATAATCTTTACCTTTTAAAAATTTATTTATAGAGAAAGCTAAAGAATAAGCCTCAGTTCCTAATGCTTTCATAATAACAACAAATCTATTTCTTTTATTTTCTAATTTAGGATACATAAATCCTCCTATACATAATATTCAACGTACCCATTCATTATACTATATAACGACATTATACACAAGAAAAAAAGCGGATAACCGCTTATTTTATATTTTCAACAAATTCACTACTAAGTATTTTCTTCAAGATTCTTTTCTTTTTTCTATTGTTAATATCATCAACAACTTCCATTTCAACAACATCCCAAAGTAATACCCAAGCACCTATGATAACAATTTCTTTTAAGATTTCCCCATCAATAACAGATGCAACTAAAAGTGCAATAACTCCTAGTATCAAAAACCATATTTGTTTCATATTTGTATAATGAAATCTAAAGTCACTTCTATCACAAGCTTCATCTATTGCTTGTTTTATTAGTTCTGCACATCTAATATTACCCTTTATCTTATTATTGATAACAACTTTTAATTTGTCATTTCTTTTCAATCTAGGCATCGAATCAATCATATATTGAATTAAATCTCTCGAAATTTTCTTTTTGTTATAGCACTCAAATAAATCATCTTCATTATCTAAATCTATTTCTATTATCTTTTCCAAAATAATCACCTCTATTTAATCATAAATCCTAAAATAAGACCAAACATAACAAGCATTCCAATAACTAACAATAGATTAATACTACTTGCATAACCACCATTAGAATCATTACCACTATTACCATTATTATTTCCACTTTGATCACTATATACTAAAGTTTTAGGTCCATCTAAAGAATCACTACCTTTAGAACTTTCTTTACTTTGTTTGAACGCTTCAACTCTATCACCAGCAGCTGCTATTTTCATTGGATTAGATTCTGTTTTTGCCTCAGTTAAAACACCAATGATTTCAACATATTCTTCTTTTGAACTACAGCCAATTGCTTTTGCTTCTAAAACAGATTCTTTACAACGACTAATTGCTTCTCGCCTAACTTCTAAAGTTTCTTGAATTCTGGCTTTTCTTAAAGCATACTTGTCTCTTTTTTGTTGTTTTTCTGTATCTGAGATTTTAACATCCCTTTCAATAGTCTCCAGTTTTTCATCTACTTTTTTAATTTTAGCTTCAGCATTTTCTGCAAACTGTTCTCTCCAAGAATCTAAATTACTAATAAACTGTTCACTTAATTCAGATTCACCATCAATTTCAAAATTATTTAATAACATTTCAATCATTGCTGTTTCAGCAGTTACACTACTTTCTCTTGTTTCGGCAAAAGCTTGTTGTAATCTTTCATTTTTTTCTCTAGCCAATACAGGGTCATAATCATCACTAACTAATTTTAATTTTGAAATATCAATAGCAGCCGCAATTTCTTCTCTAGAATCATCAATATGCATTAAATGTCCAGGATAATGAGCATCTACTCCAAATAAAACTTCATTTCCAACTTCTGCTGCTGCATTCCAAAATACACTATGTGGATATTTATATTCCCCATCAATTCCTCTTTCATAGTCCATCCCCCTTGCATTTAATTCAAGTGGAATTCCCATTTCACGAGCTTTTTCACAAATCATATAACTTGCTTTTTTAGCATTTTCCATAAATAATTGTCTTTTCTCATCTGTAGAGCAAGTATCTCTTTCTAACATAAAGTAATCAGGGTGAGCAAGTATATCATAAATACCTGTTTCCATCGCTTTACAAATACTTTCAGCATATATTAAAGGATACTCAGGATTATCTTGAGATTTAACTATACCAAATCCATCTTGAACATAATGTTGACCTAAAATCATATAATCAGAAGAATCTCTCAATTCACTTAAATACCCCACTTTTAAAGGAGAATATTCCGCTTCAAAACCACATCTTATAATCATATCTGGATTATTCTTTTGTAACTTTCTAATACTTGTAATATAACCCTCCACTTCGCTTATATGCATTCTCTTTCCTTGTTGCCAATACTCTAAAGGACTAAAGGCAACATGATCAGAAAATCCAATAGTTTTAATTCCCATATTCTTAGCAGCAAGAACATATAAACTTTCATGAGCACTACTTGCATGACCGCATCTACTTGTATGTCCATGATAATTAAAGTTTTGTTTTCTTATTCTTTTAGAAATCTCACTAGATTTTGGTAAACAATATTCTGTATAAGCACCACCATGTAATGTTGTAATTGGTTCTCTACCATCTCTAATTAAATCTTCATTAGCCAAAGACACTCTAAAATTTTGACTATCTGTCTTACTCCAAACAGTAAATCCTCTAATATCACATTTATCTTTTAATTCATTAATAACTTCATAAATTTCATTAATCTTATGTTGTCTAAGAGTTTCTATTTCATCATCAGTTAATCCTTCAACATTACTAGTCATTGCTAAATCAAACTCAGTAATTTCTATAGGTAAACCAATCTCACTCAATGATATAAACATATTTCTAAGTTCCTCTTTAGAAATATTATTATCCATGTGTAATTGTGTACCAATACTATCAATTAATTGAACCCCAAGACCCTTACTATAATCTTGAATTCTTCTTATCAATTCAATTGTCGCCGGTAACTTATTAGGGTCAACTAAATGATCATCATTATACATAAAATCAACTTTTGGTAAGTTTTCTCTTGCAGTAACTAATATCTCACAAATATCTTCTACACTTAAATGTTTTAACCAACCAGCATTAATATTATCAAAATCATCACTATCTACATTTTGTGGAATATCCCCTCTAACCATATAAGGAGCATCTCCAACCATAGGATGTCTATTTAAAAGTTCATTGAAAACATCAACACTTCTCACTACATCTGGATAATCAGCTAAAACTTTTGTAACCTCATCAACATAAAATGTAAGTTTTTCTCTCGCAATTCTAGTTGCTTCATGTCCTTCTTCTAATTTATATACTTCTTCAGGACAATCCATATAAAACATCAAAGCATTAACACGAGCTGTTTTACCCAAACTTTTTATATATTCTAAATCTTTTCTTAAGGTTCTATCATCAAAAGTACCATCTTGTAAAATCAATTTTCCATATTTACCTTCTTCATCTAAAGTAATAGAATCATGAAAATATTTAATTTGTGTATGCAAACTTCTATAGTATTCAACAGAAGTAGATTTAACACCAGACTTCTCAACAGGAGTAAAATCTCTAATAGTAAGTAACATATCATGTACTTTTTCACTTCCAAAAGTAGTAGTTAATTCTGAGATAATAGCATCATTTCCTAATTCTTTCTTTTCTTTTGCAATACGCATAACTTCAGCCATTTCTTCATTTGTAACTAAACCACTTCTACTTAGATATTCTAACTTTCTAGAAAACTCAATATCTTTATTTCCAAAAAAATCATTCTTCGAAGTTAAATTATTTATATAATTATCAAATAAAGTTTGTCTATATTGAACAAAATCACCATTACCAAAACCTTCTGGTATAATACCTACATTTATCTTGTCCATAACAACAGCTAACTCTTCAAAATTATTACATGTAGCTATCATCATAAGTTCAATATCTTGATTATGTAAAGTTATACCTTTATGTTGCACAGGTAAATTTTGTAGATTTCTTGCAATAGTAAGTTCATTATTTAATACCATTTCAACTTCATGTTTTGTTCTTTGTTCTCTTTCCATACTTAAAACACTAGCCTTAACTTGATCAATACTAATATCTTTAGAATGAAAATCTTGTACCATAGTTTCTATAACACTATCGTCAATAGAAATTCCCATCTCTCTTAATCTATTACAAGTTTGAGTTACTAAATCTTTTATCATTGTATATCTATTATCCATATCAAAGCACTCCTACTATACACATTATACAACAAAAAGATAATAAAAAAAACTAACTTTTCAGTTAGTTTACTTTTATATTTTCTTTTCCTTTATCTTTGCATCAATAGCTTGCGCTTTAGAATCTAATGATTTTTCTAATTCACTATCATCCATAGTTAAAAGTCTTTCTAAGAAGAAGTTAATACACTCATCATCAGTAAATGTATTACTTTCTAAATATAAATACATATTAGCTTTTCCACCAAAAATTTCATCTATTAATGATGTCTCATAACATAATGCTCCACAAACTACAGTTTCAACATCACCAGATGTTTTAATACCAGCAACTACATCATCAAGTAATCCTCTTTCAACTGCTATACCTCTTAATTCTAAAAGTGCAACATTATCTATTTCTTCATCAGGTAAAACATTTTTTACTGCTCTTATACTTAATTCAACAAAATCATCATCAGACACTTCATTTTTTATTAAATATTGATGTATTATTCTTGTCTCATTACTCTTTTTCGCAAGTTCATTAACATTTTCAATTAATGCTTCATCTCCATCACATAATGCATAAGCAACATCTAATGGTATATCACCATTTTCTAAATGATAAAGTACATTTTCATACATTCCATCAAAATCTAGACTTTCTTTTTCAATATCAGATAAAGATAAATATAATTCTAATAAATCTCTAAATCCTTCTCCATTAGTTTTATATGGTGCCTTTTTAACAACACTATCAAAAATTTCTTGTGTTATCATTGCCATATTATCTCCCCCTCAATGTGTTCCATATTATATCATAAAACAACAAAAAAAGCAATCTTTCGATTGCTTTACTACTTAATGGTGCCGAAAACAGGACTTGAACCCGTAACCTACTGATTACAAATCAGTTGCTCTACCAATTGAGCTATTTCGGCGTGGTGCTCGTATCCGGACTTGAACCGGAACTCTATCGCTAGAAGTGGATTTTGAGTCCACCGCGTCTACCAATTCCGCCATACGAGCGGGGTATGAATAAATTATATATCATATTCCCAATAACATGCAAGAACTTTTTTCTTTTTATTCTACTTCTTCCATATATTTAGAAGTATATAAATCAGATTCATTATCTTCCTCTACACTTTCATTTTCTTCTAAGAAATCCCTCATATCAGGTAAATCCTCAATTGTTGCTAAACCAAAGTAATCTAAAAATTCACTAGTAGTTTCATAAAGAATTGGTCTTCCAGGTAAATCACTTCTACCAACTTCTTTAATAAATCCTTTCGCAACAAGTTTTCTTACCATCTGAACACTACCAACTCCACGTAATTTATCAATCTCAACTCTTGTAATTGGTTCATTATATGCAATAATTGCTAGTGTTTCTAATGCAGATTGACTTAAAAAATTTGTTTCTGGATTCTCAATTAATTTTTGATAATACTCACGATGTTCAAACTTAGTAGTAAGTTTAAATCTATTACCTAAAAAATCTATTCTAAGGCCTCGATTATCTTCCTCATAATCTTTTTTTAATTCCATCAAATGTTCCTTAGCTTCTTCTTCTGTTATATCTAATACATCTTCTATTTGTTCAAAAGTAAGACCATCTTCACCAACAACAAACAAAAGACCTTCTAATACTGCTTTATTCAACGTGAAACCTCCTCACATATAATATCATCAAATGCTTTTTCTTGTTTAATAGTAAGTTCTCCACTCTTAGCCATTTCTAATACCGCTAAAAATGTTGCAACAACATATTCCTTAGTTAAAACAGGAAAAAGTTCAAAGAATGAAACACGTTTCTTACTTTTAAGTAATCTCTTAATATCATGTCTTCTTGAAGAAACACTTATTTCATTTACTGTAACCTTTGTCTTTAAAGGCTTATTATCTTTCTTTCTAGCTAAATATCTCTTAAATGCATCAACTAAATCATCTAAAGAAACATCCGCATTTATTTCAGTAACCTCATCAATATAGTTCTTAATATTTTCAGGTGACTTTGTATATATTTCTCTTCTTAAGCTTTCTTTTTCATGTAAAACTTTAGTTATTTCCTTATAAGCTTGATACTCTAACAATCTATTAACTAATTCTTCTCTCGGATCTTCTTCTTCCTCATCTTCTTCAATTGTTTGTCGAGGTAACAACATTTTACTTTTTATTTCAAGCAACTCAGCAGCAAGTACTAAATATTCACTCGCAATCTCTAAATTCATTTTCTCTTGAAGATCTAAATAATCCATATATTGTTTAGTAATAAGTTCTATTTCAATATTCATTATATCCATCTTACTCTCTTTAATAAGATGAAGTAATAAATCTAATGGACCTTCAAAATCATTAATTTTAAATTCTACATTCACAAAAATCACTCCGAACTATAAATTAATTATAACACAATAAAAACCCTTATGCTATAATAATATTTAGGTGATATAAATGAAGAACTTTACTATGCGTGATGAAGAATTTATTTGTGAAAATTGTGGAGAGTTAGTTTCTCCATTAGGATATACCGCAAGAGACCATTGTCCACACTGTTTATATTCAAAACATGTAGATATAATGCCAGGAGATAGACAAAATACTTGTAAAGGTCTATTAAAACCAATTGGTATAGAAAAGTTTAAAGATACATATAAAATATTATATAAATGTACATCATGTAATGAACCACATAAAAATATAATGGCAAAAGATGATAACATGGAACTTATAATTGAATTATCAAAAGTAAACTAAAAAGAGATAGAAATCTATCTCTTTTAATTTTTAGGTTTAAAAATTAAAGTAAATACAAAGGAAAATATTATCGCCGTAGTAATACCTGTTGCAGTTAAATCAAACATCCCCATCATAAGACCAACAAACCCATGACTATTAGTCGCAGCAAGTGCTCCATGTATTAAAGAATGTCCAAAACTAGTAATAGGAAGCATTGCTCCACCACCAACATATTTAATAATTAAATCATATATACTAAAACTATCTAATGCTGCACCTATTACAACAAAAATACTAGTAATATGTCCTGGAGTAAGTTTTGTATTATCTAAAATAATTTGCGCAATTCCACATAATAATCCACAAAATAAAAATGAATTAAATAAAAGCATTAAACCGCCTCCAAACTAATCGCATGAGCAATTGAATTAATATTTTCTTTTTGATATACCATTGTTGGTGAAAATAAAGCCCCTGTCGCAATAAGAAGAACTCTTTTTAATTTCTTCTTTTTTAATTGATCATATACATAAGAAAAATTAACTAACGCACTACAAACAGGACCAGAGCCACCGGCATTTACTTCTTCTTGTTTTTCTAAATCATAAAGCATAACTCCACAATCATTATAATTATTAGATAAATCAACATCATGTACATTAAACATATAATCCTGTAAAATTGCTTTCCCATAAACACCTAAATCCCCAGTTAAAATAAGATCATAATCATCTACACTTCTACCAGTTTCTTCAAAATGTGTAAGTAACGTCTCAACTACTGCCGGAGCCATTACTCTCCCCATATCATTAACATCATTCTGATTATAATCAACAATCTTTCCTAAAGTAGCACAATCAACTTTTACATTTGTCTTTTCATTAGTAAGTAAACAAGCAGCCGCACCTGTAGCTGTAAAAGTCGCACTTGATGGACGAGGAGCTCCATATTCAATAGGATTCCTAAATTGTTTTTCACTACTTAAATTATGACTAGATACAACAACACAAGCATTATTACATCTACCATCATCAATAAAATTACTTCCTATTATCATTCCTAAAACACTCGTACTACAAGCCCCATAAATCCCTACAAAAGCATTTCCTACACTATATGTACCATACGTAGATGCAGTTATTTGATTAAGCAAATCTCCACCAATAGTTAATTCAATATCTTTTTTAGTTAAAGCTGTCTTTTTCATCAGCATAACTAATGCATCTTTTACTAACTTTACTTCAGCCTTTTCAAAAGATTTTTCACCAAAATATAAATCACTATACGTTTTATCAAAATACTTCTTTAATGGGCCATCTTTTTCATATGGTCCAGCAATAGTAGATGTATCTTTAATATAAACATTCTTATAATTAAAAGTCATGAAATCACCCCAATTAAATATCTAATCATTCCAAAAATCCACGCCGATACAACCCCATATAAAATAACCGAACCTGCTAATTTAAATATATTTGAACCAATCCCATAAATAGGTCCTTCATTTTTATAATCCATTGCCGCACTTGTCATAGAATGCGCAAAACCTGTAATAGGAATCAATAAACCACATTTAAATTTAGTAACCCATTTATCAAAAAATCCAAGTGCTGTACATAAACTAGCAAAAACAATAAAAAACATAATCATAAATGTAGAAGCATCACTCCTAGAAATATGAAATTCATTAATTAATATTTCAATAATTAATTCTCCAAGAAAACCAATAAGTCCTCCAACTAAAAAAGCTAAAAAGAAATTCCTAACTCGATGTTCATCAGCCTTATATAAATCAGCAGTTCTATCATATTTAACATTTTTCATTTTAATCACCATTAGTAGTATGAATAAATAAATTCTTTATATACAAAAAAACTTAAGAAAAATCTTAAGTTATAATCTACATCTTAATTTTTCTAATATTTTTCCTTCTTTTCTCGAAACTTGTACCTGACTAATTCCAAGTTTTTTACTTGCTTCACTTTGTGTCATTTCTTGATAGTATCTTGCATCAATTATTGCTTTTTCTTCTTCATTTAATCTACTTATTTCATCTTTTAAGTCTAAAACATCTGCACTTGTTCCATTATCAAAACACATTACTGAATTGTATAATGAAATATCTTCTTCATAACAAAAATCTAAACTTTTTACTTCCTGCATAGAATTTCTAACTTCACTAACTTTTTCTTCATCAATTTCTAAAAATAAAGAAACTTCAGTATCAGTTGGTTCTCTCCCCAACTTTTGTCTCATTATATCTCTACACTTTTCAATAGAACTATTAAGTTTAATAACATCTTTACTTACTTTAACACTTCTATTTTCTCTAACAAATTTAGTAACTTCTCCAAGAATATAATAATAAGCATAACTTGAAAACTTAACTCCAACACTTTCATCAAAATGTTTATAAGCATCAATCAAGCCTATCATACCAACTTGATACAAATCATCTTTATCAAAATAATTACCATACTTACTTATAATACTAAAAACTAAATTCTCGTATTCTAATAAGTTATCCATTATCCTCCTTATACAGTTAAATATTTAAAAGCTTCAATCCCCTCTCTAACATAAAATAATTTATCTTGTTTTCCAATTTTCTTTTCATATTTTCCATCTAATCCACATAAAACTACTTTTCCACAAGAAAGAAAAATCTCCACTAATTTATTTTCTAACCAATTAATAACATCAAATTCAATTCTTTCTATATCCTTAAAATCTAATACATAATAATGCATTCCCTGTTTATAAAGCAAATAATTTAATTCTCTATCAAATTGACTAATAGTTTCCTTATTTAAAACTCCATCCAAATGTATAAATAATATTCCTTTTAAAACATCAATATCAATCTCTAACATAGATATCACCTCTCAGGTAAAACTATAAATTATATTAAATTTATTTTCTATCAATTCGACAAAACAAGACCTTTTTTTCGTTCGACAAAAACCAACAAAAAAAGAGTCAAAAGACTCTTCATTCAACTATATATGGATTTGAAACACTACCATCACCAGTAGACACATACGTTCCGGGTTTAAGTGAAACTGACGGACGAACTAAAAAATCATAATGTATTCCAAGATGACCAAGATAACCATTTTCACTTAGATAGTGAAAACGAACAATATCCCCATTAAATGAACATGGTGACAAACTCCAATAATCATATCCTATATATAGGTAATTAGATGTATTATATCCTCTACTCCCACTACCAGCCAAAGTCATTTCGTCCGCTGTAAGTAGCCCCACTGGATAAAATAATTTACCATTTCCATTAGTACTATTAACTGTAAAACTATCTCGTGTATTTGAACAAGTTATAGAGGGTTTAAATGTATTATAATTTCTATTATATGCAATAAATATCGTTCCACCAGCACCACTAGTATCTTTATCATATAATGGTCCAGAAGAATGAAATGTTCTATCATTACACCAGACTGTATCTTCTAAATAATTTGTATATAAATTCATTTTTGCCTTATACCAATTATCTATTGTTGTTTTAATCTTCGAATCTGTCCTATTCGCAAACATTTCTTCTTTTGCATTTTCTATATTTTTTCCATCTTTCAATGTCAAGTAATATGCATTGTTAGAGTTCCTAAAATCATGTAAATAATAAACCGTTTCACATATTCCTGTATCGTTAAAACAAGTGTAATGATATTTTGTTGCTAAAGTCTCATAATCCTCAGCCCAACTTATACTTGTCATCGCATCTCCAATTAATGTATAGTTAGTTCCATCCCATTCTACATCATTTCCATAAATATATGGTTCACTCTGAGTAATAAGATTTCTAGTTAAAACTGAATAAGTAGCACCATACATATATCCTGCATTTGACGGAGATTTATCATCTTCATTAAATTTACTAGTTCCTATTGCACTTGCAGTTCCGGTATTATTACATGAGCCATCATCTGCAACAGTTCCATTATAAATAAGTTTTACTCCACCAGTTTCTGTAGTTCTAACCATCTTCCAACAAAAGTTAGCAAATTTAACATTATTATCTTCGACAGCACCCCTATAATAATAAACTGGATATTGATTGTTCTCAGTACCACTTAAAGTATTAACCCCATCACCATTAGTTTCAGACGATGCAACCTTAAAATTAATATTAGTATCAATACCATTAGTTTTTAATTTAATCATATTATAAAGATTCTTCACACTCTTAATAACTAAATCTCCACTAACATTATTCATAGTTAAAGTACCATTAGAATATGTATATTTAGAAGAATTAACTTTTCCATCACTATACACAACTACATTCTCTGGAGTATCAGAAGTAAATTGAATACTTAAATTGCCACCATCAATAATTTCAGTAGTATAACCGTTATTAGTAACCCCACTATATGTAATACTATGCATTTCTCTAAAATCAAAATCAACAATAGAATTTTCTAAATTAAAACCTTCATCACTTGTAGGATACATTTTAAGTTTTATTATTTTACTAGCACCTAAATTACATTTACCAATATCATTACAAAGTTTATCTTTTAATTCATAATCGGTTAATTTATAACCAATTCCTTGTGGTACACTAATATTAAAAATACCCATATTCGTATTACCAAAATTTGTAATATTAACACTTACTTCAATAAAATCATCATATGATGCAAATACTTGTGTAAGAATTATTGAATCTGCATCATATTCTATCTTAGGAACTCCATAATTACCATTAATAGAACTACTACTAGAAACAGAAATATCAGTAATTCTAATATCTTGCTTAACTCTAACATCCGCAACTATCTTACTAATAGATAACTCAGATGAAAAAGCAGAATAACCAATCGATATGGAAAAGATAACAAAAAGAACAATACAAATTAAAAAAGTTTTTTTATAATTTTTCATCATCTTATTCCACCTCCTATTTTCTAGTAAAATTTTACCCCCCCCCCCACCTCATTTTGTCAAGTTTTCCACAGGTTTATTTTCAAACAAAAAAAAAGAAGACTATTTAATCTTCTCTATTACTAATTCCTTATATCCAGTGGATTCATCAAACTCTCGTGTTAGTTTATATTCTTTTACTTCTATAATTGCAATTTCCGCAGTAGAACCTACATAACATCCATCGCTTAAGTGTCCACCTACAACATTTCCTTCTATATCAGCAAAACTAACATGTATATGAACTCCATCTTCTGAAATAGTTCCTGTCATACTAACAATTTCATGATCTCCTATTTTATGATAAAAATCTTTTCCACCAGCAAGTCTAAAATATATTTCATAACAACATCCTACACATGCACCAATTATTCCTGCTTTAATATTATTATCTTTACAGTATTCAATTATACTTTTCTTAAGATCCATTCCTTTAGTTAATCTAAATATATGCATATTATTCCTCCAATAAATTTTCTTCTTTACTATAAGTATAACCTAAATTATTATCATTTGAAACCATAGATTCTCCTAATTCTCTTTCAAGATTATTTCTAGTATTCTTCGCAATACTTCCTCCAATTTTAGCAACTTCCTTATTTTCTTCTAACCCGTGTGGTTTACGTTTATTAGCAAGTTTTCTTGTTGCCAATTCTCCTAAATCAGCAAGAGCAACTTCAATATCTGTCATATTATCTCTTAATGATTCTTTTCTAAGTCCCTTAAAGTTTTTATATTCATTAGCTGTCATTCCAGACCATTCTTTATATATTTCATTTGTAAGTATTGCATATTCAACTTCATCAGTAATTCCACAATCATTCCAAACATCAGTTAATTTCTTTCTATCCTGAATACCTTTAATCCTTTTTATAATCCACTCTTCATCATATCCCTTAGCTCGATATGTGTCTATTGCTCTTTGAACTGTTAATGAAGGATCAAAAGTTTCATTAATTCTTTCTTTGCCTAGTCTAGCTAACCATAACTTTATTGGTTCAGCATTTTTACTCGGAATTGATTCAATAATTCTAAACATTTCTTCTATATCGACTACATCAGTTAAACGATATTTGCCATCATCAGCTTTTAATTTCAACTGGTTACAATTTGTAACCATTTCATTTCCTTCTTTTTTTAATCTAAACTTTAAAACCTTCCAATAATTTCTAGAATCTTGATATCCACCACCAATTAGAACCCTTACCACATCAACAACACTAATATAGTATTTTTCTTCTTTCTTATCCCATATAGTTCTAATAGTTTCATTATTAAATAACTTATTAATTAAATGCATTTGTTCTTGTTTCATATTTCATCTCCTTATATATAAATTAATAACTTACCTAAGTTAATTATATCAAACATAAGTTCGTGATACAATCGAACAAACAAAAAAAGAAGCCCTAAGACTTCTTAAATAAACATATAACTTGGTTTTTCATAGCTAGAAATCTTTTTATCTTCGGCATACTTCTCAACTAACACAACCTTTTCTTCTTTTAAACTTCTTTGAACATCAATAATTCTTTGATTACGAGAACCTCTAAAATGTAAATCATAGCTTTTTTCTTCTAGAATAAATTTTCCATCTACTAAGACATCAATTTCTTCTAAAAGTTTTCTATGCTTTGGATTTTGAAGCATTGTTTCATAAGTAAAACCTGTATAACACCAAACGTTTAGTCCCATTTCATGTGCAGCTTTACTTATCTCATAACAAGCTTCGCTCTGACATACAGGATCTCCTCCCGATAAAGTTAATCCATCTTGATGTTTTATTTCACTTAATGCTTCAATTACTTCTTCAACATCAACTTCAACCCCATCTTTGAAGCTGTGTGTTTGAGGATTATGACATCCTTTGCAGGCATGAGGGCATCCCTGTGTCCATAACACAGTTCTTATTCCCTCACCATCTACAACAGAATCAGGCTGTAAATCAGCAGCTAATCTAATTTTCATTACTTAGCGTTTTTCTTTAATAAATCTTTATGTCCGCTATGTTTTACACGATCTCTTTCTTCAGCTCTCTTACCATTATTGAATCTTGATACATCTCCTGCAAGATATCCTGTAACTCTTCTTATTCTTTCGAACCCTTGTCCTTCACCCATTACTTTTTCCATAAACTATTTCTCCCTTTTCTAATATTTTTTTATTTATCTACCACAACACTCAGGTGCTGTAATTTTCTCCATTGGAACTCCTTCAAACTCTTTACGTCCACATCCAGGACATACATCATTGATAACTCCAACATATCCACAAACTGGGTCTCTATCTACTGGATGGTTAACTGCTCCATAACCAATTCCTGCTTCCTTCATTGTTCTAATAATACTTTCGAAAGCATCAACGTTAGCAGCAACATCTCCATCAACTTCGATATAAGAAATATGTCCACCATTTGTGAAATCATGATATGGTGCTTCAGTATGTAACTTGTCACTAATACTAATGTTATAGTAAACAGGTACATGGAATGAGTTTGTATAGTATTCTCTATCTGTAACACCCTTAATCTTTCCATAAATAGCTCTATCAATATTTGTAAATCTACCAGATAATCCTTCAGCTGGTGTAGCTAAACATGTAAAGTTTAAGTTATATTTCTTAGCATTTTCATCACATCTGTCTCTCATGAATTTAATAATTTCAATTCCTAATTTTTGACTCTTAGGATCTTCTCCATGATGTTTACCAGTTAAAGCTTTTAAACATTCAGCTAATCCGATAAATCCAGTTGATAATGAACCATGTTTCCAAACTTTTCTTAATCTATCAGTTGGTTTTAATTTTTCACCATTAGTCCATACACCTTGTCCTAGTAAGAATGGGAAGTTATAACAACGTTTATTACATTGAACTTCAAATCTCTCTAGTAATTGGTCACGAACCTTATCCATTATTTCACCAAGTTCTTCATAGAATCCTTTCATATCTGCTTTATCTCTTTCACCTAAAGCAATACCATATTTAATTCCAAGTCTTGGTAAGTTGATTGTTGTAAATGATAAGTTTCCTCTTCCAGTAACTACTTGATTATCCGGAGAAGTAACATCTGCAACAACTCTTGTACGACATCCCATGTAAGATACTTCTGTATTAACATCTCCTTCTTTATAGAAAGCTAAGTTAAATGGAGCATCTACAAATGCAAAGTTAGGGAAAAGTCTCTTAGCAGAAACTTCACACGCTAATCTAAATAAATCATAGTTTTTATCCTCTTTATTATAGTTAACTCCTTCTTTTACCTTAAAGATTGATACTGGGAAGATTGGTGTTTCACCATTTCCAAGTCCTCTATCAGTTGCAAGTAAGAAGTTCTTAATTACCATTCTTCCTTCTGGAGAAGTATCAGTACCAAAGTTTACTGATGAGAATGGTACTTGAGCACCAGCTCTTGAATGCATTGTATTTAAGTTATGAATAAATGCTTCCATAGTTTGTTGTGTTGCTCTATCTGTCTTTTGTAAAGCTTTTTCATATCCTTTAACAAAAATTTCTTGAATTCTTTCTGAACCCTTTTGATAATCTGTAAATTCTTCTACATTTACTTCAATTGATTCTAATTTATCAATTTCACGAATAATTCTATCTACATTAACTACTGGTAAAAATCCATCTAGATCTAAGAAATCATAAATTGTTTGTTTAAATTGTTTCTTAAATGTTTTTAAAACCCCAGGAGCCAAATAATAATCAAGTGCTGGAATAGCTTGTCCACCATGTTGGTCATTTTGGTTTGCTTGAACAACAATAGCAGCAAGTGAACCATATGTTGAAATATCTTGTGGAGGTCTTACATACCCATGTCCTGTATCAAATCCATTTTTGAATAATCTTTCAAGATTAATTTGACAACAAGTTGTAGTTCCCATTGCTAGGAAGTCCATATCATGAATATGAATTGTTCCATTATCATGCATTGTTGCATATTCTGGTTTCATTAAATATGCTTTAGCAAATTCTTTAGAAACTGTAGCTCCATATTGTAACATTGTTCCCATTGGACTATTTCCATCGATATTTGCATTTTCTCTCTTAGCATCTTCTTCATTAGCTGATTTTAAACCTAAGTTTTCTAATGATTTTAAAAACTTATGTGTTTTCTTATCTTCAAAGAATAATTGACGAGATTGATTTCTTCTTTCTCTATATTCAGAAAATGACTTATAAACATCTTCATATCCTTTTTTAGATAATTCTTCTTCTATTAAATCTTGAATTTCTTCAATTTTAATTTTATCTGTTTCTTTCGAAATTTTTTCAAGTCTCTTTAGAACTGCTTGATAAACTTTTTGTACATCCTTAGTAGTGTACTTTCTTTCTTTATCATCATCATCAACATCTACTTCAACACTATCGAACCCTTTTTTTATAGATAAAGCTATTTTTGTTTCATCAAAACTAACCTTTTTACCATTTCTTTTAATTACTGTTAAGTTTTCTAACTTATCAACTACTTCATTCATAACTTCTACCTCACATAATTTCTTTAACTTTTCTAATTTCATTTTAAAGTTAATTTTTTACTTTTACAACTACTAAAATTACTATTTTTTTATCCCTTTTCTTCTTTTCGTTGATATATAAGGAAAACGTAAAAAAATTATTTTTGTTCGATTTACGACAATTGACAAAATTATACAATTAAGAAAAAAGATTTTTTCTATTTTTTAAATTTTTACATTTTGTTATTAACAAAATTCCTTTATTTTTCAACAAATCACTAGTTTACATTTTTGATTTTTTTCAAAAAATCCAAAAATCCATTTTTTTATTTTTTTAATTTTTTCTATTTTTTATCATCTGTCGAACCGAACCCACCAGTACGAGTTCCTGTTGCAGTATCGTTGTCTACAACCAAATATTTTTGGAAAACAACTTGCCCTATAACATCACCTTTTTTAACATAAATATCATGGTCACTACAATTAAAATATGCGAAGTAAAAATGTCCATCATTATTTTCATTTTCATAATAGTCTGCATCTATTAATCCTACACTATTTGCAAGTATAAATCCTTTTTTAGGTCCACTACTACGATTTAATAGTAAATAACATTCATCATCCATACAATACGCTTTTAATCCTGTAGGAATAAGTGTTGGCTTACACCCTGGAGTAAACATAGGTATAATTATATCTTCTGCAGCTTCTACATCATATCCAGCAGAACGTGCAGTCTTTCTAACAGGTAAATTAATCCCCTTATCTTCCCATCCTTTAGCAATTTCAAATCCACGTGTTTTCATTATTCTTCTCCCTCTAACCATTTATTATTATCTATATATAATATTTTCTTATCACTTTCTAAACTCTTTTTAACATCAATAATATTCTGATTACTACTACCAACATATTGTAATTTTTCTAATGCAAGTCTTAAAACAAACTTACCATCTAACAAAACATCAATATTATTAATAATAGTTTCTAAATTTTTATCTTTCTCCATTTGCGGAATTAATTCTTCCCAAATAAATCCCGTATAACACCAAATAGTTTTATTAGGATATTTTTCCTTTACTTCTTTAACTAATTCAGCAATAGTCTCTCTACTCTCAGGAAATAGTGGATCTCCTCCTGATAAAGTAAGACCACTACACCAATCTTTCTCTAGTTCACAAAATATTTCCTCTTTAGCAGCATCATCAAACAAAAGACCATTATCTTTATTCCAAGTAATTGCATTATGACAACCAGGACAATTATGACTACATCCACTTGTCCAAAGAACAACTCTTAGTCCTTCCCCATTAAGCATATCTGCTTTTGTTATATTATGATATTTCATTTACATAGATTTCCTTTCGGATATTTCCTTCATTTTAGCAGCACCCAACATAGTATCTCCATGAACTCTTGAGAAAGATAAATATCCATTCATACGATCAATCTTAGTCAAATCACTACTACCACATTTTGGACAAGTATCCATTTCTAGCTCTTCATGACCACAGTTATTACAATAAGCCAAAGATAAATTAACTCCTTCATAGAATCCTTTTTCCATAGCTCTTTCTATATATGTAAGCATTGCTTTACGATTATAACTCAAATTATATCTAACATATTGGATTCTTCCACCTTTACAAAGTTCCCAGAATCTTTCTTCCAAATCTTGTTTTTCAATTCCAGTAATATCTTCCCATACTCCACAATGGAAACTATTAGAAACATATTCTCTAGAACTTACACCTTCAATAACACCATATTTCTTTCTGAATTGTTTTATTTGAAGGCCACATAAACTTTCAGCAGGTGTCCCATATATTGCATATAAAATATTATCTTCTTTCTTATATTCTAAAGTCTTATCATTAATATATTTTAAAACCTCTAAAGCAAACTCTCCATCTTCGACAATACTCTTCCCATTATATAAAACTTGCAATTCATTTAATGCCGTAATTCCATATGATGCAGTACAAGATTTCATAACTGATTCAATTGATTCTTCTGGTTTAAGATTTCCTCCATAAAATCCTCCTTGACAATAAGCAAGCGGATTAGTAGAAGCTTTTCTCTTAGCTAAATATTTATATGTTCTAATATGAATCTTACGAATCATTTGTAAATAATAATCTAATACTTCATAAAAATCTTTTTGTTCTTCTCTTGCTTTAGCAAGAATCATTGGTAAATGAAGTGATATTGCTCCTATATTAAATCTTCCAATAAATACAGGTTTATCATCTTTATCGAAAGGTTCCATTCCACCTCTTTCAAACCAAGGGCTTAAGAATGCTCTACATCCCATTGGACTAACTATTCTTCCATATTTCTTATACATTTCTGGAACATAACCTTCTCCACTTAATGACAAATAATCAGGATACATTGTCTTTTCACTACATTTAATAGCCGTAACAAAACTATCTCTTAATACTTTACCTTCACCATGTTTATCCTTATCATATAAAAATACAAGTTTTGGAAATAAAGTAGGTTTCTTAAATCCTTTCTTTCCTTGACCTTCTCTATGTACATCTAACATAATCTTAGTAATCATAACTGCAAATTCATCTTCATCCACACCAAAAGTAAATGTTACAAATGGATAATCTCCTCTACTAGAACTTACAGTATTTAATTTATATTCAATGCCTTGGTATCCTTGTTCACACTCACGAACAGTTTTTTTCCAAGCATATTCTTTTGCCTCATCTATATACTCTTTTCCTTTAATTTCTAAATACTCTTCATAGTACTTATCATAAGATAACTTTGCATATTTCTTTAAAACAGTATCAACTTCAGCTACAGTAAAACCACCATATTGCATAGCAGTCGTATTTATAATTACATCCCCCATAACATTAAATGCAGTTTGTAATCCTTTCGGTTCCGTATACCAAATATTACTCATTTCAAAACCATCTTTTAACACATTAGCCATATCAAATAAACAACAATTCATTGTATCTCTTCTAAAACTCATATCATGAATATAAATATAGCCATCTTTACAAGCTTCAATCTCTGCTGCTGTTAAAAAGAATTTCTTATATAACTCTTTATTTAAACTATTATAAATTAAACATCTTTGTGTTGTAACAAGTGCACTATCCATATTTGCACAATCTTTATCACCAATATATGTAATAACTTGTGCCTTCTTATAAACTTTATCAAGTATATGAACTATCTCCCTCTTATAGTCTCTATACTCACGATAACTTTTAGCAACTAATGGATTAACTCTTTCAAGAGCAGCTTCACAACAACTATGTACTTGCTCAACTGTTGGATTAGTAGTTTGCGTTTCTAATAATTCACGAACTAACTTTACAATCTTCTCCAAAGCTACATCTGTTAAATCAACCATAACTCTTTCGGCACTAGAGATACAAGCTGCTTTAACACGTTCAGGATCAAATTCTTCAAGATTACCATTTCTCTTAATAATCATGATTTTCTTTAATTCCTTCTTACTTCTCCCCATCTTTTCACCTCCGCTATACTTCACATTTTACTCTACTTTTTATTTATTTAAATGTTGCATTTGCAACTAAAAACAAAACTTGTTATAATATTTTCTAACGGAGGTGTAAATATGGTTGGAAATACTATAAATGAACGACTTTTACAATTTAGAAAAAATCTGTCAAAGTGTGTAAACGTAACCACAAAACAATATACAAATAAAGAATTAATCCTTAGTTATACACCTATCAAAAAAAGAATCGGTTTTATTACTTATGGTAAAGCATTTATTATAAAAACCGATATTGACGGAAATACAATTATAATGAGAGAACTAAAAGAAAATGATATTTTTTCAAATCTATTCTTTCAAAATTCAGAAGATGAAATATATATAATAAGTAACGAATATACAGAAGTAACATTCATCGATTATTATTCAACATTAAAAAACTGTCATCTCAATTGTCCTTTCCACACTAATTTAGTAATCCAACTATTTGAATTATTAATAGAAGACAATCGCCAACAAAATGAAAAAATTGAACTTTTATCAAAACGTTCAGTAAGAGAAAAACTAATTTTCTTCTTAAAAAGACGTGCAAATAAAGATAACATTTTTAAAGTAACAACATCTTATAAAGCAATTGCTGAATATATCGCAGTTGACAGAAGTAATTTAATGAGAGAGTTAAATAAAATGGAAAATGAAAAACTAATTAAAAAAGAAGGAAGAATAATAAAATTATATATATAACTATGTTATAATTTATTTATCAGGAGGTTATCATGAAAGATCAAAGACGAAAATATTTAATAGTACCTGCAAATGAAATAGTAGTTACTTTAAGAAAACACCAAAGAGTATCAGGTTTTAATGACTTTTGGAATGAATATGTTCCATATGACTCAACATCTGCAAAAACATTTTTTGAAGCAGAACAAGTACCTGAACAATATCAAAAAATAGTATTTGCTTTACCTACATGCCCATGCTGTAAAAGTAATGGTAAAGAAATTCTAACTGGAAGACAATTTACTATAGTAAAAGAAAAATCATCAAAAGAATATTTTGGTGAAGAATGTGGAAGATGGTATGATGGTGATGTAATTGGCGGTTCCATAACATTTGATGTTCCAAGAAAAAAATCATCATATAATGACATACTTTCCTTCTACGAAGAATTAACTGAAAATGGCTATTTAGATCAATATGTTTCAGCAATAAATAATATGTTCTACTTAAAGAATGAACTTGCATTTAATGGAGAACAAACAAAAGTAGAAGACAAAGCAAAAGAGTTATTAAAAACAAAACAAAATAAAAAAGCTAGCTAATTGAATAATTATCTAGTATATGTTAAAATTAAATTAATGGAAGACTTAACACAGATTAAGTATTCCTCACAAAGATTAGTACTTTATCGTGGTGGATTGAGTACTATTTTTTTATGCTTAATATCAAAACTGATATAACTAACACAAAGATGATAATAGTTTGAAAAGAGATTAATAAATCTTTTTTCTTCATTACGCATCACCTCCTTCAATTAGAATTAGAGGCGTACTCAATCATTAAGTCTTCAAATATATTATTCGAAAAAAATTTAAGTTTTTTCTAAAAACTATTAATATTATTATTTATTTATGTTAAAATTAAATTAACGGAAGACTTAATTTGTCGTAAGATTGAGTACTTCCTCATGTTTGGTAAGTACTTAATCCACTAGATTAAGTACTATTTTTTTATGACTAATATCATATTAGATACTATCAGAAGTATGATAATAATCAATTGAAATGATATTAATAAATCTTTTCTTTTCATATTATCACCTCCTTTCATAAGAGAGGTAGTACTCAACCATTAAGTCTTCAAATATATTATTCGAAAAAAATTTAAGTTTTTTCTAAAAACTATTAATATTATTATTTATTTATGTTAAAATTAAATTAACGGAAGACTTAATTTGTCGTAGAATTGAGTACTTCCTCATGGGTGAGTACTTAATCCACTAGATTAAGTACTATTTTTTTATGACTAATATCATATTAGATACTATCAGAAGTATGATAATAATCAATTGAAATGATATTAATAAATCTTTTCTTTTCATATTATCACCTTCTTTCATAAGAGAGGTAGTACTCAACCATTAAGTCTTCAATTATATTATTCGAAAAAAAGAAAAATTTTTTCATAAAAAAACTACTTTTTAAGTAGTTTTCTTTATTATCTTTCAAGTAAGCTTAAATTTACTTTTTCTTTTTCTAATTGTATTTCGTCAACATAACAATCTACTATATCACCTACACTAAATAAATCAGATGGATGTTTAATAAATTGTTTGCTTAATTTTGATATATGAGCAAGACCATCATTATGAAGACCAATATCAATAAATAAACCAAAATCCACAACGTTTCTAACAGTACCTTGTAATTTCATTCCTACACTTAAATCTTTAATATCTAAAATATCACTTTTTAGAATAGGTTGTGGCATTTCATCTCTTGGATCTAAGTTAGGTTTCTTTAATGATGCCACTACATCTTCTAAAGTATAAATATCAGTACCTAGTTTTTCTTTATATTCTTCCAAATTAATATTATCTAATTTTTCAATTAATTCTTTAGTACCAATACTATTTTTATCCATACCAAGTTCAGACAACAATTTTAAAGCAACATCATAACTTTCTGGATGGATTGCAGTTGCATCCAACACATTATCTCCACCAACAACTCTTAAGAATCCAATTGCTTGTTCATAAGCTTTATCAGTAAGTAATTTTTTCTTAATAATTTCTTCACGCGAATTGATTTTTCCTTTTTCTTCACGATATTGAATAATCTTTTCAATTGCTTTCTTTGTAATACCAGAAACATATTTTAATAATGAACTAGATGCTGTATTAATATTAACGCCTACACTATTAACACATTTTTCAACAACAAAATCTAAAGAACTAGAAAGTTTCTTTTGACTAACATCATGTTGATATAAACCAACACCAATCCCTTCCGGTGGTATTTTAACAAGCTCTGCCAAAGGATCTTGAAGTCGTCTACCAATACTAACTGCACTTCTCTTTTCAACAGCTAAATCTGGAAACTCTTCAATCGCAACAGGAGAAGCACTATAAATTGATGCCCCTGCTTCTGATACAATTACATATTTACAAGAAAGATTATATTCTTTAATCATCTCACTACAAAACTTTTCAGATTCACGTGATGCAGTTCCATTACCAATCGCAATAATATCTACATTATGTCTCTTAATAAGTTGAACAACAACTTCTTTACTAAGTTTTATTCTATTTTCAGTATCTCCATTTAAGAAAGGCTTAATAACGGTAGAATCTAAATATTTACCATTCTTATCAACAACAGCCAATTTACATCCATTAACAAAACCAGGATCAAAAGCAAGCACAACTTGTTCTTTCATTGGAGGAGTTAAAAGTAAAGCCTCTAAATTTTTACCAAAGTTCTCAATCGCAGCTTCTTCTCCAACTTCAGTTAAATCACTTCTAATTTCTCTTTCAATAGATGGTTCAATTAATCTCTTATAAGCATCAAGAATTGCTTCTTTAACAGAATTAACTACAAAGCTCTTATCATTCTTAATTAGCTTCTTCTCTAAGAAAGAAATAACTCCTTCCTTATCAACATCAATACTTACATTAAGAACCTTTTCGTTTTCTCCACGATTTAAAGCTAACACTCTATGTGGCTTAATATATTTTACTGGTTCATTATAATCGTAATACATTTCATATACTTTATTTTCATCAACAGCATTTTTCTTTAAACTAGATGAAATAATACCATTCTTATAAAAATAACTTCTAATTGCCTTACGATAAGCTGCATTATCACTAATCCACTCAGCAATAATGTATTTAGCACCTTCAATACACTTTTCTACTGGTAAATCATCCTTAACAAATTTCTTAGCCATATCTTCTAAACTACCTGTGGTTGGAAAACTCATCATCATCTTAGCTAAAGGTTCAAGTCCTAAAGCAATAGCTTCAGTAGCTTTAGTTTTCTTCTTCTCTTTATAAGGTCTATATAAATCTTCAACCTCAACTAATTTACTACAAGAAAGAATAGAATCTCTAAGTTCATCAGTTAACATACCCTTTTCATCGATCAATCTAATTACATCTTCTTTACGTTTCAATAAATTAACTTGATATTCATAAACCTCATTAATTTTTCGAATCATTTCTTCATCTAAAGCACCAGTTGCTTCTTTTCTATATCTTGCAATAAAAGGAACTGTATTACCTTCTCCAAGCAATTCTAAAACAACATTAACTTGTTTCTCAGTAATATTTAAATCCTTTGCAATTTCTTTAATAATCATTTCATTCATTATGTTTACCTCTTTCTGATTATACTCAATTAATATTTTATCACATCAAATAAAAAAAACTAAGAATTCTTAGTTCTCTTTACATTTATTTTATAAAACTTCTATTTCTTCTTCTAATGTTTCTTCACTACCTATAACTTCTACTTCTTCATCCGTTTCAATAGATTCGACTTCTTCTATAACTTCAGTATTGTCTTCTACATTTTCAATTAATTCTGGAACATCATCAACTACCTCTAATGTTTCTTCCACAATTTCTTCAGCTGGTTCAATTACTTCCTCTACTACTTCTGTAGTTTCTTCAACATCCATAATAATTGGAGTCATATCATCGCCTTCAGAAACATCAATACCATGATCAACTGTTTCTTCAACTTTTGCTTCTTCTATTATCTCATCATCATCCGCAACTTTATACTCTTCAGGAGTAACAGAACTATCTTGAAAATCATCTGCTCTAACCATTACAGGAGTATTAGTAGTATCACTAACAACAATTGGATTTTCCTCATTATTACTAATTACCTTTTCAGTAACAGTCTCCTCATTAACAACTTCTTTTTGTTTAAAAATTCCAAATATCTTATTAAATAAACCCATAAGTCCAACTCCTATTTTCCTATTCTAGTAAAATTATAACATAACAATAATAAAAAAGAAATGTGTTTTTTAAAAACCATTTCTTAATATCTCAAACTTAGTATTATATGACACACCATATTTATAAGCTTCTTTTTCACTTTCATATAATAAATCAAATAGGAACTTCTTACCTATCCCAATAGATCCCCCTCTATCAAGAACTATTGCTAACATAGAATCGTTTATTTTTACAATTGTTCCAAACTTATATTTCTTATCACCAGCAACAATTCTAACCTTTCCATATTCTTTGTCATTATAATAAATATTTCCATTTCCTACATACTTACCATAAGCAACATAACCACTACATCCAACACAATCTGGACCATAACCACTCATCTTACCAGTAATCACTTCATTTTTTGTTGTAGAAATAACTGGTTTTTCTTCTTTGATTTCTTCTTTCTTTTCTTCTTGTTTAGGCTTTTCTTGAACCTTTTCAATTGCTTGTTGCTTCTTTACTTCTTGCTTTTTTATTTCCTCTTTTTTCTTTGCTTCTTCTTTTTTCTTTTCTTCTTCTATCGCAGCTTCTTTAGCTTTAATAATGTCTTCATAATCTTCTTCTAATATATCACTATCTACATATCTAACTTCATTGCTTATTTCAAAATAATTATTATATTTAATTATTTCATTAGAAAATCTAATGTATAAAGCACAAAAAGCTATCAATGTAACTAAAATACAACACATTTTATTTTTCATAATAAAAACTCCTTGTTTATATGAATTTATCATATTTACAAAGAGTTTACAACTAATGTGTGTAAATTAACATTTTTTACCAAGTAAAATTATGTAAATTATTTAGTTCTTTCACAAGTATATCCAGAACTTATCAGATCTCTTTCAACTTCATCAACATTATCTCCATTACGATAAAATGGATATGAACCTCCTGCTTCTACATAAGCAGTAATTGCATCATCTACAACAATTGAAGCAAAATTAAATGTTTGACTTTTTGTAAGTAATCCATTTTCTAATTTACAAGAAACACTAACACCATTTAATCCTGATGTAACAGATTCTAATAAATCACATTCTCCTTTTAGCTTACTTAGTTCTGCTTCATCTAAACTAACATCTCCACGAATTTCAGTAATACTTTTTAATCTAGTTAATTTATTATCAGAAAAACCAAAATTAAATGTATAATCGTAATCCAAAGTTTCTGAACTATCTTCCATAGTACACTCTAAAGTACCAGTAGTAATCTTTTCTTTTACTTCTTGTGATTTTAAATATCTTTGATTAGTAATATAAGCTTGAATATCTGGTAAGAAAATAATTAACGCAAGTAAACCACCAAATAGTATAAATAACCCTATTGTACTACCTTTTTTTCCTGAACTTTGTTCTGGTTGCACATTATTAGTTGTATCTTCTACTACCTCTAAAACTTCTGTATTTTCACTTACTGGTTGACTTTCATTTTTTTCAGTAGACATTGTTACTCCATTTAATTGAACAGCATGAAGTTTAGGTTTTGTATCAATTAATTGAACCCTATCTTGTTGTGGTGCAACTGGTGCAGACTTTTGCTCATAAGTTTGCGCTGCCTGTGATGCAGCTGCCTCCATTGTTTGAACAATTGCTTCTGCAGTCGCAGGTGCTTCTTCCACTTTTGGAGTTTCTTGCACAACTGGCTCACTCATAGATAAAACTTCTGCATCATTATCTACAACCGGAGTAAGAACTGGAGTATCATTACTTACTGTTGGTTGTTCTAAAGTTTCTTCTATATTATTATTCACACTATCAACTCCTATTCTACATAGTATTATAACATAACAATCTATCTCAAACTAGATATTTTATCTTGAAAATTATCACTATTAACTATATAACTTCCTGCTGTTACGATATCACATTCACTACAACGTTTAACTGTATCTCCATTAATACCACCATCAACATTAATAACTGCCGGTATATTATATGAATTTAGCAACGCTCTTACTTCTTTTATTCTTTCTTCGCTTTCTTCAATAAATGCTTGTCCACCCGCACCAGGTTCAACACTCATTACTAAAACCATATCAATATATGGTAAATAAGGAATAAGTTCTGATACCTTTGTATTAGGTTTAATAGATAAACCAGCTTTTATTGAATAACTTTTTATAAGTTCTAAACATTCCATAATATCTTCTTCAAGTTCTACATGAATAGTAATATATTCAGTATTAAGTTCTGCATATAATGGAATATATTCCTTAGGATTTTCAACCATTAAATGAACATCTAATCTTTTAGAAGTATATTTATAAATATTCTTCATTTCACTAAATGGCATAGTCTTATTAGGAACAAACTTTCCATCCATTATATCGACATGAATATAATCAACATCAGTATCATTTAATTTAGTTAAATCTACAGCTGGATTCTTACTACTTAAAAATGATGCACTAACTTTCATAATTACCCTCCCCTATAAAACTTAAATAATTTTCATATCTACTTTTCATAATTTTTCCATCTAAAACAGCTTGTTTAATAGCACATTCCCCTTCTTTTGTATGATTACAATCCTTAAAAGGACAAGGAAAATCTCTAAATTCAACAAAACTATCTCTAATTAATTCTTTAGAAACACCTTTAAAATCAAGTGCTGAAAAACCAGGAGTATCCATAACTTTTCCATCAAAAAGTTCAAATAATTCTACTACTCTAGTAGTATGTCTTCCTCTACCAAGAGCTAAAGAAACTTCACCGGTTTCTAAATCCCAATCTGGATTTAATTTATTAAGTAGTGTACTTTTACCAGCACCAGTTTGCCCAGTAAATACACTTGTTTTATTATGTAATAAATTTTCTATTTCTTCCAAATCCTGATTAGATACTACTTTATAACCAATATTTTTATAATATTCTAAAATACTATATACACGCATCTTTTCTTCTTCATCAGTAATATCTTCTTTAGTAATACAAATAATTGGTTCTACTTTATTTATTTCCATCAACACTATTAACTTATCTAATAAATTTAATGAAAAGTCAGGATGAACCAAACTTGTAATTAAAAAAGCTTGATCTATATTACTAACTTTTGGTCTTTGAAACTCATTCTTACGTGGCACAATACTTTCAATTAAATTTTTCTCTTTACTGAAAAGAACATAATCCCCCACTAATGGAGTAATATGTTCTTTTCTAAATATACCACGACATTTACAAGGATAAGTTTCACCATTACAACTAACTATATGTAAATCACTAACTATTTTTATTATTTGTCCTTGCATATATCCCCCTAAACTATTCGGTACTTTCTGTTGGCGTACCTTCAGTACCAGTTCCTTCACTTGGAGTTTCTTCTACTGGTGGTTTCTCTGTTGGTTTCTTAGCAACATCTACAGTTAATGTTGTTCCTCTAGCAACAGGACTTCCTGCAGCACGTGATTGACTAATAATTTTACCTTCAGTATATTTATCAGTTTCAACATATCTAACTTTAATAATTAAACCATACTTAGTACAGAATGCCTCAGCATCTGCTAAACTCCATCCCTCAGCATTCATATCTGGAAATTCATCAGTAACATCAGGAATATAAAGAGTTAATTTATCTCCTGCTTTTACTTCTGAACCAGCAGCTAAAGATTGTCCAATAATTTCTTGATCATCATAATCCTTAGTATTATCAGTTGGTTCTTTCTTCTCAACTGTAACTTCTAACGAATATTTAGTTTCAAGTAAAGTTTCTATTTCAATATAATTTTTACCTGTATAATCTTCAAGTTCATAAACTTCTTCACCTAAAGACTTATAAATAGTAATCTTTGTTCCTACTTTTTTACTTCTACCTGCTTCAGGATCAGTTTTAACAACTCTATTTTTTTCAATCTTATCAGATTCAACTAATTCAATTTTATCTTCAACTTCAAATCCTGCTTTAATAAGTTTTTTCTCACAAGCGCTTACCTTTAATCCTTCACAATCAGGTACTGATACTGTATCTTCTTTCTTAGTACCACCAAACATAACAAATACAATTATCATACCAGCAATTAATAAAACTAAAATTACTGCTAAAACAATTATAAGAACTTTATTTTTCTTATCATCTTCATCTTCAATCTTAGTAGCAATTTCTTCTTCTACTTCTTCAATTTCTGGTTCATCTTTATCTTCATTTGTTTTCTTTTTCTTTGCAGTTTCCTCATGTTCTGGATATTTAAACTTAATTGGTTCTTCATCCATTCTTTCATCATCTAATGCAGTAAGTAAATCCTCATGCATTGTTCTTGTATCCTCATATCTATTCTTAGGATTTTTAGCAGTTGCTCTCATAATAATATTTTCAATGCTTTGAGGAATTGCTGGATTTTCATCTCTAAGACTAGGTAGTGGATCTCTCATATGTTTTAAAGCTATCTCAACAGCATTATCTCCTCTAAATGGTAAACTTCCACTTAATAATTCATAGAAAATAATACCTATTGAATAAATATCACTCTTAATAGTCGAACCTTTTCCACTAGCTTGTTCTGGTGGTAAATAATGTACACTTCCCATTACTGAATTTGTTTGTGTAAGTTGTGTTGAATTTAATGCCATCGCAATACCAAAATCAGTAATCTTAATTTGTCCATCATCTTTAATCATTACATTTTGTGGTTTTAAATCTCTATGCACAATATATGAATCATGGGCATGTGCCATACCATCAGTAAGTTGTAACATAATATCAATTGCTTCTGATAATGTTAAATTACCACGTTTCTTAAGCATTTGCTTTAATGTCTTACCATCAACATACTCCATTACAATATAGTAAAGTCCATCATCCTCACCTACATCATACATTTCAACAATATTAGGATGAGCAAGTGATGAAGCAGATAATGCTTCACGTTGAAAACGTCTTACAAACTTTTCATCGTTAGACAAATCACCTCTTAATATTTTTATGGCAACATTTCTATCTAGAATAGTATCATATCCTAAATAAACATTAGCCATACCACCTTCACCAATAGAACGAATTATTTCATAACGTTCATTTATTTTTTGCCCCTTTGAAATCACTTATCGTCACCTTCTTTTTCTATAACCAAATAAGCAACCGAAATATTGTCTGTTCCACCCCTGTTGTTAGCTTTTTTAATTAACTTAATAACTTTATCTTCTGCTGCACCTTCTCCAAGAAGTACTTTCTCAATTTGTTCTTTATCTAACATATTTGTTAAACCATCACTAGAAAGTAAAATTTCTGTTACATCCATATCACAATCAAAAATATCAACATCAATTTCTGTAGCAGCACCAAGTGCTTTCATTAAAACATTTTTCTTTGGATGATTACTAGCTTCTTCTTTAGTAAGTTCACCAGCACTAACTAATAAATTTACTAAAGTATGGTCATAAGTTACTTTATGAAGTTTATCTTCTTTAATAACAAAACCACTAGAATCACCTACATTACCAAATAGTAAATACTCTTTAGTAAGTATTGCAAGAACTAATGTAGTTCCCATCCCTTTACTTTCAGGATGAGTTTTTTCATGTTGAAAAATCAAAGTATTAATTTCATCAACTGCATCTCTAATCCAATTAACAGCATTAACCTTTGTCATATTAATAAATGATTCTTTAAAATGTTTTCCTAAATAACTTATTGCAATAGAACTAGCAACTTCTCCAGCAGAATGTCCACCCATTCCATCAGCAATAGCCATTAAGTAATTACCTTCATTATTTTTTACAATAATGACACTATCTTCATTATGATCACGAACTTTTCCTGGATCTGTTAAATAAAATGATCTCATAGTTCCTCCTTCTTACTTCTAAGCTGTCCACAGGCAGCACTAATCTTGCTACCAAATTCTTTTCTGATTGTTACATTTACCTTATTCTTTTTAAGTATATCATAAAACTTCATTATTTGAATAGTATTACTACGTTTAAATTCAATATTATTAGTTTCATTATAAGGAATTAAATTAATATAACAGTTTAATCCTTTAACTAAATTAACAAGTTCTAAAGCATGTTTTTCACTATCATTTATATCTTTTAATAAAATATATTCAAAAGTAAGTCTACGATTAGTCTTATCTACATAATCTCTAAGTGCTGGCATTAAAACACTTAAAGGATAAGCTTTATTAATAGGCATAATCTTACTTCTTAATTCATCATTTGGAAAATGAAAACTTATTGCTAAATTAAATTGTAAATCTAATTCACTAAATTCTTTTATTTTTGGAACAATACCACATGTAGAAACAGTAATATGACGTGCTCCAATAGCAAGACCTTTTGGATGATTTATAATCTTTAAGAATTTAATTAAATTATCATAATTATCAAATGGTTCTCCTATTCCCATTACAACAACATGACTTATTCTTTCTCCCAATTCTTTTTCGATCATAAGAATTTGTAAAACCATTTCATGAACTTCAAGATTTCTTACTTTTTTTCTTCTTCCTGATTCACAAAATTTACACCCCATATTACATCCAACTTGACTAGAAACACATACACTATTTCCATAATCATGTCTCATTAGAACAGCTTCAATATGTTCTCCATCACTAAGTTCAAATAAATATTTATTAACATCTACATCTTCTTGAATATCAACAATTTTTAATCTATCAATAGAATACTCTTTACTTATAACATCAACTAAATCTTTCTTAATATCTGTAATATCTTTATAGTCTTCAATTCTTTTTTCATATAACCATGAAAATAACTGCTTCGCATGAAATGCTTTAGAACCTAAAGATAAAAAATATTCTTCCATTTCTTCAATTGTTAATCCATAAATATTCATATTACCACTCCAATATATTCAACTATAATTATACTGATATTTCATAGAAAAATAAAGAAAAACCACCAATAATAGCCATCACTTTACTAATAAATATCTATCTTTTTATCCTTCATAAATAATTATACGAATTAAAAACAATAATTTACTAAAATAAAAAGAGACCTAAGTCTCTTAATCTTCACTAATTATAACTTTACTTGCTAAATACCAATCATAATTACTATCATCAAATAAAGTACCACAGTAATCACAAGCAACCTTACTTGCATCTTTTATATTAGCACCACAATTAGGACATTTCTTAACACTATGACCTTTTCCAAAGTCTTTAATAAATACTAATTTAAATGCTTTCTCTTGTTTTTTCTTATCATTACCATCAAGAACTTCATTAGTAGTAACATCTTTTGTATAATCATACATTTTAACTTTTTGTACCAAAACTATAACAGTATTATGTTGATCTTTATCAACATCAACAATCTTAGACTCAACATTTTCTATATCTTTAACTACTAATTTTTGTTTATGTTTCTTTAAAAGTTCAATTTCATCAACATAACTCTTTGCCATATTTTTAGTACATAGCTTTCTAATAGTATCTTTATCATCCTTACTAGATGCTAAAAGTAATTCTTTTAATTTTTCAAATAATTCCTTCTTAATTAGCATTCCCTCATTAACATCTATCTCTGATAAAACACCCTCGTCTATTTCAATATATTCACTATAGCTTTTTTCACTTATAGTCTTCTTAACTAATAAACTGCATCCTGCACTAATAAAAGTAACAACTAATCCTAAAGAACCAAGACTTAAAAATAACATTGGATTTCCATTTTTAAAACCAGGATTTTTATATCTATAAGTATCCCATTCATTATCAATCTTCCAAATAGTATTTTCCAACTTTGTAATTTCAGATCTTTTATTACTAATTTCTGTACGCTTTTTAGTTTGTTCTTTTCTTTTCGCAGTAATCTTATCTTCTAATTCATAATACTTTTTAGAAAACCCTGATGAATTCATAAACTCATCTGTTTTTTGTCTTTGTAATAAAGTAACCTCTCTATCGATTTTATCAATTTCAAGTTCCAACTTTTCTATATCTTTTTTAGCTTGAACAATTTTCTCATTACAAGATATCTTTTCTTCTGCTATTTTCTTATCAAATTCTTTTTTATCTTCAACTAAAAATTTTTTATGTTCACTTACTTTATAAATTCCAAAACCAAGTAAACCACCAAATACTAATAATCCTACAACAAGTATTATTAGCGGCTTATTATTCTTTTTTCTTTTCTTCATAGAAACACTCCTATTCTAATGGACTTGCAATATCAGAAATATCACCAACGTCATCATAATTTAAAGTAATATTCATACTATTAGTACATAACTTCTTCACTTTACAATAACTATTTAAATTATACTTTACTTCAGTAACATTATTCTCATCATCAGTACTAATTATAATTTCATTTGGTACTTCACTAATATCTAAATCTTTATTCTCAAGAATCTTATTTATAGTAGCTGAACTAATATTAAATGTATAAACATCTTTTCCACTATCATATTCCGTTTTAGATATATACGATGCTTTTTCAATAAACTTACTTATGTTTTTATTATTAATAAAATCATAATTTTTTATAGGGTTTTCTACATTTAACCATACACCATTATTATTAGTAAAATAATTATTTCCATTAAAATAATATTCAATCATTCCATTTACTTTAAATAACGAATTATTAATAGTACTACTACCTTCATACTTAGAAATAACACCATCTATATTTACTTCATACTTAAATTTATAATTGCTTTTTTCAATACCACTTAAACTAAATGCTAAAGGACTACCGGACTCATATTTTTTATTTATATTACTAGTACCACCAGTTCTTGCGAAAATAGCTATAAACAAAAAGAATAATAAATAAGCCCCAAAAAACAAAATAGCTCTTCCTCTAGGAGTTTTCATTAATTCTTTTATTTCGTTTTTACTTTCTTTCTTATTCATTATTCAAATACCTTTCCTATTAAACTCTTCTTATCTACACCATTTAAATAACTTCCAGCATCCATTCTTTTCTTTCCAAATGGTTTTATATCAGTAAGAATTATTTCTCCATCACTACAACAAACACCTATTCCATTTTTATAAGTATTTGTAATTTCTCCACATTTACCATTAACTTTCTTATCACTAACTAAAGCTCCGTATACTTTCATTTCAGTATCATCAAGTACTGCATAAGCTCCAGGAATCGGAGATAACCCTCTAATTAAATTAAACACATCTTTACAACTCTTATTAAAGTCAATATGTTCTTCTTCTCTTTTTACATTAAATCCAAATGTAACTTCGTCTTCATTTTGCTTTGTACGAGTATTAGTTCCTTCAATTATACTTGGCATTGTATCAAGTAATAAATCCCTACCAATTAAACTCATACGATCATATAAACTCTCTAAATTATCGCTATCAAGTATTTCAGTTTCTCTTTGACTAATAATATCCCCACTATCCATCTTAACATCCATATACATAATAGTCATTCCAGTTTTCTTTTCTCCATTAATGATAGCCCAATGTATTGGAGCACCACCTCTTAATTTTGGAAGTAATGAACCATGTACATTAATACATCCTAATCTTGGAGCATCAAGAACTTCTTTAGGAACAATTTGTCCATATGCACAAGTAACAATAATATCTGCATCGGCATCAAGTACTGTCTGAAAATCATTTCTAATTTTCTCAGGTTGAAATACAGGAATATTATTCTTTAATGCCACTTCTTTTGTTGGAGTATTAACAAGTTCTTGTTTTCTGCCAACTCTTCTATCAGGTTGAGAAACAACAAGTACAACTGTATAATTTTCAATTAATCCTTCTAGTATTGGAACAGCAAAATCTGGTGTCCCCATAAATATAACTTTAGTATTTTTCATATAACCTCTCCTAACTAAACATTAATATAGTTAAAACAACCCCCAAAGTTATAAGCATAGTACCTAGTAACAATAAAATAGATACTTTTCCATACATATTAGAAAAAGCAAATTCATCATCACTTGTAATAAATGTCTTTTCAATTTCTTCTTTCAAAGAATCTTTCTTTTCTTCTTTAACATATTTCTTATAACCATCTAAATTAATAAATGTAATATGTCTTTTTGCTATATCATCTTTAACAGAAATATTACTTCTTTGATTAAACAATTTACAAACAACATCTGCAAAACTATTTTCAATATTTTCATCAATAAACTTATCTATATCAATTAATTCATTCATAAATAAATCTCTTGGTATTAGCATCAAACTAATATTACTATTATTTTTATCTAGTAAATTCCATTCACTCTTAAATGTATCAATAAAAATATTCTTTTCACTTTCATTTAAATTAAGACCATTAATAACTCTATATAAATTTTTTAAACAAGCATTATAATCATTTTTAGAATAGTCATCAACATATTCTTGTTTTTGAATAAATTCATTTCTACATAATAACGAAGAAAAATACATTGGTGAATTTACCGAGTAGTAACACCCTAATAATAAACTATCAGTAAATTCCACTTTCTTTAATGTAAAATCTTTTTCTAACATTTTCCCATGATTTTTCTTATTTAATATTTCTTGTACTTTTATAAACTTATTATATAAATTATTATATTGTTCTACGAAAAATCCTTCTTCTAAAATAGAACCATAATAGTGAGAAGAATATCCATGTATATAATACCCATGAACCATATATTTATCATAAATATATTTTACTACTTCTTTTTTAGATTCTTCTTCCTCAACATCTTTTATACCTAGTTTGAAAGCACAAATTCTTCCAATAATTCTATTAATACCATTACTAATATCATAGAAATTATCAATTTTTCTTATTAATTTATCTATTTGTTCAAAAAAGTCATTAAAATAACTCATATCATCAATAATAATTTTATACTTAAATAGTGCATCATAAAAAAGGAAAAGAATTTGTTCTACTCCAAAATACATTTGGTATCCCATAGAATTACTAGATTTTTTATCATAATATCTTGCACTATTACAAATATCCTCCAATAAATGAGATACATCTTCTCTCCTAATAATTTCTTCTAACACACTACCACCACCACATAAATTGGTTAATTAATTACTTAAGCATATTAAACCAACCAACTACATAATAAAGTAATCCAACTATGATTATCACAAATAAAACAACTAAAATAAATCTAATGATTGGGTTATTAGCATCCCAATACGAATCATACTTAATCGCAGCATTATCCATAATATTTTTAAACTTTTCCTTATTACTTTTATTTACTGCAAGATCCATATTTTGAGCAAATGAAGAATCATCATAATCATCTTCATCATCAAAGTCAAATTCATCAACAGAATCTTCTTCTTCATCATCTTCTACAACTTCATAATTCTTATCTAACTCTTTATAAAAGTCTTCATTGAAGAATCCCATCATGAATCACCTCTCTATCATCTTTAATAATAACACAATTTAATAGATTTGACTAGGATTAAAATCAATATCAATCCTAATCTTATTGTTACCTTTATAATGTTCTAAAATCTTATTTAAAACATCTTTTAATTTTTCTTCTTTCTTATATTTTAAAATTATTCCAAATCTATAAATATTATTAACCCTAAATATAGTAGATGGAGTTGGTCCTAAAATATTAGTATTCAATAAATTTCTAACTAAAGCTCGTTTAATCTTATCTGCTTCTTTAGAAATATATTCCATATCCTTACCACTAATTTTTATATAACACAAATAATAAAATGGTGGATATTTTAAAGTCTTTCTAATTTCCATCTCTTTATTATAGAACCCCATATAATCATGCATTTTTGTATAACTAATTGCATAATGATCTGGATTAAAGGTTTGAATAATTACTTCTCCACTCTTTTCACTTCTACCACTTCTACCAGCAACCTGACTTAGAAGTGAAAAAGTATTTTCACTACTTCTAAAGTCTGGAATATTTAAAGATGTATCCGCATTAATTACACCTACTAATGTAACATTAGAAAAATCAAGTCCCTTCGCTACTATCTGTGTACCAAGTAAAATATCATACTCATGATTTTTAAATGACTTAATCATTTTTTCATGAGCACCTTTTCTACTAGTAGTATCAAAGTCCATTCTTAAAATTCTTGCATTAGGAAAAATCTCTCCAAGTTCTTCCTCAATTTTTTGAGTACCAACACCTAAATCACTAATAGACTTTTCATGACACTCTGGACAAGTATCATATACTTTTGTACCATATCCACAATAATGACATCTCATTGTATTACTACTTTTATGATAAGTAAGTGAAATATCACAATTAGGACACTTAAATGTATAACCACAATTTTTACAAGTTACAAAAGAAGCATACCCCCTTCTATTAAGTAATAAAATAACTTGCTCATCCTTTTCAAGTTTATCGTTAATAGAAGTAATTAAGTTTCGAGAAAAATGCCCTTTACTTTTTTTTATTTCTTCATTCATATCAATAATTCTAACTAAAGGTAATTTTTTCCCATTTACTCTATTAGGTAAACTTAAATATTCATAAACACCCTTTTGTGCACGAGCCATAACTTCAAGAGACGGAGTTGCACTTCCAAATATTACTGGGCAATCATGATACTCTCCACGAAACATTGCAATATCTTTAGCACTATATCTTGGATTTGAGTCTCCTTGTTTATATGAATCACTATGCTCCTCATCAATAATAATCATTCCTATATTTTTAAGGGGTGCAAAAATAGCACTTCTAGCACCGATAACAATACTAGCTTCTCCTCTAGCAATCCTTCTCCATTCATCATACTTTTCACCATCAGATAAAGCAGAATGAAGTGCTGCAATATTATCTCCAAATCTCTTTTGAAATCTTTCTACCATTTGTGGAGTTAAACTAATTTCTGGAACTAACATAATGCTTGTTTTACCTTTATTCAAAGCATCTTCAATTAATTCCATATAAACTTCTGTCTTACCACTACCAGTAACACCATGTAATAAATATGGTTTATATCTAGTATTTTCTAAAACCTTTTCCACTACATTTTCTTGATCAGCTGTTAATTGAAACTTACTACCTAATTCTTTTGAATAACTTAAACGATACTTTTCTAATTTTTCCTCAACAAGAATTCCTTTCTTAACCAAAGCACTTAAAATACTAGAAGACATTTCTAACAATTCACTTCTTTTTACTAATTTATTTTTCTTACATAAATTAATCATTTCTTCTTGTTTAGGAGTAACCTTCATAGTAGATAAAATACTTTCATTAACCATATAATAAGTATCAAACTTTTTATTAATAATACTTCCTTGTTTAGCTTTTAAAGCTTTAGGTAACATCACTTGATAACAACTAATTAAAGTAGCCAAAGTATTATTATGCATTATTTTACCAAGCTCTAATAATTCTTCATTTAAAATTATATCTGTATCTTTAATACTAATTATTTCCTTTAGTTTAAAATCCGAACTACTATTATCTTTAATTTCTAAAACAAAACCCTCTAAGGTTTGAGAACCAAAAGGAACTTCTACTCTGATTCCAATCTTAATATTATCTTGAAGATTTAGAGGAACTAAATAATCAAACATCTTATCAATATTTTTACTTGATAATTCAACTAATACACCAATAATCAAAGTATCACCTCCTATTACTTAAATTATACCAAAATAATAAAAGAAATCATATATTTCTTATATGATTTCTTCTTCATCTTCTTCAATTGTTTTTTTATTTCTTTTAGCTTTAAACTTAACTATTTCTACTACCTCAATATCTTCCTTCTTATCTTCAACCTTTTCAAGATTCTCTTCTTTAAAATCTTTCTTAGTTTCAATTACTTCCTTCTTCTCTTGCAACTTATTTTCAGTTTTCTCAACAACATGAGTATGATAAGATAAATATAATATAAAACTTACAACAACACCGAACAAAATTACAAATAATAATTGCATCTTATCACCTCACTCTTTATAAGATAATTATACCAGTTTTTAGAACAAAAAAAAGAAGAATTGTTAATTCTTCTAAAATAATTTAATTATATCATTAATAGTTATAACAACCATTAATAACAATAAAAGCATCATACCAATTCCATGTATTTTTTCTTCTACTTCAGGTTTTACAGGAGACCCTTTAATAGCTTCAATTACTAAGAATAAAATATGTCCACCATCAAATGCTGGTAAAGGAAGTAAATTTATAAATCCAACATTTATACTTAAAAAAGCTACTAAATATAAAATATTTGCTATACCTGCCTTAGATGATTCACCAACAACTGAATAAATACCTACAGGACCAGATAATTGATTTAAACTAATTCCCCCAGTAAATAAATATCCTACTGTTACTCCCATTTGCTTAAATATAGAACCAGTCTTTTTAACTGTATATTTTATAGCATTAACAAAACCTTTTGTTTTTTCTTGTTTCATTCCAATACCATATACATATGATACTTCATCTTTTTCTTTTACTTTTTTTGCTTTAAATTTATAAGTAACTTCATATCCATTACCTTTTTCCACAACAAATGTGGATTTTTCTTTTGGATCAGCAATAGCTAAGTATAAAGAAATATCATCACTAGTTTTAATCTTATGACCATTAATTTCTTTAACAATATCTCCTGCTTGAATACCAGCTTTTTGCGCCGGATAATCTTTTGTTACTTCAGTAATTTTAGGTGTCATTGAATTTCCACCCCAAATTAAAGCTAAAAAGAATAAAATTAATACTGCTGAAATAAAATTATTTCCAGCACCAAAGAACATAATTAAAAATCTTTGCCAAACTGTTTTAGATTGTAATCTCTTATCCTTAGGAATTTTCTTTAAGTCATCATCTTCCATGTCTTCACCAGCCATTTGGCAAAAACCACCAATTGGAATAGCACGAAGTGAATACTCTGTTTCTTTTCCTTTTTTACTCCATAATTTTGGACCCATACCAATTGAAAATTCATACACATAAACACCTGTTAATTTTGCAAATGTAAAATGTCCAAATTCATGAATAAATACTATTACACCTAAAATCAATATAAATAATATAATATTTAAAATTACTGACAAGTAAATCCCTCCTTGTTTATTAAATAATACCTAATACTAAAATAAAAGCTAATACAACAAACACTAAACTATCAAGTCTATCTAAAATACCACCATGTCCAGGAATTAAATCAGAAAAGTCTTTTTGACCATAATATCTCTTAATTGCCGAGAAAGCTAAATCTCCAATTTGACCAACTACTGTAAGTGCTAGTGTAATTAATATTAAAAATACTAAAGGAACTGATGAACTAATAACAGTTGTATAAAATGCTGTTGCAATTAAAGTTCCCATAATAGAACCACCAACTGCTCCTTCAATAGTCTTCTTAGGTGAAATTTCTGGAGCTAGTTTATGTTTTCCAATAAACATTCCAGTAAATAATGCAAATGTATCTGTCATAGTTGTAATCAAAAATAAGTATATGATATATGCAATATTAAAATTACGTATTACTGTTAATAAATTAAAACTAAGTCCAATAAATACAACAGAACCTACTAAGAATAATGCATCATTTAAATTATATTTCTTACTATTATTAATAAATACCATTGGTGCTAAAAATAAGAATATAATTAAAGACACCAATCTATAATCTAAGTCATATTGTAAATCAATTGAATTAGCATTATTAATAATTAAAAATATAACCATTAAATATGCAAGTAATCTCATTACAACTGGAAACTTCTTTTTCACATCTCCTCGTATTTTTAAAAGTTCATAAAGTCCTAAAACACCAAGTACTGCCATTAAAATTGTAAATGGAATTCCTCCCATTATTAGAAATGGTACAAATATTAACACCATAACTATTGCACTAACAACTCTTTTAGTCATTTTAACCACCAAACCTTCTATTTCTTCTATTAAATTCTAAAATAGCTTTTTCAAATTCATCTTTATTAAAATCTGGGAAATAAACATCTGGGAAATAAAATTCTGCATAACTATTTTGATACATCATGAAGTTACTTAATCTATATTCACCACTAGTTCTAATCATTAAATCAACTGGTGGTAAATCTTGATACAACTTTGTTTGTACATATTCTGGAGTAATTTCATCTAAACTAATTTCTCCATTTTTATACATTTCACATAATTTCTTAGTCATATCACAAACTTCTTGTTGTCCACTATATCCTAAACAAACATTAAATGTACCTTTTGTATTGTTTTTTGTTCTTTCTGTGATTTCATCCATTGCTTCAACAACATCTTTTCTTAATCTATTTCTTCTTCCAGAAAAAACAATTCTAATATTCTCTTTGTGAATTTTTTCACACTCATTTTTAAACATATTAACAAATATATCCATTAAATATGTTACTTCTTCTTCACTTCGATTAAAATTTTGTTCAGAAAAAGCATAAACACTTAAAACTTCTACTCCTCTATCAAATATATATGGAGTTAAATCTCTTATATTTTCAAACCCTTTTTGATGCCCTTTTAACGTTGGCATTCCTTTCTCTTTTGCCCATCTTCTATTTCCATCTAATACCATTGCTATATGTTTGGGCATAATTAGTTCATTTTCTTTATTCATTATATTACCTCTCGTTCATATACATATTGCCACTCTACTACTCCATTATATACCAATAAAAAAAAAAAAGAAAGTCAAAAGACTTCCTAAAATTTATCTATGTCAATTTTAATATATTTATTATCCTTTAAGGCACTGCTAGCTTGTACTAAAGTTCTAATAGCATTAGCACATTTTCCGTCTCTTCCAATAACTCTTCCCATGTCACTTTCTGCTACCATTACTTGAATAAGCATAACATTTTCTTCTTCAGTAGGAAATTCTTTAACACTTACTGCATCAACATCTTCTACTAAAGCTTTTACTATTTCTTCTGTTAATGTTACTAAATCCATAATTACTTATCCTTCTTTACTTTAGATTCAGCATACTTCTTCATGATTCCAGCTTTACTAAATAAGTTTTTAACTGTATCAGTTGGAAGCGCACCATTGTTTAACCATTTTAAAGCAACTTCTTCATTGATTTTAACTTGTCCTTCACCAACTGGAGCATAAGTTCCAATAAGTTCTAAGTATTGTCCATCTCTTGGACGTCTTGAATCAGTAGCTACAATTCTGTAAGTAGGTTTTTTCTTTGCACCCATTCTTGTTAATCTAATTTTAACTGCCATTAATATCCCTCCATTTCCTCGATTACTGATATATATTTTAACAACAAAACATTATCTTGTCAACCTTTTTTTGATAACACTTAAAAATAACACAATTACGTGTTATTAAATATTATCCGTAAGATACTCATCACTTACATTATCAATTTTTTCTAAAACATCTATATCATTATTTTCTTCAATAATTTCATCCCAAGGGTCTTCTTCCTCATCAGCTTGAACTTTTACTTTAACATCACCAACAAGTTCAACCCCCAACTCTTTTTCAATAGTATATTTAATACTATCTCCATCAATATCTACTTTAATACAATTAGGTTGTTTTAAACTTCTAACAATTATTTGTTCATCTTGAGCATCTTCTCTTTCTCTCATTCTAACAACTTCACTATATTGATTTGTTTCTTTTAAAACCTCTGTCTTTGTATCATTATCATATGAATACCAAATATTAACATCATAACTACCATTAATTCTAATTTCATCATTATTCTTAACACCATTAAAATTATGGTTAATAACCCAAACACCTAAAATAGTTGAAGGTTTATTTGTAGAAACAACCTCATGATTTGATGTAAATAATTTCTTACCCTTAGCAATAACTGCCTTAGTAACAATCTCTCTATAACTCGCCATATAAGTCCTCCCTACTCTAATCTATGCAATTACCAAAATAAAAGTACAAAAAAAATTTACTATTATAAAATAGTAACTTTTATTATTCGTCTAATTTAAATTCCATAACTTCATTATTAAATTCTACTTTTAATTTTTCCTTATCAACAGAAATAATTTTTATTTCTATTTTTTTATCAGTATTAACATCATATACAATTAATTTCTTTTCATCTTTATCATAAATATAATTTTTTCCCATCTTAGAGTCTATTGGGCATTTTACTTCATAGCTTTTCTCATCATCACTTATTCCATATTCACCACATTCATTATTATAATAATCAGAATTTTTCTCAAACTCAGAAGTAGTTACAATCTTACTTCTTTCATAAGATATAGAACCATCATACCATATATTTAAATAATCCTTTTTTCCATTATTTTCTCTAGACCAAAAACCAACAAACTTTTCATTTTCATAATCAGTTATTAAAGAAAACTTCTTAACAAAACCATTAATTCGAAGTTTTAACACCATACCATCACATTCAACAACTTTTATATTCTTAAATAAAACTGAAAAAAAATTATCGCAAGAAAGCTTTATTCTTCCTGTTTTTGAACTATAAGTATATTTATCACACAAATCATAATTACCAACTGGACTACCACTATTATCGTAATATCCAAATTCTCCATTATCTGAAAAACTAATTATTTCAGAACCATCAGCCCATTCATGACCAATAAATTTATTACCCAAATTTTTATTCGAAGTACAAAAAACAACCAATATTGCAACAAATAATAAAACAACACAAATAAGTGCAATTACTCTTTTCTTCATAGACACACCCTACTTTCTTTTGTATAATTTAATTATAACATAGAAAAAAGGAGAATTCATATGGCATCAGCAATTATCCATTTAGCAGTAGCAAAAACTTTAGAAAAATATCTTAATATTGAAAACCCTAGAGATTATTATTTAGGCTCTATCGCTCCTGATATTGCAAAACAAATAGGTGAAAGTAAACAACGTTCTCATTTCTTAATTAACGCAAGAGATGATATACCAAATATAGAATTATTTACAAATAAATATCCAAACTTTAAAGAAAAATCATTTGACTTAGGATATTTTATTCACTTATATACAGATAAAATTTGGTTTTCTAGATTTACATCTCAAATTTATTCAGGAAATTATATTAAATTATTAGATGGTACAGTAATAAATTCTTCACCAGAAGAAATAACAAAAATAGTATATCAAGACTACACTAACTTAAACATTCAACTACTTGATGAATATAAAATGGATTTATCTTTATTCTATGAAGAATTTATAATACCAGATACTAATATAGAAGAAATACCTAAAGAAAAATTAAATATCTTAATAGACAAAATGGGATTAATAATTGAAAACTCAAAAGAAGAAAAACCATATACATTTGATATCTTCTTAGTACTTCAATTTATAGATGAAGCATCCCAAGAAATATTAAACATTCTAAATAAAAAATAAGAGGACATCCTCTTATTTTTTTTCATTAACAACTTTATAAAAATAATCATTAAGTTCATCTTTAATAAATTCAATTTTTTTGTTTACTTCAGCTAATTTTTTTTGATAACTATCATATAATGGAATACTATCTAATTTTTCTTGCATTTTATCTAATTCTTCTTTTACTGAATCATCCATTGTTTGAACATATTTTTTTTGAAGTTTTTTTATAATATCAACTAATTCCTTAATCTCACTATTTCCATCCATCTTCTCTTTTAATCTAATACATTCTTTAAACTCTTCACTATCAGTAATTGCAGAAACAACTTCATTCACAGCCTTACTCAACTTCTTCTCCATCTAAGCTCCAAGTCTTTGCAGAAGTAATTTTAACATTAACGATGTCTCCAATCTTATGTTCTTTATTACTTACAAAATTTATTAATTTATTAGTATCACTATACCCAAAATACATATCTTTTTTCTCTGAAGTACCTTCTAATAATACTGGTAATACCTTACCTTCTAATTTTTTATTATTTTCCAAGAAATATTTATTTACAACTTCATTTAGTCTTTGTAATCTTTCCTCTTTTTCCTTTAAAGGAGTATCATCTTTTAATCTAGCAGCAGGTGTCCCTTCTCTTGCTGAAAATACAAAAGTAAACGCATTATCATATTTACATTGTTCTACTAAATCCAAAGTTTCTAAAAAATCTTCTTCTGTTTCCCCTGGAAATCCTACAATAATATCCGTAGAAATACTTACACCTGGAACAGTTTCTTTAATTTTATTAAATAATTCTAAATAACTTTCTTTAGTGTAACGTCTACCCATAAGTTTTAAAATTCTACTTGAACCACTTTGAACAGGTAAATGTACACTAGGCATAATATTTTTATATTTACCAATAACTTCAATCATACTATCAGTAAAATCCCATGGATGAGAAGTCATGAATCTTACTCTTGGAATATCCTTTTTAGCAATATCCTCAAGTAAATTACCTAAAGTATAATCTTCATATAAATCTTTTCCATAAGCATTAACATTTTGACCAAGTAAAGTAATTTCTTTATATCCGTCATTTATTAACTCATCTACTTCTTTTAAGATATCTTCTTTTGCTCTACTTCTTTCACTACCTCTAGTATAAGGAACTATACAATATGTACAAAATTTATTACAACCATAAATTATATTTACATATGCTTTATAATCATTAGCCCTAACCACAGGTAATCCTTCTATTAAATCACCCTCACGAGAAAAAACTTCAATTTGTTGTTTATTCTCAACTATTGCCTTATCAATTATTTCAGGTAATTGATACATATTATGAGTACCAAATACAAAATTAACAAACTTATAATTTTTAAGTATTTCATCAACAACACTTGCTTCTTGTGCCATACATCCACATAAACCTACTAAAAGTTCTGGTTTTTCTTGTTTTAAATGCTTTAATCTACCAAGCATACCAAATGCCTTATTATGAGCATTTTCTCTAATAGAACAAGTATTTAATAATACTAAATCAGCTAAATTATAATCATCAACTTTACTAAATCCTAGTTCAATAAGTAATGCCTCAATATTTTCACTATCATGCTCATTCATTTGACAACCATAAGTTTTTAAGAAAAATGTTTTCCCTTTATATTTTCCTTTAATACTATCTTCAAATGAAAATTCAACTCTTTTATAATCACGTTTATCTCTAGTTCTTGCTTCCTTATAATCTGGTAAACGCATACTACCACTTCCATTTCTTTTCTCGAAAATATAATACCTTATCATAAACTAAAAATCAACTTAACTAGAAAACTTTATTCCCCTTTTACACAAAAAAAGCAACTAAATAGTTGCTTCATTTAACCCCGAATTAATAATACTTTCTAATATAGAAGATCTATTTCTTAATATTTCAGTTTTAATAGTATCCATATTATCAGTAATTACTTCAATAACTTTTTTCATATTAGGTTGTAAATCTTTCTTACCAAGTTTATCAACAATAACTTCTAAATTATTTAATTTAGAATATTTACCATAATAAGAACTACTAATACAAGTTTTATAAAGTTTCTTAAATGTAACTACATCAATATCATTAAATCTTTTATCTTCTAAAATTTTAAACACTGTTAGTACATAGTTATTATTAATTGCTCTATCTAACATTGTCTCCCCTTTATTGTTTTTAATATTAGGAGTAAAATTCTTTTTCTTAATTAATTGTTCCATTACTCTTAAAGCACCCACAGAATTATCTAGTACTAAAATATGACCAAAAGTATTTCCTTCAATATTTTGATGATTTACATCCCAATTTCTTTTTTTCATTACTTCAATAACTAAATCATATTGTCTTGCTTTTAAAAGTTTTGTAACTAAATCATTTCCGAATCCATCACAAATATTTACGTTTAATTTATTCTCTTTTAATAATCTTTCGATTACTTCAAAATCACCATTTCTAATAACATTAAATATCAGGGATGGCTCCTCGGTACAAGCCTCAACTACTTGCTGTTCACTGTAAAACATTTTTAACACCTCTTTGTTCATGTGACAGTTATATATTCTATCAGAAGTATTTTTCTTTGTCAAATGACTCCCTCCTTAATCTAATTATGATTAATAAAGAATAATTTTATACAAAGAAAAACAACTCAATAGAGTTGTTATAATAAAGGCATAAGCAACATCAAAATAACTCCTAAAGTATTTTGAACACAATGTATTCCCATATTAACAAATATATTATTTGTCTTAGTATATGTATAAGCCATTACTCCACCCATTACTAAATATTGTAATGATTGAACAAAAATATTATAAAGGCCTGTTTCAGTACCAACTGTATGTAATAAACCAAATAATACTGCTGATAAAACAATAAATAATTTATCATTTTTAATAAATCTTCTAAGTCCACCTCTAAAAATACCTTCTTCTACTACTGGTGCCCAAATAATTGCTAAAGGTCCAACATACCATAATGGTGCACTATTTAACGCTTCTTGATTAGCAGTTTCAATTGCCCCACCTAAAAGTAATCTAATAAATGCAGCAACAAATGAAAGTCCAAGCATTATTCCCCACCATTTAAATATATAACCAATATATGAATTACTATTTTCTTTAAATGCTTTAAAATCACGTTTTAAACGTTTACCAAAAATATAAATAACAAGTGCAAATACTAATACATTAAATAAAATATCATAAATAAGTAATATTGTTTTATTATTTAAAAGATTAGGTATAAAAAATTGTGTTGAGTAAGCTAGTACTAAAACTACTACCCAAATTAAATCTTTACCAGTTACTTTCAAATTATGCAACTTCTTTATTTCTTGTTTTTCTACCTTTTCTTTAGTTACCTTTTTCTTTTCAGTTTTAATTACTAATATAAGCGCAATAATTGAAAGAATTAAAATTAAATCACTTAATCCCAGTACCATTGAAGTAATAACTAATCCCATTGTTAAGCCTTTCTTAACTGGAACTCTATCTCTTATAAATAACCATAAAAGAATTAATCCAAGTACTAAACAAATAACCGCAGTTAACATAACAGATGCTTTCATAGCTTCCAAACTATATGCTTCTGCCATCATTGTTTGCATTTCTTTAGGCATATCTTTAAACATATCGGAAATCAACTTAACTTGTGTATTAGCAATAGCATTAACATTTATCATTGAATAAATACTAATAATAATTTGTACAACTGCATAAAAAATTAAATATATTTTCTTTTTCATAAATCCTCCTTATTCTTTATAATAAACATATCACAAATTAGAAAAAAAGATTAAGAAACAAAATCCTTAATCTTTTTATTTACATTAATTTACAATTATTTAAGTTTGTTTCCACAATTACTACAGAAGTTAGCTCCGTTATTTTTTGTTCCACAATTTGGACAAAAAGCCATTGGTGCTCCAGCAGCAGGTGCAGCTTCTACTTTATCTTCTAATTCTTCAGCATTTTCTCCATGAGCAACTACTCCAGGATGTAGAGGTTGTCCTTGTGAATTTTGTCCTTGATATGGATTATAAGCTTGACTTGCAGCAGCTCCTTGAGGTGCTTGAGCATTTTGAACAGCTCCACCAAATACTCCACCACTTGCCATATTCATCATACCAACACCCATGAAACCATTCATAGCTCCACCAGCATTATTTGCAGCATCTTGAACAGCATTTGCATATGCTCCAACAAGAGTACCTTGTTGCATGAAACTGTTAGAAGATAATTCATAATTATCAATTTTCTTTTCACTTTCTTCATCTAATGTAACAGATTCAACAACAAATCCTACAATACTAAGTCCGCGATCACGAATTGGTTGATCGAATACTTTTTCATCCATAACTTTTTTAATTTCATCAGTACTACTTGGTAATTCAAGTACTGGTGTTTTATGTTCTGAATTTCCAAGTTCATTTAAGACATTTTGGAATGAACCAATAACTTCAGATCTCATTTGTTCAACAATTGCATCTTTTCTAAATTCATCTGTTGTTCCAGCAACTTTACTCATAAACACTGCAGGATCAGCAATCTTAAATGTATATTTACCAAAACATTTAACTTCTACTCTTAATGGATTCATAGTTCCAGTCATTTGATTTGGAATTGGATGTGACCAATCTTGGAATGGAATTGGTGCAGGTGTACCAAATTTATTATCCATAATTTCCTTTGCATTTAAATAAAATACTGCTTGTTCCTTATTAGTAGCTCCATTATATACAAAACGAGTCCATATTTCTTTAAACACAGGTCCAAATTGTCCAGCAAAGAATGATGGTGAAGTTGATTGATCAAATGTATAAATTCCTTGTTCAGCAGTAGCATCAACAATTCTACCACTATCAAAAATTACAGCAATTTGACCAGGTGCAACTTGAATAGCACTATCTTTAGAGATAACACCATTTGGAGTTGACACTCTTCTCATCAAAACATCTTGTCCTAAATCCTCACATCTAATATAATCTTTCCATTGATCGTGTAGAGTACTTCCTACAGCCTCTACAGCAGCTTTAATTAATCCCATAATTTTTCTCCTTTTCTATCATTAAATTAATTATACCATACTTTAAAAATTTATCCCAGTCCCACCTTGATTAGGACCATTATTCTTTTTATCAAAAGAATTATTGTCACTAGCCAATAACTTTTTATAAGTTTGACTACCTAAAGACATTTCACTAATATTTATAATTTTCATTGTTTCCTTATTTAAGAAATTCTTAGCAGAAGTGGCTTTTCTTACCATTCTACTACTTAATATTAATACTCCAATTATTACTAAAGTTCCAATTAAAGCAAAGACAAAGACTTCCGATAAATGTAAATCCTTCTTAACAAGAATACTACCATCTTCCCCTACTTTTACAACTCCCTCATCATCGCTTACTGTACCAATCTTAACAAATTGACTTATAGAAGTCGTAAAACTTTTACACGCATCATAATACTTCTTTTCTTTAATCTTACTAAATACATTTTCAAGTATTGGTTTCATCCTTGAATCAGGAAATAAATTATATGCATTACCTGATGTTAACATATAAATACTTCTATTATCCATATCTATTAGCAACAATATTCCATCTGTCTTAAAATCATTATAATCATAAAAATCTTTAGCATATTTACTTGCTGATGCCTTATTATTTTTACTAACAGTAACAATAATATGATCCATATTAGCACCATTAACAAAATTCTTAACATGCTTATAAAGTTTTTCTTCTTCATCTTTAGTCAACAAATCAGCAAAATCATAAATCTTCTCTTCAGCATTAATTGCTGGAGTACTCATAATATCTTTTTTTATAGACTCTGTAACTACTACATCACTAGGTACTAAGTAATTACCTTCGCTTCTTGTATTAACTTTAGTACTAGCAAAAACATCATTACAATTAATAAACACACACAACACTAACAAACTAATAATTATTTTTATTTTCTTCATCAATATTACCTCCCTACATTATAAATAGTACATAGACTATTCCTAAAACAAATAATGTAATAAAGAAAATTATTGACCAAATAATTGTTTCTTTAATTCCAATTGGTATATTTCCAATTACTTTACCAGTTTGTCCGTTCATTGCAAATGTGTACATCTTATTATTGTGTTTTATATTAAGCATCCATACAGGTAACATAATATAATGTGTATATCTTGCACTAACTCTAATACCATTATTAATAACTTTTTGTTCCATATGACCAACAGTTTCTTGCATTAATGTAACAGCAGTTGAATTAGTTCTACCACTAACTCTCTTTAATCCTTCAGTCTCATCTACATCATATTTTTCTGCTAAAAAACCAGATAAATACGCATGATTATAAGGTGTTAAATCATCATAATTAAATGGTTCTAGAGAATCCATTAAATCATCAGGAAATCTTGAAGAAGCATCAGCAAGTACTTTATTAAAATCAAAGTGTCCAGACTTTCTAATTGAATATCTATCTACCTTACGATATTTATACTTAGAATCACTCCAAGTTTTAATATCACTAGCTTCAAATTCCACTTCTCCATTAGCTTCTAAATCATAACCCCAAAAAGGAATATAAATACCTGAAATTTTTTCAATATTCTTAGGGTCTTTAAAACTTTTAGGCATTAAAAGTCTACCTTTAGTAACTTTCTTAAATCCTTTAATTGCATCTTCTTTAACAGTCTTAAAAGGAATAATATAATTAGGCGCTCTTCCTTGTAAGATTCTATCCTTTAATATTGCAGTGCTACCACAATATACACAAAAAGTTGCAGTTGTAGTTTGATCAGCCATTATTTCTGCACCACAGTTTTTACATCTATAAACATCTACATCACCAATAGTAGACTCAGGCATTAACTGATTAACAGTATTAGACTCCTGTGTACTAGCATTACTATGTTGTTGCATCTGTTCTAAAGTAAACTTACTTGCACAATAACTACAATCCCACATTTGATTAGCCGGATTAAAAGTAATAGTCGCTCCACATGCAGGACATTTATTATCAAGTGCATCCATGCTATTATCACTCCCCATTCTATATTTGATTATATCACAAACTATATAATACAAACATATTTTTATATAACATTTACGTAAAAAAAGAACCTATTGGTTCTTCTTTAAACTACTCTCTTTCTCTACAACTTCAATTAATGTTTTTCCTTCTTTAGAATTACAATCTACATTTATATTGTAAAGACCACTTTCTTTTTTTACTGTTTCAATTCTTTTATCATCTTTCATAAAACATCACCACTAATATTTTATGTAATAAAGTAAAACTTATTCTATCTATTAGAAATAGAAACTAATTTAGCATGAACTACTTTTCTACCTTTATTATCATCAGTACAAGTAGATAATGTAATTATCTTATCATTTTCTGATACTGTTGCTGGTAACTTAACTTTACTCTTAACTTTTAAATTATTAAAGAAATTCAACTTACTAGCAGGACTAGAAAATTTAGTTTGTAAATAATAACTATTTGGATCACTATAATATACTGAGAATATTTCATATTCATACATTTTAGTATCTGTTAAAACTAAAATCTTATGACTAGAATTATTTAACCATGACTTAGTAAATAAATTAGAAATACTACCAAATGCAGTTTTATTTAATAAGTTATGTCCATAGAAAATAGTATTATCATCACTCATAGAAGAACTATTTCTATAATCAATAAATGGCCATCCATTAGTTGTTTTCTTCTTTTTAATATTATATTTCAAGTAATAATCATTATTACTAGTTTGAACAACAGGATAATTAATATTTGTTCCATCCACAATTATCCAAGCTTTAACATCACTATTTACACTTCTTAATTCATTAAAATTAATTTCATGAATACTTTTATTACCATATATTTTATATAAATTTGTTTCAAGAGGCGGTTTCTTTTCTTCCTCTTTTTCTTCTTCAACTTTTTCTTGAACAGAATCTTCTTGAATAACTTCCTCTTTTTCTTGCTCCATCTCTTTTAAATTAACAACTTTATTAGAATCATAAAAAATTACATAAATTGTTGAAATAAAAAGTATTGTCGCAAATAAAAGTAAAAAGAAATATTCCGGCCTTTCTTGTCGTTCTTTATAATGATTAACAATATCCTCTAACTTCTTTGACTTTTTAAATATTTTTTTTAAAAAACTAAAAAACAAATAAAAGTAATAATAAAATCCCCTAGAAAAAACTAAACACAAAAAGTAAAATCCTTTATGTGTTTTATAATATAAATACTTTAAAAACTTTCCAATTTTCTTCATATTATCACCTAAATAATTTCTTCATCATAATCTGTTGTTAAAATTGGAGTTTCAAAATACATTGTGTTTTCTAAATTTTCTACTTCTATGGCATTCATTATTAATGTTTTTTCTAAACTTAATATTTCTGTTTCTTCATGATATTCTTCATAATCTTCACTATCAACTTTATTCATTCTCATAGTTTTCTCTAAGCTTTCTTGATCAGTTACTAATGAATTTGTTTGTACCAATTGAATTCTTTCAGGAAGTACAAATTTATCAAGTATCACAAAAGAACTACTCTTCTTTTCTTCTATAACAGTAATAATAATTCCTGTAATAAAAGATACTAATAATATACTAAAAAATACAATTAATACTACTGTCATACATAATCCCTCTATTCTTATATAATCATACCACTATTTAAAAAAAATAAAAAGAGTCATTTGACTCTTTTTTACGTACTATTTTTTAGGAATTAACTTTTCAATTCCACCCATATATGGTCTTAATGCTTCTGGAATATTAACACTTCCATCTTCACATACATTATTTTCTAAGAATGCAATTAAACCACGAGGTGTAGCAAGTACTGTATTATTTAATGTATGTAAATAATAACTTCCCTTTTCACCTTTAGTTCTAATTCCAAGTCTTCTAGCTTGAGCATCTCCTAATGTAGAACAGCTTCCTACTTCGAAATATTTTTGTTGACGTGGACTCCATGCTTCAATATCACAAGATTTAACTTTTAAATCGGCTAAGTCTCCACTACAACATTCTAATGTTCTAACTGGAATATCTAAACTTCTAAAGAACTCAACTGTATAATTCCACATTTTGTTATACCAGTCCATACTCTCTTCAGGTTCACAAATAACAACCATTTCTTGTTTTTCAAATTGGTGTACACGATATACTCCTCTTTCTTCAATACCATGTGCTCCAACTTCTTTTCTAAAACATGGAGAATAACTTGTTAATGTATATGGTAAATTTTCTTTCTTTAATAATTGATCCTTAAATTTACCAATCATACTATGTTCACTTGTACCAATTAAGAATAAATCTTCACCCTCAATTTTATACATCATAGCATCCATTTCTTCAAAACTCATTACTCCAGTAACAACATCACTTCTAATCATGAATGGTGGTACACAATAAGTAAATCCCTTATTTATCATAAAGTCTCTTGCATAACTTAACATTGCAGAATGAACTCTAGCAACATCACCCATTAAATAGTAAAAACCATTTCCTGAAGTTCTACCACTTGAATCTTTATCAAGACCAGCTAGTCTTTCCATAATATCAGCATGATATGGAACTTCAAAATCAGGTACTACTGGTTCTCCATATTTTTCATTTTCAACATTCTCACTGTCATCCTTTCCAACAGGAACACTATCATCAATAATATTTGGAATAACCATCATTTTTTCTTTAATAGTTTTACTTAATTCTTCAAATTCTTTTTCTAGTTCACTAATTTCATCAGCAGTCTTTGCAATTGTAGCTTTAATTTCTTCAGCTTCATCACGTTTACCATCTTTCATTAGTTTACCAATTTCACCACTTAAACGGTTCTTTTCAGCCTTTAGTCCATCCACTCTAACTTGTACTTCACGTACTCTAACATCTAAATCTTTAATTTCATCAACTAAAGGTAATTTCTTATCTTGAAATTTCTTTTTAATATTTTCTTTTACCATTTCTGGATTTTCTCTAATTAATTTAATATCTATCATAATTTTCTCCTCCTATTTTCATATTTTTTTATATACACAAAAAGCACGAGACTTTATTATATATCAAATTATTAAAACTAAATTTTTTCATATAATCACTCCCAAAAACAAAAAAAGAATGATACCCAAGGAGTGCCTATAAAGACACGGTACCATCCTTTATTTTTCTTAATTACATAACGGTATCAACCGGAATTTCTTCATCTATAGAGTAGATAAACAAGGTTTTAATATCGTTTTCACCAACCACGACTTCTCTAAAATTAAACTTACTTGTTATTAGTTCTAATAATCGATTTGTTAATATTATATTCTAAAAATTATTTTTTAGCAAGTTTTAATTCATACTTTGAATTTTTTCAACTAATTTCATTATTAAATCATATATTTTATAAAGTACTGGTTTTAAATATGGCCAAGCAAAGTATAGAACCACAGCTACTATAATAACAACAATTATAGTTATAATAGTTTTATTACGACCATATTCTTTTTCTGATTGAGTTCTACCTTTAGCATCCATTGCGCTATCACCCAGCATGCTCTTTGCAAGCATACTATATTCACAATTCTTATCTAACGCAATAATTGGAATCATTACATAAGGGAAAAATAAAGTTAACCAACCACTCTTATAAAATTTCTTTCCAATTTGATAAAGTAATACAAATGGTAAAACTAATCCAACTACCGGAATAAGCATCATTAAGAAATACCAACCATTACCAAATCCTACTTTAAACATTAAATAAGTATTATAAAATGGAACAAAATATCCCCACCAAGGCTCGCCAGCTTTTATAAACATTGCTTGTGTAGAATAATTTAGTAAAAATCCAATTCCAACTCCCAAAGCACTTGCAATATATAAACCAGTTGCAATTGCTTCAAAATTACCACTAATAACTAACAATCCTACAAGTAATAAAACATGTAAAACTATATTTGTAATTAAGCATGGTTTAAATGGATTAACTTCAGATACAGAACTAACATTACCCATTGTTAACGGTTGTTTATTATCAACATTAGCACCAGAAATAAAGTGTCCTTGTTTAATACTTTCCCAAGCATATTGTTTCATTGATTCATTTTCTGGATGAGCATAATTTAATTGACCACATTTCATACAATATCTTGATTCTTTTTTCATTTCACTTCCACATTTTGGACAAATTAGCACCCCAGGATTTGTCGATGTCGCAGCTTGTTGTGTCGCAGGTGCAGTTTGTTGTCCTGCAGGTTGTGCTGAAGGTGCTGCTTGTACTTGAGCTACTTGTGGTTGTACGCTAGCAACCGCTGGATTAACCATATTAGTATTATTAGGAACCACATTATTTGGTAATATATTAGACGGTTCCATTGGTACAAAAGTATTATTATCTTGATTCATAAAAACACCTCTTATTCTATTAATAATATATCACAATAAAAAAAAAGAGAAAATATCAAAATGATTTTTCTCACTATTTTACAGACTATTTTGCCTCAATAATTAATTTAATAGCAGTTCTTTCCTCACCATCAATGGCAATATCCTGAAATGCTGGAATACAAACTAAATTCTTACCAGATGGAGCAACAAATCCTCTAGCAATAGCAACTGCTTTAATCGCTTGATTCAATGCACCAGCACCTACAGCCTGTATTTCTACAACCCCTTTTTCCCTAAAAACATTAGCTAACGCTCCAGCAACTGAATTAGGATTAGATTTAGTTGAAACTTTAAGTATTTCCATATATATTATTCCTCTCTTTCTATATTTAACTATATGAGAAAAATAATTAATTAGAACAAAAAAAACATCCTAAGATGTTTTTATTTTTTTAATATCTTCATAATTTCTTCAGTAACAACCTCATAACCATCGGAATCTAGATGTAAACCATCTTTAGTATAATCATCATCTAAATTACCATCATCATCAACTAAAAGATCATACATATTAATATAACTAACAGACTTTTCTTTACAAAGCTTTTTAATATCACTATTCATTTCAGATATATCTTCATTATTTCTATCTCCAACAGTAGATTTACTAATTTCTTTATTAACAGGATAAATAGATTGAACATATATATCAGCATATTCTCTATTATCTTTTATTCCATCAATAATTTTTCCAATATTTTTAACAGTATCACTATTAGAAAGTCTACTATAATCATTTGTACCAATCAGTAAAATTACTTTAGAAGGATTATATCTATAAATTCTATCATTCATATCATTTAAAATATCAGTAGTCTTATTACCACCAATACCACTATTAATAACTGGCATTCCCTTAAAATATTCATCTAAATCATATCTTGCTGTTATAGAGTCGCCTACAAACAAATAATTATCATCAACAATAATTTCAGTTTTAACAACTTCTTCTTTTTCCTTTTCAACAACAGTAAAATAATCGCTTTCTTTCGCCCATATAAAACAAATTAAGAAACCAAAAACAAAAGAAAAAATAATTAATAATGAAGTAGAAAAAGCATCACTACCATTCTTTTCTTTTTTAGGAATATCAATATTCTTTAATTCTTCCTTATAATCAACTTCTTCTAAAATCTCTATTTCTTTTTTAGCTTTTTTCTTTTTTCTTTTACCATCTATAAAACTAAAATCTAAAGATTCCTTATCTTTTAATCTTTCATCATCAATAATAATATCAAAAGAATTTGTCTTATCAAGAACTTCAATTTCCTCTACTTTTTTTACCTTACTATTCGCACTACCATTCTTTTTCTTTGGAGTTGTAGTACTTTTTGTAGTTGTTTTCTTTGTAGTATTTTTAGTATTAGTTGTTTTCTTTGTACTTTTATTTTCAGTATTTTTCTTCGTACTTGTATTTTTCTTTTCTGCCATAATAAACACCTCTTATATCTCCATGTAATTATATCATTATATTTATACTACATTAAATTGTATATTAAAATTAGACATAAATTAGACAATTAATTTTACATATTAAAACTCCCCAATAGCTAAATCAACTATTTCTTTAAAAATAAGTTCCATAAAACTTAATGGATTTATATCTTTACTTACAGTTAAATTACCTTCTTTTATTTTTCTATTTCCACTATAAACTTCTATCTTACCAACAATATCTCCTATTTTAATTGGCAATTTCAAATCATCAATATCTATTTTATATTTATATTCTTTATTATCTGTAATGTTTTCTGTAACATACAAATCATTTTTTAATACAATATCTACAATTTTAGTATCTGCCTTATCAAATTTTATTTTTTTTACAATATCACCACTACTTTTTAATTTAACAGTTTTTAAATTCTTATATCCATAATCCAGAAGCTCCATTGTCTCATTATTTCGAGTAGTAGCATTTCCCTCTCCTAAAACAATAGCAATTAATCTTAAATTATTTCTCTTAGCAGTAGCAGCTAAACAATAACCAGCATTATCCGTATGTCCAGTTTTTAAGCCATCAGCTCCTTCATAAAATCTTACTAATTTATTAGTATTTACTAACCAAAATTTATTATCAGTATCTTCTCTTAAATAATCTTCATAAACAGATGAAAATCTAAAAATATCCGGATGTTTAATTATTAGTTCTCTCGCAATAATTGCCATATCATATGCACTAGAATAATGACCATCCTCATCTAAACCAGTACAATTTTTAAATACTGTATTTTTTAGTCCAAGTTCTTTAACCTTTTTGTTCATTAATTCAACAAACTTATTTTCACTACCACTAATATACTCAGCCATTGCAACTGTCGCATCATTACCACTTGCCATTGAAATTCCCTTCATCAAATCTTCTACAGTTATTTTTTCTCCTTCAGCAATATATATTTGTGAACCACCCATATCAGCAGCATTCTTACTTACAGTAACGATATCATCCCATTTTATCTTCTTTTCATCAATCTTTTCCATAACAATAATTTGCGCAACCATCTTCGTCATAGATGCAACCGCAACTCTCTTATTCTTATCCTTTTCAAAAATAATTTTTCCACTATCAGCATCCATTAATAATCCACTAACTGCACCTGGTATTAAATTATTATTATCATTCGCAAATACATAAACAGGAAAAACACTAATTAAACTCAAAAAAATCAAAATTATAACTATTCTCTTCATAATATCCTCCAATTATTTTTATGTAAAAACCAAAAAATTTATACATAAATATATATTAAGGTGATTTAATGAAAACAAAAACAATATATCTTATTTATATTTTATTACTTCTAATTTTAATTAGTATTTCCCAAGGATTAAAAACTCCAAAGAAAAACCCATCATTTATAAAACAATTACAAAAAAATTCTATTTATAAAAAAGAAAATAAAAATAGATATCTATCTTATAAAAATAAATACCCAAATATAACAAATAGAAACATATTAATATACACAAATATTGGTCTAGACCAAGAACCATATTCAAATATAAAAATAATTAATCAACCAACAAAAATAAATACATTAGTAAACAAATATAATTATTTAGATAAAAATTATATTCCAGATGATTTAGAACTTGTTACCTCTAATATAAAATTACGAAAAGTCGCAAAAAAAAGTTTTGAAAAACTAGTAAATTCTGCAAAGAAAGAAAATTTATATATAATACCTGTATCTGGTTATAGAAGTTACATATATCAAGAAAAACTATATAATAAATATTCAGCAATAGATGGAAAAGATAAAGCAGATACTTATTCCGCAAGACCAGGACATTCGGAGCACCAAACTGGACTAGCTATAGATGTTTGTACAAAAGAAAAATCCTATATTGAGTTTGAAAATACAATAGAATTTAAATGGATGCAAGAAAATGCACATAAATATGGTTTTATCCTAAGATATCCTAAAAATAAAGAACATATAACTACATATCAATATGAACCATGGCACTATAGATATGTAGGAGTTAATATTGCAACAAACATTTATCAAAAACAAATAACATTTGATGAGTATTACACTATTTATTTAGACAAATAAAAAGAATGGCCAAACCATTCTAATCAAACTTTCTTTGATAAAATTGATACAATTCATAAAAGAAAGAAATAATAATCCATATCGCAAACAATAAATTACTTATCTGTACAATTGATAGAATTATATCATTTTTATATAATGCCACAGTATCATAAATATCTACTCCACTATATACACAAAGTACTATAAACGACATAAAGAAGAAATAAAGTATCGAAAACCAAATATAATTTATAACTTTCTTTAATGGTTTCATTTTTTTACTAAAAATAGTCTTAAGCATTAATATAGTTACAAATGCAAATATTAAGAAATAGACAAATGTTGATGGAAAATATATATAATTAAGTATTGCCTTAACAAAACCATTAATACATAGTTGTACATAATCACTATAACTAATAATAATACCTAAAGCAAAACCAATATATATCCCAATTGCAGCTATATTTATATACTTATTTTTCAACTTTATATTAACTAATAAAATACATAATAAAAGAAGGCTTAATATGAACATCCCTATTGATAAAAATGATGAAAACATATATTTAAATACAGTTACAAATTTATCTAACAAAGTCATGTTCATAGTATCACCTCCTATACTAATTCTAAAATATAAACAGTTTGAGCCTTGTCGTTATTTCTAGTACAAGTAATAAGAGTTAAAGTTGTTTTGTCATAACTTCTAACTATTTTAACCTTTCCATTTTTAACAACATCATAAACCTTAACTAACTTATAAGTATATTTTTTCCCTTTATAAGTTACGTATGCTTTATCACCTAAACTTAAATTATATAAATATTCAAAATATGAAATTGCCGCCCATCCAGAATGTGCCATTAAAATTAAATTACCATTCTTAACATCTGGTAAAGTAGAACCCTTTACCATCGCAACATTATATTGAATATCATTATATCTTGAATCAATATTGTAAAAACCTCTTTTTAATCCTATTTTAGGTATTTCCAAAACACCTAAATATTTACTATAATCAACTACTGCTACTTTATCTTTCTTATCTTTAGGAAGATTATTTGCAATAGGTACATCAGTAGTATCTTTATCATCTTCTTCTGCAGAAACTAAATTAGCACTAGCTTTTAGTTCCATTTCTGTAAAGACATCATTTTTCATCTTTACAAAATATTCAAATGTTAATACTCCAACTCCAACAAATACAAGCAAAGAACCAAGTAATAATATTTGGCTCTTTTTAATTTTTTTATTCATTTGTTTTTGGTTTTGCGTTTGCATAAACAATACCTACACCACTTAATAAAAGTATTAATCCCACAAAGTAAATTGTTTGAGCTACTCCCATTCCAGTATCTGGAACTTCTGGTGTATAGTCTAAATTAACATCTAAATTCTTATTAATAATTTGATTGATAAGTTTTACATTAGCAACTTTTTGCTTTGCATCAGACACATACATATTGGCCCCATACATTTCAAAATTACCTTTAATTGATAACCCAAACTTCTTATTCTTATCATTTACATTTTTAATAGGTATTCTTACAAAAAACTTATCTGTTGGAGACATTTTACTTAAATCATCGTATTTATTACCTTTTTCATCAACTAAGAATGTTCCTTCTGGAGCATTTGATAATGTTACAGAATAACCATTATATTTAGAAATAAATTCTGCTTTAGTTGAACCAATAATACTAATTTCATCTGTTTGATAATATTTATTATCATTTGTTACTGAAATATTTTCAGATGCCTTACTAACAGTTAAGAAGGCAGTTAAATCTTTTACATTTGTTTTTACTTCTTTAGCTTTAGAAATAATTGTATCAATTCCAAAAGCTTGATATAAAGTTTTAGTACCATCAGTAGCAATTACATCATCGCCATCATTGTTATAAAGTTTAAAAACTAATTTTACTTTATCATTCCAGTCAACAAATTTACTGTTTTGTGTATCTCCGCTTTCATATAAATAAGACCAAATTGCTGATTGAGTTAACCAAACTTGAATATTTTCATCTAACTCCTCACCATCTATATCTTTAAATGGTTTATTAGGATAAATTTGAGACATTAAATAAATTAAACCATAGTCTTTAATTTCCCCACCTTTAGTATAAGTTCTCCCAACTTCATAACCAACATTATATTCAATACAGAAAATAGGAATATCACCATCAGTATAAAAACCTAATATTGGTAAAACACCTTGTTGAACTTTATCTGGATCAGTAGTTTTAAATGTTCCATTATCCATATATCCAGCAGTACCAATTAAACGCATTACATTTTCATCACCTTGTTTAGAGACAAATGAATCTGGAAGACTCCCTGCAGTATTAACAGCAAATGATATTTGATTAAGTCCAAACACCATTAAACCTAAAACACCAACAAAAGCAACAATAACTAATGCTAGCATCGATCCTTTATCATTAAATAATTGTTTTAAAAAAGTTTGTTTTTTTGGTTTCTTACCTTTAGAATCCATATAGATCTTTTCCATAAAAATCCCCTACCTTTACAAATATTATTATAACATACTTTAAAAAACTTCAACTAATTTTCTTCATCAATTGTAAATATTGTATCAACAAAATCTAAATCTATTCTATCTTTAACGTAAAGTGTTGCTAAAACATCTCCACGTTTTACTTTTTCGCCAACTAATTTGTTTAGTTTAATTCCTACAGTATGATCAACTTTATCTTCTTTAGTTTTTCTTCCTGCTCCTAATTCAACAGAAAGTTTTCCAACAGCTAAAGCATCAATCTTTTTAATAATTCCATCTCTGTCAGCTTTAATCTTTTGCTTCTTATCAGATACTTTTATCTTATCAATATTTCCACCTTGTGCTTTAACTAATTCTAAAAACTTAGCATAAGCTTTACCTTTATTTAAACTATCTAAAACCATTATCTTCGCATCATTCTTAGAAATTTCTTTTCCCATACTAACCATATCGGCAGCTAAATCAATACATAATTCCGATAAAACAGTACCATATTGTTTTCCCTTTAATATATCAATAGCTTCTAAGACTTCTAAACTATTACCAATGCAATAACCTAAAGGAGTATTCATATCACTAATTACAGTACGAACTTCCCTTTGATAAAAACTACCAATTTTTTTCATTAACTCAGCAAGTTTCTTTGCTTCTTCTCTATTCTTTAATAAAGCACCTTTTCCCACTTTAATATCTATTAAGATTTTATCTGCTCCACCAGCAATTTTTTTACTCATAATACTTGATGCTACAAGAGGAATAGAAGAAACTGTTGCAGTAACATCACGCAATGCATAAATAACTTTATCAATTGGAGTTAAATTAGCTGTTTGTGAAGAAATACTTACTCCAATTTTCTTTAACTGACTTAATACCTTTTCATCAGTCAAATTAACATTAAAACCAGGAATACTTTCTAACTTATCAATAGTTCCACCAGTATATCCTAATCCTCTACCACTCATCTTAACTACCGGAACACCACAACTCGCAACAATTGGTGCAATAACTAAAGTTGTTTTATCACCAATACCACCAGTTGAATGTTTATCAACAATAATACCAGAATCACCAAAATCTAAAATATCACCACTATCAATAAAAATCTTAGTAAGTGCAAATATTTCCTCATCACTCATCCCATTAATACAAATAGCCATTAATAAAGAAGACATTTGATAATCTTTAACAGTGCCATTTAAATAACCATTAAATATAAAATCTAGTTCTTGATAACTTAGTTCTTTACCAATACGTTTCTTATTTAAAATATCAACAACTACCATATAAACACCTTCTATTCTATACTAAGTTTAATATACCATAAATATATAAAAAAAACTAGTTATCTACTATTTATTTTTAACACAAATTTATCTTATATAACAAAAAAACAATCAGCTTACTGATTGTTAATTACTTTTTCTTCATCTTTTTATTTGTACCAACAATTAATATTATTGGACAACCGAATAATACTACTAAAATTGGTACTGCAATACGTAATAATGATAACACTAGATATAAAACAGATGTTTCTGGAACAGATAATGATATTGTAATTAATGTTATGAATATCCACCATAAAAACAAATATAAGAATAATATTCCAATTGATTTACCAACACTTATATCCTTCTTTTCTTTTTTACGAGCCATTATAGAAGCACCTCCTACTATACACATTATAACATACTTTTTATTTTTTTAAAGATATTTATTACTTCCAATACTATTAAGTAATTCATCTAGTCTTTCAGTAAAATTAACATCATTACTATTAACAACCACCCAATCCATTGATTCTGCAAATAATAAAATATCAGTTAACTTCTCATCAAAATACTCATCCACTTCACTACCAGCAATACATCTTTGATCACGAATCACATCAAGAGGAATACCAATTCCAACAACTCTATCTAATGGAATATCTCCATCACTTCTCCATTCATCAACCAAATCAGTAAAACTAGCACTATTTTCATCTTCCAAATCATGATAAAAACCAGTCTTTTCTGCAACTATATCTGGTGAAACAATAAAACAAAAAGAATCATTAATCCATCCATTTAATGCTGTACCTTCTAGTCCACTGCCGCTATAGTCATAAGAATCATTTCGTTTATATAAACAAACATGTTCATATTCATCACCACTATAACCAACAGCATTTCTAGATTTTAAAATACCACTTTCCATAATAGTTAACATAGCATCAAGTGTATCACAATCGATACTATTCCCAATACCATGATAAAAATATCTATCCATAAAAACACCTAAGCTCTCTATTTTTTCTTAATCTTATAATAATGTCCAATCATTATAATTACATCAAATATAATCCCAACATAAAGTTTAAATATTAAATTATTAATAGTCCAAAAAACTTTGGTTATTATAATATACCAACGATACTTCTTAGTAGATCTTCCAAGCAATGAATAAAACTCCATTAACGATGGAATAATCGCAACTAAACATCTTAAATCTTTAGAAATAAAAGTTACACATAAACATAAAATAACATAACTAACTGAAATTATATAAAATTTATTCTTAGTTAATTTTCTTCCAAGTGTTAATCCTTGAGCAAAACTCTTAATAACCTTCGCAATAGCATCAGACCAACTATGAACTAAAAGATTGCCAATAATTCTTAAAATAGAACCAACAAATTCCATCCTAACAATTTTCTTTTTAGTCTTACCATTTACTGATAATATACTACATAAACCAGCAAGAAAATTAATAATGTTCGCAATCACAACTTGTATCATATTAACACCCTTTTACTCTACCATTTTATTATAACATAAAATAAGGAAGATAACTAATTATCTTCCTCACATAAGAATTCGAATTCATCTTTTGGGTTTAAAAGTTTTTCTTTTAAATAATCTGGTTTAATATCTGCATCTTTTATTTCATCTAGACTTATCCATTTGTATATTATATTTTTTCCTTCTTCAATACCATCAAATTCATCCTTACTAATTATTTCATTAGAATCATCAATATCTAATAAGTATCCAATAATATACTGATGCCATTTAACATCATTCATTGTAAAGAAATACTCTACAAACCATAGTGGTCTTTGAACTGTTACGTCCGAAACACCAATTTCTTCCTCAAGTTCACGTACAACAACATCTTTTGCTCTTTCAAGCACTTCAATTGCTCCACCTGGTAAAGCAAAGAATTTATCGTCTTTTTTCTTTTGAAATAATATCTTGTTGTTTTTCTTCAAAACTCCAACTGCTCTACAACCAAATTTCACATCATCGATCATCAATCTGATATCTCTTTTGCCCATAAAAAAATCATCTCCTCCTTAGGCCTCTAGTATAACATAATAAATAAAAAAGAGATAATATTTCTCTTTTTATAAATCAATATAATAAAGTTTTTCTCCACATTCTAAATCTTCTATATATTTAGCACCAAACTTTTCATAATAATTAACTAAATCAGTCTTTAAATAAATCTTACTATATCCTAAATTTCTAGCCTCATTTATAATAGCATCATTTAATAATTTAGAATAACCCTTACCTCTAAATTCGTCTTTAACATACATAGTTGCATACCAAGGAGATAAATTTCTACGTTCATCACCATCATATTTAAATAATGAAATAAATCCAATTAAGTTATCATCATCCACAAGACCCAATACACTAATAACTTTATCCCCAGATAATATAGAAGAAACTTTTTCTTTTACTTCATCATCACTCTTAGGACTTCCCCACTCTAATGAACATAATTTAACATAATCTTCTAAATATGTATTTTCTTCTTTTAAATTAATTATCCTCAAAAATATCACCATCCCAAGTTTCATGAACACAAATTCCACGCTCACCACCACCGGCACACTTACCACATAATTTATCCCCTCTAATTCTATTAGAAAGTGTTCCATCCAATTTTTTAATAAAATAATCCCTCTTCTTTACACCCAATTTTACCTTACCACATTTTTCACATCTTCTAGGAATTAAAAATTCAATTAATGAACAAAAAAGCGCGAATAAAATAAAAAATAAAATTTCCATAAATATAACACCTCTTCTATTTTCATTATAACATAAAAAGCAGACTATTCATCTGCTTTTTCATCTCCTTTCTTATTCGATAAAAATGTAATCTTTTCCGCAATAATTTCCATTAAATATTCTGTCTTTCCATCCTTTTCTACAGTTCTTGATTGCACTCTTCCTTTAACTCCAACAATATCCCCTTTCTCACAAAATTCTTTTGTATTTTCCGCAATATTATCAAATGCAACACAATCTATAAAATCTGTATCATAACCTCCTTCCATATTTTTAAAACTTCTAGGAATTGCAAGTGAAATAGTCGCAACTTTAACTCCTTTATCCGACTTATTTACTGTAATATTTCTAGTAAGTCTTCCAACTAAGACAATCTGATTAAGTATATTATCACCTCCTTTCGAGAGGTATAATACTTTAATAAAACAATCTTATCAAATCACACTTTTATAAAATTCAAATGCAAAACAAATTAAAAAAAATGAAATCTTCTAACTGAAAATTTCATTTTAAAAATCATATTATGTCAAATAAACAACTTTATAAGTTTTATAAATTTCTTTTAATTAATTGATTTAACTCAACTGCATATTCCATTGGAAGTTCTTCTCTAAACTTTTCTAAAAAGCCAAGTACAATTAACTCCATCGCACGTTCACGAGATATACCTCTACTCATTAAATAGAACAAGTTATCTTCACTTATTTTAGAAACAGTGGCTTCATGCTCAATATTACTACTTATGTTATAACAAGAGTTAATTGGAATTGTATCACTCTTAGATTTCTCATCTAAAATTAACGTATCACATTTTACGTTTGCAATACTATTAACTGCATTAGTATCAATATATACTTTACCTCTATAAGTAGCATTACCACCATTTCTTGCAATACTCTTAGAAATTATATTACTCTTAGTATTTTTTCCTAAATGGATCATTCTAGCACCACTATCTTGTTCTTGACCACTTGATGCAACGGAAATAGTAATGCAAGTACCACTAGAATTATCTCCTTTTAAAATACAACAAGGATATTTCATAGTAACTTTACTTCCTATATTACCATCAATCCATTCCATAGTACCATTATCATCAACTAAAGCTCTTTTAGTAACAAGATTATAAACATTATTAGCCCAGTTTTGAATAGTTGAATAACGACATTTACTATTCTTACCAACATAAATCTCAACTACTGCGGCATGAAGTGAAGACTCACTATAAGTAGGTGCTGTACAACCTTCTATATAATGTAAATCACTATTATCATCAACAATAATTAATGTTCTTTCAAATTGTCCCATATTCTTACTATTAATCCTAAAATAACTTTGAAGTGGTCTATCTAATTTAGTATTCTTAGGTACGTAGATAAAACTACCACCACTAAATACGGCACCATTTAAAGCAGCAAACTTATTTTCATCATTAGTAACAATCTTTCCAAAATATTTTTCCACAAGTTCTGGGTATTCTCTCATAGCAACTTCAATAGAAGTAAATATAACTTTTTTCTTTTCAAGTTCTTCAAGCATACTATGGTAAATTACTTCACTTTCATATTGAACGCCCATACCACCTAAATGCTTTTCACTTTCAAGAACACCAAGTTCATCTAATTCATCAACAACTGGTTTTAAAACACTATTCCAATCATTCTTAATAGCATCATCTTTTTCATTTGATTTATAATAAACAATTTTTGAAAAATCAAGGTCAACACGAGGACCAAATTTAGGCATATCTATTTCATTAAAGTTCTTATAACTTTTAAGTCTATAGTCTCTTACCCAATCAGCCTCTTGCTTCTTATTAGATATCGCCTTAATTTTCTCCTCATTTAATCCTATTATTTCCATTTAATCACCATTTCTATTTTGAATAAACTTTTTGTATTCCTCTATCAGCAAAGAATTTATCCATTTCTACCTTACAATGCGCATCCTTTACCTTTGTATCAACCAAAAGCATAATATCACGAGTACTTAACTTTCCTTGATTTAATTTTCTTTCAATTAATTCAGCTCTATTATGATAATAATAACAACTTCTTAAAACATAAGCTTCAACTTCATCCATAGTAACTTCATCTTTATGAAAGACACTTTTTAAGTCAACATCTGCAAGTAACCATGCCTCTCCTGTTCTCTCCTCACCACATACATGTTCAATCTTAGTACCAAAATAATCTTCTGTACTAAATGGATTTGTTGTATTTGGTATTCTTCTATATATCGGAGCAATCTCACCTGGATTTAATAAATTAATATATGTATCTCCTCTATTTAATAAAATTACTCTCGATACAGCATCAGTAAATTCTAATCCATTATGTTCTCTATCAAAATATCTAACATCCGCTAATTTTATATCTTTTACTTTAATCATTGTCTTTCTCCTCCAGCATTTCTTTTATTGCAACACTTGGAAGTAATGCACAATTCTTTCTATTTGGTTGTTTACAAATTTCATCATACACATTTAACTCACCAAGTACTTCGCTATCATATTCTTCTTCATTAATCATTTTACGATAATTATCTAATATTACTTCTACTTCTTCTTTTTTCTTTCCAATTAAACTTCTTATCATTATAGAAGATGCCGATGTACTAATAGCACAAGCTTCTCCATCAAATCTAATATCTTTAACAATTCCATCTTCTATCTTCATCATAAAATCAAGATTATCAATACAACTTTCACTATTAGTATTAACTTTTAAATAACTATCATCTTCTATTAATCCTCTATTCATAGGATCTTGATAATTATCAAGGATTATTTCTCTACGTAAATTATTATCCATATATCCTCCTTATATAACTATCTTAAATATATCTTCACTTTTCTTTAACACATCTACTAATTTATCTACATCTTCTTTTGTATTATATAAATACATACTTACACGAACAGTATTCTTAACACCAATTTCATCTTTTAACATCTTAGTACAATGATTTCCTGCTCTAACATAAATATTATAATTATTTAAATAAATAGAACTATCTTGAGCAAAAACTGCTTCAATATTAAACGCTAAAATTCCACTATCAGACTTTTCATTATAAATTCTAATATTAGGAACATCCTTTAATCTTTTTACTAAATATTTTTTTAATTCTATTTCATGCTTATGAATATTTTCAATTCCAATTTTATCTAAATATAAGATTGCTTCTCGAAGTCCAATAACCTCTGCAATAGGAGGTGTTCCTGCTTCAAATTTAGTAACACCCTTCTTTAATTCGTAAGAATTATCTCCTTCAAAATAATTATTCATACCACCACCATAACATAATGGTTCCATAATATCTAAATATTTCTTTTTAAGAATTAAACATCCTACTCCAGTAGGTCCACACATCTTATGTCCTGAAAAACTTAAAAAATCTATATTACTATTTTTAAAGTCAACTTTCATATGAGGTACACTTTGTGCACCATCAACACAAAATAAAATACTATTATCACGACAAATTTTACCAATACCTTCAATATCTCTAACATCACCAATTACATTAGTAACATGAGCTATAGAAATAACTTTAGTTTTATCTGTAATACTTTTCTTAACTGATTCTAATTTCAAGCTATAATCTTCATCAAGATCCATATATTTAATAACAATACCCTTTTTCTCAGCTAATTTAATCCAAGGTAAAACATTTGATGCATGTTCACTTTTTGTAAGTAAAACCTCATCTCCAGTATTCAATACCTTCTCCATATATCCAAATACAACCATATTTATAGACATAGTTGTACCACTAGTAAAAATTACTTCATCACTATCTGAATTAATAAATTTAGCTACAACTTTTCTTGTATCATCATAAAGTTTATTAGTCTTTATAGCAGCATCATAGTCTCCCCTATGAATATTAGATGTATGCCTAGTATAATAATTAACCATACTATCAACAACACATTTAGGTTTTAAAGTAGTTGCACCATTATCAAAATATACAATATCACTATCTAACATTGTAAAATCTTCTCTATGCATATCTTCACCTCCTAAATCTTTTCTATTTCATCTAAAAATAACTTTATTTTATCTTTCTCAATACAATCACTATTAATTAAAAAGCCATTTAATAATAATCTATAAGCAACTTCTCTACTTATACCTCTACTCATCAAATAAAACATCACTTCATCTTTGAATTTACCAATATAAGCAGAATGATTACTATCAACATCATAATTATCTATTAATAAATTCGGACAAATAGTACTTTTACCATTATCCATATTAATAATTTGATTATCTTGATTACAAATACATTTACTACTACTCTTAGGAACAACGCCATCTACATAATACATTAATTTATTACAAAAAACATTTACTCCATGGTTAAAAAGTTCACTATGAGTATTGTTTTTATTATGATTAACTTTAATATTAAACTTATTATCATCATAATTAATATTATTATAGTAATAATATAAAGAAACATCTTCTTTATCTAAATTAATTTCTACATCACTACTACTATTAATTGAGAAATGATAAATAATAGTATCTTCCTTTATATTATATTTATAATTTTTATTTTCGTTATCATCAACTACATAAATAATTTTAGCCATCTACACCAGATCCTATCCCAACATAACCATCTTTTTCTACTGTAAATGCTAAATCAATATTACCAGTCTTTTGAATTTTACCATCAACCATTACATGAACATAATCTGGTTTAATATATTCTAAAATTCTTGGATAATGAGTAATTATCAAAATACTAGTTTCTGGATTTTCTTCTACATAACTATTAATATTTTCACAAACTATTCTTAAACTATCAACATCAAGTCCAGAATCTAATTCATCTAAAATAATAAACTTAGGTTTTAATACTTTTAATTGTAAAACTTCATTTTTCTTCTTTTCTCCACCACTAAATCCTTGATTTAAAGATCTATGTAACATACTAGAATCTAAATTAACACATTTCATCGCACTATCCATGTCTTTAATAAATGAATAAAGATTTACTTTTTCTCCAGTAATTTCACCCTTAGCAGTTCTTAAAAACTCACTATTAGAAACCCCTTCAATAACAGTAGGATCTTGCATACATAAAAAAAGTCCCCTTTTAGCCCTATCATTTACCTCTAATGTACTAATATCTTCTCCTAAAAAACTCATAACACCAGAAGTAACTTCATAACTATAATGTCCCATTAAAACTTTAGCTAAAGTACTTTTACCAGTACCGTTAGGTCCCATAATAGCATGTACCTCAGAAGAATTTATTTTTAAAGAAAAATCTTTTAAAATTTCAACATCTTTATCTTTAACTTTAGCATATAAATGATTAATTTCTAACATCTTGCTCATCTCCATCTATAAATATATTTTGTATTAACAACTAGCAAAATATAAAATCACTTATATTCTACCACAAAACATATAACTATACAAAAAAAAGATCACCGAAATGACCTTTTTTATTAACTTTTTTAAATTGATTGATCTAATAAACTTTGAGCATCAGCTAAAATTCTAGCCAACTCTTCTTTACCTTCAACTTGAGGTCTTAATGAATCAAGTTCTCTTGTTTGACTAGCAATAACTTTATCTTGATCATAAACTTTATTTTCAAGTACTTGAATCTTTGCTTCAAGTTTAGTAACGATTGTTTCATAATTTTTTAATTTATTTTTTAGAACTTCAACATCTCTTAATTGACTTCTAGCTTTATCAACAACTTTTTTATAAGCATCCGCTGCTTGTTCCATTTTGCTTTCATATGCTTCAATAGTTTGTTTTTGAGATTTATTTTGTCTAATCAAATTTGACATTGTAGATGCAACATCTTCAATAATTGTATCTTTTGGAGCACCTACTCTATAACTAAAGTCGTTATATGACTCATCAATATCAATCTTATCAGCTTGTAATGTTGATTCTGCAAAAATATCATTATTTAAATCTGTATCAAACAAATCATTTTTAAACTCATTAACAACATCTTCTACTGATTCTTCAACTTCTACAGCTGGAGTTTCATTTTCAACTTCAGAGTAATTAATATCATCTCCAAAATCAAATGCTAATTTATCATCAGAAGTAACTTCATTAACTGGAGTTTCTTCTACTTCACTTTTAACTTCTTCAGTAAGTGGATTATCTAATGCAACTTCTGTATTTTCTTCTACTGGTGCTACTTCTTCACTTACTGTATCTTCAGTAGTTTGAACTTCCTCTGTAGGAGTTTCTTCTACAGGATTTTCAACTTCAGTATCTGGAACCACAGGTTCAGGTTCACTAACACTTTCAACATTATTTTCTGTTACAGTTTCAGTATTTTCATTATTTAATAAACTTTCATCTAATTGTAGAGGTTCATCTAATTCTGTATTTTCTTCAGTATTTTCTGCAGTAGTTTCTTCTGTAGCAACTGCATCTGGAATCACTGATAAAGGTTCTTCAATATTACTATCTTCTATAGTTTCATTTTCTTCACTAACATTTTCTTCTGCTGGAGCAGCATCTTCTGCAGGTATTACATCCGCAGGAACAACAGGTGCATTTGGATCTACAACAGAAGGATCAACAGATAATGGTTCTTCAACTGGCATACCATCTGCAACAGACTCAAAATCTTTTGCAGTAATATCATCTGGATTAAATCCAACAATTTTTTCTTCTGCATTCATTGCGCCATCAATAGTTTCTTGAGTAACTTCAGTATTTTGTACATCGAGTGGAGCTGCTGGTTCCTCAGCTTGCGCAATAAACATACGATCTCTTAATGAATATTCCATTACTGGAGAATCAATTGTATTTTTGCTTAAATATAAAGTTTCATTATTTTTAATTGCAATAAAACTAAAATATTGATTATCTAAAATATTATTACCACTATAATCACAAATAGTAGCTTCAGAAAATTGATCATTGAAAATAAATCTTCCTTCTGCCCCCATTTTTACATTCATCTTATCTTTAATTGTAGCTGGTGTTGTTACTAATTTAGTAGCAGCTAACGGATCACTTCTTAAACTATTAGCTTCAACAACACTAGGCGTAGTTGAATTAGCAACCTCAACTAATAAAAGCCCATCTGCAATTGGCTTTATTGATTTATTTTCAAATGGAATAACAACAGCACCATTAGAATCAATAACTCCAACTGAAGAAGCAACTGCAACTGGGTCAATAGCCTCAACTAAAACTGTTGATGCAATAATATTACCATTTGTCATAGAAGTATTATCTAAAAAATAATATTGTCTACCTTCTTCTGTTAATCCATAAGTACAAACAATATCACTACGATCCTTATATTTTACTAATCCTTTTTGTATTTGCATATTAATACACCACCCAATTTTATTCTTCTTTTTTACCCTATTCTATACCTTATATTAACATAAATAATCCTTTTATACAACAACAATTTTTAAAAAATTCAAGTTTCCGACTTTATTTGCAAATCCTCCTCACATAAGGTACAATAAACTTGGTGATAAAATGAACGAAGGCAAAAAACTAACAATTCAAATGGCACTATTTTTCCTAGTAACATTTGTACTTTTTGGAACAATTATTATAAAAGAAAAACAAAATATTATATTTCTTCCAAAAATAGAAAATTCAATATCTAAATATATGAATGATACATATCAAGATTTAAGTCTTGAAAAAGACAAAGTAACAGAAGAAAACAATGTTTTTACAATGAAAGTAAAAAATATAAAAAATAAAAACCATTACTTTTACATAAAATACTCTAATAAAAAAATAACAGATACATATAAAACAGACTATTTAGAAGGAAAAACAATTTTAAACCATCTAAGTACAAAATTAGAAAAAGATATATACAAGGAAACAAATATTACATATAAAGTATCATTCGACAATAAATTTAATAATTACTCAGAAAAAGTACAAAAACTTCTATTAGAAGAAAATATAAAAACATTAAAGGTATATACAATTGAAAAAGAAATAACTACATCATGGGAAATAAATAACATAACAAAAACAATATCCGACACAATGACTACTCTAGAGAAAAAACAATTTACGCCAAAGAATTATACCTTCATTATAACTAATGAAAAAGATATAACTCAGTCAATAAAAATAAATAATTTAAAAAGTTCATTAATAAATGAAAATAAACTACAAACAATAATTAGTGATATAATAAGTAATAACAAGTCAAGTATTTTAACAGAAAATAAAATAACATATGAATATTTAAATTAGGAGGAATAATATGAACGACTGCATTTTTTGTAAAATTATTAAAGGAGAATTACCTTCAAAAACAGTATATGAAGATGACCTTATCAAAGTAATTATGAATATCAATCCAACAACAAATGGACATTTACTTGTTCTACCAAAAGAACATTGTGTAGATATCTTTGATATTGATGAAAAAATCATTAATCATAGTTTTAAAGTAATTAGAGATACACTTTATCCTCTACTTAGAGACAAATTAGGATGTGAAGGATTAACACTTTCTGAAAATAATCTTTTAGGTCAAGAAGTACACCACTTCCACCTTCACGTAACTCCACGTTACCAAAATGATTTAGTTGATTATCAATATAATAAAGAAATGTTAGAAGATCTAGATACAGTATTTGAAAAACTACAAAACAAATAAATCACCATTTGGTGATTTTTTTATTAAAAAGAGCACTTAACAAGTAAATGCTCCACTTAAAATAATCGCTAATAAAATATATAAAACAATAACTAAAACAAAACCATTACTTCCACATGAAGTATTGTTATTTGTTGAACATGCCATTAATTACACCTCCTTAAATATGAGCACCTAAAATAATAATTAAAAGAATAAATAACACTAAAACGATAGCTGAAGATGATACGTGATTATTCATAAATTCTCCTCCTTTTTTATTGCTTTCATCATATTTTATGGTAAATGCCCAAATTGTGTGATAATTCTTGCATATTTATTGCACTAAAATAATTTTTTTGTTATTATAAATAATTGTATAGGAGGAAAAATCATGAAAAGTAAAAAGATTATTTTTGGTGTATGTAGTTTACTAGCACTTTCACTTTTCGCAACAGGTTGTGGAAAAGAAATTGAAATCAAAGATGGTTCTAAAGTTGCTGTACAATTAGATGGTGTTAAGATTACTGCTACAGAATACTATGAAAAAATTAAAGAAAACAATGTTTCTATCTTAGTTGATATGATTGATAAAGAATTATTAGAAAAGAAATATCCAACTGATGATGAAGAAGACAAACAAGTTAAAGAACAAATTAAAAAATTAAAAGAAAGTAATCCAGAAGAAGAAACATTCAACTCACTTATTTCTCAATATTTCGGAGTAACAACAGAAAAAGAACTTGAAGAAGTTTTAAGACTTGAATACAAAAGAAATGAAGCTGTTGAAGATTATATTTCAGATAATTTAACTGACAAAGAAATCAAAAAATATTATAAAAATGAAATCTATGGTCAAGTTAAAGCTAGTCATATCTTAATTATTCCATCTGTATCAGATGATGCTGATGAAGATGAAATTAAAGAAGCTGAAAAAGAAGCATTAAAAACCGCTAAAGAAGTAATCAAGAAATTAAAGAATGGTGAAGACTTCAAAAAATTAGCAAAGAAATATTCACAAGAAGAAGCTACTGCTAAAAATGGTGGAGATTTAGGATACTTTGATTTAGATGAAATGGTTGATGAATTCTCAGATGCCGTTAAAGAATTAAAAGTAAAAGAATATACAAAAGAACCAGTAAAAACAACTTACGGATATCACGTAATTCTAAAAACTGGTGAAAAAGAAAAAGCCGCTTTAAAAGATGTTAAAAAAGATATTAAAGAAAAATTAACTCTTCAAAAATTAAATAACGATCCAACAGCATATTACGAAACATTAATTGCTATCAGAAAAGAAAATAATATTAAATGGAACGATACAGTTATTGAAAAGAAATATAAAAGCTTAATGGATGATTTAATTAAAGCTGCTAAAGATTCAGCAACTCAACAATAAAATTAAAAGATTCGATTTAATTCGAATCTTTTTTTGTATATAAAATCATATTCTTTTCATTCAATACTTCTTTATAATCATTACTATACTTTAAATATGTATTAATTGGATAATTACTCATTACTAAAAAATAATCAAAATCATATTTTTTTATCAATTCTAAATAATCGCCATTTAAAGTAGATATCTTACTATAATCATCTAAATTATATTTGGAATATAAATCCGCTCTACCATCTATAAATACTAATATATCATTATAAATTAATTCTCCACCATAATCATACATATTGTATAGTCTTTCTGGTTTTTCTTTCTTAATAGTATTTATCATCTTTTCACTAATAACAGTTTTCTTATATTCTTTATCTAGCATATTAAAATTAGTAATAAAAATAACTAAGAATATAGAACCTAACATAAATAATATTCTTGTAGTACCTTTATCTATCTTTCTTTCAGGAACATAATTAAAAATAGCATAACTCATTAAAATATAAGTATATCCCCAAAATCTAATACTCTTTAGTCCTAAAAATAAAGATATACCAAGTAAGATAAAATCAATAAATTTAATTTTTTCCCTACTCAATAACATAATTAATACAATAAAGAATATTAAAATAAAATATGGATAATGAGTAACATTACTTAATACAGTTGGTTGCCACTCACTTATAAAATTAACCATTGTAGAATCCATTATATTTAAATATGGATAACTAATCATCTTTATACCATGAGGATTAATACAAATCGAAAGTATACATAATAATGAAACTATCAAATATTTATAAATTTGTCTCTTACTAATTCTATCAGCTTCAATTTTAGTAAACTTAAATTTAAATAAACCAATTATTAAAAATATAAAACAAAACAAATAACTTAAATTACTAGATCCACCATGGAAATTTGCCCATAATATTGTAATTAGTGGTAAAAAGTATATTTTTTTAGATTTCTCATTATGAAATAAATCATATAAAAACCATATTGTTAATGCTACAAATACAAAACTTATTAAATGTGGTCTTGCTTGCATATAAACACAAAATATAAAAAATCCTACAATCCAAATTAAACTAAATATTATATTTTTTAAATATTTCTTTTTATTACTAAAAAACAAAATCATTAAAAGTGTTACTGTACAAATAAACGGATAAATAAATAAATGCCAACTACCAAATATATTTTTTAATAAAGCAATTAAATAATCAAAAGCCCATTCGTGAGACATCCAATAATTACCACTCATAAACCAAGAAAATATATCTTTTGTTAAAACACCATTTTCTAACATATATTCCCCTGCTTTAACATGCCAGAAATAATCACTTTCTTTTTGAAATAAAAGCATCATAAATAATGATAAACATATAAGTAAAAAACTAAATCCTAAAACATATCTATGTTTTTTTACAAATTCTTTAATCTTCATAATAAAGTCCTTTCTGATAAAGTTTTTCTTTTATTTTATATTCTAATTCCTTACCATCATATTTACGGCTATATTTCTTATAAAGTTTTTCATATTCTTTCTTCGCAATATCTTTATCATTAGAAAAATCAAAATCATTAATCACTTTAGAAATAACAGAAGTATCATACCCTAAATTAACTAAATCATTAACAATCTTTTTCTTTAAGACAACTCCTCCTCTATTCCTGTTAGAATTGTATAATCTAGTCGTAACTTTTCTAATCTTTTCTAACTGAGTATCTTCATCAAATACTTCGATTTCTTCTTCAATAATATTTGTATCAACTCTATGTTCCGATAATTCTCTTCTTATTTTATAAGGACCTTTATTTGTAGTTATAATTTGATTATTTATATAACTTTTTGCAAAACTCTGATCATTTAAATAACCTTGTTTTAATAACTTTTCAATTGCCTTTTCAACAAGTTCATAAGGATATTCTTTCTTTAACAAAGACTCTTTTAAATCATAAGTACTTTTAAATCTTCTATTAATACTCTCAAGTGCAACATGATATACATCACATTCTTGATTAAAAAGTTCAATTTCCATTATATCCTTTTCAAGTATCTCTTTCTTTAAAAGCAAACTAAATTTCAAAATGACATCTTCATATAACAAAAGTTCCCTACCATCATCTAAATAAATTTTATATCGACCTTTAGTTGTTTTCTTATACTTAATAATCTTCAATAGTCATCACCTACATTAAGTATATCAAACTTTTCCAACAAAAAAAAGGAGACTACTCTCCTCTTTTTGATACCTTGATTAAGCCTTCACAGACCTCCTCAAGAGCCCTTCCAATATTCTTTTTACATTTGTACTCGGATTCAGGCATTTGTAGATATCCATCTTTTGATATTTGTTTACTTCTTCTAGCTGATATGTGCACCAACTCATATTTTGAATCAACTATATTAAGTAATTTGTCGATTGAAGGATAAATCATTCGTATCACACTCCCTATTATTAGAATAAAACACCCCAATAAAATAATCAACAAACCTTACACAATTAGACACTTTTATTTACAAATGCACTTTACACTTTATAAAAGTTCTATTTCAATTCCAACTACACCATATTTTTCTTGTTCTTCTTTTGAATAATACAATTCCATATCTTCAGGCTTCGCTTCTTCATCTTTACCATAACCTAAAGAAACTTTATCATAATCTCTATATAAATCAGCAAAACTACTATAAATATGCATTGCAATTACTTTAGTCTTTTGTACTTCACCCGTAGCACGACTAGTAAATTCAATTATATCTCCAACTTGAATTTGTTGTCTTTTCTCATCATATAATCTTAATTCGATAGTTTTTGTTCCCGCTTGAATTAATTTAAACGGTTCATCATGTAATCTCATTTCATGTAACATACTTCTCACCTCTAATTATTTATTTTAACAGCAAGCTCTAATGCTAAAAGCATAACTTCTTTCTTTTTATCAATATTTGTAAGTCCTGATAAACTTCTTTCATCCCATTCAGTACTATCTAAATTATCCCCTGCATAATAGAAAGTAAAATAATCTACTCCAAGTCTTTTACAGACACTAGCAATTACAGCACCCTCCATTTCAACACAAACTGCACCATTATTTTTAAAATACTCAATCTTCTCTGGTGTTTCTCTAAAGAATGCATCTGTTGTCCACGTATATCCTTTAGTATAATCAAAATCATATTTATCTAAAATCTCTAAGAATTCATTTTCATATTTTAAATCAATATCAATCATATCAGAAGCTTCTTGATAATGATAACTTGTCCCTTCATCTCTAAATGCTTTTGTTGGAATAATTATAGAACAATCCTCAATACTAGAATCTAATACTCCACAGTTACCAAATATAATAAACTTCTCTACTCCTTGAGCATGCAACTCTTCAATATCTGCAGAAATCCAAGGACCACTTACCCCTGCCATAAAGAACGTAATTTCATTACCTTTATAATTAAGAATAAAAACCTCTCTTTCAGCATTCGCACACTTTAAAAGTCCTACTTCACGACAAGAAAATTTTTGTACTACATCATAAAATAAATGTCTAGAAAAAACTCCAACAGCTACTTTAGGTAATTTAATATTTATATCTTGCCCTTCTTTAAATTTAATACCTTTTGGTCTTATAAAACCTTCTTGATTACTAAACCTTATCATCTTATCACCTCTTAAAAATCATTTAAATATTTCATATAATCAATATTCATCATTTTATTTGTCTTATTATTAATTTCTTCTAGTAATAAATCTTTCATCTCATAAACTAAATCATAATCTTCCTGATTAATATCACCAAACTTATATGCTTCTAATAGTTCCTTCTCATCTAATATATTTATTTTACCATCTAAATAAGTAATATCTAAATATAAATCATCATAACAAGGAATCTTGTTAGAATCTAATCTATTATTTTTACAAATATCAAAGTAATATTCTAAAGCTTCTTTCTTATCATTTAAAAATAATCTCATCGCATAATTTTCATTCTTAGGTATAACTTCAAATATATAATAACCATTATCCATTACACACAACCCATTATTTATAATAAATTTTTCTCTCACATCAATTAACTTCTTTACTGATACCCAATAATCATCTTCATCTAAAAATAATTTTAATTGATACTTTTCTACATCTCTTAAATATGTATTTGTAATTACTTTTGTCTTCATAATACATCACCACTTTCATTATACCATAAAAGAAAAAAGACTATTACTAGTCTTTATCTAAACTGACAACATGAACCACATTGAATATTACTTACTGTATTTTCTTCACTACAAGTATATACTGGTCTATAAGTATGTTTATAAACATGATGATTAATTATTCTAGTATGAATTGGACATGTATGTGGAACTTCATGTACAAAAGTTCTGTTTATAACTCTTTGTTGTACACCTTCATTCATATTACCAATCATATTTTGTTGTGGCATCATAGTATTATTATAACCATTCATATCCACATCAACATTCATATCATTATTAATAACATTGTTATTTCCAACAATCGAATTATCAAAACCAAAATCTTGATTCATTCCTTGATCAAACATAATATAACTACCTCCTATATTATATTATGTAATACAAATTTTTTAGGGACAAAAAAAACTACCATCAGGTAGTTTTAAGAAACAAATGAAGTTAATAATTTATCAAATTCTAATGTTTCAACATCATAATTCTTAACCTTTGTTGGTACTGAAATAGCAACCTTAACATCCATAATATCACGATAACTAATCCCAATATCTTGTAAATCATTATCTAAATTTCCCGCTAAAAATCCCTTATTTTGTTTTTTTACTTCAAAATAAGCTTTTTCTAATGCTAATGTACTATCAAAAGTTAAATAAGTGTATTTACTTCCATCTAACTTCCAAGAATAAAGTTGTAATAACTTACTATTATCACTCTCTTGAATTTGCATAATTATAACGCTATCATCTAATACTGCGCCAGTTGATTTAACTACTAAGTCTCTTATATTTTTTTCAGATTGAAATTCCAATTTACCATTCTCATCCATTGATATATTAGAAACAGAACTTCCTAAATACCCAATTTCCGGACAATCTCCAACTCTTTCTGAAATATCTTCTAAAATAGTAATCTTTTCTTCGTAACTAGCACCTTCAACTAAATTTCTAACTTCACTTATATTCATAGTCAAATCCTCCTAAAATGGTAATTTCATATTTCCATTTGTCATTTGTTTCATCATTTTTTTCATTTGATCAAATTGTTGAAGTAATTTATTTACTTCTTGTACGCTTCTTCCACTACCTAAAGCTATTCTTGTTTTTCTACTAGCTTTAATAATATCCGGATTACGTCTTTCTTTTGGAGTCATAGACAAAATGATTGCCTCTATATGTGCAAGTTGTTTAGGATCAATTTCAATATTTGTTAATCCCATCTTTTGTGCACCTGGAATCATCTTTATAAGTTTTTCTAACGGGCCAAGTTTTTTTACTTGTTTCATTGTTGATAAAAAGTCTTCTAAATCAAACTTTCCTTGTTGCATTCTTTTAGCAGCTTTTTCTGCTTCTTTTTCATCAATTACTTCTGTAGCATGTTCAACAAGAGATATAATATCTCCCATACCTAAAATTCTTCCTGCCATTCTTTCTGGATCAAATAATTCAAGTCCATCAAGTTTTTCAGAAGTTCCCATAAATTTAATAGGAACATTAGTTAAATGTCTAACTGATAAAGCAACTCCACCTCTAGTATCTCCATCTAACTTAGTTAATATAACACCAGTAAGTGGTAATTTATCATTAAACCCAGTAATAACATTAATTGCATCTTGTCCCATCATCGAATCAATTACAAGTAAAATTTCATCTGGATTTACTTCGTTTTTAATATTATCAAGTTCATCCATCAATTCTTCATCTATATGAAGTCTTCCTGCAGTATCGATTAACACATAATCAAAACCATTTTCTTTAGCATAATTAATACCATTAAGTGCAATCTTAACAGGATCATCTTTACCTTCTTCATAAACTTCAATATTAAGTTGTTTTCCTAATTGTTTCAATTGATCAATAGCAGCTGGACGATAAACATCACATGCAACAAGTAATGGTTTTTTACTATGTTTTTTTCTTAAAAAATTGGCTAACTTACCAATAGTTGTAGTTTTACCAGAACCTTGAAGACCAACTAACATTAATGTAGCTGGATTACCCTTTGTATTTAAAGGTGCACTTTCTCCACCTAATAATTCTGTTAATTCATCTTTTACAATTTTTACAAACAAGTCTCCCGGATTAATACTACTTGCAACTTCTTCTCCTAGTGCCTTTTCCTTTACTGTATTTGTAAATTCTTTTACTACTTTATAATTAACATCTGCTTCTAATAAAGCAAGACGTATTTCACGCATCATATCAGAAATATTATCTTCAGTAATCTTTCCGTATCCTTTTATTTTATGAATTGCATTTTGTAATCTTTCTCCTAAATTTTCGAACATTATAATCACCTATTCCTTATTATAACAAAAAAAAGTGGAATACTCCACTTTTTTTATAACTGGTCTAAGAATGATACTAATGACGTTCCTGAATCAAATTTAATAGCATCGCCACCATTATCTGCTGGTTGAGAATTATTAAAATTCATATCCGTTGGAGCAAAACCATCATTGCCAGTATTTTGATTATTCATATTATTTATTTCATTCATTGGATTAAATGAATCGTTTGAATTATTCATATTCATATTTAAATTCATGTTCAAATCTGAAAAGTCAGGTTTACCAAATGTATCATTTAGTTTTGCCTGATCTGCTAACTGTTCAGGGCTCTTCTCTAGAACACTATTATTAGTAGGCGTATTAAAATTAACTAGTGATGGTGCTGCAGGTTCACTCGGAACATTAATATCAACTAAATTAGGTGTTCCTGCTCCATTCATATTCATGTCTACTAAATTTAAAGAACTATTTGATCCATCATTATTCATACTAACTAAATTAGGAACTGATGGATTACTATTATTATTTCCACCTAAACTACTTGGTTCTGAATTTACAAAGTTAACTCCACTTGGAGCTTCATCTCCCTCATTATCTCCGTTACCAGTAGATTCAAACATATTAACATTTATTTCAGGTGCTGCAGTTACATTTGAAACACCTGGTGCACTACTAACAGTACTATTAACAACATTTGCACCAGTATCATTAGATACACTAGCATTATCAACTAAACTAGGATTAGTTGAACTAAATGAAACTAAGCCTGTATTTATTTCTGAATTATTACTTCCAGGTTCACTATTAGTATTAGAATTATTATCAACAAAACTTACTAATGAAGGATCCGAATCATTCATACATAACATTTCAGAACCTGTTGATGAAGTATCTGCCTTAGTAACTTCTGACGTAACACTACTTAATCCAGACATGTTAACCAAATCAACACCTGTCTCTGTAGTTGGCATCTTAACTTCTTCTTCAGAATCACCTGCTAAAAGTCCAAACTCACCAGCATGCATTGAAGGTACTTCTGGATCTTCAACATTCATCTTAACTAACGTATCAGGAGTTACCGCATCAGGAATATCTGTCGGAGCAACAACTGAAGGTATTGAACTAAATGCATCATTATTAACTGGAGTACTTGCTATATTAACAGGTCCGCTATTAGGTGCAACCATATTATGATTAGCAGAACCTCCACCCCAGAATGAAACAACATCACAGTTTCCACTCCATGGTTCTGGATCAGGCATATCCATTCTAACAATCATTGGAATCTTAAATGCACTACCAAATCCTAAACAAGTTCCAGCTTGTAATGTCTTTTGCTTTTCAACAATTTCATCACTAATATTAGGAACCATCTTTCTAATATACTCAACATCTACTGGATGGTTCATTTTAAATATTAAGAAATTTGAACATTGAGAAATAACTGTATCTGAAAGTTCAACAGGTCTTTGAGTAATAATACCAAGAATAACACCATACTTACGACCTTCCTTAGCAATTCTTTCAAATATATTATATCCAATTAAGAATCTATCATTATCATTTTGAATATATCTATGAGCTTCTTCAACAACTAAATGGAAAGGCATACTAGCTCTATCAGTTAGTCCCTTAGAATAATCAAAAATCATTCTTGAATAAATCTTTGTTATAACCTTTGCAAAGTCATCATCTACATCATCTAAGTTTATATTAACAAATTGATATTTAATACCATCACCATTCATTAAAGAAGCTAAATATTTATCAACTGTCATATATTCTTTTACATCAAAGAACTTAGCATTATCACTAACAATTAATGAATGAAGTCTTACCTTTAATGTAACAGCATCACCATAAGTATTTTTATTTCTTAACCAACCCTCACTAATTAAAGTAAAGTTAAGTGCTTTCTCTAATGTATCTAATGTATAGAAAACACCATCTTTTGGTTCATATGCATCTAACTTATCATCAATAAATGATGAAACATATTCAGTAATTAATACACTTTCTGAGAAATTACCACTATTATCAATTAAGAAACATTCTCTAAACTTTCTTGTATAACCAATACCTTGAACAACTGTATCTAAACTAAATTGTGGTGTTGAACAACTTGCTATAACAGAGAATATTTCATTTCTTTTATTTGGACCAGATTCATTTGTATATAAAATTGTCATAATAGCTTTTGCAATCAAATGATTCTTATAATCATTAGCATCTACATCTTTTTGAGAAAATACTAAAGCTAACTTTCTCATTCTTTCAATAATTGGTAATTGTGAATGAGATGTTACTTGTAATAATAAAGCTAAATCAGCCTCATTTAATAAATAAATTGGAATACGTAATTTTTCACTTGAAGGGTCTTTATCGTTAGTTGTAATAAAACGATAATGATAACTAGGGTTAATAGTACTTAAATTACTAAACGCATTATAATATTCACCCGAAGAATCAAGCATTATAATATTTGCATTGAAAGGATTAAGTCTCTTATCATGGAACATATTTTGGAATAATCTAGATATACCACAAGATTTACCAGAACCAGAATTACCCATAATAGCAAAATGTCCACTAAAGAAATGATTAACATCCAAAAATACCGGAGCACCTTCATAAAAAGGCGTCTTTCCTAAAGGCATAAATCCTTCTTCATCTTTTCCAGTAATTAAAGGTATTTCTTCATCATTAATTACTCTAATCTTTGCATCTAATCTAGGTTTTCTAATTGTACCGCCTAAAAATCTTCCATTAACTATTTCTCCTAAGAAAGTTGCATTAACAGTATCACCATTAACATCATCAACTTCTCCTAAAACTTTTTTAGTTGCATCTTCAAATACAATATGAAGATTCATTAAATTCATAGTAATATTTTCACTATCTTTTAATTTGATAGTTGCTGAACGATCACTAATAAAAACGATTTTATCAAACATATTACTATCCCCTTCCAATTTATTCTTCTTTTTACCCTATCTTATACTATTTAATTATATCTTTTTTTACCTACTTTTACAAGAAAAAAAAAGATAAGATATTAATCTTATCTAAACTAATTCTTCTAATTTATTTTTTAATGTAGAATCATCAATACTTTCAATTATATTTTCTATTTTTTTTCTTTTCTCATGTAGCTTTAAAATACTTTCATATTCTTCTAATTTATCAGTAACAATATGGATTTGTTTAAATATAGCATTTCTACTTACATCATAATTTTCTGCCATTTCTGAAAAACTTAAATTATTAAAATAATAGTCTTCAAAATATTCTCTTTGTTTATCAGTTAATAAACCACTATATAAGTCATATAATTCATTAAAATATAATACTTCTTCCATACTACACCCCAATTATCATTAAAATATCACATATAATTAATATTGCTCCTGTTATATAATAAACCCAAGCAAATTTTGGTCTATTATAAACAATCTTATTGTTATAACCAATAATTAACATTGTAATACCAAATATTATTTGTAAAAAATGCCAAGCACTATCATCAAATATATACCATATAAGCATAATAACAGTTAATATCGTAAAAATAACTTGTAAATCAACAAATAAAATATTAAATCTATTTATTTGACTAATGCCATTATTATTTTTTTCCACAGTTTTTGTTGATTTATTTATTTTTTTAGTATCCTCTTTCTTTTTATTTGCCATATAATCACCTACATTAAATCCTTAAATAAACCATAAATATATTTTTCAATATCAAATACTTGTAAATCCTCTTTAGCTTCACCTAACCCAATATATTTAACAGGAATACCTACAGTTTCTTTAATTGCCAAAACAATACCACCCTTAGCAGTACCATCTAACTTAGTTAAAACAATACCAGTAATATTAGTAATTTCTTTAAACGCTTTTGCTTGACTAATACCATTTTGACCAGTAGTAGCATCAATAACAAGTAACGTTTCAGTTGCTCCACCATCAATTTGAGCATCTATTACTTTATTCATTTTTTCTAATTCTTTCATTAAATTAACTTTATTTTGAAGTCTTCCTGCAGTATCAATTAAAACAACATCATAGTCTTCCTCTTTAGCTTTAACTAATCCATCAAAAACAACACTAGCAGGATCAGCGCCTTCTTCTTTTCCATAGAAACCTACATCTATTTTTTCACTCCACTCTTTTAATTGAGCAGTAGCTCCAGCTCTAAATGTATCAGCAGCAACTAATAATACTTTTTTACCATCATTTTTAAGTTGATATCCAATTTTTCCAATAGTTGTAGTTTTTCCAACACCATTAACACCAACAAATAATATTGCAGTTGGTCCATTATCATTAAAAGTAAGTTTACTAGTTAATACAGAATCATTAACATAAATAATAAACAATTCATCAACAATAATTTCTTTAAGCATTTCCGGATCATCAAGTTTTTCAGTTCTAACTCTATCTCTAAGTCTATCAATAAATTCCATTACAGTATTAACACCAATATCAGCCATAATTAAAATTTCTTCTAATTCGTCAAAATATTCATCTGTAACTTTTTTATAACGATTAGTTAAATCCGCCAACTTAGAAACAAAACCTTGTCTGGATTTAGTTAATCCCTTTTCATATACTTTAACATTGTTATTTTTAGGTTCTTGTGTCTTCTTTTCAACTTTTTTTTCTTTTACTTCAGATATATCTTCTTTTACTTCTGTTTCAATTATTTGTTCTTCAACAACATCATCTTTTTTATGAAACATATTTTTAATTTTATCAAATAATCCCATTTATATCACCAAACTTATTTTATCATATAACAACTATATTTACAAAGTTAAACAAAAAAACATTCTATTTTTTTAAGAATGTTTTTTCTTGTGTTTTATTACCAGCACTTTCTAATATAGCATCTTGTATAGCATTTAAATAATAATCCATAGGTTCATTTTCTTCCCCGTTAAAATCCATAATTCTTTCTAACTTATCATAATCAAGAGAAACTATATCTTCTAAAGTTGCCCCTAAATCTGCAGGACAAATATCTAACCCTATTTCCTCTGTAAGATACCTATACAAAGCACCAACTTTATCATATCTAAAAGATCTTGTTATTTCTTCTTTAGAAATAAAATCTGGAATCATATATTCTTGTTCCATTAATTCTGAAAAACTACAAAAAGTATATACATCTTCAACCGGAATTCTTAAAACATAAATTCTTTCTTTTTTCGCAAATGATGCGGCTGTATACAAATCTGTAGTTGCTGAAATAAACGGTGTATTTCCATTCATACATTGTGCAAAAGCAGTTTGATAAGGATCAAGACCTAAACTTTGAATTGTATTTTTTCTAGCATACTCTCTTGAATAAAAACCAGTTTCTTGTCCCTTCTTTGCTCCACGTAATAAATACATAAATCCATCTTTCACAAACTTTTCATCTATGCACTTAGCTTCTAATGGGTTATCTACACTACTTTCTAGATTTTTACTTCTTTTGGGATATTCCTCTAATACACTAGAAACATCTCCCATAAAAACTAAATTAGGATTAAATAAATTTTCAATGGAATTAATATTTTTCTTAATTTTACTACCCATATAATCATCCCCCTAAATTAGTGATATATTATACAATTTTTATAAACAACTGTCAAACAAACAACGTCCCAATACCTAGACAAAATAAAAAATATATAGTATAATTTCATAGTTAGTTCTTTATATATTAAATAAAAAGAAAGGAGTTATTATGAATAATCAAAAAACCAATGAAACAAAAATTGTTGTTTTAGGTGGTTTAGGAGAAGTCGGAAAAAATATGTATTGTGTAATGCATAATGACGCAATTGTTATTATTGATGCCGGTGTTAGTTTCCCAGAAAGTGAACTTATGGGAGTTGACTACGTTTTACCAGATTTTACATTTTTAAAAGAAAATGAAGATAAAATTAAAGCTTTATTAATTACACATGGTCACGAAGATCATATTGGTGGAATACCTTTCTTACTACAAAGTATTAATATTCCAGCAATCTATGCTCCAAACCATGCTAAAGAATTAATCGCGGTAAAATTACAAGACCGTAATATAAGATATGACAATTTATTTGTTTATACCGAAAACACTAGACTAAAATTCAAAGAAATAGAAGTTGAATTTTTCAGAACAACACACTCAATTCCAGATTCTCATGGAATTAGTATTAAAACACCAGATGGTAGAATCTGTACTACAGGAGACTATAAATTTGATCTTACACCTATTGGACCAATGGCAGACCTTTATAAAATGGCTTCCCTTGGAGAAGAAGGTGTGGACCTAATGATTGGAGATTCTACAAATGCACTTAATGAAGGATTCTCAAACAGCGAATCTGTAGTTGATGAAACACTTGGAGAAATGTTTGAAAAATGTAAAAACAGTCGTATTATAATCGCAACATTCGCCTCAAACATTTATCGTGTGAAACACATTTTCGAAACATGTTATAAACATAATAGAAAAATTTGTATCTTCGGAAGAAGTATGGAAAATAATATTAACATCTCAATAAATGGTGGATATATCGATCATAAAGAACTACTAATCTCACCAGAGGAAGCTAATAATTTAAAACCAAACGAAGTTACTTTATTATGTACAGGTAGTCAAGGCGAACCACTTGCAGCATTATCAAGAATCTCAAATGGTACTCATAAACAAATTAAGCTAAGACCTGATGATGTTGTAATATTCTCATCAAGCGCAATACCAGGAAATGCTTTAAGTATTTCAAAAATAGTAAATAAATTATATTTAAAAGGAGTTAAAGTTTATACAAACCACGCTCTTGCAGATCTTCACACTTCAGGACACGCAAATGAAGAAGAAGTAAAATTAATGATTCGTTTATTAAAACCAAAATACTTAATGCCATTCCACGGCGATTATAGAATGTTAAAGAAACAAGCTGATATTGGAATCAATTGTGGTATTCCAAAAGAAAATACATTCATCTTAAAAAATGGTGATACTCTTAATTTAAAAGACCATGTAATCACTAAAGGTGAAAGTATGCCTGGAGCAGACATCTATGTTGATGGTAATAGAATTGGAGAAATTGGAAGCGCTGTTATTAAAGATCGTAAGATAATGGCAAACGATGGTATCCTAGTTGTAATAATTAACGTTGATATGAAAAAACGTGAATTACTAATTAAACCAAATATTACAACACGTGGATTTATTCTTGTAAATGAAAATGAAGAATTAATACATAAGATTGAAGCAAAAGCAGAAGCAACATTAAGAACATCTCTTCAAGATTCAAAAACAAACTTTGCTATTCTTAAAAATGATTTAACTGAAAATCTATATCCATTCATTTACAATCTAACTGGTAGGAAACCAATTATTTTACCAATTATTTTAGATATTAAAAAAGATAACAAATAATTGTTATCTTTTTATATGTAATAATAAATATTCTCTTTAATAACAGCATCTAATTCTTGAACACTACTTCGACAAAACATAGCGATTCGAAAATAAAAATAACGTTCTCCTACATCACTAATATCAACTAATAACTTATAATGCTCAAAAGATAATTTATTAAATTCATTTATATAATTTGGAAAACAACAATAAAACTTTTTCATGTAATTAACATTACCAATAGAAAAAGTATTACTCATACCAAAATAATATTTTAAATAATTTGAGTATTTTGAAACGGCATTCTCACAACAAGTTTGTTTCTGAAATACAGTTTGTCCAACTTTCCAAAATAAAAAAAGATTTTTTCTTAATATCAATAATCACCCCCTACTATAATTATTCGCAACAACAAATTATTTTTATCAAAAAAAGAAGAAGCATTATTTTGCTTCTTCTTGTGCTCTTGTTTCACGAACAACTGTAATTTTAATTGTTCCTGGATATTTCATTGTAGCTTCAATCTTTTCTTTAACTTCTCTTGCAATCTTATAAGCTTCTAAATCATCAACCTCTTCTGGTTTAACAATAACTCTTAACTCACGTCCTGCTTGAACAGCATAAGTTTTATCTACACCTTTAATTTCATTTCCAACTTCTTCAAGTTGAGAAAGTCTCTTAATATAATTTTCTAATGAATCATTACGAGCTCCAGGACGAGATGCTGAAAGTGCATCTGCAATTGCAACAATAGTAGCAATTACACTATTAGCTTGAGTATCACCATGATGTGAAGCAATTGAATTAATAACAACTTCATCTTCATGATACTTCTTAGCAATATCCACACCAATATCAACATGGCTTCCTTCAATTTCATGATCTATTGCTTTACCAATGTCATGAAGTAACCCGGCTCTTTTTGCTAAATTAACATTTTCACCTAACTCACCAGCAATTAATCCAGCAAGTTGTGCTACTTCAATTGAATGTTGTAAAGCATTTTGACCATAACTTGTTCTAAAATGTAATTTACCAATTGTTTCAATCAAAGCAGGATCAAACTTAGTAAGACCAACTTCAAAAGTAGCTTCTTGACCATATTCAATAATCTTTTGTTTCATGTCTTTGCATACTTTATCATATAATTCTTCAATTCTAGTTGGATGAATTCTTCCATCTTTAATTAAACTTTCAAGCGTAACCCTTGCAATTTCTCTTCTTAGTGGGTCAAAACTTGAAATAACTACTGCTTCTGGAGTGTCATCAATAATTAAATCTACACCAGTAATAGCTTCAATAGTTCTAATATTACGACCTTCACGTCCAATAATTCTACCCTTCATTTCATCTGTTGGTAAATCAATTACTGTAACAGTTTGATCATTTGCAATATCTGCAGCATATCTTTGCATTGAGCTAACAATATATTCTCTCGCAACTTTATCTGCTTGTAATTTTGCTTCATTTTCTCTTTCATGGATATATTCAGCAATTTCCTTACTCATATTTTCACGAACTTGACTCATTACTTGTTCACGAGCTTTTTCTTTGCTGAAACCAGAAATCTTTTCTAATAATTCTAATTGTTCTTTTTTGATTTCCTCCACTTTACTTTTTTCGTTTTGGATTTCAACTTGTCGATCAGAAAGTTTTGCTTCTCTTTCATCTAAAGACGCTTCACGTTTTTGATACATTTCATCACGTTTATCAATACTAGCTTCACGTTGTAATAATCTATTTTCAGATTCTTTTAACTCTTCCTTTCTTTCACGAATTTCCTTATCTAAATCCATTTTTGCTTTATGAGCTTCTTCTTTTTGTTCAATAGCTGCATCTCTTTTTGCTTTTTCAATTTCTTTTTTTGCATTAGCAATCATTGTCTCAGCTTTCTTAGATGCTCTGCTAACTTTTAAACTATTTATAACAAAAGCTATAATAAAACCGATTAGTAAGCCTACGGCTACAAGTAAAATGGAGAACATTGTATTATTCATATTCTTCCTCCATCTAGATTGAGGGCATTTCAACCTACAATCTAATTCTATTGTAATTTTATTTTATTACTATGTCAAGGAAAAGAAAAAGCATTAAACAACGCTTTATTCATTTTCAAAATAACTTTTTATAACATCAAAATCAGAATATTTTTCTTTTCTATCTTCAATAGCCATATAATTATCTCTTCCTTTACCAAGTATAAGTACAACACTATCTTTATCCGCAAGTTCAAAAGCCTTATATATAGCATCTTTTCTATCTACAATTCTTAAGTATTTATTAGAACTATCCATAACCATTTGATCAATTATTTCATCAACACTTTCATACCTTGGATCATCCATTGTAAAAATAGATATGTCAGACTTTTCTAATACTAATTTCCCTATTTTAGGTCTTTTTTCTTTTTCTCTTCCACCAGCAGATCCAGTAACAGTAATTATTCTTTTATAATTACTAACACTCTCTAAAATATTTTTAATACCATTATATGTATGAGCATAATCTAAAATAATATCAAACTCTTGTCCAAAATCTAAATACTCTCTTCTACCATTTATAGTTTTTATATCTTTAATTTTTTCAACAAGTATATTAGAAGAAATACCTTTTAAAAAACAAGCAACAAATGCCATTGTCACATTATATACATTATATATTCCAACTAAAGGACTAACTATATTATATTTATTACCTTTATAATTAATTGTAAATTCTACTTTTCTAGACAATTCATTAACATTAGATATAACAAAATCATTGTCACTACCAAATCCAATTCTATACAAATTATTCCTGTCAATTAATTTACAATTTTCATCATCACCATTTATAATTACAATCCCATTATCATCAAGTAAATCTAGTAATTTAAATTTGCAATCCCTATAATTTTCAATTGTTTTATGTACATTTAAATGATCCTCAGTAATATTTGTAAAACAAACTATGTCAAACTTAAACTTTTTTAATCTATTATGAAGCAATGCTTCACTTGACACTTCCATAACAATATCTTTACAAGAATTATTTTTAATTAGACTTAAAGAACTATAAAGTTCTGATATACAAGGCGTTGTATTATTAACATCATAATACTTATCATTAACTAATACTCCATTAGTACCAATACAACCTATATTTTCTAACAACTGATAAATAACAGTTGAAGTAGTTGTCTTTCCATCAGTACCAGTAATACCAATTAATTTAAATTCATCAGATGATACATCATAAAACTTACTACAAAGTTCAATATACAAATCATTAATATCATTAACTAATAAATATGGAACATTAATATCTACTTCTCTATCACATACAACAAATACCGCTCCATTATTAATTGCATCATCTATATAATCAAAATGATCAACATTAAATCCTTTTGTTGCAACAAACATATATCCTTCTTTAATATTACGAGAATCATCTGTTATCCCTAAAATATCAACTTCATAAGAGCACTCTAATAATTTACTAACTTTCATAATAAAAGCCTCCTATAAAACATTATGCCAATAAAAAAAAGAAAAGACAACTATTTGTCTTTTCCTTTTGCTTTTGGTTCCTCTTTTTTCTCTAAAGCAATATCATAATATTCTCTAACTTTTAATTCAATTTCGTCTCTTAATTCTGGAGTATCCTTTAATAACAATTTAACATTTTCTTTTCCTTGACCAAGTTTTTCACCTTGATAAGAATACCAAGCACCAGTTTTATCAACAATACCAGCTTCAGCTGCTAAATCAATAATTTCTCCTTCTCTTGATACACCTTCCCCATACATAATATCAACAGTAGCAGTTTTAAATGGAGGTGCTACTTTATTCTTAACAACTTTAATTGTTGTTTTATTACCAACAATACCTTCTCCCATTTTTAATTGTTCATTACGACGAATGTCTAAACGAATTGTTGAATAAAATTTTAATGCTCTTCCACCAGGTGTTGTTTCAGGATTACCAAACATAACTCCAACTTTTTCACGTAATTGATTAATGAAAATACAAGTTGTTTTTGTTTTGTTAATAGTTCCTGACAATTTTCTTAATGCTTGTGACATAAGTCTTGCTTGTAAACCAACATGAGAATCACCCATCTCACCATCAATTTCTGCTTGTGGTACTAAAGCAGCAACTGAATCAATTACAATAATACTTACAGCTTCACTTCTAACTAAGGCTTCACAAATTTCTAAAGCTTGTTCCCCTGTATCTGGTTGTGATAATAAAAGTTCATCTATATCTACTCCAAGTCTTTCGGCATAAACTGGATCTAGTGCATGTTCTGCATCAATAAAAGCTGCTCTTCCACCTAACTTTTGATGTTCAGCAATTGCTTGTAATGCAAATGTAGTTTTACCACTTGATTCTGGTCCATAAATTTCAATAATTCTTCCTCTAGGATATCCACCTACTCCTAAGGCAATATCTAAAGAAAGACATCCACTTGAACAAACATCAACCTTAGTATGCTTGCTATCACCAAGTTTCATAATAGAACCTTTACCAAATTGTTTTTCAATATCACTTAATACTTGCTCTAAAGCTTTATCTTTATCCTTTTGAGCATCACTTACTGTCTTCATATTTCCTCCTAAATTAATAACTTACAATAACATTGTATACTATATTTTTTTAAATTGCAATACTTTTTCGAACAATTGTTTTATATTTTTCACTAACAATATTTTCCAAAAAAATAAAAACCTCTTTAATGAAAAAGAAGTTTTTAAATCATAATTAACTTAGTTTGTTTTATTTCGCTTTTTTAGGAAAAATTAATTCCTTATTAATATTATAATATTGTGCTGCTGAAACAATTGATAAAATACATGCAACGAATAATAAAATATCATCAACATAAATTCCCCAATGTTCAAATGGTGCATTACAGAATAATGCAAGTGTTGTACCAACCATTAATGTTGCAGTTTTTAATTTTCCTGAACCAATTGCTGCTACAACTTTACCTTTACCAGCTGCTTCCATTTTAATTGCATTAACAACGATATCTCTTAATACAATAACTACTGGAACTATTTCATGAATATAGTTATAAGCTGCTAAAATAATTAATACTGAGTTTACTAAAACTTTATCAGCAATAGCGTCTAACATTTTTCCTGTATCAGTAATTTGATTATTTTTACGAGCTAAATATCCATCTAACCAGTCAGTTAAACTAGCTATTACAAAGATTACACCAGCTACAATAAATTGTGATTCGATTTTAATTGAATCAATTACATAAACTGGGAATTGTAATCCAATTAATTCAAATGGAAAACATAATAAAATAATAATTACAAGCGATAAAACTAATCTTAAAACTGTAAGTTTAGTAGGTAAATTCATACAAGCACTCCCTTCCAACTGTCTTTAACTCTTCTACCTGCGTTGGAGCTTTATTTGCATTACTAATAACAAGATAAATAATTAAACATAAAACAATAAATGCACTAACAATTGCAGTTATTAACCATAGAGATACTTTCTTTTTATACTCTATAGTATAAGGTGATCTGGTTTTCTTTTCCTTATCTTCTTGTTTCTTTTGTGCTGCTTTAATATCATCTATTGATATTTTTGATGTATGTTCAAATAAAAAACCATTAAATTCATCAACTACCTTATCAGGATTTAATCCTAAATATTTAGCATAATGCTTAATTTGTTCTTTTAAACTATACACATCTTTAAAAGCTCTAACATTCCCACTTTCAATATTTTCTATATGAGATGTAGAAAGTTCTAAATCTTCTGCTGCTTCAGCTATACTAACACCATTAGATATTCTAGTACGCTTCAAATACTCTCCTAATTCCTTCATAAACACCTCACCGTTTTTACAATAATAATATAAATAAGCCATGTTTTGTTCCTAGTTACCTAGGCGACAAACATTTATCTACCAGTTTCCCAGTCCCTAACTCCATTAAATTCTTTCGTTAGGACTCCCCTACCAATTTTGGGTTTCTCTCTCGCGGGGTTTACCACGTTTCACTTCTTCGTTTCCAAAGAATTCGTCACTGCGGCACTTTATGGATAGAACCATATTAAAAACTTAGGTTCATCTCCGCCGTTAGCCAAAACTACCCTAGGTTATTTATTCCCTAGGCACGAACACTACAGTCATCTCAGACTGTGAGAGCATGGACTTTCCTCAAGGATCTCAAGAATCCCAGCGTTTGTCTATATACTATTATTTTTCTTCATTTTTTGATTTTAAACCATATACCATTTTTTCAAGTTGTGATAATCTACGCATGATATCAACATTGGTAACATCTGAATTATCAGCATTACTCTTAACAACTTCCATACTTAATTTAGAATTACGAAGTTCTTGTTTTAAAGACATAATCTCTGCAAGTAAATCCGCTTTTTCCTTTTCTAAAGTATTAATCATATTAAGAAATTGCTCATAATCATCAATAATAACATCAAGAAATTGATCAACTTCTTTTAAACGATATCCACGAGTATCAATCTTAAACTCTTTTTTTAGAATATCTTGTGGCATAAGTGAAATCTTATTTTGATACATTTTTATCACCAATCCCTTATGCTAATATTATTACATTATTGATTATTTTTGTCAATTGCTAACGCCTTGTTTATAAAGCAAATTCTTGATTCTATAGAAATTCTTTTAGTAGAACTAAGCATTCTATTAAAAATTCTAATAACTTCAAAATTATTCATAAATATCACCTAATCAAAATAATAATACTTTAATTAAAAAAAATCATAAATTCGACTTACTTAGATAAAAAAATACAAAAAAAATCCATGTAAATAATATGGTAATTTTAAGACCTTTATAGTATAATAAATCATAGGTGATTAGATGAACTACCCAAACGGTTTAAAAAAAACTCATCAGGCTAGTATAACTACTCATAAAAACAGAGGAATGACTTTAGAGAATGAATTAAATCTTTCCAATGACTTTTATAGAGAAATAGACAAAGCTTATATATATAAAAAGCCAACACCTATCCAAATAACAAAAGTGGATTATCCATCACGTGATAAAGCTGTTATAAAAGAAGGATTCTTTACTACTCCTTCTACAACAGATTACAACGGACTATATAAAGGATATTATATTGACTTTGAAGCAAAAGAAACAAAAAGTACAACAGCTTTTGCTCTTACAAATATTCATCCACACCAAATTAAACATTTAAAAGATATTGATAGACATAAAGGAATTGCCTTTCTAATTGTAAGATTCACAACATTAAATGAAACTTACTTATTAACTGCCAATAAATTTATATATTTTATTGAAAAAGAAGAAAGAAAATCAATTCCAATTGAATTTTTTAGAAATGAAGCATTTTTAATTAAAGATAGCTATCAACCAAGAATTGATTATTTAAAAATAGTTGATGAATTAATTGGAGGTATAAAATGAAAAAAGAAATAAAAGGAAGAAGAAAACCAACTAATCAAATACAAAAGAAAAATCCATTTAACAAAATGCAAATAAAGAAACGTATACCTGAAAAGAACGTAAACGTAAATAATAATAAGAACAATACTACAAATATTAAGAAACGTGTTAAAGCAAAACCTACAAAGCAAGATATCAGAATGCGTCTTATTGCAACTGGTATCCTATTAGTAGCAATTGCAATTGTATATTTTATATTAGGAGTAGAATTTGCTGCTATTGCTGCCATTGGTTCTGCACTAATTGTTGGATTTGGAGTATTAATTAGAAAATTTAAAACTACAAAAAGACGAAGAAGATTTGTTAATGCACTAATAGTTTTATTCTTAACATTAGGAATAATTGCAGTAATTGCATTTGGTGCATTCTTCTTATATATAAAGAGTATTGCTGATCCACAATTTGCTGAAAAAGAAAAAAATATTAAAGAAGCTGAATCAACAATACTATATGATGAAGATGGAAAAATCTTTAAAAAGTTAGGTACTGAACAAAGAACAAATGTTAAATATAATGATATGCCTGAAGTTTTAGTAGATGCAATTATTGCAACAGAAGATTCTCGTTTCTTCCAACATAATGGTTTCGACTTACCTCGTTTTGCAAAAGCCGGAATTAAACAAGTAATGGGTGACTCTGATGCCGGTGGTGCATCAACACTAACAATGCAAGTTGCTAAAAATACATTCTCAAGAGATGAAAATGATGAAATTGCATCAGGTTTCAATCTTGAAGGTATTGCTCGTAAGTTTACAGATATTTATATCGCTATATTTAAACTAGAAAAGAAATATTCAAAAGAAGAAATTATTGAATTCTATGTTAACAACCACTTCTTAGGTGGAAATATATATGGAGTTGCTGAAGCAAGTGAAGCATACTTTGGAAAAACAGTTAGTGAACTTAATTTAAGTGAAGCAGCAATTATAGCTGGTATGTTTAAATCTCCTAACTACTATAGACCAACAACAAATCCTGAAAACGCATCAAAACGTCGAGATACAGTTTTATATTTAATGGAACGTCATGGATATATTACTGCTGAAGAAAGAAAGAATGCTGCTAGTATTCCAGTAGAAACATTAACTGCAAGCTCTTCTCAATCAACAGATATATATCAAGGATTTATTGATACAGTTATAACTGAATTAAGAACAAAATATAAAGTAGACCCATACAAGAATTCATTAAAAGTATATACTACTCTAGATAGAAAAAAACAAAATGGAGTAAATGCAGTATTTAATGGAGAATCATATAAATGGGTTGATAATAAAGTACAAAGTGGTGTTGCAGTATTAGATGTAAAGACTGGAGCTATCCAAGCTGTAGGAAATGGACGTAACATCAACGGACGTACAAGTACATCAGAATTAATTAAAAACTATGCAGTTGACCTAGAAAGACAACCTGGTTCTACTGCAAAACCATTATTCGATTATGGTCCAGGTATTGAATATAACAACTGGTCAACATATGAATTATTTAAAGATGAACCATATACATATTCAAATGGTCGTTCAATTAAAAACTGGGATAACGGATACTTCGGTACAATCACTTTAAGATACGCCCTAGCAACATCTCGTAACATCCCAGCATTAAAAGCATTCCAACAAGTTGACAATAAAAAGATTATTGAATTTGTTACAAACTTAGGAATTACTCCTGAAGTATCTGGTGGTAAAGCTCACGAAGCACACTCAATTGGAGCCTTCACTGGAGTTAGTCCAATGCAAATGGCTGCTGCCTACTCTGCATTCGCAAATGGTGGTTACTATAATGAACCATATAGTGTAAGAAAAATTGTATATCGTACAACTGGAGAAGAAGTTGAACACAGTGATGAAAACTTCGTTATTAAAAGAAAAGCAATGTCAGATGCAACAGCATATATGATTACAAGCGTACTACAAGATGTAAATCTTATTGGTGGAACACCAAATGGAATCGCTGTAAAAACAGGAACAACAAACTTTGATTCAGAATATATGAAAAAGAAAAAACTTCCAAGTGATGCAATCAGAGATTCATGGGCAGTTGGATATTCAACAAAAACAGCTGTCGCAATGTGGTATGGATACGACTACGCAGATCCAAAATACTGCTTACGTAATTTACCATCATCAAGAGAAAAAGATAAATTATATAGAGCTCTAATTAATTCCGGAGCTATGGAATCAAGTAGAGGTTCATTTAAAAAGCCAAGTAGTGTTGAATGGGTAAATGTTGCTAAAGGTTCAAATCCAGCAAAATTAGCCACTTCAGCATCATCTGGAACTGTAAGAGAATTATTCAAAAAAGATTATGTTCCAACAGAATATGATGAAGCACCACTATCAAAACCAACAAACTTTACTGGTACATATAACGAATTAACAAAACGTGTAGTACTAAGTTGGAATGCGGTAAAACCAAGCCCACAAGCAAAAGATAGTTATGGTAAATTAGGTTATAACGTATATAAAAATGGAGTATTATTGGATTGGACAGAAAATACATCATACTCATTCGAAACAACATCTCCATATGATACATATAAAGTTATTGCTACATATAAATCATATAGTGGAATTCAAAGTAAAGCAGCTAGCTTCACATTACAACCTTATGTTCCACCAGCAACACCAGAACCTGATACAGGTGAAGGAAATTCTGGAACAACACCTGCTGAACCAACTACGAATCCAACACAATAAAAGAAGAATCAAATTGATTCTTCTTTTTTATATATTAAAATTACCATTCTTAAATATAAGTTTCTTACCTTGATTAGTATCAGCTTCTATTTCTAAATCTCCTGTACCAATCATAAAATCAGTATGACACAAAGAAAAATTTAAACCCTTTTCCATAAGTTCACTATCGGTTAAATTACCACTAAAACATTTAGGAAAACCACTACCTAAAGCTAAATGACATGAAGCATTCTCATCATACATAGTTTCATAAAACACTAAACCTGTATTAGATATTGGAGAATCATTTGGAACTAATGCAATCTCCCCTAATTTATCAGAATTCTCATTATCAAAGATTAAACTATGTAAAGCATCATTTCCCTCCTCTGCTTTACATTCAACTACTTTACCGTCACTAAATCTAATAAAAAACTTATCAATAATTGTTCCATTATATACTAATGGTCTACTAGAATAAACAATTCCATTTGTCTTTCTCCAATCTGGAGAAGTAAATATTTCATAACTAGGCATATTCGCAATCATTTGATTACCCGATGCATCAGTCTTATCAAGATTAATCCAAATATTATCTTTAGGCTTCTCAATATATAAATCAGTCCCTAAAGAATTACGATAATGTAAACTAGTTATTTCAAGTTCATTAAGTTTATTCTTATAATAGTTATTTTGTCTAATATAATCTTCCCAAGCCTTAACAGGATCATCTTTATCAACCATACACATTTTCATAAAATTTAAAAACAATTTATTATATGCATTCTTATCCCCGGGAAATATTTTTTCAGCCCATCTTTCATTAGGAAGATTAGCGATACACCAAGGAAATGTATATTTACCAACATTTTCTCTATAATAAATTCTTGTTTCATTTCTAAGTTTAGCCATTTTATTAATCTTATCAGCATCAATATCATCCATAAGTCCCGGAACCAAAGATCCTAAAAATAACATAGCACTACCTTTTTTCGCATAAGTATCCCAAATACTTCTATCAAAACAAGGTTGTAATGAAATGTCTTCTAAACTAGTCTTCATTAAATATTCATGTATCTCATCTAAATCATTACAAGTAATAACTATATCTTCTACACCTATCTCATGAGCTTTTGCTTTCACTCTTTCAGCAAACTCAAGATGTTCTTTTAAATCAACATATATAAGTAATGCATTACCAGTTTTAAAATTAAGACATCTCTTTAATATTAAATCAATGTACTTTTCTTCTAACTCTCTCATTTCTTATACCCCCTACATATATCTTTAAGCCTACAAGTCTCACATTCAGGTTTTACTGCTTTACAATAGTATCTTCCGAATAAAACTAATTGTAAATGTCTTTTAGACCATAAACTCTTATCAAACTTCTTCATAAGTTTTTTTTCTACTTTTAACACATCATCTTTTAAAGTAGCAAGTTTTAATCTTTTAGAAACTCTTTCAACATGAGTATCTACCGCAATAGCAGGATAATTATAAAACTCACTTAAAAACACATTAACAGTTTTTCTACCTACACCAGGAAAACTTTCTAACTTTTCTCTATCAGTAGGCACAACTCCTTGATAATCATCCACCAAAATACGTGCTATTTCCTTCATATAAAAGGACTTTTTTCTAAATGAACCAACAGGTCTAATAATACTCTCTAAATCACTTAAAGAGGCATCTTTTAATGCCTCCAATGTACTATACTTATTAAAAATAATTGGAGTAACTGAATTAACTCTTTTATCAGTAGATTGAGCACTAAGCATAATCGCAATTAACAACTCATAGTCCTTAGTATAATTAAGTTCACACTTAGGATCAGGAAATAAATAATCTAAATATTCTTCAATTCTACTCGTCATCATCATCAAACCAATTATAATCAATAATATCCATATCTATATTTTCATCTTGTTTATCACGATTTTCATTTCTCTTTTTACGATTTTTCTCAACATCTTGCCCAGTCTTTATACCAGCCTTACTCCACTCAAATAAAATCTTATCAATATATCTTAAATTAGAAACATTATTCATAGTAGCTTCCTTAATAGCTTCTTTAATTAACTCTTCACTAAATCCACTATCTAACCAAGCCTTAATAATTTCATATTCAATAGGACTTAATGTTCTACCAAATTCCTTTTCAATAATTTCAAACACATTAGAATCTTCACTATTAGAAGTATTATTAACTTCATCAATAGTAATCATAGAAAGTTTATTATAAAATTCATCAAGGATAACAACTTCTTCCATTAAACCCTTTTCATTTTTCAATACTTCTACTCTCATAAAATGTTTATCAGTTAAAACACTAACATAATTCATAACATCCATAAGTTCAATATTTAAATCATTACCAAACTTACCAGGATCAAATATAAACTTATTACCTAAATTATATAAGTACATAAGAAAAATAAATTCTTCTAAATTTAACTTAAAATCCTTATAGTGTTGAAGAAAATATAAAGGTATAACCATATTTCCTTGTTTAAAAATATCAATTAATTTCGAACTTTTCATCATATCATCTCCATTAATGTCTATATAATATCATAAAAAATAAAAAAAAGATAGAATACCTATCTATACTTACTAATAATATATTCAATTATTCTATCTTTATTATTCTCTAATCTTTTATATAAGACTTGTCTTTCTACATCACCATAAATTTCTTTTAAATAACTACCAGGTTCTCTATTTAAACAATTCATTATATCTTGACTACTAATATCAAGATCTTTCTTACTTTGAATTACTAAATTATTATAACTCTCAGTAATATTCTTAATATCATATCCATTAATTTCCCCAGCAACACTATTAGCGTATAATCCGAATCTATACAAAGTATATGGATCTAAATTATTATAGTTCAATGCCTCTTTAACAGCACTAATTAATTCTCTTTCATTAGCAGAGAAAGGATATTTATCTAATACATCTAAAACAGTCCATACACCAATTAAACTAGATGTACATTTAACTTTACTTAAATTTTCTAACTCTAAATACTTATCAAGACCAAGTCCTAATAATAGTTCAATACCTTTATTAGCATAACTACTACCAAATATCTTATCAAGTTCTTCTTTTTTTCTATTATAAGATAAACTACTTAATAATTCTCTTCTATCTTTAATAGCATCTATTACTTCATTGTCTAATCTAAAATCAAGAATAGTTGCGAAACGAACTGCTCTAAGTATTCTTAAAACATCTTCTTCAAATCTATCTTTTGCAATACCAACAGTCTTAATAACGCCATTTTTTAAGTCTTCTTGTCCATTTAATAAATCAACAATATTTCCATCTTCATCCATACAAATAGTATTAATAGTAAAATCACGTCTTAATAAATCTTCATATAAATCATCAATATACTTAACTTCCGCAGGTCTTCTATTATCAATATACCCTATTTCTTTTCTAAATGTCGTAATTTCAAATCGAATACCTTTCATAATAACAGTTACTGAACCATAGTCTTCACTAGGCAAACAACTATCATCAAATATCTCTTTAATATCTTTAGGAGTAGCACTTGTTGTTATATCAATATCATTAGAATTAATACCTAATATATAGTCACGAACAAATCCACCTACTATATATGCTTTAAATCCTCGAGAAGTTATCTCCTCTAGTAACTTTAATGCAACTTCTAACATTATTTTCACCACCTTGTATTACTTTTTTTACTCCCATTAATAATTATACCATACCCAAAGAAAAGAACCTAATTTTAGGTTCTTTTTTACTAAATTTAATATTAGTTTACAGCATCTTTTAATGCAGTACCAGCTTTGAAAGTAACAGCTTTTCTAGCTTCGATTTTAACAACTTCACCAGTTCTTGGGTTACGCCCTTCACGAGCAGCTCTTTCAGAAACAGCAAAAGTACCAAATCCAACTAGTGGAACTTTATCTCCTTTTACTAATGCTTCTGTAATAGCAGCAAATGTAGCATCGATAGCTTTTGTAGCATCAGTTTTAGTTAATCCTGCTGCTGCAGCAACTGCTTCTACTAATTCAACTTTTTTCATATTAAATTTACCTCCCTATTTTTTACTAAGCATATGTTATGCTTACATATTAAAATTATCATAGTTTATTAGAAAATACAAGCAATATAAGTGTTTTTTTACATTTTTTCACTTAAATTTAAACTAATATTATCGTAAAGAAAAAATTTAAAATTACTAAATCATAGAATTATTTATTTTATTTACAAAATATTTACAAAAAAAGAAGACTAAGCTTCTATTTCTTTAACTTTCTATTAATTGCTTCAAGTAAATTAATAATATGTCCTATAGCAAATATAAATATACATACTATTAATCCAACAAGCCAAATACATAGCATAAGTGAAAAATTAAATTCTGTAGTAATACAAGAACCAGCATATAACGCTGAACTAGTACCACATGTAGGAAATAAATTTCCAAAGATAATTCCTAAACATATAACTATAAAATAAAGTATACCTGCAAATATTTGATAAAAATTAAGTTTAAAGTTTTTTATTTCCTTACTAATACTTTTAGCTTTAGGTAACTCTGTTTTAATCTTTTCAATTTCTTCAAACATATTCATAATTACTTACTTCCCTTCTTAGTATTAGTTTTTTCAACCTTTGTTTTACTTACCGGTTTCTTTCTACTAAAAAATTTCTTTTCAGTTTTTTCTTTAACCTTCTTTTCCTTCTTTTTATCAGTTACTTTATCTTTAACATCTTCTACCACTTCAGATACCTTCTTTTTAGCAGCATCAATCTTTTCATCAATATTTGCTTCTTCAATCTTTTCCTCAATATCTTCTTTTATATCAGATGCTTTTTCTTTAACATCTTCTACTACTTCTGATACTTTCTTTTTAGCTGCATCAATCTTTTCATCGATCTTTGCATCTTCGATCTTTTCTTCTATATCTTCTTTTATATCAGTTGCCTTTTCCTTAACATCATCAACAAAGTCACTTACTTTATCTTTCATATTTTCAATCTTTTCATCAAGTTTATTATCTTCAATAAAACCTGTTACTTCTTCTTTTACTTTTTCTTTATATTGATCAAAATTACCCTCATTATTAATTGAAATCTTTTTACTATTTAAGAATTCACCATATAAGAAAATATATCTTGCAAATAAAATTGTATATAAAGCATCCATTAATGCTAATAATGTACCATCAAAACTTGTTGTTGAAATTAAATTAACCGCAAGTAAAGTAATAGAAAGAACTAATATACTATAGAAATAACTACTATTACTAATTTCATTAAATGGTGATTTACTTAAACTTAAACTTTTCCAAATTCTAGTACTTCTTAAGAAAGTATGAATCATATAAACTAAAATAATTATATCAATACCAAATCCTAATAAACTACCTAATCCAAATGATTGTAGTAATGTAAGTAATGATGTAATTGATGTAAGTCCATATAAAATAATTAAAAATATATTTAAAAAGTCAAAATATCTTTTACCTGTTTTAGTCTTTAATGAAACAAAATAAATCGCAACTAATAAATAACCAATATTATGATTTAAAATACCACTAAGTATTTCCAATGCCCCTAATCCATTATTAACTGCAAAACTTTGGCTTAGAATCACAATTATTGCAGTCATTAATAATATTAAATTAGTAATTATTGTTGGATTATCATACCAATCTAATTCATTTTTCTTTTTATTAATTTCACTCATCTTATTCACCATCCTATAAAAAGTATAACATATAAAATCCGATGTTTTTAGAAATAACACATTTTTCTTTGAAACTTTACAATAATATGATATAATACATCTGAATTGGAGGGGATACTATGTCTATGCCTACAGTTGCTTTAGTTGGGAGACCAAATGTTGGAAAAAGTACTCTTTTCAACAAAATAGTTGGTAAAAAAGTTTCTATCATTGAAGACATTCCAGGTGTAACAAGAGATAGAATCTATCAAGAAGCAATTTATAATAAGAAAAAATTTTATTTAGTTGATACCGGAGGTATTGATGCAACAAAAATGACTTTTAATGATGAAATTAAAATGCAAGCTGAAATAGCAATTAAAGATGCAGATGTTGTTGTATTTATCGTTGATGGAAAAGAAGGATTAACTCATAATGATTTAATAGTAAGAGACATCTTAAGAAAATCAAATAAAGAAGTAATTGTTGCTATAAACAAAATGGATGTTAAAGAAGCAAAAGATAACATTTATGATTTCTATGAATTAGGATTTGAAAAATATATTCCAATTAGTAGTATTCACAATACAGGTTATGTAGAATTAATGGATACAATTACAGATGGATTCCATGAATATGAAGAAACAGTTGATGAAAGATTAAAATTCTCAATAATTGGAAGACCAAATGTTGGTAAAAGTAGTTTAATGAATGCTATGTTAAATGAAGAACGTGTTGTTGTTTCAAATATTGCAGGAACAACTCGTGATTCAATTGACTCAATATTGAAATATCATAATGAAGAATATGTCCTTATTGATACAGCAGGAATGAGAAAAAAAGGTAAAGTATTTGAATCAATTGAAAAATACAGCTTACTTCGTTCTTTAAAAGCAATTGATAGAAGTGATATCTGTTTAGTAGTAATTAATGCTGAAGAAGGAATAACAGAACACGATAAACATATTGCGGGATATGCAATTGAACGTGGAAAAGGATTAATCTTTGTAGTTAATAAATGGGACACAGTAACAGATACAACTATTCAAGAATTCGAAAAACTAATGCGTGCAGAATTTCAATTCGCAACATACGCACCAATTGTCTATTTATCAGCACTAACAAAAAAACGTATTCATACATTAATGCCTGAAGTAATTAAAGTGGCTGAAAATATCAAAAGAGAAATTAAAACAAGTGTAATTAATGAAGTAATATTAGATGCATATCAATTAAACTTACCTCCATCATATAAAGGTAAACGTTTAAAAATTTACTTCACATCACAAACAGGAACTAAACCTCCTAAATTTACATTTAGAGTAAATAATAAAGGATTAGTTCACTTCTCTTATGAAAGATATTTAGAAAATAAAATTAGAGAAAACTTTGATTTTACAGGAACACCAATAACACTACAATTTAAAAATAGAAGCGGTGATGATGAATAATGATAATCGGAAATAATAATGGAAATTTTAATAATCAAAATAGTTTTAGAGGAACAAATAACTCCTCTACTCCACTATCAAATAATAATTTCCAAAATAGATGGAACACAGTTCAAGAAAATAGAAACCAAAATACAAAAAATAATGGTTTTGTAAAAAATATTCAAGACCAAAAATATGCAAGTTCTACTGATACACATGGTATGCAAGATAGAACCCTTGCAATGCTACATGAAAGACTAGAAAAAGGTACAATTTCATTAGAAGAATTTAATAGAAAATGTACTCAACTTGGTCAAGCAAGACAAAATATGTCAAAAAACAATAAATTATTTTAAACAAATAAAACTTCCTACATATATTTAAGTAGGAGGTTTTATTATGTTCGGAGATAATTTCTTCAAAAAAGTCCAAAACAAAACAAATGTCGATAAAAATACAATTATTAATCTTGCAGAAAAACTACAAAATGCAAACATGAAAGATGAAAAAACAATCAGAAGTGTCATATCAGAAATAAGTAACTTAACGGGCAAAAATGTAACTAAGGAAAAGGAAGATAAAATAGTAAATGCAATTCTAAAAGATAATATACCTACAAATATTGACAAAATGTTTTAATTTTTAATTATTCCTCTCCTACTTTTTTAATTTTTATGATAAACTAAATGTAATAATAGGAGGAATATCAATGAAGTGTTTAAAATGTGGAGCATATGTATATTCATCAGACAAATTTTGTCGTAGTTGTGGAACAACATTAAACGAAGATACATGTCAATATGGGGACAATATAGCAAATTCAAAATACGATTCTTCTTCATGTCATGTAAAACAATATGATTATAGTACCGCTTATAGTAATACCAAAAAAGACTCAGATACAAAGTATACATCATCATACGAATATGATGATAAATATACAATAGATCAAAGCAAATTTGATTATGCAATGCCAACTGACAGTGGTGGCGATGATAAATACGTAAAAGCATATATTGGTCAAAATTATCAAAGTATTAAAAAAATGAAATTTTCATTTCCATCTTTAATCTTTGGACCATGGTACTTACTTTATAGAAAAGTATGGGGCTATGCTATTGGAATATTTATTATTTCTATAGCCGCAGCCATTCTATTATCATCAGACATAGCTGACATAATAAATACATTTATAAATGTCTTTTTAGCATTTAAATTTCAAAGTATTTATATGAAACAAGCAGAAGAAAACGTTGAACAAATAAAACAACAAAACTTAGATAAAACAACAAATGAATTATTAGATATATGTAGAAAAAAAGGTGGTACTTCATCTAAAGCCCCTGCAATAATAATTCTAATAGCAGTAATACTTATTCCAATCATCGCAATGTATGTATATACAAATGATAGTGTCGATGTAGAAAATGAAAATAATACTGAAATTGTAGAAGAAGTTGATGAAGAAAATAATGAATTTACATATACCCTTCCACAAGGTTTTATAAAAGCTTATGGAAGTGGTTTCTACAACAGATTTGAATATCAAGTAAATAATTCAATTAAATGTAATTTAACTATAGATAAGACAACTTTAATTAGAAACTACCCAGATGAAAAAACTTATCTAGAAAAGAAAATGAATATAGTAGCAAACACAACTAATAAGCCAATCCCAGTTATGTCACTTAACTTAAACGGAAAAGATTGGAAATATATGAACCTTGAAACTCCGCAAAGAAGTGAAACAATGTATGCATATAAAACAGATAAAGAAATATATGTAATCAAAACATATGATTATAAAATTAATAATCAATCAAATACAATTTGTAAAACAAAATATAATGAATTCTTAAATTCAGTAAAAATAAATTAAAGAACTTTTAGTTCTTTTTTTTTACACTTATACATAATTTTTATTGTATAAGGAGAATGTATATGGATAAACAAGAAATAATAAAAAACATTGCTAAACGAAGTGGTGGAGACATTTATTTAGGAGTTGTTGGTGCCGTTAGAACAGGTAAATCAACATTTATTAAACGAGTAATAGAAACACTTGTTGTCCCAAATATTGAAGATGAATATGAAAGAAAAAGAGCTCTTGATGAAATACCACAAAGTGCAGCTGGTAAAACTATAATGACCACAGAACCTAAATTTGTACCCAATAATGCAGCAAAGTTAAAAATTGATGACTTTACTTGTAATGTTAAATTAATCGATTGTGTCGGATACATGATTGATAAAGCAATTGGAGCATCTGATGAAAATGGTCCAAGAATGGTAAAAACACCTTGGTATAATGAAGAAATACCATTCACAGAAGCAGCAGAAATTGGAACTGAAAAAGTTATTAAAGACCACTCTACTATTGGTATCGTAATTACATCAGATGGTTCAATTGGAGAGTTTGAAAGAAATGATTATTTAGAAGCAGAAACAAGAGTTGTTACAGAACTTAAAAATATTGGTAAACCATTTATTGTAATATTAAACTCTACTCACCCTTCTCTACCAGAAACAGAAAAACTTTCTGAAAAACTTAGAGAAGAGTATAATGTACCTGTTCTACCAATTAGTATTGAAGCAATGACTGAAAAAGATATGTATAACATATTAAGAGAAGCTTTATATGAATTCCCAGTCTTAGAAGTAAAAGTTAATATGCCAGAATGGATTGCCATATTAAACCCAGACCATCCTGTTAAAAAAAGTTACATTGACTCAATTAAAGAAAGTATTATTGAAATAGATAAATTAAAAGATATAGAAAATATTACTAATCATTTTATAGAAAATGAGTATATTGAAAAAGCATACCTTTCTGATGTTGATTCCTCAACTGGAATTGTAACAGTAAACTTAGTCGCAACAAAAGGTTTATATCAAAAAACATTAGAAGAAATAATTAAAGTAGACGTTAAAAATAAAGCAGACCTACTTTCTTTATTCCAAGAATTTAACACCGCAAAAAAAGAATATGATCAAATTAAATATGCTCTTAAAATGGTTAAACAAACAGGCTATGGAGTTGCTACTCCATCCATTGAAGATATGAAACTAGATACACCAGAAATAGTTAAACAAGGACCTAGATATGGAGTTAAATTAAAAGCAGTTGCCCCATCTATTCATATGATTAGAGTAGATGTAGAATCAACATTTGAACCAATTATTGGAAGTGAAGTTCAAAGTAAAGAGTTAATTGATTATTTAATGAAAGATCATGAAAAAAGTCCAAGTGAAATTTGGAAAAGTGAAATCTTTGGTAGAAGTCTTGACTCAATAGTACAAGAAGGAATTCAATCAAAAATAAATCTAATGCCAGATAACATTAGATTCAAACTCCAAACAACTTTATCAAAAGTAGTAAATAAAGGCTCTAATAATATGATTGCCATTGTAATATAAAAAAGAATCTATTTATAGATTCTTTTTGTATTATCAACTAATTCAAAATACTTATTTTCAATATCTTTATTACTAAATATAATCTCATCACCAACAAAGCAATAATAAACTGCATTATTCTTTAAGAAAACTAAAACATTATAAACTGAATCAATATAACTATTTATTTCTAATCTTTTATTTTCTAAGTACAATTGATTATCTTCAATTTTACTTATAATGCTACTTTCAATCAAAATATTATTATAAATATCAACCGATTCATCAGTTACATCATAATTATAAATATATTTCTTTATTTCATCTTTAGTTACTCTATTCATAATTAAATCAACATTATAATTAAAATTATTTCTTAATGTATCTAAATAATCTAATGAATCAACAAAACCTGTTTTATCTTCCTTTAAACTAGATATATCCAACATATTATTAAGTTTTTCATCATATTGTACATTTAAAGTAATTTGTACCTCTGTTGCATAATCATCTAAATACTTCTTAATTGCCTTTTCCGCAACTGCATACTCCCCTTTACTCTTAATCTCAGTATTATAACTATCCTTAGTAAAATCTAATTCAGACAAAGCATTTACTTCATTTTTAAAAATATTTTTACCAGTAAAATCCCTAATAATAAATATTCCACTAATAAGTAATATATCTACAACAATAAAACTAATTATAAACAAAATCTTTCTACCATTACTCATATGCTTCACCCTATAATAATTCTATCACAAAATCTTACTATTGTTTAGTAATTTTATAACATCTTTACCATAAATAAATTTACCAAATTCCACCTTTTCAAGTAACCTATCAAAAGAATCATCCACTACACAATAAAATAGTCCATCCATATATCTAATATCATTACAATCCTTAATTACATCATAATCATCTGTTTCAAAATAATAATCTTCATCATACATAATCATTACTCGTAAATCTAAATTATTTGTTAAATCAATATCATCTAATTTAGTAACATCTAAAAACATACCTATTTTACCTTTAGGATATACTCTTATCTTATAAAAACCTCTTAATGATAATTTGTTTTTTAATTTAACAATAAACTTTTTAATAAAAATAATTACTTCATCCTTATTTAAATAATCTAAATCTTTAGTATAACTACTATTAATAAATATCTTATAATCATTCTTTCCATAGGATTCAATTTTCAACACATATCACCCTATTTTAGTATATGAAAAAGACTTAGATAGTTTCCTCTACTAAGCCTTCTATTTTTTTAATTACATCTTTAACTCCAAGTTTAGTTACACTAGAGAAAACTACTAAATCATCTCCAACTACTAAATCTAAAGTTTCCAAAATTGTTTTTAAATTTTTTTCTTTTTTACTTCCTGTAACTTTATCTGCCTTTGTCGCAACTACTGTAACAGGTAAATTATAATATTTTAAAAAGTTATACATTAATAAATCATCTTCCATAGGTTTATGTCTAAAATCTATTAACATAAATACTCTTTTTAACTCTTCTCTTTTTTCTAAATATTCTTCAATCATCATTCCAAATTTAGCTTGTGTTTTTTTATCAACAGCGGCATAACCATATCCAGGAACATCAATTAAATAAAAACTTCCATTAATATTATAAAAATTAAGAGTTTGAGTTTTACCAGGTCTAGATGAAGTATAAGCTAAATTCTTTCTTGAAAGGATTGAATTGATAAAACTACTTTTACCTACATTACTACGTCCAACAAGTAAAAATTCAGGTTTTCCATCTATCGGATATTGACTTCTTCTTGTAGCAATAACCTCTAAACTAGCTTCCTTTATTACCATATTAATTCTCCTCACTAAGTGTCTTATTATATTCAATAAGACATTCATCTAATTCTTTCATTAACTGCATTGCATCATCAAAACTTTTTAATTTTGCACCAGATGCAAATTTATGTCCCCCACCATTAAATTTTTCAGCAACTTCATTTATTTCAGGACCACGTGATCTAATCGAAACACGAATTTGATCATTCTTAACATCCTCAGTAATTGTTGCCCAAACTAAAACTTCTTTGATGAAATTAAAGTTATTTATCATATTACCAGCAGAAGCACTATCAACTTCTAATTGATTAAGTACTTCATTAGTAATTTGTATATAACCTAAACCATTTTCAGTAACATTCATGTTTAAAGCTATATAACCCTCTAATCTTACTTCGTTCATTGGTCTTAAATATAATTTTTTATAAACCTCACTAAGTTCAAAATTATACTTTTCTAAAAATATAGAAATAAGACCAAATGTTTTTGAAGTACAACTATCAAACAAGAATCTATTAGAATCACTTGCAAGTCCTAAATATAATGTTTCAGCTACATTCTTATCACATTCTAAATCTGTATTCATAATTAAATTCATAATTATTTCTGCAGTAGAACTTGCTGTATCTTCTATATATTCTAAATCACAAAATTCTTCAACAAATGGGTGATGATCAATTTTAATCATATAAGCAAATTGAGAAAAATCTACTGAATCTACTCTTTTCTTATCTGGAGTATCTAAAACAATTAATAAAGCATTATTAACTTTTTCCAACTTATCTAATTTACCAATACTATAAAATTTTGCACTACCAGTTCCTATTGCACTAACTTTCTTATTAGGGAAAGTTAACTTTATAGAATCTCTTAATGCCAATTGACTTGCTAAAGCATCTGGATCCACTCCTATATGTCTAGCAATTACAATAGTATCATATTCCTCAATTTTCTTATATATTTCTTTAAACATCACACATTTTCCTATCTATTGATTAAATTAAGAGTATCTCTTGCGATCATTAACTCTTCATCAGTTGGAAGAATATAAATTAATGAGCTTGAATCATCTGCACTAATCTTTCTAAATTCCCCTCTTACATCATTAGCTTGAGCATCTAATTTAAATCCTAAACAAGCTAATTTTTCTACTATTTCAGCTCTTACACCTTTACTGTTTTCACCAATTCCTGCAGTGAAGCATAATACATCACAACCACCAAGTAAAACATAGTATCTAGCAATATAATCTACTACAGTTCTAATAAATTTATCTTGAGCTAATTTACATTTTTCATTTCCTTCAGCAATACCATTTTCGATATCTCTTGAATCACTACTTAATTGACTAACTCCTAAGAATCCTGACTTCTTATTTAAATCTGAAATAATTTCAGCAGCATTCTTACCTTCTTTTTCCATAACAAATGGAATAATTGATGGATCAATATCTCCAGAACGAGTTCCCATCATAATTCCTGCAAGTGGAGTAAATCCCATAGAAGTATCTACACACTTACCATCTTTAATAGCAGTAATTGAACCACCATTTCCTAAGTGACATGAAATAACTTTTAAATCATCTCTCTTTAATTCTTCAGCGATACTTAATGCAATATATCTATGAGAAGTTCCATGTGCTCCATATTTTCTAACTTTATAGTTTTCATACCAACTATAAGGTACTGGATATAAATAACTTACTGGATCCATTGTTTGATGGAAAGCAGTATCAAATACTACAGACATTGGTACACCTGGTAATGCTTCTCTAAATGCATTAATTCCAAGTACATGAGCAGGATTATGTAATGGAGCATAGTCTTTTAGTTCAATGATATCTTCAACTACTTTATCAGTAACTAAAATAGATTCACTATAACGATCTCCTCCACTAACAACTCTATGTCCTACACCATTAATTTCATCTAATGATTGAATAATTCCTAATTCAACTAACTTTTCTAATAAAATAGAAACAGCTACACTATGATCAGGTAAATCAATTTCTTGTTTAAGCTTTTCACCATTATATTTAATAGTATAACAACTTTGTTCAATCCCAATTCTTTCGAATAATCCGCTAGCAATTACTTCTTCATTATCCATATTAAATAAACTGAATTTCAAAGAACTACTTCCAGCATTGATTGACATTATTTTCATAAAATAATACACCTCTTTCAAATAATCTACTTGTATTATACACGAATTATATCTCTTTTTCCATAAAAAACATAAATTTACCAAATAAAAAGCAGTATTAAATACTGCTATATTGTATAACCATCACTACTATTCTTTAAGCCCGCCTTTTCTCTAGTAGTTCTATATTCTTCCTCAGTAATAGGTAATCCAATAAATAATCTTTTATTTAAATCAAATTCTGTCTGTATTGATTCTTCTACACTAATTGGAGCATGTTCTATATTATGTTTATCCATATATTGTTTTATCGGATAAGACTGACAACTATTATATGTATCTTCATAACCCTTTATCAAACATAAATTTCTCTTTTGTTCTAAATAATTTTGTAAAACAGGACAATATACAATACTCTTATCAAGTAAAGATAATGCACTACTTAAAGCCTTAGATTCTGCAAATCTTTCTCCAGGAATAAGTTCATAAGTTGAAATTGTTTCTTCTTTCCCCTCTTCTAATCTTAAAAGATCTGCCTCATATGAATCATCAAACTCTTTCATTTTTTCTTGATTAACATGTTCTAATTCATGTAATAATGTTGTAATTAAAAGTACATTTGTTGCAAAAACCTTTTTATCCTCAGGTATTCCTTTAATATACACATTAACTTCATATTTTGTATCTCTTAAGGTTGTATCAAAAAACTTAATCTTCTTTTCTTTCTTATCATATCCACCAGCAGCAAAAAGCATTGGAGCTTCACCACTCATAGTAAGTCCATTTTCAACATATTTTCTTGTTCCCTGTAATTCAACAACATCATCAAATATTGCTTTTAAAAATTCTTCATCTACATATTCATCTTGATAATGATTATCCAAAATAATAGCAACTTTTTCTAATATTTCATTCATAAGAACACCTTCTCTATCATAAACTTAACACACTAAATATTTTAAGTCAAAACAAAAGATAGACCTTTACAGTCTATCTTTTAAGCTTACTTATTTATTTTGATAGCTTCCACTTACTTGGTTCATACCATTTTGAACTAAACGTCTAGTAATTTCACCACCAACTGATCCGTTAGCACGACTAGATGCATCTGGTCCAAGATTAACACCAAATTCATTAGCTATTTCATATTTCATTTTTTCAATAGCTTGTTTAGCACCTGGAACTCTCATCTTCATTGAGTTTTTATTATTATTCATTTATTTCACCTCCTGTACATTACTAGAATGTGAAATAATAAATATTTAATACATTATTTTTTCTGGTAAATTATAGTAAATCACTAAATTCATTATCCATATCTTCAGAAACTTTTATTGTATTCATTGATTCTAAAGCTTCATCAATCATACTCTTATAATCAAACTTTTCTTCTTCATAAATAGAAGTATCTATTCTAGGATTAATTACAGGATGCTTTGGAACAAATACAGTACAACAATCCTCAAATGGTAAAATACTAGTATTATAAGTATCAATCTTTCTAGCAATTTCCATAATCTCTAATTTATCTAAACATGCAACAGGTCTAATTACTGGCATATTAGTAACACTATTAATTACTCTCATACTAGTTAAAGTTTGAGAAGCAACTTGTCCAATAGATTCACCATTAATAATTGCATAACCTTTATGTGTATTGGAAATCTTTTCCATAATTCTATACATCATTCTACGCATAATAGTAATACAATAATCTTCTCTACAATTCTTATATATTTCTTCTTGAATTGGAGTAAAATTAACTATATGTAAATTAATTTGATCAGTATAACCAGCTAATTTCTTACAAAGTTCAATTACTTTATTTCTAGCTTCTAAGCTTGTATGAGGAATAGCTTCAAAATATACAGCATCAAACTTTACTCCTCGCTTCATTGCTAAATATCCAGCAACAGGTGAATCAATTCCTCCACTAAGCATTAGCATTCCTTTAGGTTGAGTTCCTACAGGATACCCACCACTACCTTTATAACTATTTAAATAAATATAAGTATTCTTTTCTCTTATCTCAACAGTTACTAATATATCAGGATTATGAACATCTACCTTAGATGTATCAATATTTTTTAAAATAACTCCACCAAGTACTCTATTCATATCTTGACTATGAACTTCAAAAGACTTATCACTTCTTTTAGTTTCAACTTTAAAAGTAGTAAAGTTTTCATTCTTCATAATTTCTAAAACAGAAGATTTAATTGTATCAATATTAGTATCAACAATAGTCGCAATATGATACATATGAATACCAAATATTCTATCAATAATTTTTTTAATATCATCTAAATCACTATCTAAAAATTCAATATACATTCTAGCTCTATCTTTAGATATTTTTACATCATAATTTTTTAATTTATTTTTTACATTTTCATATAAAGTCTTAATAAAGAAATTTCTGTTTCCTTTTTTAGTACTAAGTTCTCCATATTTTATTAATATTACTCTATTCATAAGGACTACCTCCAACACGCATATTTTATCATAGAATTACTACTTTTAACAACAAAAAAATACTGACATTTAGTCAGTATTTTTAAAATGTACCTCTAATCTTTTTTAAATCAGGTTCTAATACTTCATCCATAATCCAAGTACCATCATCTTTATAAAAGTTAAATGTAATTGTATAGTCAACCTTAGTTTCAACATCATCTAACATTTCTAGTTTATAATCAATTGCTGCATACTCATCAAATTTACCATTCTTTTTAAATTTATCTCCATACACAGCAATATAACTATTTGCTTGTTCCATAGCAGAAGCTAAATCATAAACACTAAATCTAACATCTACTTCTCCCATAACTCCATCTTTTCTAACTTCAACTATATCGTACTCTAACTCTTCATATTGATTTTCAATAATAGTTTTATACTTTTGTTTTTGTGTAGGAGTAAGTTTATCATCAAACTCATATTTAATTTTATTAACAACTTCTTTATCTAACTTTTGATATTTCTTCATATAAGATTTTGTTAAACCTTCAATAGAATTACTTTTAGCATTACCAACTACAAGTAATATTATTGTAACAATAACTGCAATAACTAAAGCTAAGCAACCAAGTAACAATAATCTTTTTTTCTTATCTAATTTCTTAATAAATTTCATACTCATTCTCCTAACTTTCCTTTAATTTCTTAATACTTCTAAACCATAATCCTAATGATCCAAAGATACCAAGTAAAATTATTATAAATATAACAATAGCATTTGTATCTCCAAATACTCTTTCAAGAATTGATTTTCTCATATAAAGATTAACAAATTCATTTGAAGTATAAATCTTATCATTTTCTGATACAACCTCTGACTTAGTACTATTAAGTACCTCATCAACATTAATTACATCATAACTATCTTTAGTAGCATTATAATATGTAACATAATTTTTATCAAATTTTTGTACCACAGTACTATTATTATTTTTATCTTTTTCATCATTATTACTTTGAGTAATATATTCACCCTTAACTGTAGTAAGAATTGGATCTTTTTCTAAATTCTTTTTAACATCTAATGACTCTTTATAACTATCCATTAATTTACTACTTTCAAGTAAATTTTCCTTTCTAGTTAAATTAGATTTAAAATAATCAACAACAGATACATCTTCAGTAGCTTTCTTTTCTTCTACTTTTCTACCAGTTCTATAGTCAAATACAATTACTTTACCAGTATCATACATAACTACAACGATACTACTCTTAGTATTAAGATTATTAGACATATACTTAATATTTTTATTAGCAAAATTACTTGGTTTCTTAATAGACTCTTTCAAATCATAAATAATACCATCAGTACCTAAAATACTAACATAATTATCATTAGCATATTCATCAATAATAATACTATTCTTAATATTATCTAATTGTCCATCAACAATTTCAAGGACTCCATCTTTTACAAATATCTGACTTTCAAATAACAAGTCCCCATTCTCTTTATGAATAATTGAATATGTAGCAAAAGTATCAATTAATACTCCATCATATTCTGCCTTATGTAATGCTATTGGATCTGTTAATAAAGAAACACTAAATGTATTATTTCTACTTATAATAGATTCTTTTTCTAAATCATAAATTTTTAAATCAGCAGTTAATGCTTTATTATCATATAAGTGAATAAACTTCTCATCTTTTTCCTTTACATTCCCTACTAATTTATCCTCATAAATATAAGCATAATTATTATCAAAAGTAGTAACTTTATTAACTAAGTCCTCTGCCTTATAAGTATACTTTCTAGTATTAACTCCATCCATAACTACAATCTTTAAGTCAGACTTATAATTATAAGTTATTGAGTAAGTTTTCTTTAATAAATCTTTTTCAAATATCTTTTTATCATTTTCATACACTTCAAAATAAGTATAATCATCAATCTTATCAAACTCAATATTTAATGTATTAACACCACTACTATAAACGCTTACTTCTGGTAATTCATGAGCCATACCTAAAGCCATAGTTCTTAAATTATAAGTTACATCACCTGTAGGTAATTCAAATATTGGATTTTTAGAAATAGTTTGTTTATTTCTAGGATAATATCCATCAGTAACCCCTTGAGGATTTCCATCTGCATCAGTCCAACTTGTATTCCAATAAGATGATGATAATCCCGCAGTACCAGTCCAGAAATTTGTAGTACGTAATGTACTAGCAGAAGGCATCATTCTTGCTTTAGTATCACTATCCAAATAAGTTGTACTAGCAAAATCATCAATATCTTTTACATATTCACTACTAATAATAGCTTCACCATTTTTACGAATGATTTTATTATTTTCATAAATAAATATTCTTGGTTGAGGAGTTGTTATATATTCCTTATCATATCCTGTTAAAATACCATAATTAGCAGTATCAGTAATAGTCATATTAGCAACCAATACATTATTATAATGATAATCATCATATAAGTCTGATGGAATATATCCACTAAAGAAACCTACTCTATCTCCTGTACTAGTAATATTAGTATTAACTAAAACATTATGACGAGCTAAAGTACTATAACTAGTAGTTTCATAATCAATATTATTTAAATATCCCATTAATCCACCAGTATTATTTCCACTAGCAATAATATTAGCATTAACAGTATTATGATATAGTCTACCAGTAGTAACATAACCTGCAAAACCACCAACACTATTCTTACCATTAATAGTTACATTCTTTGTATAGTTATATTGAGCAGTACTATCTTTATAACCAAACATTCCTCCTGCACCAGTACCAATAGATGTAACTACAGTATCTTCAACACCACAATACTGTGTTGTATATCCAGAAGCACCAGTTAATCCACCAGTATAACTTCCATTACCATTAGTTACAGTTGTATCATAAACATAGCAATATTGAACATCATATGTCCATCCAAATAATCCACCTACTCCATAACTACCTACACTAGTAACAGTATTATTTCTACCATAAACCCATTTCGTTGTATAGTGTCTTGCTGTACCGGCAGCTGCTCCAGTATAGTCTCCACCAATATTATGAACTTTTGAATTAATTACATAAGAATAATTAATTGAACCATCATCATCTTGATTTCCATTAGCAATACCATAACCAAACATTCCACCTACATTACTCTTACCAGTAACAAACATATTATCCATTCTGTAATAATAGTCATTACATGTATAATTATAAGGTTTATGTCCAATAGCACCACCAACATAACTTACACCTCTTACTCTATAACCCCAAATATCATTTCCGTCATTATCTTGAGTAACAGTACCATTCATTTTAATATATCTTGTATCTTGTCCATAATTATTAGCAATAAATCCAACATAACTAGAACTTCCTGCATCAACTACTAAATCCTTAATCTCAATATCATCAATATCAGCATAGTTATAAGCAATTACACCAACACTATCTCCACTATAATATCCACCAGTAGACTTAGCCATACTAATAGAAATATTTTCAAATTTTATTCCATATAAAGTTTTTGTTAAAACTCTAATCATTCCATTTCCACCAGCAGTTAAATTAATACTCATATTCTTTAATGCCCTTTTTTCAGTCTTCGAATTACTTTCAAGTCTTGCAATTCTTAAACCACTTGGAACTTGAATAACTCTACCATTATTAGCTTCTGGTGAGAAATCTAAATCAGTAGTCAATAAATAGTTTTCAGCCATTGTACTATCTTTAATCTCTAACCACTCATCAACATTATGAATTTGCTTATAGAATGTTTTCTCAATTCTTGTATATAAAGATGCAACTTTTTCTACTCCATCTGCAATCTTATACTTAACACCAGTTAAACAATATGAATCTAAGAATTTTTCAGGAGTAACATTTAATCTAAATGTAGTTTTTCCATTCTTTGTACCACTCGCAATAATATTTGTAATATTTAAATGATCAAACATTAATTCAGTGATTTCATATTCATTTGGATTATCAATTAAAATATTTAATTCTGCTTTATCAACTTGTGCCTCAATTGTAATTTCATCAACATTAATTGTTTCAACAATTAATTTATAATCAGATTGATTTGGTAATAACTTACCTGTATCAATATTCTTTAATTTAGGCATTTTTCCATCAGATAAATCACTATAATCAAATTGTTCTCCTAAACCAATTCTTTCAATATAAGTATCTTTATCAGCCAATTCTTCTAGTGTTAATAATTCTTCAATTTGAGATTCCTCAGTAACTAAACCATATACCTTTTGGCCATCCCATGCATAATAACCCATTTGAGTTGATACTGAATTACCAAAACTTCTATGGATATTATCACCTGCATATGAAGAATAAATATCACCTGTAACTAAAGTATTCTTATTATTTGTTGTTTCTCTATAACCGTAAACACCACCAACATAATCTAATTCAGTTGAAATATCAACACCAGACCACGCCCTTGATATTTTAGCAGAACCATATCCAGCTATACCACCAACATAATTAGCATTGGCTTTAATATTACCGGTTGCATAAACATCATCAATATAACCATTACTTGTTTGTCCAGCTATACCACCAACACCGCTAGATGTTAATAAGTTATTAAACTCAAAATCAACATTATAAGCATAACTATTTAAAATAGTACCCGTATTAATATATCCTACTAATCCACCAGCTCTAAAACCAGTTATATTAGCAGAAGGATTTGTTCTACCAATTAAATTACTAACAGAACAATTCTTTATTGTAGTTGTATTATCACTATAAGAAACTAACCCACCTAAATATGTAGTAGCATTAATTTTCGCAGTATTAATATGTACATTATTAAACATTGCATTTGAAGATGCTCTATAGAAGAATCCTCCATATCCTGTATATCCTGTTTTATGATAATTTTCAACAAATAAATTCTCTATTGTTCCTTTAATATAACAGTTAAAGAAACCATAATAACTTGTACTTGTAATAGTAATATTTTTTAATTTATGTCCATTACCATTTAATTTACCAGTAAAAGTCTTACCAACTATATAGTTAGAAATAGTTTCATTTTTAAAATCCAAATCGTTCATTAACATATAATTTTGAGTTGGTTTACTTACTAATTCCTTCCAATCATTTAAAGTCTTAATTGGATAATATAAATCTACATCAATTGGTCTTTCTAAGTCTGTATAATTCTTTTCATATGTATATCCCATTACACCAGTAATCTTAATATTTCTAATATAATACTTTGATTTATAAGAAATTGGCGAACTTAGTTTTGCAACCACAACAGATTTTCCATACATATTTTCTTGTGAAAGAATTTCCACAGTACCAATATCTCTAATACCAATATCAGTAATAGTTTCACCAGCAGGATTATTAAAATGTATTTCTACTTTTGCATAATCCCCACCTACTTCTATTTGTTCAGCAGAAGTAACATCAACTAAATCACCATCAGTAATTTTTGGTAAAGAAATTAATTCTTGTCTAGGCATACAATCATTCATTTTTACTTGTGGATAATATCCTAACGAAACAAGATTAGTAACATCCCAACCATTACTTGTATTTAATATTTTCTTTTGTAATGTTTCATCCCATAATGCTAACTTAGACATCATAGAACTCTTATTACCTAAATAAGTTGTTTCAGACACATAGTACAAATTCTTAACTGTAGCATTAGCATGTCCTCTACCAAAGTTAGGATCTTGACTAGTAAATTTTGAATTTTCAACATTAGGATCTTCAACCGAATAAGAATTTTCAACTCTACCTGTTGCTGCATATCCAACAATATTACCAACAGCTTTTTCAGTTGTTAAATCAGGATTAGTATCTTTATTAACAGAAATTAATGAGAACACATTTCTAATAACACCATTTGTAGTAAGTTGTCCTGCAATAGGAGCCATATCTTTATTATCTCTATCATAACTTTCAAAGTTACCATTCATATTTTGTCCATAAACATAACCATTTTCAACAACACCCTCATTACTCCACATAAGAATACCAGTTGCCGAACGAGCACTTATTGCTCCTGCACTATTAATAACAAAGTTTCTAATCTTACCATAGTTAACATAGAATCCCATTGTAAATACATAGTTTCCATTTTGAGTAGCACCCTCATTAACATTAATCATAAGATTATCAAAAGTACCATAATTATATTGTGCAAAACCATAAAAAGAAGATCTAGGTGATGTATTATCAATTGTATAATCTAACACAAGATTTTCAATAAGACCACCACTACCTAAACTATATAATATATAATTTCCTCTACTTACAACATTTGATTTAACTTTATGACCTTGGAAATCAATTTCACCATAGAATGTACTACCAAAATTAGAACTACTTTTAGTAAAGTCTAAATCATTTAAAACAATATATTTAGCATTAGTATGCATATTTACAAATTGTGTAACATTTCTTATAGAACGAATTTCTGCAGATGTATCAAATGTTACTGAAGAAATATCATAAAAACGATCTCTAATTTTAACAGATAAGTAAATTGCATAAGTTTTATTTTTTACAAATTCATAATTTGTAACATAATCTACTAATTCATCAGAATCAAATTCAAATTGCTTATTCTCAACTAATTGACCACCACTATAAATACGTAAGTAGAAATCATTAGTAGTTATTTCTTCTCTAGCATCAACTAAATCTATACTTAGTTCACCCATATACATATCTTTTTCTTTATATGTAATATAATCCCCTGAAGCTTGCGAAGAAAGATGATAAGCAACGCATCCTTTATGTCCAGAAATATAAGAAGACCCTCCTGCACCAGGATTATAATAATTTGAACCATTATCTATTGCATATCCACCAAAGTATCCTCCTCCACCTCCGGCAACAGGAGAATTACTTCTAACTCTAACTCCATCTTGTCCATAACCAAATGCATAACCAGTATATTGAGATGCTCCAGTACTGTGCTGAACAGTTTTACTAGTTATACCTCCAGCAGGTCCTCCAAGTGTATGATCAGAACCACCACCGCCTCCAGCAGCTACCATAATTCTTGATTGTAAAGATTTTAAATTATTCCAAGCACCAGATTCCAATCTAACGTCAGTGGCTCCTCCTCCACCTCCATCAACTTCATTATCTTGATTATCATGGTCTCCAGAACCTCCACCATTATAACCACCAGCAGTCTTTTTTAATGATTTATTACTTGTCTCACCTTTACCACCTACATAAAAGTAAAGTTCAGCATTACTTGTAAATGTGATGTTACCAGAAGTATAAGCTCCTTTACCACCAGCAAAATATTCTGTTCCACCATTATAAAAATTACTACCACCTTGAGCACCCCATAACTCAATTTTATATCTTCCTGGTGTAACACTATAAGATTGATAATTACCAGTATATTCAAATGTTTTTTCTGCCTTTGTAACTAAATTTGTAATCTTCGCATAACCATTACCTGTATTACCTACCATTGTTGATGAACCATCATGTGTAGGCATACTCTCATCCCCTGCTGCCATAACAGTATCAGTAAATTTAAATCCTGACTTATGATAAGATTTTGTAATATCAGTTTCTGTAACATCAGATGCCGTATTAATAATCGTTAAATCCTTAATATCAACATTTGTTCTTGTGTTTGTACCAGACTTCTCAACAATTACAAAACCTATATAATCACTTGTTGTCTTAAAAACATAAGTATATTTTTTATATTCATCTGTTAAATCTAACAAGAAACTTCTAGTATCTCCTCTTCCCTTAGAAAGATATACAGGAGCTTTATTAGGAGTATCCTTAGCGTATTTAGCATAAAAACTAACTTCAACTGATGAACTAGCCACTTCCGGTACATAGTATGAATAATTTACATATCCACCTTTAGCTCCAATAGTCATGACATTATTTTTCATATCATAATCTTTATATCCAGTATTACCTTGAAGTCTCATTCTTGTCAAATCTTCAATATTAAACAAATTAGCACTCTCAATTTGTCTAAGTAAACTATTTAATTCAATATTACCTCTAATACCAGGTGTAGTATTAATTATTTCTTCAAAGATTGTATAATCACTTTGGAAAGTTCTATTATCATAACCTTCATTATATTCTTCTACTTTATAAGTAAATTTATAATCAACATTTTCTAATAATTTAGTATAAGTTAATCTCTTATAATCGGAATTTATATCTAAGTATTCAGTAGAAACCAACTTATCAGTATTATCTCTAATTTCTAGAATTACTCTATTACTTAAGATAGTACCTTCTAAATCATCAATTCTAACATCAAAGTCAATCATACTACCAGTAACAAATTTATTTGTAATATTAACTTGCGCTGGAGTCTTATTAATAGTAAAACTCTTAAAACCACAAGTAACCGGTATCTCTTCAACAACCTTTCCTTGTTTAGCTGTCGCTGTAAAAGTAACATAATATTCAGTTCCAGATACTAAATCTACTATTTCATCAGTAAATTTTTCTCCCCCTTTAATCTCTTGAATATTATTTGAATTAAATTCTCTTTCATATATTAAATTACCTTCATCATCAGTAATTGTCATTTTAAAAGTATTAAGTAAGTCCATTAATTGATCAGAAACAGCACTTATATCTATATATGATTCTAACTTAGCAGAATCACTCGTAACATCAACCGTTCCTGATTTTACTCTCACATATCCTAAAGATGATAGTGGTTTAGTAGTAAACTTAGTTTCCCCTAAAACAGCATTTTTATTTATACCATTTCCATCTTCAATATCATAATCACCTAATATCTTAATAACATAAGTTGTGTTAGGATCTAAATTATTTAATTCAATATTTTGTTTTACTTCATTATCATTTAATTTATGACTTACTATAACTGCATTAGTACTATCATAAATAACATATCTATAATTATTAATATTAACTTCATCAACATTCTTAAGTTCAATATCAAAGTATGTTGATGTAACTGTATTAGTAGTTTGTTCTAAAGAAACACTTGGTTCTTTTTTTGATGTTCTACTTTTACCTTTATTATTAGTAACTTTTATTTCATTATCAAATGCATCTAAAAATTTAATTTCATAATTTAATACAGTGTTACTTGGAATCTTAGGTGGACTTGTATATTCCCCATTATTTCCAGCTAAAACTTCTCCAAGCATTGCTCTTGGAATACTATACATATCACCATTAATATAAATAACAGCTTTACTAACACCATTAATCGCATCATTATCTAAATTAGATAATATTCTAATATTATTAACATGTAACTTATTAGAATATACTGGTCCATTCTCGAACCCTAATTTAATCTCTGGTAAATTCTTTGTATCACCAGTCTTAATTTTTTGTTCAAAGAAAGTATATTCCATCTTCTTATTTTTCTCATTAAAATACTTATAACTACCTATTATAGTAAATTCTGTATTAGGCACTAAACCAATAATTTTAAAATCCCCAGAAGATACATAAGTCTTTCTTAAGAAAATCTTTTCTCCAATTTTAAATTCAAAATTAACGCCTCCAATAATAACTCCAGCTGGATCCGAAATATTTAATTTTGAACTTGCAGAATAAACATTCGCATCAAATTTATCTGCACTAACCTTTGGTTTTACGTATTTAACTGGTTTATTATCTCCACTACCAATATTTGAACCATTATTATCTTTATCATCTTCCTTATCATCACCAGGAGTAATTTCTTCTTCTTTTTCTTCATCTTTATCTATTTTTCCAATAGTTTGAAGTAAATCTTTATATATAAACGTAGCATCTCCAATAGTTACTTCATTATATAAATCTATTCCTTCTTCAATATGATAAACAAGTTTACCATCATTACTATAAGCAAAATATCTTAAGAAATTACCATCAAAATAAATAATACTATTAACTGCCACTTCAATTTCTCTAGTATTAGTCTTAATAACTAACTTATCCAAGTTAACATAAATACCATTAGGTAATTGAAGTAAAATATAATTTTCATAATCAGCTTGCTCTAAATCACCATAGTTATATAACTTCCCACCAGTTAAAGTAAAATTCTCATAACTTTCAAAATATTCAAACCTATCATTAATTAATTTAGACTTCTCATTAATATTAACAATCGCAACTCCCTCATTAGAATAAATTGGATAATTACTATTAACTTCAGTTTTTTCTTCTTCACCTACATATAAATTTCCTAAATTATTATAAAATTTATCTTCATAAGTAACTTTTTCAAGTTTTACATTTTTACTTTTTAATACCTTTTTATCAGAAAGTAAAACTTCCTCAATCTTATCTCCAGTAACAAAATATCCTTCTGTAGATAATATTGTTGCATTAGAAAAGTGTGTTAAAAGGAACAACAAACTACATATAACTAATAGAATTGCTATTGCTATATAATATCGTTTTTTCATAAACACACCTCCTAATATTTTATTTTTCTAAATTTTTAAGTTTATCAATACTTTTAATAAATAATCTAGACTTTTCATTATAATACATTAAATCTAAACTTGCATTTACCTTATAAGAATCAGTACTAATAATCACTTCATCCTTTAAATCTTTAAACTCCTTAAACTCATCTTTATCATAATTATAAACATAAGCTACTTTATTTTGAGTATTAGCAACTACTAAAGATAAAGGACTTACTTCTATCTTCTCTTTACCAATTGTTACAGTAGATTTATCAACTACTAAATAAATATCTCCACCGTCATAAATAATTGCATCTTTTATTGTTCTTTTTAAACTTCTATCTTCAATATAAATATCATCTATATCTCTATATACAGTAGTATAATAATTTACTTTATATTGAGTACCATGTAATGGAAAAACAACCGCCATATTCTTCGGAAATAAAACTTTCATTTCATCTTCATAATAAATCGGGTCAGTTCCAAGTTCCATAACTATATCTTTAACACTTAATTGAGTTATTTCATCAGTTTCTTTATCAATCATAATTTCTCCAGTATACTCTAACTTAATACCATCAGTATATTGATACAAATTATGATCCTTTATAACAACTTTATCAATACTCCCTCTAAAAGCAAAAAGAATTGCTACTATAAGAAGTATCAACAATAAAATTAACCATATATAATTTTTCTTAAAGAAACTAATCATCTTTTTCTTCATTTCGGATCCTCCTAACATAGTTAGATTTACCAACTACTTCATTGATATTTCTAAGTAAAAAGAATAATGAATAAAATAGTATAAATAAAAATAATAAAACTATTCCTAAAACAACATACCATTCTACTCTAACATCAATTATATATCCATATAATAATCTAGTACATACTAAACCAAAATACATTGCTACAGTACTAACACCTTCAATAAATAGATTTTTTATATTACGTGAAGCAACTGTATAAACTACCGCAAATATAGTTAAAATAAGTAAATGCACTTCACTTACATTATTAGAATCAATTAAACTAAATATTAAAAATAAAAATCTAACAATTAATACTGCCAGTGCTAAAATAGTCAAATCATCTAACTCCATTAATATTCCAAAAATATTTAATTTTCTACCTTTAATATCCTTATCTTTATTCTTTAATAGTCTATGAAAAAACAATTCTAACACTATAATAAATATAACAAAAAAAAGGATAAAATGAAAGAAAATACTCATTATATTTGCTCCTCTCATATACCCTCCCTAATAATTAACGAAAACTCATTATTTGAATTTACATAATAACCATCTATATTAGTATAACTTTTAGATATAGACTCACTTTCAAAATCAATATTCCCAACTACTTCTCCTAGTAATGGCATATAATCTGGCATTATAAGTAAGTTATAATCATCACTTTTTATTCGAATTACAGAAACATTTTCTATTATTTCTAATCCATTTTTCAAACTAAATATCTTAACCTTGATTGAAGCTTCCATGATAATCACCTATAAATAAAAATTTACTTTCATCTTCATTGTCATATACTCCGGTTAAAATATTATTAACATCTATTAATACATCTTCTATTTTTACAAACTTACCAGGAATATTAGTATAATTTTCCGCAACAAACATCGGTTGAGTAAAATAATTACGAAGTTTTCTTGATCTATAGAAAATACTCTTATCTTCATCGCTTAATTCTTCTATACCAAGTACTGCTATAATTTCTTCTAATTCTTCATATCTAGTTAAATACTTTAATGATTGTTCTACTAAATCATAATGCTTTTTACCAATCTTTTCTATATCAATAGACTTACTAGTAGTTTTAAATACATTAACCGCAGGGTAAATTCCTTTTTCAGCAACTTTTCTATCTAAAACTAATTGTCCATCCATATGAGACAAAATTGTTTGCACTGCTTCATCTGTAATATCATCTGCAGGAATATAAATTGCTTGGAACGAAGTTATTGAACCATCACCAGTAGAATTAATTCGTTCCTCTACATCACTAACATCAGATATCATTGTAGTAGGATATCCATTTTCAACTGGTACATTTTTAAGTTCGTTTGAAATTTCTGATTTAGCTTGTACAAAACGATAAATATTATCAACGAAAAGTAAAACATCTTGTTTCTTTTCATCACGTAAATATTCAGCTAAAGTAAGGCCACTATAAATTGCTTTACTACGAGAAGTAGAATTCTCACCCATTTGTCCAAATACAATACACATCTTATCTAACAAATCAGCATCTAACATTTCATCATATAACTCTTTACCTTCACGAGAACGTTCACCAACACCAACAAATACAGCATTAGAACGTAAAGTCATATATACATTATTAATTAACTCTTTAATTAATACGGTCTTACCAACTCCAGCACCACCTAAAAGTCCCATCTTAAAACCCTTTTGCAGTGGGGCAAAGAAGTCGATAACTTTTATACCGGTCCATAAAATCTCACCATTAATATCGATCTCACCTAGACTTAAATTTTTATCATAAACACTCTTTGTATTTTCTCTTACTTCTTCTTTTCCATCAATTGCTTCTCCATAAGAATTAAATACTCTACCAATTGCTTTATCTGAATATTCAATATCTAAATTATCAGAATGTTTAACTACATTAAGCCCTCTTTTTAAACCAATAACACTATCAAAAGGTATAGTTGTAACAATATTTTCATCTATAGATACAACTTCAAATCTATAAACATTCCCATTACAAGTAGTTTCTAATATTTCTTTAATACTAACTTTAACATCATCATCTAAAAAGATTTTAACATTAAGTTCTGAAATAGAAATAATTCTACCTATTGTCATACTAATCACCCTTTCTATAGTTTTCAATAATCTTTTGGAAATCTTTTTGTTTCTTAGTCTTTCTTTCTATCATTGCTTTTTCTTCTTCTAATTCGTCAATCTTCTTCAAAGATTCTCTAGTTATCTGTTGTCTAACTACATTCTCCGCAGCATAACTATTCATTTCACATATCTTTATTTCATAACAAAGATAAAGAGCAATCAAACTATTTAGCATTGGACCAAGTTCAGTTTCCATTGCAAAGTCATCATCGTAATCATGACTATTTATATCTTCATCATCATAATCAAGTGGATATAATTTTTTCTTCATAAACTCCAACTTATTAACATTATGATAATGGTTATATATAACATTTATTTCTCTAAATTTTCTATTAATAATACCATCATATATAATATCTTCTACTTTACTAAAGTCAGCAAAAAAATCTTCTTTTGTCATATACAAAATAGTATTATCTTTATTAAAAGAATGAATTTTTCTCCCAATAATAATCATTTTATTATTATCTTGTCTAACTTCTTTATTAATCAAAAAGTTAAAGTCTCCACAGAATCCTAAGTCATTACCTATATAAACATTTAATATAGGGGCATCACTATTGGGAGTAATCATTTTCTTATCTAATATTAAATTTTTATTAAATAATATCTTTTTTATTATTTTAAACAATTCTCTTTCAGTATCAAAATACATTGCAGCTTTACGACGAGATTTATCTACTTTAAGTAAAGAATGGAAATTCATAACTTTAACTACATTCTTAACAGACATATTATAAAACCTCTTCTTCTACAGGTAACTCAAGAATCTGTGTATTTTCTAAAGTTTCCACTATTTCAGGAACTGCCTGTACCATAACTGGATCATTTTCTGTTATAACAGGGGCACTTTCCACAGACATTTGTGGAGTATTAACTACAATTGGAGTACTTTCCACAACTTGTGGAGCTTGATTTATAACTGGTACATTGTTTTCCACAATATTTGTTGCTGCTGGAATGTTATTTTCCACAGAAACTTGCGGAATACTTGTTTGTTGTACACTTTGATTATAATTTTCCACAACAATATTTTGTGCTTGTGGTGCTTCTTGAACTGTCACATTTGTATTTTGAATAACATTTTTTACTTGAGAACTTTCATCATTTAATAACTCACTAAATGAAGCAATTATTTCATTTGGAGTCTTAGCAGAAAATTTATATTGATTTAAATTATCCAATATAAATTTACCTTCCATAAATTGATTTTTAAGTTCAATACTCATTTCATCAGTATTAACAAGTTCATATACATGTCTTGTTTCCAAATAACTTAATAACTTACGGCGAATAACTGAACCTACTGCTTTCATATCTTTTTCTTGAACAGCACCACCTAAACGTGAAACTGAAAGACCATAATCAATAGCAGGTTTATCACCCTTTTGGAAGCTCTTCGCAGATAAAACTATTTGTCCATCTGTAATCGAAATAATATTTGTAGAAATATAATCTGTAATATCTCCACCCTTAGTTTCAACAATAGGTAAAATTGTAATAGATCCACCATTCTTATGTTGACATCCTTTTTCAAGTAATCTTGAATGAGTATAGAAAATATCTGCAGGATAAGCATCTCTACCTGGAGTTTTACCAGAAATCAAACTAATTTCACGATATGCTTCTGCATGTCTTTTTAAATCATCAATAACAACTAATATATCATAACCTTCCATCATATAATCTTCCGCAACACTTAAAGCAAAATATGGAATAAGTGATATTACTGGAGGTAACTCATCATTAAATGCTGTAATAATAGTTGTATAAGCTAAAGCACCTCTCTTAGCTAATTCAGAATAAATATTTTTAACTTCCTTCTTAGTCTTACCAATAGCTACATAAAAACATAAAACGTTCTTATCTTTTTGATTTACAATAGCATCTAATCCTATTTGTGTCTTACCAGTTCTCTTATCACCAATAATTAATTGTCTTTGTCCTTTACCAATTGGATACATTAAATCAATACCACCAATACCAGTAAGTAATGGTCTATTAACTGCTGTTCTATCCATAATAGGAATAGTTTTTCTTTCAATCGGAATATCTATTAAATCACTAAACTTCTTTGAACTAATCTTGTCTTCACCAAATATATCAATAATTCTTCCCATAGAAGACTTAGAGAAAGAACCTTGGTATAACGTATTTGTTGAATACGCCATATCGCCTACATTAATAGGAGAATCAATCTTTAATATTGCTACATTAATAGTACTTTCATTAATAGCTATAACATAACCAAATGCTTTATTAGCAATATTAATCTTTTCATAGAACATTACATCAACCATACCGGCTACTTCAACAATAAAGTCTTTAACATTAATAACAGTTCCAACATCATAGATGTTTTCATTATTATTAATAGACAAAATCTTCGCATCGACTTGTTTATCAACGTAATCTCGTTCCATAAAAAATTCACCTCCTATTTCAGACTAAAATCATATAACTTTCCTTTATATATAATGGAAACTCCTTTAAAAATCTTTTCATCTACCTTAGTTCTAACAAACTTATGTAGTTTATCATAATTTTCTTTTGAATTACCTACATATACATAAATATACGGATCTTCTACCATAATGATTTTATCAAAATAAGAAATGAATTTTAATAAACTAAACTTCTTATGTTTCTTGTTAAAATCATCTAGTATACTTGCCAAATCCCCTAAAATATTCCTTATATTATTCTCTTGTTCTCTTGGACCTTTAGACATCATTTTATAAAGTACATCTCTATTAAGTTTACTTCTTGCATCTACTAAAGTCTCATATCTTACAACAGATTTTTCATTAAAATGTTTCTTAATAAAATTTTTAATTAATACTTCATTATTAATATTAAATCTATTTTCAACTTTCTTTAACTTTTGGAAAATCTTATCATCTTGATAATCAATAGTTTGTTGATCATACAAGAAAATAGCCTCTTCCTTTACTGCACTTTCCTGTTTTTCTAACAGTTCTTTTTGTTTTAATTCTATGCTTTCATTTAACCCTTTTAAAGTTTCTTCTCTTTGTAAAATTAATTGATCGTATGCTTGTAGTTTATCAACAAAATAGTCTTTTGATTGTTGATTAATCTTAACAATAGTTCTTTTTAAAAAGTAATACATTACTGCTATTAATAAGATTACAACTACAAATACGATTATAACTATTATTATATCATTCATTTTTAACTTAACAATGGGTTAAAATATAAAAGTAAGAAAATAAAGGCAAATAAGAATAGTAAAAATACTGTAGTAACAATCATAAGTGTCATTGCAGAATGAACAACATCACTTTTCGTTTCAGGATTTCTCCCTACTGCCTCTGCTACTTTAGAACCTAGTATTCCAACACCAATTCCAATCCCTAAAAATGCAAGTCCTAGCATCCACCCAATTGCTGTAATAGTTGCTGATAAAATTGCTTCCATATTTATTCCTCCTATTTATTTATAAACTTTGATCTTACATTTGATGTAACTTCTACACCATTGTAATAACAATTTTCTAATTTAAGTACTATTTCATATCCTAGTGAATCTCCAGCATGAATAACTCCACCAAATCCTTTAGAAGTAACAGCTAAATTCTTTTCAACTTCTATACTTCCTACTCTAGTACCATCTGAATACGCTACTACATTAGCTGTCTCATAAGCATAATTATTATCATAATTAACAGTAAAATAAATATTACTTCCACTTATCTTTGTAATAGCAATCTTAGTAGTTATCTTTGAAGTTTTCGCCTTTAAAACATTAACAACTTCATCCATTAAAATCTCTGCATCACCACTAACATATGTATATCCAAAACTAATTGAATATTCAGAATTAGGTTTTAAATCAGTGATTCTATATTTTGAATTACCTTTATTTAAAATAATCTTTTCATTATAATTAGCTCCCTCTACTAATATATATACAGTTGTATATTCACCCTTAGGATCAATAACACTATAAAATACATCAATATAAGAAGTATAACCAACTACAGATGTTAAATTAGCACTCTTAATAATATTTATTTTATTATCTTTATCAGTAATAGTTGTATTAGTACCTACACTACCAGCACCTCCGCCAGCAGCACCTCCAGCACTTCCTCCACCATTACCAGAAGAATTATTATCTTTATCTTCTTCCTCTTCTTCAACTGGTTCTACATATTGATTTGAACTACCACTAATTTTCTTTAAATCAATCATATTCTCATTAACAATTAATCTTTCATTAGCAACATCAAAATCAAACACTCCAGTTTTAAGAACTAATGTATTAAGAGTTTTGATATTCAATTCATTATTTAAAAGCAGTGCATGCCCACTCTTATCAATTTCTATAATTAAATAATTATTAGTTTTTATTTCTTTATTATCTGTTTGAATACTACTACCAATAATTAAATATTTTCTATCATCTAACTTATAAAATGTTGGACTACCATTTCTAGATGCCTCTACTTTTGTATTTGAGTAAACAACATCTCCATTAGTTTTAACTTGGTAATTAGTACCATATATATAAATAATAAAATCATTATCATTATAAACAACAACATCATTACCCATATCTTTTTTCTTTTCTTTAACTTCTAAGTAATAATGTTTATCCCATTTCTGAGTTAATTCACCATCATCCTCTAATAATACATAATTATTATCAGAATCATACATAAAACTATTAGCAGCTACTTTATATAAAGTCTTATCATAAGTTAAAGCCTGATATATAAAATAACCAAATAAAATAATAACTAATAGTACAAGGAAAGAGAATAATACAAATAATCTAATATTCTTTTTTCCAAGTTTTCTTTTCATATTATTCTCCTCCTCTCATTATTGGACATAAGTATAATCTAATGTAGTTTCTGCAAGTAAACTACCATTTTCTGCTAAGAACTGCATTTGTACATAGTAAACTCCACTACTTGTTAAGTATTCTGGAATTGTCATTCTATATACAACTTCACTTCCTAGTTCTAATTGTTCAGGAACAAATCCCATTTCTCCGTCAAATCCAGTAGAATCTTCTACATTATAAATGGAATATCTTACTTTATTAACTGTATCTAATTTATAACTATTTCTAAATGTGATATCAAGTGCATTTGGAGCACTAGCATTAGCAGTAGCTGTAACAGTTCCTAAACTCACACCATATTCATTTAAAGGTGTTGTATAAAACTTCTTAGTATATTCAGTGAAATCTTCACCTTTGTTTTTCAAATCAGTTTTATATGTAATTCTAAGTTCATATTCTTCATTAACATTAATACCCTTAAATTCAAATGTTCTTAAGATACCTTCAATACTATCATTATAGTTTCCAGGAACTTCAATACCTTCAATTTGACTAACTTCAATTCCATTACTATCATAAAGTTTTATTGTATAAGCATCATCTGGAATAACCATTGATTGATCCTTCTTAGTAACTTTAATTGATAATTTATTATCATTACCGTTAACAACTGAACTAGATACACCAAACGAAGGTTGTTTTAAAGCAGCAAGTGATGCAGTTATAATTCCAGGATTATCAAGTTGAATAGTTCTTACTTTTTCTTCACCTAAATCTATATCTACAACCGGAATAACAGTAATTCTATATACACTTCCAAATGTAAATGGTCCTCCAGGATTACAAGGAATATCAACAGTCATTGTTTTATTAAATACTGTCTCTGCAGGTATATCTACATCAACTGTTTCATATTCATAAAGCATTGTATCTGGATTAACATATCTTCTTTCAACTAAATATTCAAGTCTATCATAACCAACAATTGTATCAACATCATAATCCAATGTAATAAACTTATCTACATATGAATTTGCAGTAAATTTAAATAAGCCATTAGGATTTTCAATCTTAATACCAATTTCAGATAATGTAATAAATGGATATAAAACACCATTTGAGTTCTCATCAATATCATAAAGTTGTGTCATTTCATAACTTCCATCATTGTTTTGAACTTCCGCACTAAACTTAATTGTATAGTTTTGCTTAGGAATTAAATTTCCTATTTCAATCCAATCCTCTAACTCTTTAACAGTCTTAACAACACTAACTTCTCTATAAGCTTCTGGAATAGAAGTATCTTGTTTACCTTGATCATCAACAGCAGTTAGTTTTATATAAATCTTATCATCTTTAATTTGTGAAGCATCAAACTCACTTGTACCAAATCCATAAATAGATGCTTTAAAGTTAACAGTTCTAAGAGTTGGAACAATTTGCCTGTTTCCAAAAGAATCTAATATACTAATTCCCGGAATAATTTGATTAAAATTAAATATATTTCCACCAGTAGTATTAGAACTAATTTCATTTAATTTCAATTCATTTAGTACTACATATTGATGATTATAAGTATATCCACCAACCGATGGTGTTGATGCTAAAGAAACATATCTTTCTGGATAAATCATATTAGTAAGAGTAATGCTTCCATTCTTTACTTCTTTTTTATAAATAGCACCTGTAGCTTCAGCACTTTCAATTGGTTGACTATTTTTATTTAAAGTAAAGTAATTTGATGCAGAAGTATACTTATCTTTAATATTCTTAAACGTATAATAACTACTTTCTGTATCAAATCCAACTATACCAGTGTCGTAATAAGCTTCTACTTTAACAGTGATGTCCTTGTTGATAAAGTGACTAATAGGGAACAAGTCAACAATAGCAACACCATTAGTTACTGTAGCAAAATCTTCTACAACACTTTCTCCATTACAAGTAAATGTTACTTTTAACGCAGCAATTCTTTTTAATACCTCTTGATTATTAGTAAGTTCAATTCTAACTTTATTAGTATCCGCAACTAAATTATATTTAATATCAGACATTGTATATTGTCCTTCAAAATATTGATAAATATATTCTTTTTCTTTAACAGTTGTATCATATACATATAAATTTTCATCTGCATAAAGCCTTAAATATCCAGGTGAAATATTATTAAATGTTAATTTACCCTTAGATGTATTTGTACCATCTCTAACAATAGATTGTTGATCAACATCTGTATCACTATCAGTAGTTGAACCAACTGCCGCATGAATTACTCTATCAGTAAGTGCAAAGTCAACATCTTTATAAGAATAGCCAATTGTAAATGTATTATTAGTTGATGTTGAAGGATACATTGTAATTGCAGCAGATTGTCTTGGAACTTCAACAACATCAGATCTAAGTAAAATACTATTACTTGATGGATAATTAGTTTCTCCTACTCCATCATAATTTAAATCAAGACTTGCAGTATAAACAACTCTATATTTGTGACCTCTTGTAAGTTTAGTAGAAACTTCTCCATTTGGAACAGCATCATCAAACCAGAATGTTGCATATCCTATTTCTCCACTTTCAGGAACTTCATAAACAATTTCATTACCTATAATGTTAGAATCAAATCCATTAAATTCATCAAATACTCTATAAGTTATTGTTTTAGCATACTTTTTAGCATTATCATAAGTAGCTTTTACTTTCATACCAACAATTGTTGTAGCACTTAAATTAGAATCATAATGTGGATCATCCGCAGGTAAATCTTTATTTCTAATAAGTTGTACACTTACAGCTTTATTTGTATCTGCAGGAATATCCGGAACAGTACCATTTGTCTTAACTGTAACTATTCCATTAACAATAGGAATATCATTTGCAAATGATGTATAATCATATGCCGATGTAATTGTTATCGTATAATATTCAGCACCTAAATCAGAATTCTTAAATCCAAAGAAATCAGGATCTAATACAAAGTAACTATCATAATAAGAATCTTTAAGTGTACTAATATATTCTTCTAAATTATTATCAACTTTTCTAATTGTTTTAACAACTCTACCACTTGTAGTAGAACCTTCATATAACGTAAATGTTATTCCTGTTAATGTTTGCGCTTCTAATAAATTGTTTTGTCCAGCAACACTTTGTAATCTTGCTTGAACAGTAAACGCATTATCAACATTTTCATAATCAGGTTCTAAGAATGCATTAAATGGTTTAGTAGGAAGTGTTTGAACTACCGTACTACCAACATGATACATATCAACCGATGGATTACCATCTTGTAAGTTAACTGATGCATATAATGAAATTGTATAACTTTCATTAGCACGTAAATTATTAGATTCAAATGGAATAGTTGTATTTCCATAAGTTGTATAACTTCTTGTAGTACCAATTGAATTTGTATAAACAATTGTCATAGGTTTATCTACATCAACTGTTTTAGTATCATCATGAATAGTAATAATACCTTTAATTTTTTCAAATGTAACTTCTTGACTTTCCCAACTTATTGAAGGAGCAGCAACTCCATCCATTCTCATTGTTTCACTATAACCAGAAACATATTCAATATATTTTTCATTGTCATAAAATTCAGCAACAACCCTAAATACATATGGAACATTTCTTGAAATAATTTTCTCATCAACCTCTAATGCAACTGATGCGCTTGTTGCCTTTTCAATAGTAGTTATCGGTCCAGCACCTTCACCCATAGTTCTAGCATCATATACTTCATATCTATAATTTGTAATCCCATTATCTGAATCAACAACATTATTTATTTTTAAAGTAAATACTCCGCTTTTCTTATCAATAGAGAAATTAACTTGTCCCATAGTTGGTTTTTCTTTTAATGTTTTAGCACCAATTTCTACCGAATAATCATCAGAAACAATATAGTTGTCATATAAAATATCATGTATTTTTAAACTATATTTTGTATCTGGTTGTAAATTAGTAAATAGCACTTCTGCACCATTACCAACCTTAGCAAGTTCTGAACTAACCTCAACTGATTCAAGTATTGTACCCTCAGTATTTAAAATAGAAACTGTTGCACTCTTAATTTTAGAATAATCATCTACATAAGCAAAGAAAGCTAAATCTGTAGAAGTATAATAATCTTTAACAAGAGATATTCCTAAAGCTTCAGTAGCAAACACTTGTTGAACTATATCCATTGGATATTCAATATCATTCTTAATATAATTAATTCTTGTAGTTAAAGTATAAGTAGTTTCAGGATTTAAATTTTCAACACTCAAGTCTATTGAATAAACACCTGCATCACTTTCTTTTTGATAAACTATCTTTCCAGTACTAATTTCTGTAATTGTTGTGATTGTTGTACCAGTTAATGTTCCATCATTATCAGTAATAGTAATTGAGCCTTCCATTTTATTAGAAGTAACCTTCATATCATTAATACTTGCTGTTGGTAAAGCTATTTCATTTTCAATAACTTCTTCTTCAAATCCAACATTGCTTCCACCTGCAGCACCTGCAGATCCTCCAGCACTTCCTCCGGAAGAACCTTGTTCTTCTTCCTCTTCTTTTTCTTCTTCTTTTTCTTCCTCATATGGTTTTATATCAATATTATCATCACTATCAATGATAATTTCTTTTAAATTAATCTTTGCTTCGTTCTTATAAAAGAAATATTCATTATCTAAATTAAGACTTAATTCATCGCCTAATAAAATAGAAGCATTTTCTGCTATAGTTTGATAACTAGCTTCTTGATTCTCAACTTTAATAATTCCTTCTTCTATAAAACTAAGTTCTACATAATTAGATTTAATATCAATATCTTTTTCTTTATCAAATCTTAATTTAATATCATCATGAACTAGTAAATATTTATTATCACTAACTCTTACAATAAAAGCTTTAAACTTTAATTGTTTACCTAAGTTATCAACATAATAAGTATCATTAACATACTCAAGTACTGTTCCTTCAAATAAATTGTAATATTTTGGAATTTCACTATTAATCTCAGCTAGATTTAAAATTACACCTTTCTTAAGAAGTGAAATTGAATCATCATTATAATGTACAAAAGAAGCTTCATCAACTTTTACTTTATCACCATTCGTATCTTTAAATTCTATAGTATTATCAAAACTATTCTTATAGTTAGTATTTTCATTAAAATAATATTTAACACTCTTACTATCAGAAGTATTTCCACTACCTTTTTCAGCATTTAAAATATATCCAGCTTTAGTAAAAGATTTTTGAGAAGCACTATAAAAAGTGATGCCAGTATATACTAAAGCACCAATCATAAGTAATACAGAAACCATAATAAAAATGATTTTCTTTTTCATATGCATTGCTCCCTATTTTCACATATTAAAATTATACCTCAAAATCATAAATTTTACTAGTAGAAATAAACAAAAAAAGTAGATTTTATTCTACTTTTCATATACATGTAATAACTTTTTATAAATATCTTCATCTACAATAGATGTTGCCTTAATTGAAATATCGAGTGCTTCCTTATAATTTCCTTTAAAAAATTCAATTTCTGCATCAAATAACCCTTTATCAACCTCAGCATAATGTGCTCTATATCTATTACCATAAACAATAGACATTTCCGCAAGTTGTGCAGTTTTTATCATTTCATTTGTTGTATTATACAATTTTAAAACTAAATCTCTTGCAGTATCTACTCTAGTATTTAAAGTCTTAATTACAATAGGTTTTTGTTCAAGTTCTTTAATAACTTCCACAATCGCCTCATTAGCCTCTGCTAATTGCACAAAATAATTATCAGTAATAACTGGCAACTTATAAGCGCGCATTTTACTTTTACATTGTTTTAAAAATTCCTGAATTTCCTCTAATTGTTCCCTTGCTCTTACTTCATCATCATACATATTTCCAAGTGATTTTAAAGCTTTATCAAATTCATCTTCCATTGAATCAAGTCTAAGAGTTAACTCTTCAATCTCTTGTTGTAGCATTGAATAAGGAGTTGCTCCACTCTCAACTTTAGCGGTAAGTTTCTTATAGTCATCATTAATCACAACTAAAATCTTATTAACTTCATGGATAATTTCAACATCAGCCTCTTCTAAATCATACATATGCTTAATATCATCCAATTGTTCATAAACATCACTAACTAATTTATTAGTTTTTTCAATTTTCTTCTTAAAATCTTTATTAACCTCTTCAAATACCTTTTTAGAAAGTCTTTCTTTTTCAAAGTCAATAAATAATGCATCAAAATATTCAAGCATTGTTTTAAGATCAAACATACATCCCTCAAGATTTAATACTTTGACCTTATCCAAGCAAGCTTCAATATTTTTCTTAGTCTCATCCAAATTGTATTCAATGTTTAAATACTCAAGTGGATAGCCTTGTTCTAACATATCTTTGTATGTTAAATCAACTTCCCTCATACGATTAGGAATAACCTGATTAGCCATTAATAAAACATCAGGAACTTCTCTTACAATAATATCCATATGTTCAATCATTGTATCAAGTGCTTTAACAATATGAACTACTTCACTATACTCATTCTTTTCCATAACTTTTTCAAAGTCTAAGAAACGTCTTTCAATATTTTCTAATTGTAATTCTATTGCTTCTTGAACAGAATCATACATTTGCTTATGCTCATGATAATCCTTACTAAGAGTTCTATATTTCGTTTTTAATTTAATCACAATAGATCTATATTTTTCCTCACTTAAAGTAATATCTTTAATTTCTTCAAGTAATGCTTCTGCAGATTCTCTTGCTTTATAAATTTCAATTTCAATTTTCGCAATATTATGACTACATGTCTTATAGTCTCTTTTTTCCATAAACAAATCCAAATCAATTAACATATCATCAATTTGAGTTAATCTATGTTCTCTAATATAAGTAAATCTATCTTGCCATTTATTATATTTTTCTTCCATCTTGTCATTCTTAATAATAGGTTCAACTTTAGAAAGTTCTAAAAGAACTGGAGTTGATGCCACCATATTTCTTTGAACTTCAAGATTTTTAACTTTATCTTTATAATACTTTAATTCTGCTTTTTTAATAAAGTGAAGCATAACCATAACAATAATAAGCGCAACTATAACAACTGATCCAACAATTAAATATTGTCCTTGCATATCCTCACCTCTATTTTTAATTCTATCATCATTTTATCACAATCATACTCCAATTTTCTACTATTTTAGATAAAATTATCTATATACCTACTTCTAATCTAATAAAAACGTTGACAAATCAACACTTTTAACATATAATTAATAATGCAAATTCCTTGAAACAGCGGAATTAGAGTATTTTAAAGTGTTTTTCAATTCAAGCTAGTAACAGTTGCTGTTTATGCGAAAACATAAGAAAAACTCCCTAAGATACGACTAACTCATTTCATTGATTTGTAAATATAAGAAAGGAGAAATAAATTATGGCAAGATATACTGGTCCAGCTTATAAACAAGCTAGACGTGTTGGATTCTCAATCAGTGAAACTGGTAAAGAATTAGCTCGTCGTCCATATGGTCCTGGTCAACATGGTAATGCTCGTAAAGGTAAACCATCTGACTACGGAAACCAATTAAAAGAAAAACAAAAAGTTCGTTTTATGTATGGTGTTAATGAAAAACAATTCCATAAAACTTTCGTTGAAGCTGAAAAAATGACTGGAATTCACGGTACTAATTTCTTAAGATTATTAGAATCTCGTTTAGATAACTTAGTTTACCGTATCGGTTTCGCTTCTACTCGTCGTGGAGCTAGACAACTTGTTAACCACGGACACGTTACTGTTAATGGTAAAAAAGTTGATATTCCTTCATACAGAGTTAAAGTTGGAGATGTTATTTCATTAAAAGAAGATGATAAAAACTTAAAAGTTGTTAACGAATCATTAGAAAAAGTTACAAAAAGAGTTGAATTCATTACTTATGATGAAAATAAAAAAGAAGCTACTTATGTTAGACTTCCTGAAAGAAATGAACTTAATGCTGATATCAATGAAGCATTAATCGTTGAATTCTATAACAAGTAATTATAAAAAGAAAAAGCTTAAGAATACTTAAGCTTTTTTTATTGTCTTACCTTACCAGTATCAAGTTCATCGCTTGGAGTATATTTATTATCTTCAAGCATTGCTTCTATTTCCGCTGTATCATCAATTAATCCTAAATTTTCAACAGCACGATTAACCGCATCATCAACAGTAATGCCTTCTTCTTTAGCTGCTGTTTCATAAACTAAGTTTTCAACTGCTCCTTCAATAATATCTACAACAGATATTGGAGATATTTTATTACCAAGTCCCTCAACAACACCTCTAGTACATTCTAAAACATCATGAAAGACATCCAAATCAAGTTCCGAAAACTCTCTTATTTCTGCAATTTCATCTTCAAATAAATCCATATTATCTGACATAACCTACACCTCTATTTCCTCATAATAACAATTATCTATATCTTTAAGTAATAAATTCTTACTTAAATCACTCTTCAATAAAATATGTCTAATTGCCCTAATACTAGCAGCATGAGCAACAACCAAAACATATTCATCTCTATGTTTTTCTAAAACATAATCTAAAAAATCTCTACATCTTTTAAATATATCTTGTACAGGTTCAACACCTAAATCATTAGAATTTAAATTATAATCCCAATACTTATTAGAATCATATAAACTTCTACTCTTTCCTTCTAATTCACCTAAATGTCTATCTACCAATCTCTTATCAGGAATCATCTCTACTCTATCTCCAATAAGTATCATAGCAGTTTCAACAGCCCTAACTAAAGGTGACATATAACAAACATCAAACTTTTTATCTTTTATTTTATCTCTTAATTTTTGACATTGTCTACGTCCTGTATCATTAAGTAATATATTAGTTGAACCCTGACATATCTCATTATAATTACTTTCTGTTTGACCATGTCTAACTAATGCTATTTTCATTATTCCACCCCTAATGTTTTAAGTGCATCACTATAAGTAATAAACTTATTTAAATAACTTCCATCTTCATAAGATGAATAACCAGATACCAAATAATTACCATCACTAACAATAACATCTGTAAAATAATCATCTCTATCATCACCATAACGTACAACAGAAACTTTCTCTAAATCTTTATCATATTTACCAATTAATCCATCATGTGTAAATACATTTACTGATTCACTAGAATCAACTTTATTAACTTCAGCGGTAGTCCCTACTACAACTAAATTATTATTTTTATCAACAATTACCTGATTAAATCTTTCAAATCCCTTATCTTCATAAACAATTTCTTCATCAACATCTAAGTCTCTCTCATACTTAACAATTACTGCATCTACATCAGAAGTATTTACATTCTTCTTCCCACCAGTAACATAAAAATGCTTATCATAACAAACAATACCAGTAAAACCTAAATCATCTGTATATTTATATTTACTAGTATCAAGCAATTTCCCCTTATCATTATACTTAGAAATAATACCAATATTATTAGAAGTAACACCAACTACATAAATATCGTCTTTATATATCGCAACATCATTATAAGAAGATGTTTTACTATCACCATAATTATTCTTCCATACAAGTTTTAACTCTTTATCATACTTCATAACAAAAGCTCCGCCATCCGAAGAAAAACCAACCTTCATGTCAGAATAAACACTTTGTCCAGTAACAATATAACTATCTTCCATCACTTCAACACTAGTAAATTTAGTATTATCTAAAACCTTAAATGTATTTTCATATAACAAATTACCATCTTTATCATACTTAACAATCAAACCTATTCTTCTACCTTCTAAATGGTATTCTTCACTAGATTCAAAACTACCTACGGCAATTAAATTTTCCTCTTGATCTAAAATAACATCAAAGAAAACTCCATTGTATCCTTTATTATAAAGTTTCTCAAAAATCTTTTCCTTCTTATTATTATATTTTGTAATCTTTGCTTTTTCATAATACTTATCATTGTTATTGTTACTACCAACTGCAACATATCCTTTATCAACATTTATAACAGAATTAATCCCATCAAAATAAATTGATTTACCTTGTAGTAAGTAAATAATATATATAAGTTCTATAACCAAAATCACAACACAAAATATTGCGACTAATTTCAACAATTTAAATAATTTCTTTTGCATGCATTATCACCTTCTCATACTTATGATAACAAAAATAATATATCTTTTCCACAAAAAAGGAAATACTTAACATATTTCCTCTTAAACTTTACTATTCATAAATTCCAATATGATATTTCTTTTTACCACGTCTAATAATTACATATTTTTCAAATAAACAACTACTCTTAGTAATCATCATTTCTAAATCTGTAACCTTTTCTCCATTAACACTAATTGATCCATTAGTAATAAATTCACGAGCTTCTCTCTTACTAGAGCAAACACCACCATTTACCAATACATCAATAAGTAATGTATCTTCATTCAATTTAAATGGTTCTAATCCTTTAAAAGCATCATTAATTTCATTTTCAGTAAAATTCTTTATATCTCCACTGAATAATGATTCACTAATTTTTACAGCTTCATCATATGCACCTTCACCATGTAAATCTGTAATAACTTCACGAGCAAGAGCTTTATGAGCTTCTCTTAAATGTGGATTTTCATTATGACTCTTTTCGATTTCCTCAATTTCTTCTTTACTTAAGAAAGTAAGTTTCTTCAAGTAATCAATAATCATACAATCTTCTAAGTTAATTAAATATTGATATAATTCATAACTTGAAGTTTTATTCTTATCTAACCATAAAGCATTACCTTCTGTTTTACCAAACTTCTTACCTGTAGAATCAGTAACAAGTGGCATAACCATACCATAAGCTTCTTTATCAAGTTTCTTTCTAATAAGTTCAATACCAGAAGTAATATTACCCCATTGATCTGAACCAGCAACTTGTAGCACACAATCTCTTGTTTCGTATAAATACATAAAGTCTAATGCTTGTAGAATCATATACGAAAATTCTGCATAAGTAATTCCAGTTTCCATACGTGATTTTACTTTATCTTTAGCAAGCATATAATTAACATTAAAGTATTTACCATAATCTCTTAAGAAGTCTACTACATTAATATCTTTAGTCCAATCCCAGTTATTAACAACTTCAAATCCAAAGATTTTTTCAGCTTGTTCTGTAAGACCTTTAATATTATGATCAACTTCTTCTTTAGTAATCATCGGTCTTTCAGCATCTGGTTTAGGATCTCCAATCATACCAGTTGCACCACCAACTAATAATAATGGATGATGTCCTGCTTTTGCTAATCTCTTAGATATTAAAAAAGATGAATAGTGTCCAATATGCATAGAATCAGCTGTTGGATCAGTTCCAATATAAAAAGTTAATCCTCCTGCATTTAATTTATCTATTAATTCTGGGCTAGAAATATCTTGAACTAACCCTCTCCATTGTAATTCTTCAAATAATGTCATTATTTTCTATCCTCCTCTAATTTTAAATCATAAATTTCATTTAAATTATGACCATAATCTAAATATATTCCCTCTACATCTCTTGTAGTAGCAGCACTTTTTTCAAACCCAAGTTTTTTCAAAGTTTCATATACAGCATCTTCGCTTGGCCCCTCAATTTCCAAATAAGTAGGAATTAAAGGCCAACTATCTATATCAATTTCAACACCATCTAAAACATATTGGCATCTTCTATTTTCTTGATATCCTTTAGCTTCATACCCTAATTCTTTTAATATTAAATGGCATCTTTCAAAATTATCAACTTCAATTTCTAATTCTTGTGTTCCATCAATCTCCGAAGAAACTAAATTCTTAATAGTAAGAGTTGTCTTCTTTCCATTTGTTCTAAGTCTTATCCATTTACTATCTACTTTAGGAATAAAATCATAAACATATCTTCTTTGTACATAATCCCATTGAAATTCTGCTCCTAATTGTTCTAACCTTTTAACAATCTCTTCTCTATCAATTTCTAATACTCTAACCTCATATTCTGTATGCATAATACACCTCCTAAAAAATAAAAAACTATTCATCCAATATAAGGACGAATAGTTCGCGGTACCACCTTAATTCATAAACCTAAGTCTATGCACTTTATATCTTAACGCGATAAACGTTTTTTCTCCCAACATGTAATTCATTTAATTATAACTTTTAGTTTTCACCAACCACTAAATCTCTATAAAAATATAATTAAACTACTAATTGTTTTTCATCGAAAACCTATTAATATAATAACATAAAACTAATATTTTTCAATATTTTCTTTTAGTTTTTCAGAAAACTTATTACCTTTATCAAAGAAATGTTTTTCTAATCTTTTCTTTTTTCTACAAATAACATCCATAATATGTACCTTTTTTAGTATATTAACACCATTTTCAAATACACCACACACATTACCAGTATAATCTATATCAATTCCCTCTAGTCCAATATCTTTTAATTTATATTGCCCTAAAAAATTAAACTTTCCATCAAACAACTTAATTATAGAATTAAGTTTGCTATAAGACTGACTAAACAAATAATATAATTTATCACTGTTTTTAAAAACACAAATTCCTTGTACAGCTGGAGGTAAATCATTAATTATTTTACTAGAAATAACACTTACCTTATTTTTAGAAAATTCTAAATCAAATATAACCATTTTACCTATTCCTTCAAAAGTACATACATAAAGTTTATTGTCATAAAAATACAAAGTAGCCGCACTTAATACTTCTCCAACAATCTCAGAAATATTAATATCACTCTTAATCTTAACAATATTCCCACATATTAATTCAGGATAACTATATACATCAACATTCCCTCTTGAACCAGTTATATAAACTAAATCATTTATATAATCATAACTAATTCCACCAACATGATTAGAATTATCTAATTCTATATATTTATTAAATTTTCCATTTTTCTCATACAAATAAACTCTTGACTTTGCATGAAATTTATTATAAGCAGAAACTAAAGAATAATCCCTACTAATAGTAAACCCTTGTACTACATAATTATCATCATATATATTTTTATAATTAAAACAAATCGTATTTTTAAACAATAATAAATTATCATCTAATTTAAAACACTTGTCAAATAAAGTCTTTTTAAAAAACATATATACCTCCGTTAAAAAAAGAATGACCTAAGTCACTCTTATTTCTTTTCTGCGTTTTCTAATTTTTTAAGAACATCCTTAGTTACATCAATAGTTTTTAATCTAACTTCTTCTGCCATATCTTTTAAGATTGGAGTTCCTTTTTCTACTGCTAATTGAACTAAATCTTGTGCTTTTTCTTTTAATTCAACTGCTTTTTTCTTAGCAATTTCTAATACTTTTTCTTTATCTAAGTCAGCAAGTTCAGCTTTTAAGTTTTCTAATTTAACTTCAAATTCTTCCTTAACTTCTTCTAAATCAATTTTTTTAATTTGTTTTACTAATTCATCAATTTTAGCTTTCAATTCAGCTCTTGTTTCACTACCTTTTTTTGGTGCAAATAAAATTCCTAATCCTGCACCAATTGCAGCTCCTGCTAAAAACTTACCTAATCCAGATTTTTTTTCTTTACTCATAATTATCCTCCTCTTTATTAAATCTCTTATTAATAAATCTTGTAACTACACCTGTAATTCCATTTACAACTGTGTCACCAATTACAGCCAATGTATCAGTCGCTTTACTAACAACATCGAATGCAGAATTAAGTGAATTAACCTTTTCTTCAACGTTATCAACAACACGATCTACTTTATTAAGAATTTGAATTAATCTAATTCCTAATATTATTAACACTATTAATAATATGATACCAGCTACGTATAATAATACAGGTAAAATTGCATTTAACATTTCCATATTCTTTTCTCCTAATCATTCTCTTTGTACATTGAATCAATTAAATCAAATAGATTATCATCTGAATAAACACTTAAATCTTTACTCTCTTCTTTCTTTTCATCTACTTTTTCTTCTTCAACTACTGGAAGTTCTTGAGTAATTTGTGGAACATCATCATAATTATCTTTGCTTCTACGACCTGTTGCCTTATCTTTACTAGCATCAACATAATCTACATTATATTCTAATCCAAGATCTTCAAAATATTCTAAAGCATCTCCCATTGTAACTTCTTTTACTGCTGGTTTGCTTACATCACTACTTAAATCAACTAGTAGATTATTATCGTCATCATTATTATTATCTACTTCAAATGTTGTTTCCTCTTTCTTTTCTTCACGTAACTCTCTAGCTATTTCATCACTTAAACTTCCATATGCTTTTTTACGAACATCATCAACGCTTAAGTTTTCTTTAGCGTAACTACTAGTTAAACGAACTTCCTTCTTAGTAACAACATCTTCTTTTTTATAATTTTTATCTAAAATACCATAAATTGGTGAAATAATAGGTGATGGTTTAAAATGAGTCTTATCTTCTTTTCTCTCATAAATACCACTATAAGAAACCTCACTACTTCTACCATATTCAGGAACACTTACACGACTTGATTCATCGATTCCATAAGGTTGTTTTTCTTTTTTATTTTGATAGTAATGTACTTCCTCTCTAACAGGTCTTTCATCCTTCTCAAAAACTTTCACAATCTTTGGTTCTACTGGTCTATAGTTTTCTTCCTCAACTTTAAAGTCTTCATCATCCATAACTTTAAAATCATTAACATCATCAAGAATCTCTTCTACTCTTGTTTCTTTTTTTTCTTCCTTTTTAGGTTGAATTTCGAAATCTTCATCTAAATATTCTGCTTCGTCTAATTCTTCAATTTTTTGTTCTTCTTTCTTTGGTAAAAGAACCTTCTTAGCTATTGGACGTTCAACTTCTTTTTTAAAAACCTCTTTCTTTGGTTTTTTAGGTTTTTCTTCAATTTCAACATATTCTTCTTCAAATAAAGCATTCTTTATTTTTTCAAATAAGCCCATATATTCACCTCTTTAATAGTTTTCATCTAATTCGAATTCCTCATCAGACTTAAAATAACTCTCTTCGCTAGTAGATTCACCATCTTCTACCACTTCTAAGAAATCTTCATTTGAACTTTCTGTATCAAATAACGTAAAGTTCTCTTCTTGATAACTTAAAACATTATCCCCAATTAAACTTTCTAAAACATCATCATTAAATTTTACTGTTCTTAAAATAAAGCACATATTATTAACTACTGTTGTTAAATCTTCTTCTGAAACATACGCTTCCATTTTAGCATAGTTAAACATAAAATGAACAAAATACTTACCATCAATTTCCTCAATGTTAATATATCCAGTTTTTCCATTATAATCTAACTTATTAGAATAATGAATTTTATCATTAATCATGTAAGTATTTTCTGTTTTATTATAATAGCTTATCGCATCAACATATAAGTAATAATTATTACCATTATTATCTAAAAAAGTAGCATTATACTCTTCCTTATTAGTTAACTTAACTCCTTTTGGTACATAATACTTATATCCATCGAAATATACATTGTATATCTTAACATCTTCTGATAATAAAACTTTAATATTTGTTCCTAAATCAGTACTGTCTAACCTATAAACACTACATCCAGATACAAATAATACAACAATAGAGAGTAAAACAATTATCTTTTTCATATTTCACCTACTCTTATTACATTATATCAAATTTTTTTCAAATGTAAAATATTTTATATCTATTTACTTTTTTGGACAGACTTAGTCGCAACAACAGAATAAATAGGCATTCCTTTACTAGAAAATTTATCTTCATACTCCGTTGTAATTATATCTTCCTTATCTTTATGTAAATCAAATGTTATATCACTAAGAACATAACCATTTTCACTATAACTCATTAACGAATAAATATATAATCCTTGATTATCAGTCTTTTGATGAATTATACAATCACCGCTAAATATCTTTTCATATTTCTCAAGAAAAACTCTACTAGACAATCTTCTTAAATGATGTCTTACCTTAGGCCATGGATCTGAAAAATTCAAATATATTCTATCTATTTCTTTTGAAAAAACATTTTCAATATTTAACGCATCCATTCTAATAATTAATAGATTATCTAATCCTTCAGGTATTTTAGGTAAACTTCTTGCTAAAACACTATCAAATTTCTCAATACCAATAAAATTAATATCCGGATATCTCAAAGCATTCTCAATGATAAATTTACCTTTTCCCATTCCAATTTCAATATAAATAGGTTTATCATTACCAAATGCTTCTTTCCATTTACCGATATTTTCCTCTGGATTTTTCACTAAATAAGGCGATGCACCTAATATTTCTTCTTTATTTTTTACATTTCTAAGTCTCATAATATCACCTACAACTATTTTATCACAAAATACTTCTTAATTGCATATAATAAAACGAAATAGAGGTTGATTAAAATGAATATGCATTACCCATTTATCCCAAATCCAATCCCATATCCTCAAAATAATATTGAGGAAGAAATAATAAAACTAAAACAAGAAATATATAAATTAAAAGAAAGAATATCTTTACTAGAAAATCAAAAAAAATCTGATTATCTGAAAAAAGATGATAGTCTATATATGATGTGAACGTTTCTACGTTCTTTTTTTGTTGCATAGTGTTCTTTTATGTTATACTAGTATTGAAAGGATGACAAAGATGTTAAAACTTAGAAGTATCAGTAAAATAGAATTTGACAATCATATAAAAAAACAAAACGACACTCACTTTATGCAATCAACAGCATGGGGAGAATTTGAAAAAGTAACAAATTATGTAACCCCACACTATTTAGGCCTAGTTGATGAAGATAATGATATAATTGCCGCAACACTATTATTAGAAGAACATTTACCACTAAACTGCTCAAATTTATATGCACCACGTGGTTTTGTAATAGATTATAAAAATAAAAGAACATTAAGAATATTCACAAACAAACTTAAAGACTTTGCTAAATCAAGAAAAGCAACTTCAATTAGAATTAATCCTTCTATATCAACAGAAGATGAAGAACTAAATAATTTAAAAGACTTAGGTTATAAAAGAAATTCAAATATTAAGTTGTTAGAATATACTTATAAAATCGATTTAACAAAAGAACAAAAAGAAATTGAAAAATCATATTCAGAAAATGTTAAAAGTAATTTAAAAGATACTGAAAAATATGATGCAGAACTAATAGTAGGTTCTCAAAAAGATTTAGAAGAATTCTTCCAATTACAAAACAATCAAAATAATGATTATTATGAAACAATATATGATATTTTCAGTAATAATGAACATACTAAAGTTAAACTATTCTTAGGAAAATTACATATAACAAAAACTATTAAAATATTAGAAAAAGAATTAGTAAGAGTTAATAATCAAATCGCAATAATTCCAATAGACAACTTAGATGCATCATCTAAGGAAAGATTAACTACTCTAAGAAATCAAAAAAATAAAATTAACGATGATTTAAAAAGATTTAAAGAATATAAATTAGAATATGGAAATTCACTTACAATAAGTGCTACTCTAACAATGGAACAAAAAGATAAAGTATGGATTCTAAGTGAAGCAAATAACCAAGTATTATTAGATACAAAATTAAACTATAGAATCTATAATGAATATATTAAATATTATAAAAATAATTCATTTAACCTTTTCAATCAACTTAGTCCATTAGAATGTAGTCCAAGTTTCAATGAATTTAAAAAGGAATTTGGTGGAGAATTTATCGAATATGCCGGTGACTATGTTTTAGTAACAAATCATATAACCAACTTTATTCAAAATAAATTAATCCCATTATTTAATAAATTTAAGAAGGAGGATATAGATGAAACTAGTAACTCTAACTGAAAAAGAATTTAAAAAATATGCAGATAAACATGAACAAATTACTTTCCATCAAACTAAGGAATGGGCTGATTTAAAAGCAAATAATGGATGGGAAGCACATTATGTTGGTTTAAAAGATGAAAAAAAAGTCGTAGGAGCTGCGTTATTACTTGCCAAAACAGTTCCTTTTGTTAAAAAGAAAATGTTTTATTCCCCTCGTGGATTCTTAATAGACTATAAAAATTACGAACTATTAAAAACATTTACAGAAGAAATAAAAAAATATGCAAAAGAACATGGAGCAATATTTATAAAAATTGATCCATATGTTGAATATGTTGAACACGACAACAATGGTGATATTGTAGAAGATGGTTTTAATAATAAAGAAGCTGTAGAAAATCTTAAAAAATTAGGATATAAGCATTATGGGTTTAACCTAATGCAAGATACTCTTCAACCAAGATGGATGCACGTTATTGAAACAGAAAACAGAACACTAGATGATGTTATGAAAGATATGGAATCTAAGACAAGACAAATTCTTCGTAAAAATGAAAAATGTGGAATTTCAACAAGAGAAATTACAAGAGACGAACTTCCATTATTTAAAGACATCATGCAACATACAAGTGATAGACGCGAATTTGTAGATAGACCACTTTCTTATTACGAAAGTATGTGGGATGCTCTACATGATTCAGGAATTTTAAAAGTACTTCTTGCAGAAATAGACTTTAATGAATATAGAAAGAACACAGAAGAAGAATTAAAACAAAATAAAGATGAATTAGAAGATAGAATTAATAAAAAAGAAAATAATCTTCTAAAGATGAATGATAAAAAATATGAACAAAGTAATAAACAAAATAAAGAAGCAATTGAACGTTTAGAAAAACAACTAGAAAAAATTGAAGAACTTAAAAAAGAACATGGAGAAAAAACATTACTTGGAGGAATTCTTTTCCTAGTATATGGTAATGAAGTATTATCTTTATATGGAGGTTCAACTGCTAAACTAATGCAATTCCAATCAGCGTATACAGTTCACTTCGCGGGTGTAAAAATGGCTGTTGAAAACAACTATAAAAAATATAATTTCTATGGAATTACAGGTGACTTTAGAAAAGAAAATCCATTATATGGATTATTCCTATTCAAAAAAAGTTTTGGTGGACATGTATCAGAACTAATTGGAGAATTTGATTTAATTATTTCACCATTCTGGTATAACACATATAACATAGCATTTAGTCTATACCACGGACTAAAAAATCTAAAGAAAAAAATAACAAAATAAAAGAGCTTAAGCTCTTTTTTTATTTTGCTGTACTATACGTAAATTCGATATCCCCAAACTGAATATTAAATGCACCATCCGCTCTTGCAGAACCATCAGGATACGTAATATTAAATTTTCCTGATGATACTCTTCCTTTTAATAAAGTAACATTTTCAAATGTATTACTATCTTTAAATTCCAAAAAATCCGAACCATTTTTAAGTTCAACTGATATTTCTATATCTTCACAAGCTTGATTTACTAGTTCAACTGTCGCATCACTTCCATCTACAACATTACAAATTTTTTTACTATTAGAATCAATAACATTTTTAAAATCTAAACTCTTTAAATGAGCATCATATTCACCTTCATTATGAATAAAAAACTGATATGTAACACTTTGACCAGGTTCTGTAAAATTAACATTAATATTTGCAGAAGAACTTCCTTTCTCATTAACAATAACAACATCATCAGCAGACGCACCACCAACAGTACTAGGACTAACAATATCAACACTAGAATCAGTTTCACTACCCGACGCAACTACTTTAAAATCCACCTCATTTGGTGTAACAGTTGCACTAGAAGAAACCCTTAAATTAGCAGAAAATGCCGCAAAACCCAATGTCGTACCAAGCAACAATATTGATAATCCTAAAATAAATAAACTTTTACTTCTTCTATCTTTTTCCATATAATCATTCCTTTCAACAAAAAAATTCTAACAGGAATAACTGTTAGAATATGTCAAAAAAAGAAAAGATTAAACATTTCTTTTACATTTTACTTTCAACAAAGATATACCATAAAATACAAGCCACTAATAATAATATAGTAATAGTCATAAACCATCTATAAAACTTATCAAAAGCACCTAATTGTTTTTTCTTTTTCATATATATCCCTACTTCTTAAAAATCTTATTTAATTTATCTCCAAACACATTCTTTATAGTACCAAGTTTTAAAGTAAATAATAAATAAACAATTAAACCTACTACAGAATATCCAAGAATTATAAATAAATTAATAATTCTTGTAGAACTCACTATTGGAATAATAAATTTCATTAAGAAAAGTATTACAACCATTAACATACATCCACATAAGATATCCATAAAGTTTTTAACAGTTTCCTCATACTCAACTTTATATTTTATATGTAATGATACTAAACAAATTATAAATGATACCAAATATGCAATTATACTTGCAGTAATAACCCCATAATACCCAGGCATTCCATATTGATGGAATGTATTAATCATACCAGTATTTAATAAAAATTTAATAATTACTCCCGTAACTAAACTAATAAATACTGTCTTATAATCTTTCATTACTTGAACAATAGAAATTGCTGCAGTAAATAATCCCATAATAAGACCTACAAATATAAAGTAAGCTAAAACACTTGGACCGTATTTACTAGTTCCGTAAAATAACATCCATACAGGTTCAGCTAAAAAACTCAATCCAATAGTCATTGGCAACATTAAAAATAACAATATTCCTAATGCCTGATTAATTTTCTTATTAATATCCTTATGATCTTTCTTTACCACGCTCTGTGTAAGATTAGGAATTAAACTAACAATTACACCTGTTGATACTGATAAGATAATCATATTAAATTTAGAACTCCATGTAGAAATCATACTCATTACTGTTTCTGCATCACTTACACTAAACTTAGCATACTCTACTAGCCCTTTAACAACAGTAACCATATCAATATAGTTATACAAAGACTTAAATATATCAATTAATATAAATGGAACAGCATATACTACCAATTTTCTAAAAATCATTTTATCAGTAATAATAGGCTCATTTACATTTCTAACTTTTTCATCAAATTTCTTTTTATTTCTATATCTTTTATCAACAAGATAAAAATATGATACAAATGCCCCTATTGTTGCACCTACTAACGCAACACCTACTGCACTTGTAAGTGATAATTTAAATACCTTTAATGTTAAAAAACTTCCTAAAACAATAATTAAAACTCTAACTATTTGTTCAATAACTTGTGATATAGATGGAGGACTCATAAATCTATGTCCCTCAAAATATCCCCTATATATACTTAGTACAGGAACTATTAATATTGCAGTAGAAATAACTCTAATAACAAAAGTTACATCTTCTATAGTATTTCCACCTACTAAATCCCCAAGTATTGCTTTAGCTAAAAGTGGAGCGAATAAAAGCAAAACTAAAAAACATATAAACCCTAATAATAAAGCAACTTTTTTACCTATTTTAAACGCTCTTTTCTTCGCACTATAATAACCTAATGTTTGATACTCACTAACAATCTTACTCATTGCAAGAGGAATACCTGCAGTTGCTAAAGACATAAATAAAGCATATATAGTATAAGCATAACCATATAATGCTCCACCCTGTTCTCCAATAACCGCATGAAAAGGAATAACATACACAATACCAAGTATTTTAGAAATAACAATACCTAAAGTAGTAATAAAAGCACCAGTAACAAATGAATTTTTCTTCATCGTCTTGTCCTTCATCTTATCCCTCCTAATATTATTATCATACCACAAATACATAAAAAAAACACTAAGACTTCTATCTTAATGTTTAACTATAAATAATCATCGCTGAAAAACAAAAGACCTGTTCATCACTAAATACTCCTACACTAACCTGATATTTAATATCAATTACATTAATATTATTATCAGATAAAAAATTATTTACTTCATCTTCTAAATCTTTTTCATCTTCTAAATCAAATATCTTAACTTTCATACAATCACCAAAAGTATTATAAATATTTATTTTCGCAAACAATGTAGAAAAATTAAAAAAAATTGCAAAAAAACAACTTTTATGTTATAATCTACAGAAAAAAAAGAGGGGGGAAGATTTATATGATAACAATTGATAATTCATATACAATTCTTCCAGATAAATTAAGAGGAAGAAAACCAAAATTTAAACTAAAAAAAGATGGGAAAACATACATATATAAGTATGGTTCTCTAAATAATGAAATATGGGCAGAATTAATAGCTGAACAATTAGGAAAACAAGCAGATATAGAAATGGCACACTATGAAGTAGCAGAATATAAAGGAACAATTGGAGTTCTAACTGATTATTTTCTAGACTCAACAGAATTAATTATTTCAAGTGATAATCTTAAAGCCAATATTCAAAATATATATGATGAAAATAATATAAATATAAACTTAAAAGAAAATACTATTTCAAATTTAGTTCTTGCCGCTTCAATGTACGATGATCGAGTAGATCCAAAACAATTAATGTTAGAGCTAATGCAACGTTGGTGCTTTTACGGATTAATTATGGAAAGTGACAAAAACGAAACAAATATTGGTTTTATAAAAGGTCTAAAACCATTAAGATTAACTCCAGATTATGACAACTCATCAATGGCAGCGTTAGACAATAACATTCAAAATTTCATTAGCTCATTAATGCAAGGACAAAACTTTTACGGAATTACTGATGGATTTAAATCAAATCTAAAAATTAATAAAGATGACACTGAAGACTTTTTTATTGATTTTGCAAATTTTTGTCAAAAATATCCAAGTCAAGCAAAATATTGTATAACAAAATTAAATAATATTAATGTTGATGAAGCTTTTGAAAAAGTTGAAAAAATTAACCAAGTCAGCATACCATGGGAAGTACAATTCTGGGTTTCAAAAACAATAACATCAAGGCTAGAAGACATGAACAATATCTATAAACAAAATCATGCAAAACAGTTAGTAAAATAAACTAACTGTTTTTTTATAAAAAAAAGATTAGCTCTAACACTAACCTTTCACTACTATATTAACAATTTTTCCCTTAATAACAATAACTTTAACAACTTCTTTACCTTCAATATGACGACAAACATTCTCTTCAGCTAAAGCTTTTGTTTTAATAGATTCTTCATCTTCATCTACAGCAATTTTTACTGTTGCTCTTACTTTACCATTAACTTGAACTGCTATTTCTTTTTCTGCTTCTCCAAGTAATGATTCATCCCATGTAGGCCATGCTTCATATGCAATTGTATTATCATGTCCTAACATTTCCCATAACTCTTCACCAATATGAGGAGCAACTGGATTTAACAATTTAACAAATCCTTCAGCATATTCTTTAGGGAATACATCTTCTTTATAAACGGCATTAATAAAGATCATCATTTGACTAATAGCAGTATTAAATCCTAATGATTCAAAATCAGTAGAAACTTTCTTAACTGTTTGATGATAAATCTTTTCAAGATTCTTATTTTCTTCATCCTTAATCTTACCAGATTCAAATAAACGATAAATTCTGTCTAAGAACTTTTGAGCACCTTCAACACCTTGTTGACTCCAAGGTTTAGAAGCTTCAAGTGGTCCCATAAACATTTCATATAAACGTAATGTATCTGCACCATAATTATTAACAATATCCATTGGGTCAATACAGAATTCTGGGAATCTCTTACCCATTTTAATTCCATTAGCACCTAAAATCATACCTTGGTGTACTAATTTCTTAAATGGTTCTTTAACTGGACATAATCCTTTATCATATAAGTAATTTGTCCAAATTCTAGAATACATTAAGTGTCCAACTGCATGTTCTGGACCACCAATATATAAGTCTACTGGTAACCAATGTTTTAATAATTCTTGATTTGCAAACTCTTTATCGTTTTCTGGATCAATATATCTTAAGAAATACCAAGAAGAACCAGCAGAACCAGGCATTGTAGAAGTTTCTCTAACACCTTTGATACCATTCTTATTATATTGTTTCCACTCTGTAGCATTTTCAAGAGGAGCTTTACCATTATGTCCTTTATAATCTTCAAGTTCTGGTAATACTAGTGGTAATTCACTATCATCTAGCATATGAATCTTACCATCTTCTTCATAAACAACTGGCATTGGTTCTCCCCAATATCTTTGACGAGCAAATATCCATTCTCTCATCTTATAATTAATTTGTTTAGAACCAATCTTTCTTTCTTCTAACCAATTAATCATTGCATCAATTGCATCTTCTTTATTCATACCATCCATAAATCCAGAATTAATATGAACACCATCACCTGTATAAGCTTCTTTAGAAATATCTCCACCTTCAAGTACTTGAATAATTTCAATATTAAATTTTTTAGCAAATTCATAATCTCTATCATCATGTGCAGGAACTGCCATAATAGCTCCAGTACCATAAGTAGCAAGTACATAATCAGAAATATAAATTGGAATTTCTTTATCATTAACAGGGTTTATTGCATATGCACCAATAAATACACCTGTTTTATCTTTATTTAATTCTGTTCTTTCAAGATCACTCTTAGAAGCACATACTTTTTTATAAGCTTCTACTTCATCCTTCTTATCAGCACTTGTAATTAAATCAACAAGTTCATGTTCAGGAGACATAACACAATAAGTAGCTCCAAATAATGTATCACAACGAGTTGTAAATACTTTGAATTCTTTATCAGTATCTTTTATTTTAAAGATTACATGTGCACCAATTGATTTACCAATCCAGTTTCTTTGCATTTCTTTAGTAGATTCTGGCCAATCAATTTCATCCATTCCTTCAAGTAATCTTTCTGCAAAAGCAGCTTGGTCAATAACCCATTGTTTCATATTTTTTCTAACAACAGGATATCCACCACGTTCACTTTTACCATCGATAATTTCATCATTTGATAAAACTGTACCTAGTTCTTCACACCAATTAACTGGCATATCAACGTATTTAGCATAACCATCTTCATATAACTTTTTAAATATCCATTGAGTCCACTTATAGTAAGCAGGATCACTAGTTTGTACTGTCTTAGTCCAATCATAATCAAATCCAATAGATCTTAATTGTTCACCAAAAGTTTCAATATTCTTTTGTGTAAATCCATTAGGGTGATTTCCAGTACTTACTGCATATTGTTCAGCAGGAAGTCCAAATGAATCATACCCCATTGGATGAAGTACATTATATCCTTGCATTCTCTTCATACGAGATACAATATCAGTAGCAGTATATCCCTCAGGATGTCCTGCATGTAGTCCTACACCAGATGGATAAGGAAACATATCAAGAGCATAGAACTTAGGTTTACTAAAATCCCATACATCAGTGTGGAAAGTATCATTTTCTTCCCAATATTTTCTCCATTTTTTTTCTATATCTTTAAAATTATACATCTAAATCAATCCTTTCTTCTTATAAACTAAATAAACTATATAATAACTAATTAATATTACTGGAACTACGAGCAGTAGAACCACTAGCATTTGTAATAATCCATTTTCAAATAACATTGCCAGTGTAACAATAAGTGCCATATCAAACGAAGATACAAATGCACATACATGCAATAACTTATGATAATCTAACTTTTTTAAATTAAACTTATACTTTGTTACTAAAAATTTAATTTCAACAGGCTCTTTATTATCTTTTTTCTTCTTCTCATGTTTCTTCGCCCTATTAACAATTAATAATTCATAAGCAATAAATATAACAACATAACTCATAATAAATAAAATTAATTCTTGCATAAATCCTCCTTTATTAATAAAAAAACTATTCATCCACATAAGGACGAATAGTTCGCGGTACCACCTTAATTCATAGTTAAACTATGCAACTTTAATAGATATAAAGGTCTTACCCTACATATTAATAAACTAGTCAAGTTCATAACCTCTTAATACTTATTTTCACCAGACATAAGCTCTCTAAAATTAAGAATAATTACTACTACTACCAGCAACATCTCAAAAATATATCAATAGTATAGTATTATTTCTCAATTTTTTCAAGTACAAACTACTAATTAATTAAATAATTTTTTTCTATAAATAATACATCCACCAATACCTAATACCATAATAATTGCACTTAGAATATAAGTTACTGCACTATTACCAGTTTTTGGATTTTCAATTTTCTTTAATTGATTAAATGCTTTGGTTACAGCTTCAACCATTTTATCAACTTCAGCTTGTTTACTCTTTCCAAGTTCCCAATCAACTTTTTCAAGTTCTTTTTCTAAAGCAGTAATACTTTCTTTAGTATAAGTATCTACTCCTTCATCAATTACTTTCTCAATAATTTTGTCTATTTTACTATAATCAGCATAAACAAAATTAACTGTATAAGTACCATCCTCATTTTTAATACTTTCTGAATCATTACTCATATAATTTGATACATCTTGATTAAAATCACCATTTGTAACATTAATTTTACCATCATTTTCGACTTCTAAAACATTCTTTCCTGTAACCGCTTTAAATGTTCCTCCATTAATTTGAACATTACCTGCAGCTTTCAATATACCAGTTGCTCCTTCAGAAAAAGTCCCACCATTAATTACAGTATTATCTCCAGTATCACTAGTAACAGATCTTTTTCCACCAACAAATGTTCCACCATTAATAACTAGGTTAGTTTTAACACTTTCATCATATGAATATCCCAAATTATTAGCACTATTTGATATATCCCAGCCAGATGCAATTAAAGAAGACCCTTTTGTAGTATCACCATTATTTAGATTAACACCTTCATTAACAACAACAGAACCTAAATTTTTAATAATATATCCACTATTACCAGTAGTTTTACCATTTTTACTTCTAGTATATGTTCCACCATTTAAAATCAATGTTGCACCAGGGTGATTACCTATTACAGCAGCTGACCAGTCACCATTATTTGCTTTATTAACTACAGTACCAGAACCATTAATAGTTAATTTACCCATATTTTCAATTACAAGTACATCTGTCCAATCACTTGTTGATATTGTATAACCATTTAAATTTAATATAATTTCAGCATCTTTAGCAATTTTTATGTAAGTTGCAGCGCTCTTAGTAATGTTAACTTCTCCTTTTCCAGAAAAAACAACATAAGTAGCTCCTTTAACTTCTTCTGATTCAGTAATGCCAGAAGAAACAGTCCAATTTTTCTCTGCAGCATTAACATTACAACTAATTCCCAAAAATAGAACTAACATTAATATTATTTTAAACACACTTCTCTTCATAAATTTATCTCCTATCTTCCTATTCTAATAAAATTGTACCCCCCCCCACATCATTTTGTCAATATCCACAGGTTCACTTTTTCAACAATATTTTTTCACAAAAAAAGAAGCCAAAGCTTCTTATTTACTTCCACCTGTATATGGAGTATCAAACGTACTACCTAACATTTCATCTCCAGAAGACCAAGCTTCTTGAATAAGTTCACTCTCAGTATCAAATTTAACACTAGATACTTCAGTACTTAAAGTAATATCATTCTTTCTAACATAATCTCTATATTTATCAACTAATGTTAATACTTCATCATAGAACTCAAACTCACCTTCTCTAAAGAATTCACTTAAAGTTAAAAGTAAAGGTTCTAAATCACTCTCATTAATCTCTGTAATAGGATCATCACTATTAACATTATTATATATTTCTACCCCAAGTACTAGTGGATAAGTAATTCTAATATCATCTTCTCCATAAGCATATAAAGTACCCTCTGGATAATTTAATAAAATACCTTTTTGTTCATCAGTGAATATATTATAAAAACTATCTTTTTTAGACATATCAAGTAATACACTACTTAATACTTTGTCATCTACAAAAGTATTCTTTAAATAATTTACTAAAGCTGTATCTCTTAAGTCTTCACTCGCACGAAGAGAAACAAGTAACTCTAAAGCATCCCTTCCTCCTTCTTTAGCAAGATGAAGTAAAAAATCATAACTATTAAATATAGAATAAGCAATTAAACTATAATCAAATATTGGAGTATTCTCTAATGAATCTAACCAATAATCAACATCTCCATTAGAAAAACATAATCCAACAAACTCTCTAGTTAAATCAAAATGATCATTTTTCTCTTTATCACTCATTCCCTTAGTAACAGATGCATCAAAAACATCATCCAAGTCACCATTAACAAAATGATTAATCATTACATCATATAAAGATAAATCTTGATCAAACTCAATTTCATCAGTATATCTAAGAATAGTTTCTTGTTTTAACTTTTCTAACCTCTTAATTCCTTCATCTATAATATCTTGTTTAGTCTTCATAAATGAGTCCTCCTAAACTTCTCCTAAGTATTCTAATAATTTCAAGAATAATCCAATATATTCTTTAGAAAGTCCCCTTTTCTTCAATTTACGAATAGCAATTCTTTTCTTACTAATTGTTTCTTCACCAAACATAATCTCTGCTATTTCTTCTTTTAAATATGTATTAATCTTCAAATCAATTAAGATGCTATTTACTTCATCGTTAATTAAACGAGCAGCATCTATTTCAATATCTTTTCCCTTACAATTTATAGTAACTTGACCAATAGTTGGAATATCCTTTAATTCAACTATAAAATCATTACCATCTTCGTAAGAAACACATTCAAGTTTTTCTGCGTTAAAATATGTAATTACTTCTTCAGGTTTCTTAGTATTTCTAAATACCATTTTATAATTTCTTCTATCTGGTACAATACCACTCTTACCATCAACACTTCTAATAACAACAGTATAATTATCTCTTAAATAATTATAATCAATTGATGTTCTTAAGAAATAACCCTCTCTATATAAAGCAGTAACTCCATCATCTTCATACATTGTATATGTATTACTTACACCTGGGAATATTTGAATTTCTAAGTCAACAGGTATCCCTGTATTATTATAATCACTTCTATTAGATAAAGGTATTATTGAACCAGCATGCGCAAAAACTGGATAATCTTCTTCTTTAAAGAATGAAACATATTTCTTATTACCTGGGAACTTCTTTCCAGTAATAAAGTCATACCAAATACCTTCTGGTATAAAGAATCTATGAATTGTACGTTCCATAGTTTTATCCATTTTATCTAATATTGGACATACTAATAATTGTGAACCAAAATAATATTGATTTCTATAAGTAGCATCATCATAACACCACATATAATTGTAATAGAATGGTTGAATTAGTGGTGTACCTGATTTTGTATAGTTATAAGCCTCTGTATATAAATATGGAATTAATCTATGACGAAGTCTTAAATAATCAGTCGCAATTTCTTCAGTTTCAACATCCCATAACCAAGGTTCCTTTTTATAATAAACCCCTCTTGCTCCATGGAATCTTAAAATTGGTGAGAAAGTACTTAATTGAAGATATCTAACATAAAGTTCTCCTTCTTCAATACCACCATGATTTCCACCAACATCATGACTCCACCAACTTACTCCCGCATTCGCGGCATTTAAATACATAAACGGTAATCTTTTTAATGCTTCCCAACTAATCTCACTAGAACCACCGTAGGTAATTGGATATCTATGAGGAGCATAAACACTTCCTCTTCCAAGTAACATTGGTCTCTTATTATTAGCTCTACCACTATCTAAAAACATATAATGGTTTAAAGCCCACAATTTAGTAATATTATTTTCACCCATAGAATCATTCCAGAAAAAATCAACTCCCTTAGCTTCCAATGGATGTAGTAACATTTTAAACATAACATCTAATAATTTAGGATTTAATGGATCAAATAAAATAATTTTTGATTCTTGTAATCCTAATGCTTCTGCTATATTTTTATAATATTCTTCATGAGGATAAATACCATTAGTAGGATTAACACAAAGACCTACTCTAATTCCCCTCTTATGAAACTCCTCAATCATTTTTTCTGGTTCAGGGAATAAACTTTTATTAAAAGTATAACCAGATTTAAGTCCTTTATAAGCACCAACATCTCTATAATGCCAATCATGATCAAACAGCATAACAGATAGCGGTATTTTATTCTTTTCAAAATTTCTAATTAATTCTTTAATAGATTTATCATCATATGTAATATTTCTACTCCACCAATTTCCAAGAGCATAACGAGGAATAAGTGCTGGAGCACCTGTCATTTTAAAGTAATCAAGTAAAGCTTGTTTGAAATCTTTATCATACATAAAAACATATATGTCCATATGATCTGCCGGTGCATCTGCTAATGTACCATCATCCATAATTACTTTTGTAACACTATCATCAAAAGAAACAAATCCATCTAAAGAATAAAGACCCTTATCCAAAGGTTTAGGTATTCCCATATCTACACTAATCATATTACCAAGTAAATTTCTAGCTTCAGCATGACCAACATACCAATCTTTATTTCTATCTTTTTCCCTACTCATTAAAGTAATTTTCAAGAACTTCATTGGATCCATTTTAGGTCCTATAAAAGGTTGTTCCTTCAAATAAGTTAGAGTAAAATATTTTGTACTTACTTCCAAAATATGCGTATCTTGACGCAACGAAAAATCAGGTAGTCCTAAATTTCTTCTTTTAACTAACTGTGTAGGTCTATCTATAAATTGTCCGCTAGCAGAATACTCAAGTCTAATAACTCTTTCTGATATAACAGAAATACGATATTTAGTACCTTGAATGATTGCCTTAGCATCGCTCTTTGCTTTAGTGGAATCAACACTAAATTGTCTTCCAAGCGGATACATATTAACCACCTTCTTATTACTCTAATATCATAATATCACACCTAAATAAATATTCCAAGTTAAAAACACCATAAAAAACTGAAATTTACAAAACAAAATATGACTAAATATGATATACTAAAAGCGAAAATATTTAAGGAGGGACTATGAAAAAGAAAATAATTATTATATCGTCAATTATCTTACTAATTGCATTAATAACAACTTCAATTTACTTTATTTTTTATAATCCATTTTTAGATATAAAACTTAAAGGTAAAAAGAAAATAACGTTAGAAGTAAATAGTGAATACAAAGAAGAAGGAGCATCTGTTTCTGGTACAAATAACAAATATAAAGTAATAGGAAAAGTAAATACCAAAAAAATAGGAAGTTATATACTTACATACAAAATTAAATTATTAAAAACAGAAAAAGAAATTAAACGAGAAATTATTATTGTCGATACAACAAAACCAGAAATAAAGTTAACTAAAGGTAATATTAGTATTTATCAAAATGAAACATTTAAAGATCCTGGTTATGAAGTAACAGATAATTATGATGAAAACACTAAAGTTGAAGTTACCGGTAAAGTTGATACTAAAAAAGTTGGAGAATATAAACTAACTTATACTGCAACTGATTCAAGTAATAATCAAGCAACTGCTGAAAGAAAGATAACAGTAAAGAAAAAAGAAGTAAAAACTACTACTTCTGGAATAACATATATTAATGGAATACTATTAGTTAATAAAAAGTATTCTCTACCTAGCACATATAATCCAGGTGTTAATCAGACTGCACAAAGTGCTTTAAACAAATTACAAAGCGCTGCAAATAAAGCAGGCCATAAAATGCCACTAGTATCAGGATTTAGATCTTATTCAAGACAAAAAACAATATATAATAATTATGTTGCAATGGACGGTGTTGCTAAAGCAGATACCTATTCTGCTCGTCCAGGTCATTCAGAACATCAGACAGGACTAGCATTTGATGTTGGAGCAATTGATGATAATTATGGAAATACTGCTGCAGGAAAATGGTTAGCAAATAACGCTCATAAATATGGATTCATAATTAGATATCCAAAAGGAAAAACAAATATAACTGGATACAAATACGAACCATGGCATATACGATATATTGGAGTAAATCACGCAACTACAATTTACAATAAAAATATTACTCTAGAAGAATACTTAAATGTAGCATAAAAAAAGAGACATAAGTCTCTTTTTATTTATCTAAAAACATTACATAATACTCTTCAAAAGTAATATTATGTTTATAAATATACTCAGCTATTTCTTTACCTACATATCTAAAATGAGCCGGTTCACTTCTATAACCAGTAATAGATTGTCCTCTCTTTGTAAACCTAGCTATAAAACCATACTTATGAGCATTTTTAATAATCCACTCATATTCCTTAGAATCAGCAAATGTCTTACTTTTCTTACTACCCATATCAAACGCAAGTCCTGTCTGATGTTCAGAATATCCAGGTTTAGCAATATAATTTTCTACATAATTATCTCCATACCACTTACGATAAAACTCTGCAATCTCTATTTGATCTGCATGGCTTCTATATGATGAATTAACTACTAACTCTAATCCATCAATACTCGCACTCTCAATCATCTGAATAACCGCATTTACAGCTGTTCTATTAGCTAATACTACTTCTGTCCCGCCTCTATATTCTTCAGAAATTTCTATCAAATCATTAGGAATAAATTCTTCTTCTAAATAATGAAACTTATTAACTAACATATCATAACTAAACACATCTTCAGTAACAGCATCTTCATATTCCTTTTTATCCATATTTAAATTAACATGAATAACAGTAGTTTTCTCATCCTCACCTGTTTCATCAGTATAAGCAATATATCTATCATAATATTTTATCTTAGCATATGGAAAATCCAAAAATTCTTCTAAATATCTTACTCTTTCTCTCTTAGTAAATTCAATCACATCTTCTTCACTACCATGAGTAAGTATTATTGAAACATCACTATTAGAATAACCCTTCTCTAATAACTTATTAATATTTTTTATTAAACTCTTATGATCAACAAAAGATATCTTTGCATAGTTCTTCAAATATTTATCTTTAAAATCTTCACTTTCAAAAGCAGCATTTAAGGTTTTATTTTCTTTAACAGTTAAAATATACTCTTTATGTTCACTAAATAAAATCTTTTTACTTGCTTCTCTACTATATCCTAATTCAGTAAATTGACTAAGTTGTTTACAATAAAACATATATGCAACTAATAAAACACCTAGAATAACCCCAATTATTTTTAGTTTTTTAATAACACCTTGTTTTAATTTTAACTTAACTTTCTTTGTTTTCAATCTACCACCTACTATATATATTATATCACACTATAATTGATTTTTCTTAATAATTATGATATAATTTAAGCACTTTTGTCGGAAAGAAAATTACTATTCCTATAAAGATAAATAATGCTATAATATAAGAAAGGTGAGAGAATGAAAGCATTAGTTTTATCCGGAGGAGGTTCCAAAGGATCATACCAAATTGGAGTATGGAAAGCATTAAAGGAATTAAATATTAAATTTGATATTGTAACAGGTACATCAGTAGGTGCATTAAATGGTGCTATGATTGTTCAAAATGACTACAGAAAAGCAATCAATATTTGGAAAAAAATTAATTTAAAAGTACTATTTGGAGAAGATGCAATCGAAAGTACAAATAACTTTGAAATATATAAATTATATAGTAAACACTTTATAAAATATGGCGGTATGGATGTAAGAGATTTAGAAAAACTAATTAAACGTTCTCTAAACCTACGTAAATTTTATAAATCAAAAATAAACTATGGTTTAACAACATACAATCTAACTACAAAACAAGCTATGGAATTAAAGAAATGTGATATTGATAAAAATCAATTAGATGACTACCTAATGGCATCTGCTTCATGTTTCCCTGCCTTTAAAAAGAAAGATATTGAAGGAGAAAAGCATATCGATGGAGGATATCATGATAACCTACCAATCAATCTCGCAATAGATATGGGTGCTGATGAAATAATAGCAGTTGATTTAAGTGCACCTGGTTTAAAAAAATCTCCAAAGAAAAAAACAAAAATTACATATATTAAACCAAAAAACAAATTAACAAACTTCTTAAACTTCTATGAAAAAGGTACAGAAAAAAATATGAAGTATGGTTATAACGATACAATGAAAGTATTTGGTAAATTTGAAGGAAATAAGTATACTTTTAGAAAAACACAACTAGAAAAAAATAGAGAATTATATCAAGATACATATCTACATGTATTTAATAAAGTCTTAAAATACAAAAAAGCTATTAAAGCATTTGAAGAATTAATAAATACAAACATCTCAATTGAAGATGAAACTAAAAATGAAATAATAGGAAAATTATTACTTCGCGTAATGGAATCTCTTGCTAAATCATTTAAACTAGACGATACACGAGTATATACACATCATAGTTTTAACAAATATCTTCAAATTAAATTAAAGAAATATTTAAAGGATGAAATTGAAACAAATAAAACATGTGATAAAAAAGAAGTTGAACTATACAAATTACTTCAACTACAAGATTATAACGAATTAAGAAAACAAGCTCTCCTAAACCCAATTGATACATTAAAAGCAATCTATTTATATACAATATGCGAGGCATAAAATGATTAATAATTTTAAATATTCAAATACAAATAAAAGATATCATACCTTAGATTATTATTATAAAAATAGATTTAACGAAAAAATTTTTAAAGTTAGTTTAAACGCTAATTTTTCATGTCCAAATATAGATGGAACAATTGGATATGGTGGATGTATCTATTGCTCAAAAACCGGAAGCGGAGAATTTGCCGGTAATAAAGAAGAGTCAATTGAAAAACAATTTCAAGAAGTTAAAGAAGTAATGCTTAAAAAATGGCCCAAAGCCAAATACATAGGCTACTTTCAAGCAAGAACTAATACCTATGCCCCTGTGGAAACTTTAAGAAAACTTCATGATGTTGTCTTAAAACAAGATAATGTAATTGGAATAAATATTTCTACAAGACCAGATTCAATTACAGATGAATGTTTAGACTACTTAGAAGAATTAAATAAAAAAACATATTTAACAATAGAATTAGGACTACAAACAACAAATCCTAAAACTACAAAATTAATTAATAGATGTCATTCACTAGAATGTTTTGAAGAAATGACTAATAAACTACGAGAAAGAAACATTGATGTAATAGTTCATATAATTAATGGTCTTCCATATGAAACAAAAGAAGACATGTTAAATACAGTAAAATATTTAAATAATTTAGATATTCAAGGAATAAAAATACATATGCTAAGTATCTTAAAAGATACACCATTAGAATATCTATATCAAAAAGATAAATTCCATGTTTTAACAAAAGAAGAATACGTTGATATCGTAATAGACCAATTAGAATTATTAAGACCAGAAATAGTAATTCACAGAATTACAGGAGATCCTAAAATAGATGACTTAGTTGAACCTAAATGGTTAACAAAAAAATTCTGTGTATTAAATGATATTGACAAAGAAATGGTAAGAAGAGACTCTTATCAAGGTAAAAAACTAAATGAAAATAATTAATATATATTTAATAATTATAAATATTGTTTCTCTAATTTTAATGGTTACTGATAAGATATTAGCTATAAAGAAAAAACAAAGAATTAGTGAATTCCATTTATTAATACTATCTCTTTTTGGTGGAAGTATAGGTACACTACTTGGAATGATATTAGTAAGACATAAAATAAGGAAACTAAAATTTTTGATATTAGTTCCCCTATCATTAATATTACATATACTTATATATTTAAACTTATAAAAGACAAGAAATTGTCTTTTTAATTTGTCTTCTCAACTATTTGTCCATCTTCCAAAAATTTAGCATTTATTGACCAATTACTCATATTATTATATATTCTCTTTGCCTCATTACTACTAGCTTCTCTTGTGTAACAGTCACTTTGAATTCCTGGATAAAAATAATAATTACTTTCCCCATTATTATTAAGTTCCCATTTTAATATACCAGTATCAACAGTATGACCATTAAAAATAAAATTACCAAGATTATAAGCAATTAACTTTCCTTTATAAAATTCTACTCCCTGTAAAACATGAGCATGATGTCCAACCACCATATCAGCACCACTATCAATGTATTCTTTTCCACTACTAAGTTGAACCTGTTCTAATGTATGATAAGTTTCTTTTCCCCAATGAACAATAACAACAACATAGTCACTTATTTCTTTTTCTTCCTTAATTCTTTGTTTTAATCTAGTAGTATCATAACATCTAAAAACACCAGGACTATTTGTTTTAGCATCGGGAGTCATAATATATTTTTCTGCTCTTGTAGCATTTAAAAAAGAAATCTTATAACCATTAATAACTAAATAATAGGCACTTTCTGCCTCTTTTTTATTAGAACCTGCACCAATATATGGAATTTTATTATTTTTTAATGTACTTAATGTATCATAAAAAGCATTTTGTCCATAATCATAAATATGATTATTAGCAAGCGTCACCATATCAACACCCATATCATTATAAATACTAACATGTTTAGGATTAGCTCTAAAAGTATACTGTTTACCCGCCATAGCAGAACCCCTATTACTAAAAGCAAATTCACTATTAACACTCATCCAATCTAACTCCGACATATATTTGATCATACCTTTAGATAAAATACCATATACACCTTTATTACGACTCTTATATTTAGGCATAATAGTCCAATTATCCGCAAGAGAAACATCACCAGCAAATCCAATATTAACACTTTCTTTATTACCATATACATACTTTAAATCATTTCTATTCTCATATTTATTTAAGTACAAATCATTTAATACAATAAAAGAATTGCCTGTTTCATTATGCCAAAAAGAATCAGTATATAAATTATTACTTAAACTATCATATAACTTCTCCAAAACAGTATCATAATTATAATTAACCCACTCTAAAAAATCTTCATCAAAAGAATTATTTTCTAATTTTAATATTTCTGATACATAATTAATTTTAACTACTTCATCTTTCCTATTTTCAATCTTTTTAAAATCATAAATATAAACACTAATTAAAGATAAAATAACAATTAAACATATCGAAATAAAAATTTTAACTTTCTTTTTTAACTTACGTTTCATAATAATCAACAACCTTTAATATAATTGTACATATGAAGATAAAAACTGTCCACAAAAAAACACCACATTAGTGGTGCTTTAATTACTTAGTAACTGGTTCTTCTGACAACTCAGGAACTACTCTTGCTTTTGGTTTTGGTAATTCTACAGATTTTGGAGGTAATGGTTTTCTATCCATCATTTCATTAAATACCATTCCAGCTGTTGCAAAGTTTTGTAATTCACTTGGAACAATAATCTTAGTAGCATTTCCATTAGCAACTTGTGCCATTGCTTCAAAACTTCTATATTTTAATAAAGCTTCATCCATATTAACATCTTTTAAAAGTCTTAAACCTTGAGCAGTAGCTTCTTGAATTTTAACAATAGCTTCAGCTTCACCTTCTGCTTCACGGATAGCTGTTTCACGTTTAGCATCAGCTCTTAAGATAGCACTTTCTTTTTCACCTTCAGCAAGTAAGATGGCAGCTTTCTTTTCTCCTTCAGCTTTAAGAATAGCTTCACGTCTTTCACGTTCAGCACGCATTTGTTTTTCCATTGCTTCTTGAATATCTCTTGGTGGAATAATATTTTTAACTTCTACACGAGTTACTTTAATTCCCCATGGATCAGTAGCAACATCTAAAATTGAACGCATCTTAACATTAATTACATCACGAGATGTTAATGTTTCATCTAATTCAAGTTCACCAATAATATTACGTAATGTTGTTGCTGTTAAATTTTCAATAGCACTAACAGGATTTTCAACTCCATAAGTATATAACTTAGGATCTGTTATATGAAAATATACAACAGTATCAATTTGCATTGTAACATTATCTTTAGTAATAACTGGTTGCGGTGCAAAATCTTTAACAATTTCCTTTAAACTAACAGTATTAGAAACTCTTTCAAAGAAAGGAATAACATATTTTAAACCTGTATGATTAATTCTATGATAAGCTCCTAATCTTTCAATAACTTGTGCTTTTGATTGAGATACAATCTTAACTCCTGATACAAAAAGTACAGCAAGTGCAATAATAATAAATAAAATTAACTCCATAATTATTCTTCTCCTTCTTCTTTTACGATAAGTTTATTGCCTTCAATTTTTTGAACTACAACTTTAGAACCAACTTTATGATTTTTATCACTTGCAGCTAACCAAACAGTTCCAAAAACAACCACTTCACCATATTCATTAGATTTAATTTCCTTAGTAACTTCAACTACTTTACCAATAACTCTATCAGAATTAGTAGGCTCATAATTAGTAATTTTCAACTTTTTCATTAATGGTTTTGTAACAAAAAGAGTCACAACTGAAACAATTACAAATACTATAGTCTGAATAAGAACTGACTCAGTAATAAAAGATGTAATTAAAGCCCCAAGCGCTCCAACTGCAAACCATATAGAAACAAGTCCTACAGTAATAAATTCAACTAGTAAAAGTCCTAAAAAAGCAATTACCCAAATCAATGACATCTAACTCACCTCTATTTAAATTATATGTTACAACTATACATTTTTCAACAAAATATTTTAAAAATTCTTGAGAATCATTGAAAAATATAATATAATCAATATTAAGATAAGGAGTGTGTGTGATGAAGCAAGGAATTACTAAAAAAGAAAGTCGATTTTTATCATTAACAATCGCAACTTGTGGAATACTTTTAATTAGTAGCGGTCTAATTATGAATACAACTGCAAATCAAACAATTATTAAACATAACTACACAGTATCCGTATCTGAACAAAAAGTTGCAGAAGCCAAAACAAATGAAATTAAACTAAAAGACATTGAATTAGAAATAAATAATCCAATTAGTTTAAATATTAAAGATTATATTGAAAATATTGATCAAATTGATGAAAGTATCATTAAATCATTAAAATTAGACACTTCATTAGTAAATATTAATCAAGCAGGATCATACACATATACAATTAGTTATAAAAAGAAAAAATACAGCGCAGCATTTGTTATTAAACCAAAAGCATTACCAAAAGTAGACTTAACACTTAAAAATTTAAGTTTAGAAAAAGGTTCTGCCCTATCAACAAATGTATCTACATATATTGTTGAACAATTAACAGATGAAGTGCGTAATAATATAATTATTAACTTAAAAGATGTTAATACAGCAAAACCTGGTGAATATCAATACACTGTTAAATATGATAATAGATTATATACAGCAAAGATCTGGATTTATGAAAAACAACCTACTATTATTACACCTAATACACCTAATGAAGATGAAAATAATAATGTAGGAACAACAGAACCAACTCCAGAACAACCAACTCAGCCCGAAAATGCATCGTAAAAAAGAGTAAACTCTCTTTTTTTCTTATGCATTTTTGTTGATAAAAATATGCAAATTAGCGTATTCTAAAATTAAGGAGGAAAAACAAATGGGAAAAATCAGAGTAGTACAATATGGTACTGGAAAAATGTCTGTATACACAATGCGTTATGTATACGAAAAAGGAGCTGAAATTGTAGGAGCAATAGACGTAAATCCTGCAGTTATCGGTAAAGATATTGGTGAAATCATTGGATGTGAGCCAAAAGGAGTTAAAGTTACAGCTGCTGAAAACGCAGAAGAATTACTAAAAGAAGTAAAACCTGATGTATGTATCGTAACAACAATGTCATTATTAAGTGACCTTGAAAATCCATTAATGTTATGTGCAAAATTAGGAATCAATGCAATCACAACATGTGAAGAAGCATTCTTCTCTTATAATTCAAATCCAACATTATCTAATAAAATTAATGAACTTGCAATTCAAAATAACTGTACAATTACAGGTTCAGGATACCAAGATATTTATTGGGGAGAATTAATCAGCGCAATAGCTGCATCAACACACAAAATTACAAAAATCAAAGGAAGTTCTTCATATAACGTAGAAGACTATGGAATAGCTTTAGCAGAAGCACATGGTGCAGGATTAACATTACCTGAATTTGATGAAAAAATTGCTAGCGTAGATAGAATGAGTAAAGAAGAACTTGATAACTTAATTCAAAGTGGAACTTATTCTCCATCATACATGTGGAATGTTAATGGTTGGTTAGCAAGAAAATTAGGATTAACTGTAACTAATCAAACACAAAAATGTGTTCCAACTACATATAAAGAAGATATTGCTTCTTCAACATTAAATATGACAGTTAAACAAGGAGATGCTACAGGAATGAGCGCCATTGTAACAACTGAAACAGCTGAAGGAATTATTATTGAATCTGAATGTATTGGTAAAGTATATGGTCCAGATGAGTTTGATAAAAATGAATGGACAGTTATGGGTGAACCAGAAACAACTATCACAGTAAATAGACCTGCTACAGTAGAATTAACTTGTGCAACTATTGTTAATAGATTACCAGATGTAATCAATGCTAAACCAGGATTTGTTCCTACATGTGATATGGATGAATTAATGTATCGTCCAAAAGCATTAGACTCATACTTAAAATAAAATTAAAGCACTAGTTTAACTAGTGTTTTTTTTATGTTATAATTTAACTAAGAAACGAGGTAGTATTATGAAAAAGAAAAAAATTGAAATATTTGGTTTAATAATAAATATTGTATTATCAATATTATTCACTGTTATTTTAATATTCAGTTTAAATAGTCACCTCAATTCAATACCAGATGAACAAGAAATAATCCTAATGCTTATATTTTTCCTAAGTATATATATAACAATGTATGTTCAATTAATTATTCATGAACTAGGACATTTAATATTTGGATTAATGACTGGTTATAAATTTTCATCTTTCCGTATAGGAAATATTATGTTATTAAAAACAGGTGGAAAATTAAAAATTAAAAAACTAACAATAGCTGGAACTGCAGGACAATGTTTAATGTCACCTCCGGATTTAAAAGATAACAAGATGCCCGTTATTATATATAATCTAGGTGGAGCATTATTAAACATAATCTCATGTATTATATTCTTTATAATATACTTATTTATAAAAGACAACGACTTTATATCAGTAATATTTGAATTATCAATTGCCTATGGAATTTATTTTGCAGCACTAAATGCAATTCCAATGAAAACAGGAACTATTGATAATGATGGATATAATGCTTTATCCTTAAAAATAAACCCTGATGCACAAAAAGCATTTTGGATTCAACTAAAAATAAATGAAATGCAATCTAAAGGAACAAGATTAAAAAACATGCCGGATGAATGGTTCTATATTCCTAAACCAATTGAAATGAAAAATAATTTAATTGCATCAATTGCAGTATTTACATGTAATAGAATGATGGATCAACATAATTTTGAAGATGCTAATCTAAGAATGAAACAAATACTTCGAGCAAAAACAGCAATTATTGGTATCCATAGAAATTTATTAGTGTGTGATAGAATTTTTTGCGAATTAATAAATGATAATAAAAACACTGCTAAAAAATTAATGACACCAGAATTACAAAATTTTATTAAATCAATGAAAGATTTTCCATCAGTTATAAGAACAGAATATACATATGCACTACTATATGAAGAAGATATGGATAAAGCAAATCAACTAAAGAAAAAATTTATTGAACGCGGAAAAAACTATCCATATCAATCAGATATACGTTCTGAAAAAGAATTAATTGATATTGCAACAAATATAAAAAAGAACAAATAAAAAAATCCACAAATCTGTGGATTTTTTATTTTATATATTATTTAATTTGTTGGAAGAATGTTCCATTATTTGAACCAGGAATGCTTACTGAGAATGATGATGATGTTTCACCAGAACCAGTACCGTTAACGTCACTTACAAAATCTTCAACCATATTATATCCATCATTCCATTCAGTTCCAGTTTTAGTAATCATTAATCCTTGAATAACATGAGTACTATCTAAACCAACGATAAAGAATTGGAATGGAATATTTTGATATGTACCACTAAATACCATATAATCTCTATTATTATATTTCTTTGTTTCATAAGTAATTGTTCCATATCCAGAAGAAACTAATTGTTGTTTTAAACTTTCAGAAGAAGCTAAATATTGAGAATAACTTCCATAAGCTGAAGACATTTGAGCAGAAACTGTAACTGCAGCATTTCTAACTACTAACATACCATTTTGAACTTGATAAACTATTCCTTTATCAACATTATAATTGTATCCATTATGAGTAATTGTTTGAGTATTAGAATTATCTACTTGTCCCACATTTCCTTCATCTTCTACAACTTCTTCTTGACCAGGTTCAACTTCTTCTACTTCTGGATTATCTCCACCATTAGAAGAATTTCCTCCTAATAAAGAAATACCAATAAATCCAGCTAATCCTAAAATAACTACTCCAATTACAATGATTAAAATAATTAATCCAGTATTACTTTTCTTTGGTGCAGGTGCTCCAGGCATTTGTTGTTGTGGCATACCATTCATTGGCATTTGTTGTGGTGCAGCTTGAGGAACTCCATTATTTACCGGCATAACAGCAGGTTGTGCAGCACCATCCATTGGCATTTGTTGTGGTATAGCTTGTGTCATTCCAGCATCAACTGGCATTTGTTGTGGCGCAGCTTGAGGCATTCCATTATTTACTGGCATAGCAGCAGGTTGTGCCATAGTTTGATTCATCCCATTATCAACAGGAACTTGATTTTGAACACCATTTGGGTTCATATTATTTTGCATTCCATTCATTTGATTATTATCCATATTATCCTCCTATCTTAATCAACTTTGAATAATGATAATTATTTGTAATATCAGCTATTTTGAAAATACAATAATAATTATCTGCATCATCTAAAGAACCAACAATTAATTCCTTAGTAATATCCTCTACATCTAATTCAATTAAATATTTAGTATTTTGTGATTGCCAATTTTCATTATAATTACCTTTAGCATCTAAAATACCATATCTATAATTAGTAAATTGAACTGTACTAAAATTATCTAATTGTAATACACGAGTTGCTAAACCATCTTTTTCCACCTTAGTAACCTTAGTAATATGAGGTTTCTTATTTTTATCTACTCTAATATCAAAGTTAGCACCTTCAACTTCCCAATCACTAACTTCACCTTCAAAGGAATATAAAATTCCCATGGCAACGTATTGACGATTAGAATCATTAGAAGTTACTTCTGTAGCTTGCATATAAAATTCTTCACCAGAATCTTTATCCTTTAATTTTAACAAATTATTTTTAACATTAGTAGTTAATAAACCAGAATCAGATAACTTATAATCCTTACTATTTACAATCGGCATAAATGTACCATCTTCTTGTTTTTGGAAAATTATATATTGTGCTGAAGCAAAATTTTTCATTTCTTCTTCAGTAAGTTGAATACTAAATTCATTTTTATCAACAGTAGATACTTCTCTATTTTGTAAACTAAATGCACTTACTGTACTACTATTTTTCGCATTATAAAATGATGTAATAAATTTATGATATTCTTTACTGAAATCAATTTGATCATATAATCCCATATGAACTTGTTGAGCACCAGCACTTCCCTTGAATGGGAAATAAATTGATATACCATTCGAAAACTTATTAGTAGCCCAATTATATTCAACTACATCTTTTAATGCTGTTAACACTTTTTCAGCCTCATTAGGAGCTAAGTCTTTAAGATTAGTAACCATTTGATGTAAATCAACGGTATCATAATCTGTACATCCACTACCCTCAGCATATTGATGTAAATTACTTCTTACTCTAGCAAGTTGTGCATAATTAGTTTTTACATCAATCTTACTAACAAAGTTACCAAGTGCAGTAATTAATTCATCAACTTTATCCAACTCCATAATTGAATATGTTGAATCAGTAGTACCAAAGAAATCAATTTCTTCCACTTGTTTCTTATATGAATTAATGAACTTAGTACCATACTCAATACCATCATCATCATTTTCTATTCCATTTAAGAAACTAAGAACATTAGAACTAGCAGAACCAATAGTAATTTCTTCAGAAGCAATCATATATTTTGCATAAGGTGCAAATGTATCAGCAACTTCAATTGTTCCATTTAAACATGTTCTAAATGTTACTGTTTCAATTACTTTCTTCTTCCCAAATCCACTACTCTTTAATGCAGTAGCCATTTCTGCAATTGATAAATAATCATCCGAATACTCATCACTTATACTACCTAAAGCACCAAGTCCATGATCCCAAAATATTAAATCATAAACATCTGCACTATAATTATTATAAGCAAAATCTAAGAAAGTCTTAAATGTATTAGAATCACCTAAATTAGTTAAATTATAACTTTTTACTTTTTCAAATCCTGTCGATTTTAACAAGTATATTGCATTTTCATCTTCTTTAAAATCGTTATACCATTTCTTAGTACCACCAGTATAAACTAATATATTAGTTTTTTCTAAATCTATTTCTTCAGGTAATATTGCCTTCAAATCATTCGAAGCAAGTCCACCCTCACTTTCTAGATTACAACCAGCCATATAAATCATAATAGTTCTCGTATCTAAAGAATTACTAGGTTTATTAATAACAAAAACAACTCCAACTAACAAACCAATAAGTATTAATCCCATTATAATTAAAATTATATATAAAAGTTTATTAGAACTTGCTGTATGATTATTATTAAACGTTTGAATAGTAGTATAACTTTGTTCTTGATTAGCATTATTATTAATCATTGGTTGAGCATTTATCATATTATTTTGCTCAGTTGCTTGATTATTAATAACATCATTACTCTCTTGAGCAACACTACTATCTTGTTTATCATCAACATCTAAAACTTCATCACCAGGAATATTATCCTCTATGTTTGGATCAACCATTTGAGGTACTTCTACATTATTCTTATTATCTTCTACATTATTATCTACTTCAAGAGCCTCATCATCATCTTCTAATGATTCAACTTGTTCCTCTATAACTTCAACAACTGCTAGTTTATTACCACAAGAACCACAAAAAGAAGCATCATCACGGTTTTTAAATCCACATTTACCGCAATACAAAACTATCACCCTCTATTCTTATATGAGTATAACATATTAATGCATAAAAAAAAAGGATTTTACTCCTTTAATTTACTCCGATTATTTCTCCATCAACAACATCAATCACTTCATAATTTGGATTTCTTGATAAACCAGGCATTGTCATTATATCTCCTAATAAAACAGTAACAAATCCAGCACCATTATAAAGATTAACATCGCGTACATTAATAACAAAATTATCAGGTGCTCCTACAGCTTTCGAATCATCAGAGAATGAATACTGTGTTTTCGCAACACAAATTGGAAGATTAGATAAACCCTTACTTTTCAATAATTCTAATTTTTCTAACGCTAAATCTGAAAATATAACATCGCTTGCTCTATAAATCTCTTTTGAAACAATTTTTACTTTTTCCACAAGGTCTACATCATCTTGATATAGTAATTTAAAACTATTTTCTTTTTCACAAATAGAAACCACTTTTTCTGCAAGTTCAACAGCTCCTTCTCCACCTAAAGAATAAGCTTTACTTTCAGCAAACTCAACATTATTTAAACAACAACATTCCTTAACAAGAGCAATTTCTGAATCTAAATCTGTATCATATCTATTTAAACAGACAATAACATTATTCATATATTTTTTCATATTTTCTATATGTCTAACTAGATTTGATAACCCTTTTTCTAATGCATCATTATTTTCTAAATAAATATCATCTTTCTTAACACCACCATGATATTTTAATGCCTTAATAGTTGCAACTAAAACAACTGCAGCTGGTTTCAAATCAGCTTTTCTACATTTTATATCAAAGAACTTTTCAGCACCTAAATCTGCCCCAAAGCCTGCTTCTGTTATAACATAATCAGCTAACTTTAATCCATATTTAGTTGCTACAATACTATTACATCCATGAGCAATATTTGCAAAAGGACCACCATGAATAATAACAGGATTTCCTTCTAATGTTTGAACTAAATTTGGTAAAAAGGCATCTTTTAATAAAGCTGTCATCGAACCTTCTACCTTTAAATCTTTTGCATATATTTCATCATCATTACTGTTATATCCAATAACGATATTACCTAATTTTTCTTTTAAATCATTCAAATCCTTTGCTAAACAAAATAACGCCATTATTTCGCTAGCAGCAGTTATTGCAAAAACATCAGTTCTTCCACCAGCAACAACGCTTCTTAAACTTCTATCATTAACATCTAAACATCTACCAAATGTAACTCTATTAATATCAAGTTTATTACCAAAATAAATATGATTATCAATAGCGGCACATAATAAATTATTCGCTGCAGTAATTGCATGAAAATCTCCAGTAAAATGTAAGTTAATATCTTCCATAGGAACAACTTGACTATATCCTCCACCCGTTGCTCCACCCTTCATACCAAAAACTGGTCCCATAGAAGGTTCTCTTAAAACACCAACTACATTCTTATTAAGAATATTTAAGGCATCCGTTAAACCAATAGAAACAGTAGTTTTACCTTCACCATAAGGAGTAGGACTTATCGCAGTAACCAACACAAGTTTACCATCTTTATTTTCTCTAACTGACTTAATCTTCGCCTTATCATTACCATATAAAATTAAATCATCTTCACTAATACCTATTTTTTTTGCTACTTCTTTAATATCTTTCTTTTTAATACTTCTTGCGATTTCAATATCTTTCATCAAATCACCTCACAAAATATTATATCATAAAACATATAAACTTGTTTTTTCAAAAGAATATTATATATAAATTTTTATTTTCATATAAGAGATTTATAAAATTCAAATATAATTGCACCACAAAATTAAAAATCCTCCGTTTGCACTACTAAATAACAAATGTTATTATCAAAACCATTAAGAAAAAAGGAGGAATTTTATGAAAAAAAATATATATTTCTTAATACTATTATTTATTAGTCTTATCTTTATTCCAAAAGATACATATGCAGTATCATTTTATGAAGATAATTATATACCTAATGTCTGGATGAATAAAAAGAATCCAGATGATGGGCTAATATATTATAATCAAGCACGTTTTATAAGAGAAAATGGTACAAATAAAATTGCATACTGTATAGAACCATTTGTTTATTTAAACAGTGATGGAACATATTCAAAAACATCATCACCAACAAATTATACAAAAGAACAAATTGAAAATATGACACTCGCAGCACACTTTGGTTATGGATATAAAAATCATACCGAAGATAAATGGTATGCATTAACTCAAATGTATATATGGAAGATTGCAAAGCCAAGTGCCAAATATTACTATAGTTCAGTTAAAAATGGTGAAAAAGTTGAAATGTTCGAAAATGAAACTAACGAATTAAAACAATTAATTGAAAACTATAAAAAAGATACACAATTTAATAATCAAACATACTACTCAGTAAATAATCAAGTATTTACAAAAACAGACTTTAATCAAGCATTAAGAAACTATAAAATAAAAGAAACTAATGCTGGAAAAACAGTAATTCATGACATAGCGATACAAACAAATAATCCATTAACAACAGGAGACTATTATGTAATATTAGAAAGAAATAGTACATATTATAACCAGCCAACATTATTCTATCAATCATCAACAAATCAAGATGTAATAACTATAGGAGATCCTGCACCTAAAACAAATAAATTTAATATAAAAGTAATAAATACTGAAGTAAATATTAAGAAAATAGATAGTGAAACATTAAGTACAAAACCACAAGGAGATGGTATATTAAACGATTCTGTTTTCACATTATATGATAGGTATAATTTTAAAATTAAAGATATAAATCTAAATGAAAATGGAACATTTCAAATAAAGGATCTAAATTTCAATACATATTATATAAAAGAAAAAACTCCAGGAACGGGATATAAATTAAACGAAAAAAAATATACATTTACTTTAACTCCTGAAAATCCAATAATAAATATTGATGTAACAAATGAAATAATAAAAGGAACACTTAAAATAAAAAAAGAATATGGAACAGAAAATAATTTCAAACCAGAAGCAAATGTTAGTTTTAATATATATAATTCTAAAGATGAATTAATAAAGACTATTACTACAAATAATAATGGAGAAGTAGAAATAACACTACCCTATGGGAAATATAAATTAACTCAGTTAACAACAACAGAAGGATATCAAAAAGTAGAACCAATAGAATTCGAAATAACTAAAGACCAAGAAGAACTATATTATAATTTACAAAATTATAAAATTAAAGTTCCAAATACTTTTTCCACAAGTATATTTGAAAAAATAATTAAAGTAATAAAGGATATAATATGTGGAAAAAAATAATTGTAATTGTATTAGTATTAATATCATATATTATTATTTGTAACATTATTTATAATAATTTTACAATTGAAAAAAATAAAATATCCACAAGTATAAATATACCAAATCCTAAAAAAGTAACTAAAATTATTCCAAAAGAAAATAGTATTGGTAAACTAACAATAGATAAAATATCATTAAATAAAAAATTATATCCTATAAACTCAAAAGAAAATAATATAGAAAAAAATATAACTATTTTACCTGGTTCTATTGAACCTTCAAATGAAAATTCCATTATGTTTATTGCTGCCCATTCAGGAACAGGAAAAAAGGCATATTTTAAAGAACTACATAAAGTTAAAAAAAATGATTCAATTATATTAGAATATAAAAATATAAGGTATACCTATATAATTAAAAATATATGGGAAACAAAAAAAATCGGAACAATATCAGTTCCTAAAGAAAATATAAATCAACTAATCTTAACAACATGTAGTATGAAAGATAAAGAGAATCAACTTATAATTAATTCAGTATTAACCAAAAAAGAGTCATAGACTCTTTATTTTTTTAATATTTCTACTGCTTTTTGTAATTGTAAATCATTATCATAACTAGCATCAGTAGAATACTTTTCACTTTGATCAACAACTACATCAGGAATAATACCTTTTTCATTTATCCACTCACCTTTAGGAGTTAACCATTTTTGAGTAGTGTATTTTATACTTGCACCACTAGAAAGTTCTATCGCTTTTTGAATAGTTCCTTTACCATAAGTAACACTACCCACAATATTTACATTTTTATAATTATCTTTAAAACTAGCTGCAAGTATTTCAGATGCAGAAGCACTATTATGATTTACTAAAATAACAACCGGTAAATTTCTCTTAGTTGAATTTTCTGCATATACATTAGTTGTTTTTTCTTTAGTAACAATTTTATATAAAATAGTCTTCTTACTAAAGAATTCATCTAATATTTTATTAACTTGACCCAGTTTACCACCTGGATTATCTCTAACGTCAATAATCAATGACTTAATTTTATCTTTTTCAAGACCTTCAAGCTTATTAATAAATTGTTCACTTGTTGTTGCTGAGAAAGATGAAATTGTCATATACCCAATATTATTTTCTAAAATCGAACTAGTTACAGAAGGAATTTCCACAACACCACGTTTAACTTTAAGCGTTAATTCTTCTTCTCCTCTTTTTACAGTAACATTAACCTTGGAACCTGACTTACCCTTTAATAATTTAGATAACTCATCCAAACTTAAATCTTCAACACTTTTACCATCAACTTTAACAATATAATCATTAACTTCTAATTTAGCCTCTTGAGCAGGTGAATTATTAAAAATCTCAACAATCTTAAATTTATTATCAGACCATTCAACAGTAACACCAATTCCAACAAAAGAACCATTAACACTTTCTAAAAAAGAATCAGTATCATTACTATTCATGTACACCGAATAAGGATCATCCAAAACTCCAATCATACCAGACACAGCAGCATCTGCAAGTTCACCAGGATCAACTTCATCATAATAATTTTCTAAAATTGCATTATATGTTGTAATAATTTCACTAGCCTCATTTGATACTTCTTTACCAATTGATTTAGTAGAATTTAAAATACAGCCAATTACAACACCAAATAAGACAGATATAAGAATAATGACCATAACTTCTATTGTATTAAACCCACTATCTCTTTCAATAACAACTTCTCTTACATTATCAAGTTCTTCATCTATCTCAATAACTTTCTTCTTATTTTTTTTACCAAAGAAAGGCTTTTTATCAGATTTATTTCTTTTATTATCTTTTTTCTTCATAATAAGCACTATCCTTTCTTACCTATAAATTATAATATCACAGTATACTTTTATTTAGAACAAAAAAATCTAAATAAAATAAAAAAAGACAATTACTTGTCTTAATTTAAATAATCAATAATTGAATCTACACCTTCAATATATCTAGTTACTTTACCATCTTCAAACTTAATAAGTGTTGGTCCTTTAATTAATAATTCATCAGCACTCTTAGGTTTCTTATTAGACTTTTCACTAACATATTGCTTATTAAATCCATTACTCATATCAACTTTATAAAATCTATATTTTCCATTATATGAATAATTATTTAAAGTAGAAGTTAATTCAGCTAGTTCAGCATCAGTAAAGTCATAATATACAACTAAATATTTCTCATTTCTCATATTGAAACTTGAACCGGCTAAAATTTCATCATATTGAATTTCAGCTTCAACTTTTTCTTCCTCTTGTTTACTATTATTACCAGTAACAAACACTGTTATTAAATAGAAACAACTTAGTACTGCAAGCACTCCTAGTAAAACAGTAACAACCTTTAGTATTTCATAAGATGTACTAGTTTCCATTTCATCAATTTTTTTATTAATATTCTTTTTTGTAGTTCCCTTTTTATTAATTGTTTTTTTACTTTTTGCCATTTTAATCACCACGAATCAATTATAGCATAAGTAAAAATCAACGTAAAGTCTTATTTAAGAGTTGGAACAGAACTAATGCTTTGAGCTATCTCAATCAATTCGTCTTTTCCCATTACATCACTCACAATATAATAATCAATTCCTCCACTTGTCCAAGACAATGAATTGTCTGTCATAACACCTAAAGTATCCATAAACATATATGGCTCACCATAAGTAGGAATAACAGTAAATTCATCCATAACATTACTTGTCTCTTCTACAAGTAAGAATGGCTTATCACCTTCAAACGTCATAATAATCCTTTCACCTGTATCAGTTGTTATCTTCTCACTATTAGACAAAGTTGTATTAGTTGGAAGTAATAATGGATATATAGAATCATCTAAATTAGAACTTTCCACAACATCTAATTCTTCAAATGACTCCATAACATAATTCAATTTAAAATAATCATCCTTAAATGTTGGAGAATAATCTATATCTTTAATATCTAATTCCATTTTTATAGTATCGTTGGAATCATATATTTTTACCTCTTTAATATTTAAATCTTTATCAATAAATATTTTTTGATTTACAAGTAATCTATTATTAGGATAATTAACCTTAGTAGTAAAATTATATCCTTTCTCTACTTCTTCAAATTTATGTTCCTTATCATTTTTTATATCATTAATTAAAGCTTCTAATAAATAAATTTGTGAGTGTTCATAAGGCCAATCACTTTGAAACTTAAAACTTTTATTTAAAGCAGGTGTCAACACATATACACCATCATCATTTTTTAATATAACTTGTGTATGACCATTAGCCATATTCGTCATACTAACTTTATAATAATTATCCTTCTTATAACTAACTTCAATATCATAATTATAAACATCATCATTATTAGTTATAGCAAGTTCACCACTTAACATATAACTTTTTTTAATCTTTTTACTTATTTCATTTACAATATCTTTCTCATTGTATTTACCACATCCAGTAAGAAAAATTATCATTGCAAATAAAAACAAAAATATTTTTTTCATAGTTCACCCCATTAATATTTATACTAAATTATATTTAGGTAGAACTAATTTATTACAAAAAAAGAAATAGTCATTCAACTATTTCTTTGTAATAACAATCTTAACTTTCTTAGTCTTAGATTCATAATTTAACTTCAAGTCATCTCCAGAAACTTGAACTTCTACTTCATGAGTACCTACTCCATAATCTTTAAGATCGATGTAAGGTTTAATTGATGTAGACTCAACTTTCTTAACAACATCACTACTTCCAGATACTACTACAGTAACTTGTCTATCGTCATCAGTTAATGCTTGAACTTTATAATTATTTCCAAGATTCTTAAATTGAATTGCAATATTTTCAAACTCTTTAGTAATTGAGTCATCTAAAGTTAATTTAATTGTTAATGTTTTTGTACTAAGTTCAGTAATACCAGAAGGTTTCTTTAAAGTAACATGATATTCTTTATCTTTAGCTAATCCCTTAGTATCAATTTCAACTTCAAGTTGTTCAATTTCATCAACAGCAGCTTGTTCACCATAAATAGTAACTAAAGTAGAACTTAATACCATTGATTTAATTGATCTACCAAATGCTAAGTCTCCTTTTGGAATAACTTTAATTGGAACTTCTTTACTTGGAGAAGTAATTGTAAGTTTAGCTTTTACTGTTTTAGGAACTATTTCAACATCATCTAAAATCATTCCATCAGTATCATAAGCAACTAGAGGAACATCTTTTAATTCAATTTCCCCAGCCTTTGGATTAGGAATTTCATTAACATCAACTAATGCTTTTACAGATGCAACTTGTTTTAACTTATATTCTGCACCCTTAATAATTACATCAGTTCTATCTAATTCAATATCACTAATATATAATTTCTTATCTAAATTATCTTTATGTAATACATCATAAGTTAATGTTCTAGTATCACTAACTTTTTCATAAATTGTAACTGTTACATTTTCAGGATCTAACTTATAATCTAACGATTTAAGTCGTTGTGTATACTTTAATGTAACCTTATGATTTCCTGGTTTTAATCCAGTTAAATCAACAGATACACCTTTAGCAGGAGATTGCTTTGCTAAGAAGATGTGTCTTCTTTGTCCTACTAAAGTAATATCAACAGTATCAGGTAAACCTTCAACTACATATAATTCCTCATTATAAACTGCTGTTACTTGTTGGTCTGATAAAATTTCTGCATATTGATCAATCATAATATTAGATTCTTTATCAGTCCATACAAATACAATAAATGCTAAAATCATACTTATTATTAACAAAGTAGATTTTTTACCAGCAAATCTATCAATATTTTTAGAATTGTTTTTGAAGAAATTCATAACAATTAAGATGAGTTTTGTAATAGGAGTTATTAACCATTTATCAAAGAATAATCCAATATGGTGGAATAATCTTCCAATTTTTCTAATTATCTTCTTCATAAGCTGCTTCCTCTATTTCTTCTTCAAATTCAATATCTTGTTTTGGTTTTAACTCATCTATTAACATCATTCTAACATCATCAAGTGTTAGGTTATATAACATTTCTCCCTTTAATGCTATTGAAACTCTTCCTGTTTCTTCAGAAACAACAATACAAATAGCATCTGTTTCTTCAGCTAACCCTAAGGCCGCTCTATGTCTTGTTCCTAATCTTTTATTCAACTTAGGACTATTACTTGTTGGAAAAACAGCACCAGCACAAGTAATTCTATCACCTTGAATAATAACTCCACCATCATGTAATGGATTACCTTCATAGAAAATAGCTATTAATAAATCACTTGTTAAATCAGCATATAACTTTTTAGCTTTATCAATGTAATTACCAAGACTAATATCTCTTTCAATTACCATTAATGCTCCAATTCTTTCTTTTCTTAAATAGTCAATTGCATTAACCATTTCATAAACCATACGTTCACGTTCATCAACTGTTAGTACTTTATGTCTTCCTAATAATTGAGTACGTCCAAGTTGCTCTAATATAGTTCTAATTTCTGGTTGGAAAATAACAATTAAAGCAATTGGTCCCCATTGAAGAATATAATCTAATAAAACTCCAATAGTTACAAATCCAAAAAGATCACTTACCGCATAAAGTAAAACAATAAATACTAATCCTTTAAAAATTAACGATAATTTAATATTATTTTTAATATTTTTCAAAATATAATAAATTACAAACCATACTAATAAGACATCAACGAAATCTCTTAATACGGATAATACATCTGTTACTGTTATTGACATTACATCCTCTCCTTCTAAAAATGCTATAATCTAGTATACAAAATTTTATCTAAATAGTAAAGTTATTGATTATTGTTAGAATCTACAACGGGTGCAGAAACAGCAACATCAACTACTGGCGCAACCATTGCTTGTTCTACAGATGTTACACCAGCTGGTTGTTGAACCGGTGCTGCAGCAAAAGCACTAGCATCAACCATATCTCCTGCAATTGCAGCATGTGTCGCTTCATATTCTTTTTTCTCTTTTTGTTTATTTAAATACTGTTCACCTAAATAACCAATACATGAACAAATTAATATTCCACAAACAATAGATACTCCAATATATAATGGACCATTTAGAACATCTCTAAAAAATGTAATTATAAAATCCATCAATATCACCCCTATTCTTAATAACTATAATAACATTTAATAGAAAATTTATCAACCTTCGAAACTAAAAAACAAACAAAAAAAGACCGAAGTCTTTTCTATTTAGTTGGTTCAATATGATTAAATAAAATTCCAATATTAACAAGACCACAAACACCAACAAGTGTATAAATAATTCTTGAAAATAAAGTTGCTTCACCAAAAATCATAGCAACCAAATCAAAGTCTAATAAACCGATTAATCCCCAGTTTACTGCTCCAATTATTGTAATAACTAACAATACTTTTTGTAATGTTTCCATAATCAATCCTCCTAAATATAGGATTTCCAAAAACAAACAAAAATATACATAAATTATGATAATCTTCTCACTGATACGATATGAACACCAGTATAACTTCCCCAACTATCTACTTTATTAACAACAACACCATCACGTGGATTAGATGCATGAATCATTAAACCATTTCCCACATAAATAGCAGTGTGTGTAATATTATTTCTTCCATAACCCCAAACAATAATATCTCCTACTCTTGCATTTTTATAAGAAACTTCATATCCATTATAAAGTTGATCTGTAGCACTGCGTCCAACTTTTAAACCATTTCTAGCATAAACATATTGAACAAATCCACTACAATCGAATCCATTAATACTACTACCACCATAAACATAAGGTTTACCTAATAAAGAATAAGCTGTACTTTTAATTGAATTTTCTCTACCATGACTAGTAACAACCACATTAAACTTTTTACTAGAAACATTTTCAGCATTATCAACAGCTTTAATCTCAATACTATATTTACCAATCTGATTAGTATTAACAGACCCATTAATCGTATAATAATTAGTATCTCCATCAATAATTTCTTCATTCTTTTTAAATGTAAGTTTCCCATCAACATTATCAGTAACACTCTTAATATTACCAAAAACATCAAATGATTTACCAACACTTACATAAACTGTATCTTTTTTTAATTCAATAATAGGCTTAACACTATCTACAACCTTTATCGAAACAGGAACATGTTTTTTAACATTACTTTTTTCAATTTCAAATAAAACCACTTGTTCCCCAACTTTATTAGTATTAACATCCTTTATTATTGAAACATCCCCTGATACATTGCTAAGCATTGCAATAGAATCATAACTAGAAGTACCAAATTCAACCACCCTATTATCATTAACATCTACTGTAATACTATTAAAAATAATTTTATTTCTATAAGAATATCCCGCAATACATAATATTACTAAGAATAAAACACTCATTAAAAACTTCAACCTAACGGTCTGCCCCGTTTGCATAAAATTTCCTCCCTGAATGCCGTATATTATACCAAATTTAACCAAAAAAGTCAAAAATCATACTTCTAAAACTAGTATTATTCTGAATTCAAAAATTATAATTGGAAAAATTTTCAAAAAAAAATATAATATATTTAAGGAGGAATCAACATGGTACATTACGAGGGAATATTTTTTGATAAAAAAACTCAAGATTATATTATTTCTTTAGACAAGAATAAATTACCTGTATTAAATGATGAAATACATTGTACATTTAAACCAAAACCAACTAATGAAGAATTATTTGATGAACTACTTGGGCAAGAAATAGAAATAGAACTAATTGGATATGGAAGCGATGGAAAAAACAGCGGTTTTGAAGTAAAAATTCCAGAAAAATATATGAAATATTATATTAATTACGAGGAAGAAGATCCAACCAAACTAAAAATCCCACATATCACTACATCTATATCAGAAGATTCAAAAGCATATCTTACGAAAAACTTAAATTTTATTTCGTTAGATTCACCAATAAAAGTAACAGGAAAATTTGCTTATTGGATAAAAGAGGAAGATGGAACAGAATACTTAACTTATGAAAAACAAAAAAAGTATTAGGAAACTAATACTTTTTATATATCAAAATCTTTTCCTCTAGCCCTCTTAAACTTAACAAAAACACCTGAAAGCATAACTAAAAGCGTAATATAAATCATTATTTTCAAGTCTTTTACAAAAAAAAGTAAAACTAAAGTCATTAGCGTTCTAGAAATATTTTGAATTACTTCATAAGCTAAATTATAGTTATAATATTCAAACTTTTTACTTAAAGCATAAAATTCTTTTGACATTGAAATCTCATGCATTTTTCCCACAATACCTTCAAAGAAAGAAACTATAACAAGTAATATACCAGTAACATTACATTTCATAAAAAATACTAATACTACCAAAACTAAACTCAAAGTTAAAAAATTCTTTTTACCATTAACTTTCTTACCATAAAAATATGCAAATAAAATAGTAGCTAAATTAGTAAATAAAGTTAATAAACCAACTGTTTGAAATGTGTCCTTAACATATAAATATAAAAATAAAGGAAAAATAAGTTTCACTACAGTAGTCAATTCATAAGTACCAAATAAAAATATATCCTCTTTTGGAATTTTCTTTAAAGTTTTAAATAAATCAATCTTAATATCATTTTTCTCATGAGTAAACTTTAATTTGTATAAATAAATTACACTAAATAAGAACAGTACAATAGATATAACAGTTAAAATTTTTAAACTAAAATAATCTAAGAATAATGCCCCTATATATGATGAAACAATAACACCAATTTGATTTATAATACTTATAATTGAATAAGATTTTGAAATATCATCTTTATGAATAACCTTTAAATTATAATATCTTCTCGCAATCCAATATCCCCTTCTATATAAAGCATAGATAAATGCAATCAGTATAATAGAAAAAATACCAATCATTTTAATATTCAGAAGTATCTGTAATAAACAAAAAGCAATTATTCCAACTATTGATAAAACTCTATTATCAAACTTTTTAGATAAATAAATACACGGATAATCTAAAAGTAAAGATATAAAATGAATTAGTAAAAAATAAATCATTATACTAGGCAAATCATATCCTGCTTTATAAAATAATATAGGAATATATAATTCTACTAAATTTCTCGCAAATGTAGAAAAGAAAACATATAAATTAAAGTTTTTTTGATTACTATCCATATTATCACCATAAAAATTATATCACTAAAAGATAAATAAATATTAATAATAAACAAACTTGACACAAAAATAAACAACTAATTATAATAAAAAAGAGGTGTCCCATGAATATAGTAATAAATAAAAATAACGCACAAATAAATGATGACTGGTCAATATTTAGAAAAGTACGTGCAATTATTAAAAATAATGATAAATATGCAATTACTGAAGAAGGAGGCAAAGTCATCTTTCCTGGAGGAAAATGCGATAAAGACGAAGACTTTGATGATGCAATTATAAGAGAACTAGAAGAAGAAACAGGAATTTCTTTTGAAAAAAACTCATTAGAAAACATATTAACACTAGAAACATATTATGAAGACTTTTATAACTACCGAATATCAAAAGAAACGCCACGATATACAATAACAAAATATTATTATGTAGAAACTACATCAGATATAAATAAATCAAATCAATCCTTAACAACATCTGAAATTAATGAAAACTTTAATATTAAATTTGTTACAAAAGAAGAACTAATAAAATTATTAAATATTGATCATTCATCCTCAGTAAATGGGAAATTCTTTGATGAAGAAAATAAAGTTATATTAGAAAATATTTTAAAATAAAAATACTAGATAACTAGTATTTTATTTTTTTAATAAATTAATAAATGCTTTTACTCTATATGTTGGAACACTATTTTTTACTAAAGTATAACCAAATTTTCTCTTTGGCAAACAAACATCATGATTAACTATAAATAAGTTTTTCCCAAGCTCATTCTTAACATATTCTTCTGTAACAACACCTATTCCCATTCCCGCTTTAACAAGTTCAGTAACTAATCTATGACTAACAACTTCCATAAAAGGAACATATTTTATATCATTTTTCTTAACATATTCATTAAAACTAGTTCTAGCAACAGATGGTGCAGTTTGTAATATCAAATTACTGTTAAATAAATCTTCTTTCGATAAAGAAGTTTTTTTATTACTAACAAAAACTTCACCTACTTCTGATATTTCAAAGAATTCTAGGTCTTTATCAACATAATCACCATTACTTCCAATAACAATATCAACATTACCATTTCTAAGTTCTTTAAGTAATACATCTGTTAATAAATTAACTATTTTAATTTCAACATTAGGATAAAGTTCATGAAACCTAGTAATATATGGCATTAAATAATGTTCAGTAACTGAAGTAGAAGCACCAATTCTTAAAACACCTGCTTCTAAGTTTTTTAATGACATTACTTTATTATGTCCATTAATAAAATAAGTCATTCCTTCTTTTACATACTTGTATAATTCTTCTCCTTCATCAGTAAGAATTACTCCCTTTTTAGTTCTAACAAACAAAGTAACTCCTAATTGTCCTTCTAACATTTTAATAGATTGTGTAACAGCAGGTTGACTAATCATTAACTCCTCTGCTCCCTTAGAAATACTTTTATTATTAGCAACTACATAAAACATTTTGTATAATTCAAAGTTTACATCCATATTATAATTTCTCCTTATATTTAAGATAAGTTATATATATTATACTTATAACACAAATACTAGTAAAATACAAATTGAAAGGAGAGATAAATATGAAAAAAATATTAATCACAGCAGGACCTACAAACGAATATATTGATGAGGTCATGAAAATAACAAACATGTCTACTGGTAGACTAGGTATTGAATTAACCAGAAATTTTTTAGAAAGTGGAGAACAAGTTACATTAATTGGAACAAGAAGTGTATTTAGAAGTGGCTTATTTGAAAAATATCACTTGGCGGGACACAAAAACTTAAGATCAATTCCAATTGAAACTACACAAGATATGTATCTTGCATTAGAGCAAGAATCAAAAAATGAATATGATTTAGTTATTCACTCTTCAGCAGTAGGAGATTATAAACCAGAATTTTCATTTAGAATGGAAGATTTAGCTAAAGAATTAGTTGAGGCTATTGCATCTGGACAAACTACAGAAGAAGAAATTTTAAGTATTTTAACTAATCCATCATGTAAAGTTGATGATGATACAAAGATTAGTAGCTATGAACCACACCTTACAGTTAAACTAACACTTACACCAAAACTAATCTCAAACTTAAGAAACTGGTATCCAAATGCAACATTAGTAGGCTTTAAACTTCTAGAAAATGTCACTAAAGAACATTTATTAGAAGTAGCAAGAAAATTATGTGACAAAAATAATATGGATTATATTATCGCTAATGATTTGGCTGATCTAAGACAAGGTCAACATTTATCATTCTTAGTAAATAAAGATGGCTACCAAAACACAGAATTTCATTCTCCTGAAGACATTTATCAAAAAACAAAATCATTTATTCAGAAATAAAAGACACATCAGTGTCTTTTTACAACCTATTAATAATTTCCACAGCGTATTCTAATAGTTTATCTAAATCGTTAAATGGTTCTTCATTATAATCAGTCTTATATAACCAATCTAAATATTTAGTTTTAGGGGCACCATCTGGTCTACCATAAATAACTTTCTTAGAATGTAACCAATAACCAAACTCTACATTTGTAGAAAAACCAGGCATATCAGGTAAACTTCTAGGAATCCAAAATAATATAACGGTTGCCTCAGTTAATGCTTCTCTTTCCCAATTAGCTTGATCTACATAATTTGTTTTAGGAACCCAAGTAGAATATTCCGGAACAAATACTACTCCATCAAACCCAAGTTCTTCTAATTTCTTAACAGCATCAACTCTCCAAGAAGCAACTTTTTCCTCTCTAGGTGTAGGTCCTGCTAAAAATATTGACTTCTTACCCTTTAATACAACCTCATCAGAAAAATTTACTCTCATATATCCACCTCTTCTACTCTTTTTAAAAATTCATTTAATCCTAAATACCATTTATATATAGCTTTCTTTCTTTCACTATATTTTATAAAATCCTCATCCAAATAATTTGGATTATTTTTTTTATATCTTTCTAAGCATCTTTCATAACAAGTATTAACAGATGTCCTCATCACAATAAGTTTTCCTTTTAACTTACTAACATCTTTCATATTTCTAAATTGCGCAGAATCAATAACAATAGTTTTTCCACAACCCTCAAAATATTCTAAAATATCTTGGTAATACATATCAAATTCATAAATAAGTTCTGGTAATACATCAAATTTTTCTCTAATATGTTCTCCATACTCCCTATTAACACCAGAAGAAGTTTCAAATCTTCCAAAAACCTCATCTGTATCAATTACAATATAATTATCATCATTTAAATACTGTTGTGCATAAAAAGACTTACCACTTCCACTTTCTCCAGTCAAATTAATAACTGGATCATTAGAAAAATTTTTAATATATGGTTTCTTATCAATTACTAAATCAATAAACATTTCCTCATTTGACATATCATCACCTACTTTTATTATATCATATATACTGCTTATGTTATAATTATAATGAGGAGTGATAAAATGAAGATACTCAATATAGGAATAGATATAGATGATACAATAACAAACACATTTAATTATCTAATGCCTGCTGTAGCAGAATTTTATAATATGGATTTAGACTACTTAAAAGAAAATAAAATATCATATACAACTCTAACTCCTAAAATGAAAGAACAAGAACTTGAATTTGCCAAAGCAAATTTTGATAAATTAATACCTAATACTCCAGTAAAACCAGATGCAGCTGAATACATTAGAAAAATAAAAAAACTAGGACACAAGATAACAATCATAACCGCAAGAAACAATCTATTTTATACAGATGCTTATAAAACATCATCTGAATACCTAAAAAATCATGGTATAGAATATGATGAATTAATATGTACCTTTGATAAAGCTGGAATTTGTAAAGAACAAAATATTGATATATTTATTGACGACTCTATAAATCAATGTAATAGTGTTAAAGAAAAAGGAATTAAAGCACTATTATTTGTTTCCCCAATAAATGAATCAAATGAAGAACACCAAAAAGTATATAATTGGGAAGATGTATATAATTACATAGCAAATCATTCATAGAAAAAGAACCAAATGGTTCTTTTTTATCTTCTATAAACTTTAGGACTTTCTTCAACTCTATCTAAAGTAAATTCCTTACTATCTATTCTATTAACATAATCAAAAACACTATTTGCATCTGCAACAACATTTCTACCACATACATTTAATTCTTCAATTGTAGGAATAATAATATCATTTTTATCTAAATCTATTACCTTTTTCATTGTTTCTAAATCACTAGGTTTGCCATAACCTCCAGACCAACTAGATGTAATATCTGGAGTAACCTCAATTAATCTAAAATTAAGTCTTCTAATCCAAGAAGGATGACAAAGAGGAAAATACAATTTTTGAATATTCATTCTTTCATTTTCAGCCTTTAAAATAAAGTCACTAAAATGCATCATTGAACCAACAGTCGACATTTCAAACAAATGCAAATCAACACTAAATCCCATATTCTCCAAAATCTCAACCATAGATAACACAATTGCACCTCTATTAAAAATTGCCTCTTTAGAAGTATTTCCATAAAAAGATGTATTCATATAAACGTTTATTTTCTTACGTATTTCACTTTTTTTATTTAGCATTGATAAAGGATTTCCTTCTAAATAAGCTTTAACATCAGGAACATATCCAATATAATCATTAAATTGTTTATTTCTCTTTTTAGACATTTTTATATACTTCTCTAATTTTAATTTTAATTGAACTAATTTTTCAAAGTCATCGTGATAACCATATTTTATTAAATCAATTGCTTCATCAAAAGATCTTGTTTGTGTAAAACTATAACTACCTGATTCACTAGATAGATTATAAAAAGCATCAGATTGAATTGGAGCATTCTTCAAATAATCAACAAACTCAGAAATAGAATCAAATCTATAATACATTACATCATAACCATTTTTTCGATATGTCTTATACATAAACTACCTCCTTAAAGTTAATTGTTTAACTCCCTCAAGGTACTTATTTGAAGTATTTATATCTCTCATATTACCAACAATAGTATTAACATCATCTTGTCCTAAATTCTTAATAACATTAGAAGTTAAAATATCTTCAACAGGTATTCCGTTAATTTCTTTTTTATATACTTTACCAATTCCGCGAGTAGATACAACATGTGGAATTTTTGTTTTTAATACTGCATCTCTAAATGACCACATAAATTTAAGAACATCTTCATTAGGATATAAACATTCTTCTAAATGTCTATCATAATCAAAGAAAATATTATCAAATCTGTCAAGAGTTGCGGCATCAAGAGCATTTCTACCAACATATTGTAAATCAGCACCCTTACCCCATGTATTTGCAGCTGCAATAATTCTAAAATCAGGATGTCTATCAATAGTTTCATGAGGAAAAGCCATATATCCATTAGCAAGCGCAGAGTTAATAACAATTAATGCAGAAGGATCAGAATTATCAATTTCATCTAAGAAAAATACTCCACCATTTTTAAAAGCTTTATAAAACTCTGTATCCCTATAATTACCACCAGCATCAATAAATCCAGTTAGTTTAAATTCATTAGAAGCATTATTTGTATAATACATTTTTAAACCTAAAGAATCTGCTACTTGACTAACTGCAACATTCTTACCAGAACCAGCAGGTCCGATTAGCATTATTGGTTCATCTAATTGAATTTGTCTCAATATCTGTGGATACTTTTCATGATAAAAGCCACCATTAGTTTGTCCAACTTGATTACCATTTAAATACACATTATATGAAACAGGAACATTTACAGTTTTAGAATATTCCTCCAAAACATTATCAAATAAATCTCTCAAAGTTTGTTCAACATTTTCTTCTAATCTATAATCATCAATAACACGATTAATTAATTCTAAAACCTCTTTTTTAGTTATATCATCTAATTCCTTAGTAATATAATCAGTAAGTTTTTTCTTAGGATCATCAGAAGCTAAATATTCATCTAAATTTTCCTCAATCTTCGCTTTTACAGATTCCTTTGTAATTGAAACAAGTAAAGCATTTAATCCATCTAATAAAAAATCAGCATTTTGACGAGTTTTTTTAATTAAAGGATCATTTCCTTTCTTAATAGGTTCACCATCAAGAGTAAATAATTCCCCATTTTTCATATAAGTATTAGCTTCCATCTCAATAACTTCACTACAGAAATCCCTTAATACTTCAGCATCATTAGAAAACATTAATTCTTCATTATTATTTGTATATCCATAATAAAGTTTAGTATATGATTTTCTACCATTAGTAACTCCAGCAATTAAATCTTTTGTTCTACCATCCCAAATAACAGAACAAAAATTCATTCTACTTTCAAGTTTTCTAAATACACTTTCTCCACTATCTCGATAAAGTCTATTTACAAGCACATGATATTTATCAGAATCATCAATATTATAAGTACTATAATCCCTGACTGCATTACCAATTTCATCTTGATCATATCCATTAACAGTCATAACACCAACCTGTGAATGATTAGGATCTCTATCTTCTAAATAGTTATCACACACTATTTTTGCAAAAACAACCCCATCATCCCTTTTAGTATTACTCTTAACAGTATATCCACCTGGACAATCTCTATTTAGTCTAGCAACAATATCATGGTTACTATACTCTCTCCCTTGATATGCTATAAATGTTCTACCACTCTTTTCATAATTACTCATAGTCATCCCTTCTTTTTGTTATTAACAATATGTTAATATGTCTTATCAAAAAAAAGTGCACTCTTCTGACAATTTCATTATACGACCCCTCTTCTGTTTTTGTCAATATGTTTTTAACAAAATATTAAAATGTTGTCATATACCTATTAAAAAATCTTTAAAATAACCACTTTATGTATTATAATTCAAATATAAGGAGGCGATATAATGACACAATATTTAAATTTTTCAAGTAATTATTATAAAAATATTACTAAGCATAAAGTAACCGCAAAATATGAAAATAATAATACAGCATCTGATGCATTTTTAATGTGTATTAAATCTCTTCCATATGAAGAACTAGACAATTTATGTAGTAAAATCGAATACTACTATCGATATAAAGAAAATCCAATTTCAATATCCTTAGAAGATTGTTATAAACTAACACAAGGATTTGATACAAAAGATATAAAATGTGATAAAGACTTTAAAGAAATTCTTTTGAGATTAGCCTATGATTGTATTAATCAAGATATTACAGTAGGTTCAAAACTAAGAGAAAATTCATCAAATTCTACAACTGCATGGATTAGTCATTGCCTATACCAAGGCGAAGCTGCTGCTAATATTGCCAAATCTTTAGGACTTAATCCAGATACAGCAAGAAAATTAGGGATACTTCATGATATTGGAAGAAAATATACACATACCTTAATGCATACAGTAGCTGGTTTCGAAATATTATCAGATGAAGGATGGACAGATGAAGCATTTATATGCCTTACACATTCATTTATAGGTAATAAACAAACAAATAAAGGTGGACGATGCTGTGGATGTGACCCTGCTCTCCCAAACTTTTATATTGATGAAGATGGAAATCCAAAATTTGAAGAAAATGCAACAAAAGACGATGTAACAGAATTTTTAGAAAATTATAACTATAACATATATGATTCAATTATAAATATGTCCGATTTAATGGCAACATCATATGGAATACTTTCACCATATGATAGAGTATCTGATATTGCAACACGTTCAACTCCCGATCCAAAAAATAGAAATTACTTTAAAGCAGAATTTTCTAACCTTATGTTTTATTTCTTAGAACAAACAGGTGAAATTGAACCAAATTCTATTGGAACATTAAAAGCAACATATAACATATCAGATGAACAATTAGACAAAATATTTTATGATGTATCATCATTATTTACATATTACTTTAACAATATAAGTAGTACAAAAATAAAAGAATCACAACAAATTAAACCAAAAGAAAACTCTAACTAAAAAGTTAGAGTTAATTTTTTTATTGGTGGAGCTGAGGAGAATCGAACTCCTGTCCGAAAATAAAGCTACATAAACCTCTACAAGCTTAGTTAACTAATTATTCTTATACATTACCCAAGTAATTAACGACCAAGATAATGTACCAGTCTAGAGATTCTTTCTATTAGCTAGACAACTAATAGCTATAACTCGCTAAATCGAGCTTTCTAAAAATTCACGAGTAGAAATTAAAAGAAAGCGCAGGCCATTATATTATTATTAGGCAAAAGCAACTGCTTGGTTTCCACCAAATAAGTTTGCTACTGCATTTTTAATTTTGTTTGCATTTATTTTTTTGTGTCCGTGACGTGGACATTCGACTTGCCATCTATGCTCAAATATTCCCGTCGAAACCAAGTCAGCCCCATGTACAAAGATTATAGCACAAACTAAAAAATAATTCAATGTAAACTACTACCAAAAATAGTGTCTAATAAGAAGAATTAGCATATTAAAAATTAGTTATTCGTGGTATACTAATAATCGGAGGACGAGGCTTATGGAACAATGGAAAAATTTTAACGAAGGTAGCTGGCAAAAAACAATTAATGTCAGTGATTTCATACAAAAAAACTATAAACAATATGAAGGTGACGATTCATTTTTATCTCCAAAAAGTGCTAAAACAACAAAAGTTTGGAATAAATGTGAAGAATTACTAAAAGAAGAATTAGAAAAACATGTTCTTGATATTGATGTAGACCACATGTCAGGAATAAATGCATTTGATAAAGGATATATCTGTGAGGATGACGATGTAATCGTTGGACTACAAACAGATGCACCACTAAAGAGAATTGTAAATCCTTTTGGTGGAATTAGAATGGTATATCAAGAATTAGAAGCATACAATTATAAATTAAATCCAGAAGTAGATAAATATTTTAATGCCTATCGTAAAACACATAACCAAGGTGTTTTCGATGCCTATACTGCTGAAATAAGAAAAGCTCGTCACGTTGGTTTATTAACAGGTCTACCAGATGCATATGGCCGTGGTAGAATTATTGGAGACTATCGACGTATAGCTTTATATGGTATAGACTTCTTACAAGAACAAAAGAAAAAAGATTGGGACGAACTAAAAGGTCCAATGTCAGCAAAATTAATTCAACTAAGAGAAGATGTATCAATGCAATATAGAGCATTAGAAGAAATTAAACAAATGGCTGCAACTTATGGATTTGATATTTCAAAACCAGCAAGCAATGCAAAAGAAGCAGTTCAATGGACATATTTTGGATATTTAGCAGCAATTAAAGAAAACAATGGTGCTGCAATGAGTTTAGGTAGAGTTGATGCCTTCTTCGATATCTATATTAATAGAGACTTAGAAGCAGGACTAATTACTGAAGAAGATGCTCAAGAATTAATTGATCAATTCGTAATTAAATTACGTTTAGCAAGACATTTAAGAACTCCTGACTATGATGAATTATTCTCAGGAGACCCAACTTGGGTTACATGTAGTATTGCCGGAGTTAACGATCACAATGAACATATGGTTACAAAAAGTTCATATCGTATCCTACATACACTAACAAATCTTAACCCAGCACCAGAACCAAATATGACAGTTTTATGGAGTGAAAAACTTCCAGAAAACTTCAAAAAATATTGTGCTAAAATGTCTATTAATACAGACGCAATTCAATATGAAAGCGATGATTTGATGCGTCCAATCTATGGAGATGACTATGCAATCGCTTGTTGTGTATCTGCAATGCGTTTAGGAAAAGACATGCAATTCTTTGGTGCACGTTGTAACTTAGCAAAAACACTTTTATACTCAATCAATGGTGGTATTGATGAAGTAAAAAAAGAAAAAGTATTAGATGATTTCGAAATAATGCAAGACGAAGTTCTTGATTATGATAAAGTAAAAGAAGTATATTTTAGAGCAATAGAAAAAGTTGCTGAAATATATGCAAGTGCAATGAACATAATTCACTTCATGCATGATAAATATGCTTATGAAGCAGGACAAATGGCACTTCACGATACAACAGTACATCGTTATATGGCATATGGAGTTGCTGGACTATCAGTAGTAGCTGACTCACTATCTGCAATTAAATATGCAAAAGTAAAACCAATTCGTGATGAAGACGGTTTAGCAATTGACTTTGAAATCGAAGGAGATTATCCACAATACGGAAATGACGATGACAGAGTTGATGATATAGCAGTAGAAATAGTTAATAAAATGTCTTCTGAATTAAAGAAACATAAAACATATAGAAATGCAGAACCTACTCTATCAGTATTAACAATAACATCAAATGTAGTATATGGTTCAAAAACAGGAGCTACACCAGATGGTAGAAAAGCCGGAATTCCTTTCGCACCAGGTGCAAACCCTATGCATGGAAGAGATAAATCTGGAGCTATTGCATCACTTAACTCTGTAGCTAAAATTCCATATGGAAACTGCTGTAAAGATGGTATTTCAAATACATTTACAATTGTACCTACAGCATTAGGAACAAATAAAGATGAACAAATTATTAACTTAGCTAACGTTATTGATGGATATTTTGCTCAAGGAGCACATCACTTAAATGTTAACGTATTAAATCGTGAAACACTAATTGATGCAATGGAAAACCCAGATAAATATCCACTACTAACAATTCGTGTATCAGGATATGCAGTACACTTCAACAGATTAACAAGAAAACAACAAGAAGAAGTTATTTCAAGAACATTCCATGAATCAAAATAATATACAAGCAAGCATTGACTCAATTGAAACATTCGGTTTAGTCGATGGTCCAGGAATACGTGTAGTAGTATTCTTTAACGGATGCAAGTTAAGATGTAAGTATTGTCACAATCCAGAAATGTGGACAAAAAAAGAAAATAATTATACTCCACAAGAACTTGTGGATAAAATAAAAAGATATAAAAGTTATTTTAAACAAAATGGTGGTGTAACCTTCTCCGGAGGAGAACCACTTCTTCATAGTAAATTTATAATTGAAACAGCAAAACTCCTAAAACAAGAAAATATTCATATTGCATTAGATACATCAGGAGTTGGACTTGGAGATTATAATGAATTACTTCCATATATTGATTTAATTATATTAGATATAAAACATACTGAACCACTTGGCTACAAAGAACTAACAAACCTAGAAATAAGTGAAGCAGAGGAATTTATAAACGAATTAAATAAATCAAATAAACCAGTATGGATAAGACAAGTAATAGTACCTGGTATAATGGATAATAAAGAATATATAGACAGTCTGGTAAAATACTTAGAAAAGATAAATAACATAGAACGAGTAGACTTTCTACCATTCCATAGACTAGGAAGAGAAAAATATATATCGCTTGGACTAAAATATCCATATGAAGAAAAAAATGAAATGGATAAAGAAGAATGTAATAAGTTATATAAATACTTTTGTGAACAAAGAGAAAACAGTAAATAACATTTACTGTTTTTTTAAATTATAATTTTAGTATTATAAACACACTTTCACAAACAAAAAGAAGTTGTTAATAGTTTTTTAAACTCTTCGCAACTTCTCTTTTTATATCTCTTTGTTTTATAGATTCACGTTTATCATAATCTTTCTTACCACGACAAACACCTAAACTTACTTTCAACTTATTATTTTTAAAGTAAAGTTTAATTGGAACTAAAGTTATTCCTTTTAATTTGATACCTTCATCTAACTTTTTAATTTCCTTCTTATGTAAAAGCAGCTTTCTACTTCTTGTCTCAGAATGATTAAAAATATTTCCTTCTTTATATTGTCCAACATACATATTAAGTAAAAAGACTTCTCCATTCTTAATAATTGCATAACAATCTTTTATATTACAATTACCATTTCTAATAGATTTTATTTCAGTACCAGTAAGAACAATACCAGCCTCATATATATCATCTATAAAATAATCATGATGTGCTTTTCTATTTAAAATTTCCATATAATCACGCTCCTGTAATACCCCACTGAAGTTCTTTATATCTTGAACTTACAACAGCTTTATATTTCTCATAATAACTTTTATGATTAGGTAATATATTATCATTTAATTTAGAATATGGGAATACCTCAAAGTTACGTTTGCTTGAATTTAAGTTATATCTTGTATACATTAAGTCTGCCTTTGGATTTTCAACGGTAACTTTAACACTTCCATCAACATCTACTAATTTTTTAATTGTAACTTCCATCATCAATCCAGTAAGTTTCTCTACTCCAATTTGACCAGAAATAAAGTTACCTAATGAATAAATAACAAAAGTTTTACCATTATTTATATATTCAACAGGTTCAACAACATGTGGATGAGCACCAATTATAAGATTAACTCCTAACGAAGATAAATATTTAGCAATTCTTTCCTGTTCATTAGAAACATTTAAAGAATATTCAACACCCCAGTGCATTGCTACCATAATAACATCAACTTTATCTTTAACTCTTTCAATATCAGCTTTAGCTTTACTATCAGAATAAACATTATTTAAATAGCTCTTACCATTAGGTGTATTTAAACCATTAGTAAGTGTTGTATATGAGAAAAAAGCATATTTAATACCATTTTTTTCATATACTCTTGGAGTATCTCTTTCTGCTTGAGAAGACCATTGTCCTGATGTTACAATATCTTTTTTATTTTTCCAATATTTAACTGAAGCAAGTACCCCTGCTTCTCCTTTATCCATAGTATGATTAGTAGCTAAAGATACCAAATCAAATCCAGCATCAATCATTGCATCTCCTACTTCTTGCGGAGAATTAAACCTTGGATAATGAGAAAGCCCAATAGATTTACCACCTAATATAGTTTCTTGATTATAATAAGCAAGATCATAACTAGAAGATATTGGTTTAATTAAATCAATCATCGGTTTAAAATCATAAGAGCCATCACTCTTTCTAGCATCAACATAAACAGACTCATGAATAAGTGCATCTCCTACCATAAACAAATTAAATTCATATGTTCTTGCTTTACGTTTAAATACTTTAGCTTCTGTTTTAACTAAAGATTTTTCAAAAGAAGAGCTAGCATAAAAATAGTAGCCAACACTTGCACAAATCCCTAAAACAATTCCTACAAGTATAATAATTACCCATTTTATTCTAACTCTTTTTCTTCTCATACTACACCTTCTTAACCACTTCGAAATCAATAGTCTTTTCTTCACGCGAAGCTCTAACAACCTTAACTAATAATCTATCACCAATAGAATATTTAATATTAGTTCTTTCTCCAGTTAAAGTCATTCTTTCTTCATCATAGTGGAAGAAATCATTCATTTCTCTTAAAGGAACTAATCCTTCAATTAAATTATCAAGTTCTACAAACATACCAAAGTTTGTAACCGAAGAAACCATACCTTCAAATTCTTCTCCAATATGTTCTTCCATATATTCAGCCATCTTCATATCTTCAACTTCACGTTCACACTCAACAGCGGCACGCTCTCTATCAGAAGAATGTTCTGTAATATATACTAATTTTTCTTCCCATTTCTTAATAGTACCCATATCAACTTTCCCTTGGAACAAATATGTTCTAAGTAATCTATGAACAGTTGTATCTGGATAACGTCTAATTGGAGAAGTAAAATGTGTATAACAAGGACTAGCAAGACCATAATGACCTAAATTTTCAGGTCTATACACAGCTTTTTTCATACTTCTTAGTAATAAACTTGATAAAATCTTAAACTCTGGTTTATCTTCTAAACTCTTTAATATACCTTGCATTGTCGTAGGTTTAACATCTTTGATATCACCAGCTACACTATATCCTAAACTACTTACAAATGCTAAGAAGCTTCTAATTCTTTCTTCTTCTGGAATCTCATGAATACGATATACGAATGGCAAACTCATGTAGAAAATATGACTAGCAACACATTCATTAGCAGCAATCATAAAATCTTCAATTAAGTTTTCCCCTACACCACGTTCACGAATAACGACATCAGTAGGCTTACATTCCTCATCAACTAAAATTTTAGCTTCTTGCACACCAAAATCAATATATCCACGTCTAACTTTAAATTTACGTAACACTTCAGCAAGTTCTGCCATTAAACGTAATTTTTCTTCATATTCTTCATAACCCTCTGGTACAACATTATCTTCTAAAATGCTATTAACTTTCTTATAAGTCATTTGAATTCTAGAACGAATAACACTTTCAAAAATCTCATAATCTACAGTCTTACCACTCTCATCAATTTCCATTACACAAGACATAGCAAGTCTATCAACATTAGGATTTAATGAACAAATACCATTAGATAGTTCGTGCGGTAACATAGGAATAACTCTATCAACTAAGTAAACACTTGTACCTCTTTCTTGAGCTTCAACATCAAGAGGACTACCCTCTTTAACATAATAACTAACATCTGCAATATGAACTCCTAATTTATAATTACCATTAGGTAGTTTTTCAATTGAAATTGCATCATCAATATCTCTAGTGTCATCACCATCAATTGTAAATATTACTTCATCACGTAAATCACGTCGACCATTACACTCATCAGGAGCAACTTCAGACGGAATTGTTTTAACTTCTTCCTTTACATCATCAGGAAAATCAACATTAATATTGTACTTATAAATAATAGATAAAATATCTACTCCAGGATCATGCTTATGTCCAATAACTTCAATAACTTTACCTTCATATTTAGTGTTTTTATTAATTTTCTTAGTTAATTCAACAACAACTTTATGACCATCTACCGCATTTAAAGTTTTATCCTTTGGAATTTCAATATTAAGTTTTATCTTTTGATCATCTAAAGTAATATGTCCTTTACCTTTTTTATCAAAATTAATTTCTCCAATATATCTTTCAACTTGTCTTTTAATAATTTTAAGAACTCTTCCTTCTAAACGTTCAGTATTCATTTTACTTGTAATTTCAACTAAAACAATATCTTCATGAATAGCGCCATTCATATTATCAGATGAAACATAAATATCATCTTTCATACCTTCAACTTCTACAAAGCCAAATCCTCTTTTATTTGCTCTCATAGTCCCTTTTCTTAAATGACTATTATCAAGCATCATATATTTATCTTTATTAGAATGATATATAATCACTTCATCTTCAAGTTTTCTTAATTCATCCATTAATAAAGTTGTATCTTCTACTGTACTAACCTTTAAAGCATCTTGCAACTCATATGCATCCATTGCTTTATCGCTATTTTTAAGTACCCCTAATATTGCTTCACGCATAGTATCACATCCTATACTATCATTATACTTTATTTTACTTAATATAACTAGAGTTTTTTACAAAAAGAAAAGGACCTAAGGTCCTACTTTACAAATACTGAAACTAAACAAATTACAAAGAATGCAAGTCCTAAAAGTAAAGTTAATCTACTAATAAATAATTCAGAACCACGTTCTTTTCTCTTTGTAAATAAATCTGATCCTCCGCCAGATAAAATTTGTGCTGCACTCTCAGCTTTACCACTTTGTAATAACACTATTACAATAAGTAAAATCGAAATAATTAAAAGTGCTGTTTTCATTCAACACACCTCCAATAACAATACCAATATAATACCATAAACTAATAATTTATGCAATATTTTTGTAAAGTTAAAAATTATTAAAAATTAACTAATTTCAACTGACTTTTCAAAATATATATGTTATACTATTCTATAGTAGAAGAATAGGAGTGGTTACTTTGCGCGTTTTTATTTTAGACAAAGAAAAAATAACAAAATTTAATCTTCCGAATAAAGTGTCTGGAGTATATGCCATCGATTACTTACCAGTAGGTTCTAAAATCAAAAGAACTGTAAGTATTGAAGCAAGAGACGAAAAGTGGATTGTAAAAAGTAACGGTAGTGTGAATATAGTTAGTGGAAATATGATTCAAGAAGTAGCAGTACTAGAAGAATATCAATACCAACCAATTCAAATAAAAGGTCGTAATGACTATATTGGTATTTATTGTATTCCAAGTGTAGAAGAAAAATCAACAAGATATCTAGTACAAAATGGAGCTATTACTGTAGGTTCAGCAAATGATACAAGTATTAGTTACGTAAATAACCACGTACTTCCACATCACATTTCAATAAATCCAGCACAAGATGGATCTTTTTACATAACAGCAACAGACGATGACTCTCACTTTGTATATTTAAATGACAAACGTGTTAAACAAACAAAAATCAAAGTTGGAGACGTTATATTTTTATACGGATTAAAAATTATTTGGATGGGAACATTCTTACAAATAAACCAACCAAAAGATAAATTATTTATAAATAACTTTAATTTAGTAACTTACAACGAACAAACAACACAAGATAATACTCAAGTTGACCCTGTAAGTGATGAAGAAATGGCAATTGAACTATATACAGACAAAGACTATTTCTTTCATACTCCAAGACTAAAACAAAGTTTAGTAGAAGAAGAAGTTAATATTGATGCACCACCAGAAAAACAAGAACAAGAAGAAATGCCATTCTTATTAACTTTAGGTTCAATGATAACAATGCTTTCATCATCAGTAATGAATGCCTATACAACAATTTATGGAATTGCTAGTGGTCAAAGAGGACTAAAAGATTCAATCCCTGGATTAGTAATGTGTATAAGTATGCTTATTGGTGGAGCATTAATGCCACGTATTACTGCAAGTTATCAGAAGAATAAATCAAAGCAAAAAGAAAAGAAAAGACAAACTAAGTACACTGAATACATAAAAGAAAAAGAAGAAGAAATAAATGTAAAAATTGTTAATCAAACACAAATACTAAAAGGAAATAACATTAGTATTAGTGAATGTTACAGTTTAGTATTTGGTAAAACAAGAACAAATCTATGGAATAAAGAAATACGTGATGATGATTTCTTAACAGTAAAAGTTGGTACAGGTAACTGTCCAGCTAAGTTAAAAATCACAGCACCACAAAAAAGATTTACATTAGATGAAGATAATTTAATGGATTTAGCTACAAATATATCAGCAACTAAATATACATTAAATGATGTTCCAATTACATTCTCATTCTCAGATAAAAACATATCTGCATTTATATGTAATTCATCATATAATCAAGATTTCTTAAACGGTATATTCTTACAGTTAATGGCATATCATAGTTCACAAGATTTAAAATTAATATTTATGTTAACAGATAAAGACCAAACAGATTTTACTTATGCAAAGTTTGCTCCTCATTGTATTTCAGAAGACAAAAACACTCGTTTTTATGCAAATAATATGAAAGATATTAAAAAAGTATCAACATATTTAGAAGGAATATTCCAAAAAAGACAAAGAGAATTCTACGGAAAACAAGATAAAGACGAAAAAACGCAAGAAGCAGTTGATAGACAAGTTGAAAAGAACTTTGGTTTTAGAAACTTTGATTCATATTATTTAATAATTACAAATGATTATACTGCAATAAAAGATGTTCCAATCATCAACGAAATAATTAATAGTAAATCAAATCTTGGATTTTCATTAAATATTATTGATGATTCATTGCAAAGTTTACCAAATGAATGTTCTGCATTCATCGAAGTATTAGATAAAGAAAGTTGTATTATCGAAAAAGAACTAAATAACCAACAAAGATTCTTACCAGAAATTGTTACTGGTTTAAATATGAGAGCAGTCGCTAATAGACTTGCAAATATACCAATCTCATATGTAGATGAAGAATCTGCTCTACCAACAAGTATGACATTCCTAGAAATGTATAATGTAGCAAGAATTGAACAATTGAATATAAGAAATAGATGGAAAACAAACAATCCAATCCAATCACTTCAAGTACCTATCGGAGTACATAAAAGTGGTGAACAATTCTACTTAGACTTACATGAAAAATATCATGGACCACATGGACTTATAGCAGGTTCTACTGGTTCTGGTAAATCAGAATTTATAGTTACTTGTTTATTGTCAATGGCAGTAAACTTCCACCCAGATGAAGTACAATTTGTACTTATCGACTACAAAGGTGGAGGTCTAGCAATGGCCTTCGATAACCATGAAACAAAAACAAGAATTCCACACGTTGTAGGAACAATAACAAACCTAGACACAGCTGAAATGAACAGAACATTAGTATCAATCAATTCTGAACTAAAAAGACGTCAAAGAATGTTTAATGATGCAAAAAGTGTTACAGGTGAAAGTACAATTGACATTTACAAATATCAAAAATATTACAGAGAAGGTATTCTTGAAACACCAATCTCTCACTTATTAATTGTTAGTGACGAGTTCGCTGAATTAAAATCTCAACAACCAGAGTTCATGGATGAGTTAATTTCAACAGCTCGTATTGGACGTTCATTAGGAGTTCACTTAATCCTAGCAACACAAAAACCATCCGGAGTAGTAAATGATCAAATCTGGTCAAACACAAAATTCCGTGTTTGTTTAAAAGTTGCAGACCGTGGTGATAGTATGGAAGTACTAAAGAAACCTGATGCAGCAAGTATTAAAGAAACTGGACGTTTCTACCTACAAGTTGGATTTGATGAATACTTTGATATTGGTCAATCAGGTTGGGCTGGAGCAAAATATATTCCAAGTGACGCCGTAATAAAAAAGATTGACGATTCAATTAAATTTGTCGATAACGTAGGAAATGTAACAAAAACTATTAATGAAATTGTAAAACGTGTTGAAGTTGCAGAAAAAGGAGATCAACTTTCAAACATCGTAAAACACATCACAGAAATTGCAGCAGAAGACAATTATGTAGCTCAAAAATTATGGTTAGATAAAATTCCTGCTGAAATTTTCTTAGGAAACTTAAAGAAAAAATATAATTATCAACCTGAACCATATGTCATTAATCCAATTATTGGAGAATATGACCAACCTGCTGCTCAAAAGCAAGGGCTATTAACATTAAATCTTTCATCTGCAAATACATTAATTTGGGGAATGAATGATAGTGGTAAAGAAGACTTACTTGCAACAATGATTTATTCAGCAATAGCAGATCATAGTCCAGATGAATTACATATGTATATCTTAGACTTCGGTTCAGAAACATTAAAAGTTTTCTCAAAAGCTCCACAAATTGGAGAAGTTTGTACAGTAGATAGTCAAGAACAAATAGTTAACTTATTTATCATGATCGACAAAGAATTAGATAGACGTAAAGATTTATTTGTTGACTATGGTGGAAGCTATAAAAACTATATTGAACAAAGCGGTGAAAAGTTACCACTAATTTCAATTATTATCAACAACTATGAAATATTCTCAGAAACAATGGGTAACTTTACAGAAATGATTTCAACAATGTATCGTGATGCATTAAAATGCGGTGTATCATTTGTAATCACAACAGGAGCTGCTAATAGTTTCAGACCAAGATTAGCGGAATACTTCTCAAATAAATTATGCTTACAAATGGCAAATGATACAGACTATAGAACATTATTAATGTGTGCTAAAGGATTAATTCCTTACAAAGTACGTGGTCGTGGTATTACAGGAATTGGAGATATGAAATTAGAATTCCAAACAGCATATATTACTAAACCTGACAAGGTAACTCAGACAATACGTGAAGGTGTATTAGTACTACAAAAGAACTATACAACACATGCAACACGTGTACCAGTATTACCAGATGTAGTTACAGTTGATCACTTGTTAGAAGACATTAAAGATCTAACAAAAGTTCCAATCGGAGTAAATGTTGAAAGCAAATACAACGAAACATATGACTTTACAAAAGATCAAATTAATGTTGTACTAGCAAATAACATATCAGAACACGAAAACTTCTTCTTCTCATTATTTAAGATTTTAAAACGTATACCTCAAACAAAAGTAAGAGTACTAGACGTTGCAAAAACATATGATAATGCTAAGATCCCTGTTGAATGTTATACAGATAAATTTGATGCTATATTGCCAGCACTAATTCAAGAAATTGAAAAAACAACAACAGATATCAAACGTGTATATGTAATCAATGGAGTATCTAAATTAAAATCAAAAATTAATGAAAATACATATCCAATATACGAAAAGTTCTTTAGAGCAATAAAAGAATCAGAAAATACAATCGCAATTATTGCTGACAATGAATCCGATTATCAACGACTAGAATTAGAAACATGGTATGATGAAGTAATAAATAAACATAGAGGAATTTGGTTAGGAGAAGATGTTGGAAATCAACTAGCAATAAGAGTTGACAATATTGACCCTGAAATAAGAAATCAATCTTTCCCAGATATGGCATTTATCCTTGATGAAACAACTGTAATACCAATTAAAAAAGTAGTAAGTGATAAGGAGGAAAATCAAGATGAAAAATAAAGTTTTAGTTGAACTAGTAGTTCCAACAATTGAAACAAGCTTTGATGTATACCTACCAATTAACAAAAGAATTGGAAACATAATCACATTACTAAATAAAACAGTTGCAGAATTTTCTGATGGATGTTATGAAGGAAGTAATACAACATCACTATATAATAGAGATACAAGTCAAAAATATGAACCAAATACTCTTTTATATAATACCGATATAAGAAACGGAACAACTTTAATACTATTATAAAAAAGCTATTTGTATAGCTTTTTTTATTTGACTAAACTTAACATATGTAACTGTAGTAATAATTGTCCTTTAAAAACTAATATGATAAAATTATTATAATAAGGAGTGTATAATATGGATCCAGAAAAGAAATATAAACTAAACAAATTTAAAAAAGCAGGAATAGCAATAGGTCTTACTCTTGTAATGGCTTTTAGTGCAACAGCATGTACTGGAGGTTTATTACAATTTGCAAGTCAATCAAAACAATCCTCATATAGTAACACAACAAACAATTCATCGATTACATCAGATTATATCAATTCAACAAAGAGTAGCGAATTAAGTGTTTATGATGAAGATTTAAATACACATTCAATTACAATGAATAATTATAATTATATGAATTTTATAAACCAATTGAATTCCCATGATTATTCATTTGAATATGCTCCATATTACGGATTAGATGAAGCGCTTGCAGTATATAATTCAACACAAATAAATAAAAGTACACAATCAGATTTATTAAATAATCAAGGAAAATTAGATGTTAATAAATTAATACAAAAAGTACAACAAAACAACAAAGAATATATGTCTAAAGGTACAGACAGTATAAATACATTCTACTCAGACATGTCAACATCAGATATGAATAAAATATGTACACTTATTGCAGAAGTAGTAAATAACGAATTCAACGATATTGAAATTGCAAAAGTTGCTAATACACTAACAAAATTAACTATGTTTCAAAGAACAGGTTCAGCATCAAATGCATATATTACAAATAATCTAACATTTGTATACAATCCAACAATGACAGACATGTATGCAGACGTAAAAAAAATCACAGGAGAAAATGCTAACCCCGATGAAATATTAAAATCAGTAATTGTACATGAAATAATGCATTTATTAGAATATAGTGCAAGTGACATAAACGACGAAAATGGATTAGAATCCGGAATATGTAGAATGTATAATCTACCAAATAAAGAAGAAAAAGTACCAGTAGATTCACTATGGAATAGTTGGGTATTAGAAGCTGCAGCTGAACTTGGAATGTCAGACTATTTAAAAATAGAACCAGGAACATACGGGAAGAAAATATCTTATGTAAGATCATACAATCTAAGTAGATTTAATGACCTAAATTTAGAAAACCAAGGTTTAGAAGATGTAGCATTTAATAATACTCTTGAAAGCGCATATAAAGATTTAGAACTAACAAATACAGAATCACAAAAAGAATTCTTAAAATATATGTACTCAGTTGAAATAACACAAAGCGATCCCGATGATTTTTGGAAAAACTATACAGCAAAAACAGGATTAACACCAACAGATGCAGAAAAGACAGCAATACGTATGGATATAAGAACAGATGCAGTAAAATATTTAAGCAAAAACTTCTATGATAATCTGGCTGATGCAATTCATGAAGGGAAAGTTAAAGATTTAGACTCAGCATTCTATTTAATTAGAAACTGGGAATTAGATATATACGGACATCTAGAATATACAAAAACAAATTCACTAAAACATGCAGAAGACTTTATAAAATGGCATGGGGAAATTCAAAATAATTTCTTTAATGCCATTGCTGAAAGTAATGGAATGACAGTTGATAATATAAATACTTTATATAATGAATATAATTTACAAGCAAGTATAGATGACAAAGTATATGACAATTGCAATTTTAATGCATATAACACTTATACAAGCAATTATTTAACATCAGCAAAGAAAAAATACACAACAGCTAATTTTAGCCGTAATAGCGATGTTTTAAGCTATATAAACGCAAAGTCTCAACCAACAACTGAAATAAATACTACAAAATAAAAAAGATAGCAACAAAAGCTATCTTTTTTTTACAAAAAAAAACACTATATAGTGTTTAATTTAAACGATAGTCGTTCTACGTTTTACTTGATATACAGGCAATTTATTGGCTTGAATATTCAATTTATCAATCATTGAATTATAATTAGCATTACTATTTACAATCCAATTCTTAACATAAACTAAATTATCTCTTTGAGATTTTAAATCAGCAATTGTATTAGAAAGTGTAGTTCTTTTATAGAAATCACTTGGAATAGAATTTTGTTGTAAATATTTTATTGCTTCATTTAGTGCATCAATAACACTATCTAAAGAAGTAATACAATTATTACTTATTGGACCATAATCTAAACTTACTTTTGCCATTATTTATCATCCCACTTTGCAATGATTCGATTAACATTATCACCAGTATTTTTAATTACTTTTCCGTACATTTTTAGATAATCACCAAATTCAGTGAATCTCTTACGATCCATAACTAACTTAGAAACATAACCATCAGCTGCTCTACCAGACCAACCAGTTTTATTTAACTTTGATAATGAATCAAACAAATTATTAATTTGTGTTAAATAGTCATCGCATAAAGCAATCATACTTTCACCACAATTAATTAGTTCGTCACCGTTTGCTTTAATTTCCGCCATACTATCACCTACTAAACTGCACCCTCGGCTGCTTCTGCTTCTTCAATTTCTTTATTTAAACTATAAATTTTAGAATTAATTGAAGATAAGCAAGCATTCAAGTTACTTAAATCAGACGCCAAATTATCTTTTGCCTTACTAATAACATCGTTCTTACATGCCACTTCATTAACAGTATAATTATTACTTAATGAATAACTAGCATTAGAAAGTCCATCATTAATTATATTACGAGAAAGAACGTTAATAGCATTAGTAACGTTCTCTCGTAAAGCCTTATATTTTGTTCTTTTGTTATATAACTCGTATAGACTACTCATATATTAGTTCTCTATTGTTGGTTATATTTTTCTTGATATGTTTCAGCAGAACTAGATAAAGCTGAAGCTTCTTCACTAACTGTAGAAGCAAGGTTAGTATCAGCTTTCTTATATTCTTCACCATATTCATACATTCTATCACTGTATGCTAATAATGCAGAAACATAAGCTTGTGCTACGTCTGAAACAGCTTTAACATAAGCATCAGCTGCAGAAGCAACTTCACCTTTTAAAGCATTTTTATTAGAAGCTTTTGTATTTAAGTCAGCAAGTACTTTTTGTACTCCTGTAACATAGTTTCTAATAGCAGAACGGATTGTACCGATTGAAGAATATTGTAAACCAACGAATGTTGAACCATTCTTAGCAACTTCAAATGCAGTACCTACATAACCTTGAACTTTACCGATTGCAGTAGAGAACTTATCTCCGATATTTTGAACGCTATCCCAAGCTCTAGAAGCTTGATTTTTAACCCATTGTCCTATTGCACCCATTGTCTTACCTCCTACTCTTCATCAACTAAATTAGCATCCATATCTAAAATTGAAGATTTGATACCATTTAGCTCTGTTTCGAATGTGTTTTGTAATTGTTTTAAAGTTTCAACCATTTGTTCTTTTGCCTTATTTAAGTTAGCAATAAATTGTTCTGGAGCATTACCATGCCATCCAGCTCTTACTGCATCTTCAACAGCACCAGTGTCTCTTAATGCAGCAGCAACTTCAGTTAAAACTACAGTGTTAATATCATCGATATATTGGTTCATACCAGTGATACTTACACCATGATCTGCGCTTTGAAAATCCATAATTTTCTACCTCTCTTCCTTATATCCATCAGTTTTATCAGCTTGCAAACGCACAGCTTCTGATTTCATTTTCTGTGTTAGGTCGTTTAAAGCAGAAACATATTTTTTCTTTAAAGACATCAAATCTGTATTATAACTAAGAATATTATTTACAACAATTGAATAATTATCATTGAAATCTTCATATTGTTTAAATAATGTTGTTGCACTCTCACAAACGTAATTGCTTTTTAGTTTTTCAACTAAATCATCTATTTTATTAAATATAGCTTTAACTTTATTGCTACATTCAATAATATCTAGCATATAATTATCAATTACTGCTTCATTCAAGGCAAATACATCGTTGTTATTATTCATATTGACCTCCTTAAAGTAAGACACCCCTCTACTCTAATACCTTACACTACAATTATCTTATTTTTCATACAATATTGCAAGTCTTTTTTCACACATTTATCACACATTTTACGAAAAAAGACATGTTAACTATTCATTAACATGTCCCATAAATTATAAATTATTCTAAAAACGATTTAATAACTCATCAATTGATAATTCTTCTACAATATCATTTGCTCTTTCTTTATACTCAACAATACCTTCATTTGCTTTCTTTCCAACAACAACTCTTACTGGTATACCAATTAAATCCATATCTTTGAATTTAACTCCAGCACGTTCATTTCTATCATCTAGTAAAACTTCAATACCTTTTTCATTTAATTTATCATATAATTCATTACCTAATCTTACTTGTTCTTCATCTTTAACATTAGCAATTACAATACTAACTTCATATGGAGCAATATTCTTTGGTAAAATCATACCATTTTCATCATGATTTTGTTCAACTACTGCAGCAAGAATTCTAGCAATACCAATTCCATAGCATCCCATAACAACTGGTTTAAGTTTATTATCTTCATCTGCAAAGTATAAATCCATTGCTTCAGAATACTTAGTACCTAATTTAAATGTATTACCAACTTCAATTCCTTTTTTAAACGAAAGTTTAGCTCCACATTTTGGACAAACATCATTTTCAGTAACATTTCTAATATCAGCAACCATATCATATTTAAAGTCACTTAAATTAACATTAATATAGTGATAATCAGTTTTATTAGCGCCAACTAAGAAATTTCTCATCTTGCTAACAACATTATCAACAATAATTTTAACATCTAAATCAATTGGTCCAGCAAATCCTACTTTAGCACCTGTTACTTCTTCATCTTCTTCAATTGTTGCCATTTCAAATTCTTTAGCACCAAGTAACTTTTGAACTTTTTCTTCATTAACTTCATGATCTCCACGAATCATCAAAGCTACAAACTTACCATCTGCTTTATATATTAAAGTTTTAACAGTATCTTCTGCTTTAATATTATAATTATCTTCTAAATCTTTAATAGTTCCAACCATTGGAGTATAAAGCAATTCTTTTTCCTTATACTCTTCAGTAGATTCTTCCATATTATCTACACATTCACAAACTTCAATATTAGTAGCAAGACCGCATTTGTCACATAAAACAAGTACATCTTCTCCAATATCACAAACAGCTTGGAATTCTTCTGATAAGGTACCACCCATTACTCCACAACTTGCAGTAACAATTTTATAATCAAGACCTACTCTATCAAAAATCTTTTTATAAGCCTCATACATCTTATCATATGCAACAGCAAGTCCTGCTTCATCTTTATCAAATGTATAAGCATCCTTCATAACAAATTCACGAGTACGTATTAAACCATATCTACTTCTTGGTTCATCACGATACTTATTAGCCATTTGATATAAACTAATTGGCATATCCTTATGAGATTTAATAACTTCTTTAGCTGCTTCAACAAACATTTCTTCATGTGTTGGACCAAGAACATAACTTCTATTAAATCTATCTTTTAGCGAAAACATACCATTACCAAAGTTTTCTCTACGTCCACTCGCAATATAAACTTCTTCAGGTAATAATTGAGGCATTACTAATTCTTGAGAATCAATCGCATTCATTTCCTCTCTAACAATTTTTTCAATCTTCTTAGTAACTCTATGTCCCATTGGTAAGAAATAATAAATTCCACTACCTGCTTTTTTTATCATTCCCGATCTAACTAATAAATTGGCACTTACACTTTCTTCATCTTTTGAATCTTCTCTTTTTGTAAAAAAATAACTATTTTTTAATTTCATAATTTTCTCCTCCTAATTTCTTTTCATAAATAATATTTAAATATTCCGGGAGATATTCTCCAAGAAAAGTATTCATCTTATTGGGTAGAACAGACATTAACTGAAATCTACCAACATATAAATTAAATTTTACTTCAGATGACATCTGAACCACCTCCTATAATTTAAAATAAAAAGGATGATACCTAAAGGAGTGCATAATGCACGGTACCATCCTTACTTTAACTCTTATTTTTAACGATGTAGATTACACCGGAAACACTTATTTCACCAGAAAAGGTAGGAATTGTATCAGATTATGATTAAGTTCTCACTATCCTTAATTCACTTTGCATAAGAGCTAAATACAATTATGGTCTTCTCTATTGGATTTATCAATAAATCGATTTTACTATTTAAATAATCATTTGTCAATCAATACCTATTAATCTCAAAATGTGTTCATATTATAACACACTTATATTAATTTGTCAAAAAAAGAACTAATTAATTTAGTTCTTCTTCAATTCTCATTAATTGATTATATTTACAAATTCTATCTGTTCTAGACATAGAACCTGTTTTAATTTGTCCTAAATCAAGCCCTACTGCTAAATCAGCAATTGTATTATCTTCTGTTTCTCCACTTCTATGAGAAATAATTGTTTTATATCCATTAGCCTTAGCTAATTCAATAGTTTCAATTGTTTCAGTAATTGTACCAATTTGGTTTACCTTTAATAAAATAGCATTTCCAGCTTTCTTATCAATTCCCATTTGAAGACATTTTTTATTAGTAACGAATAAATCATCTCCTACTAATTGAACTCTATCACCAATTCTTTCAGTAATCTTAGTAAATCCTTCCCAATCATTTTCATCTACTGGATCTTCAATTGAAATAATAGGATAAGTATTAACTAATTCTTCATAAAAATTAATCAATTCATCAGTAGTTAATTCTTTTCCATCAACATGATATTTTCCATCTTCATAGAATTCTGAAGCAGCAACATCAATAGCTATTTTAACGTCTTTTCCAGGTTCATATCCAGCTTTTTCAATTGCCTCAACAATTAACTCAAAGCCTTCCTTATTTGACCCTAGATTAGGTGCAAAACCACCTTCATCACCTACTCCAGTAAAATATCCACGTCCATTTAATACTTTCTTTAAAGAATGGAATACTTCTGCACCAACTCTTACTCTTTCATGAATAGTATCTCTTTGTGGAATAATCATAAATTCTTGGAAATCAAGATTATTATCAGCATGAGCTCCACCATTAATAATATTCATCATTGGGTATGGTAAACTTCTTCCTTCTCCAATATATTCATATAATTCTTTTCCTTCATTGATTGCACTTGCACGTAATGCAGCCATACTAACACCTAAAATAGCATTTGCTCCTAATTTAGATTTAGTTTCAGTACCATCAAGTTCAATCATTGCATAGTCAAGTGCTTTTTGATTAGCAGCATCCATACCAATTACTCTATCACGAATAATAGTATTAACATTATTAACCGCATTTAAAACACCTTTACCACAATAACGTTCTCCACCATCTCTCATTTCTAGAGCTTCTCTTTCTCCAGTAGATGCTCCACTTGGTACAGCAGCACGTCCCCTTATACCATTTTCTAGAATAACATCTACTTCAACAGTAGGATTTCCTCTAGAATCAAGAATTTCTCTTCCTTTTACATCGATTATTTTCATAATTCCTCCTATTTATTATCATCCATTAATTGAAACCTATATTCTTGCTCAACATCTGGATATTTTTCTCTATCAACTTTTGAAATAAACATCTCATATGGTCTTGCCCATACAACATTAGTTCCTTCATGTAAATAAACAACCATCATCTCTCCAGTTTCAGTATGCTTTGCAATTTCTAAAACAGTAATAATATGACCTTTAAAATGTTTATAACGTTGTCCCTTAATTACTTCCATTCTTAAGTTCCTCAACTTTCTTTTTAAACTCAGCACCACGTACTTCACATTCTTTATATTGATCCCATGAAGCAGACGCTGGGCTCAATAATATTATATCACCCTCATCACTCACTTCAAAACATTTATCAAATCCATTCGTCAAGTGTTCGTAAATATAAGTAGGAATATTAATACTATTCCCATATTCTAAAACTCTTTCTCTACATTGGCCTATACCAATAATAGCCTTTACATTATTCATAAAAGGAGTTAATTCATTAAAATCTTGTCCTCTCTCTAAACCACCCAAAATAATTATTGTTGGTTTATCAAATGAAGACAATGCAATTTGAGTACATTTAATATTAGTTGCTTCTGTATCATTATAAAATCTTCTTCCATCAATAGTATCAACATATTCAAGTCTATGTTCGACACCTCTAAAATTACTAATAACATCTCTAATTATTTCGTTAGAAACGCCAAACTCTTTAACCAACATTATTGCACTAATACAATTTTCAACATTATGAAGTCCCGCAATAAAAATATCATCTCTAGAAATAACTTTTTCACCATAATAATAAATATCATTATCTTTTAAATATCCACCATTAATCTCTTTTTTACTAGAAAAATATTTAACACTAGATTTAATATTCTTAGTTTCTTCTAAAACATCTTCATTTTCTATATTTAAAATCGCAACATTATCACTAGTATGATTTTGGAATAACTTAGCTTTTACTCTTTTGTAATTTTCATAACTCTTTAAAAAATCAATATGTGCTGGACTTAAATTAGTCATTAACGCAACAGTCGGATTAAACTTAGTTAAATTTTCAAGTTGTTGACAACTAATTTCAATAACAATAATATCTCCACTTTTAACATCTTTTAAAATACTACTAAGTGGATAACCAATATTTCCAGCTAAGAAAACTTTATCTCCGTATGCTTTTTTCATAATTTCATAAGTTAAAGTAGTAGTCGTAGTTTTTCCATTAGTTCCAGTAATCGCAATTATTTTAACGTCCTCTGGTAATAAACGATAAGTCATTTCAACTTCATTCATTACCTCTATACCTAACTCTCTAGCTTTAAGTACATATTTATGATCAATAGGAACACCTGGATTTTTAATTAAATAATCAAAACTTTCATCTAATAATTCATCAGGATGAGAACCAAATACAAGTTTTACACCTAATCCACGTAATTCTTCAATTTGTTCTTTATTTAACTTATCTTCTTCTTTTCCATCATTAAGAACAACTTCATTACCTCTTTCAATTAATAGTTTCGCTGCTTGATAACCGCTTCTTGCTAATCCTAAAATAAAAATTTTATTGTTTTTAAACATATTCTATCACCAATATCATTATACTATGAACAATAGAAATTCACCACTATAAATTAAGTTTCTATATTGAAAGAAAAAGCCACAAATGATATAATAATGAGTATAGATAGAAAGGAGCAACAACCAATGAAAATTGTAACTTTATCCCCTGAACAATTTGATAAATTTGCTCAAAATCATCGTTATAGAAATTATTACCAAAGTTCAGCTTATGGTAATGTAATGGTTAAATTCGGTTATAATATTCACTATTTAGGTATAGTTAGTGATCAAAATAAACTTATTGGGGCAACTCTTATTATTTATAAAGAAATATTTATGAGTAATAAAATAGCTTATGCTCCAAGAGGAATTCTATTTAACTATGAAGATGCTGACAAAGTAGAAGAAATGGTAAAAAGATTAAAACAACTATTAGGAAAACAAGGATTTATGTTATTAAGAATGGATCCATATATTCCAGAAACAATTAGAGATTGTGAAGGAAATACAATAAATTTTAATAACCAAGCAAATACTATAATTGAAAACCTAACAAATGCAGGTTTCTCATATAAAGGTAAAACACTATTCTTTGAAACAGAAAAGCCACGCTGGGAGGCTCTAGTATTACTAAATAGAGATGATCGTGAAATATTCGCAAAATTTGATAAAAGAACTAGAAATAAAATACGAAAAGCAACTACAAATGGAATTCAAGTATATAGAGATAGTGAAAGAGATTTAAATGCATTATATAAATTCATAAGCAAGAAGACACCAAATCCTATATCTTTCTACAAAGAGATGTGCAAAAATTTTAAAGATGATATAGAAGTATATTATGCAGTATTAAATACAGAAACATTTACAATTAATAGTAGACGTATATTAGAACAAGAAGAAGAAAGAAATAGCCAATTAAATGCATTTATTCAAGATATGAATTTAGATAGTAAAGAAAGAAACAACTATTTAAATCAAAAAATGGAATCAGATAAATTGCTAAATACATATAAAAATAATATTGTTTTAGCAACAGACTTACTAAAATCACATCCAGAAGGATTAAAAGTAGCCGCAGCAATGGTAATAACATATGATAATGCAGCATATGTATTTATAGATGGAATAAACGAACAATATAACCATTTAAATGCTAACTACTTATTAAAATGGTATATGATTCAAGATTACAATAACAGAGGTTATAAATATATTAATTTAAATGCCATTGTTGGAGAGTTCCAAGAAAAGAATCAATATAGCGGATTAAACGAAATGAAACTTGGATTTAATACAACCGTAACTGAATACTTAGGAGAATTCGATATTATTCTAAATAATTTTTCTTATAACTTATATAAAAGTTTTAATAAAGGTAAGTAATGTCTTACCTTTTTTTATTTAAAAACAAAAAAAAGAACCCTTATGGGTTCTTTTAATATATCAAATTATTATTCAACGATTTCAGTAACGTTACCAGCACCAACAGTTCTTCCACCTTCACGGATAGAGAATTTAGTACCTTGTTCTAAAGCGATTGAATGGATTAATTCAACATCGATATCAACGTTATCTCCTGGCATTACCATTTCAGTTCCAGCTGGTAAGTTAATAACTCCAGTTACGTCTGTAGTTCTGAAATAGAATTGAGGACGATAGTTGTTGAAGAATGGAGTATGACGTCCACCTTCTTCTTTGCTTAGTACGTATACTGTAGCTTTGAATTTTCTATGAGGTGTAACAGTTCCAGGTTTAGCTAAAACTTGTCCACGTTCAACTTCTTCACGAGAAATACCACGTAATAATACTCCAGCATTGTCTCCAGCTTCAGCATAGTCTAATTGTTTACGGAACATTTCAATTCCTGTAACAACAGTTTTCTTAGTTTCCTTAATACCAACGATTTCAACTTCATCGTTAAGTTTTAATTGTCCACGTTCAACACGTCCAGTAACAACTGTTCCACGTCCAGTAATTGTGAAAACATCTTCAATACTCATTAAGAATGGTTTGTCGTTGTCTCTTTCTGGAGTTGGAATCCATGTATCAACTGCATCCATTAATTCGTCGATTTTTCCTGTCCAAGCAGCATCTCCTTCAAGAGCTTTAAGAGCAGAACCACGAATAATTGGTGTGTTGTCTCCATCGAAATCGTATTCGTTTAATAAGTCACGAACTTCCATTTCAACTAAGTCTAATAATTCTTCATCGTCAACCATATCACATTTGTTTAAGAATACAACCATTTTTGGTACTCCAACTTGACGAGCAAGTAAGATATGTTCACGAGTTTGAGCCATTGGACCATCTGTTGCAGCAATAACTAAGATTGCTCCGTCCATTTGAGCAGCTCCAGTAATCATGTTCTTAACATAGTCAGCATGTCCTGGGCAGTCAACGTGAGCGTAGTGACGAGCATCAGTACTGTACTCAACGTGAGCAGTATTGATAGTGATACCACGTTCTCTTTCTTCTGGTGCTTTATCGATATTAGCGAAGTCAACAGCTTCATTACCGTTTTTACCAGCTAATACTTTAGTGATAGCAGCAGTAGTAGTAGTTTTACCATGATCTACGTGTCCAATTGTACCAACGTTTACGTGTGGTTTTGAACGATCAAATTTTTCTTTTGCCATAAATAATTTCCTCCTATATAAATTACACATTTATTTTATCTAATAATTGAAAGATTTTCAACTATTTTGATACGATTTTAATTAATTTCCACTCTTTTTGATAATTTCATCAGCAATATTTTTTGGAACTTCTTCATAATGATCTGGGAACATTACGAATGTTGCTCTACCTTGTGTATTAGAACGTAAGTTAGTAGCGTATCCAAACATTTCTGAAAGTGGAACCATAGCGCTAAGTTTAATAGCGTTACCTTGAGCTTCTTGTCCAAGTGGTTTACCACGACGAGAAGTTAAATCACCCATTACATTTCCAAAATATTCTTCTGGAGTTGTAACATCAACTTTCATGATTGGTTCAAGTAAAACTGGTTTACATTTGTTCTTAGCTTCTTTTAAAGCAAAGCTAGCAGCAATCTTGAAAGCCATTTCGTTAGAGTCTACATCATGGTAAGAACCATCAAATAATGTAGCTTTAACATCTATCATAGGATATCCTGCAAGTACACCTGATTGTAAAGCTTCTTGTAATCCCTTATCAACTACTGGAATATATTCACGAGGAACAACTCCACCAACGATTTGGTCAACAAATTCATATCCTTTATCTGGATTTGGTTCAAATTTAACCCAAACATGTCCGTATTGTCCACGTCCACCAGATTGTTTAATATACTTACCTTCACAGTCAGCAGCTGCTTTAATTGTTTCACGGTAAGCAACTTGTGGAGCACCAACGTTAGCTTCAACGCTGAATTCGCGTTTCATACGATCAACTAAAACGTCTAAGTGTAATTCTCCCATACCAGCAATAACTGTTTGTCCAGTTTCTGCATCAGTATGAACTTTAAATGTTGGATCTTCTTCTGCTAATTTTTGAAGAGCGATTGACATTTTTTCTTGATCAGCTTTTGATTTTGGTTCAACAGCTAATTGAATAACTGGTTCTGGAACAACTAAGCTTTCAAGAATGATTGGTTTCTTTTCATCACATAAAGTATCACCAGTTCCTGTATTCTTTAATCCTACAGCAGCAGCAATATCTCCTGTGTATACATCACTAATTTCCTTACGGTTATTAGCATGCATTTGTAAAATACGTCCAACTCTTTCTTTAGTATCTTTAGTAGAGTTTAAAACATAACTACCACTTGCTAAGTGACCTGAATAAACTCTAAAGAAAGTTAAACGTCCAACGAATGGATCTGTCATAACTTTAAATGCTAAAGCAGCAAATGGTTCATTATCACTAACTTTACGAGTTGATTCTTTTCCATCTAAATCTGTACCTTTAACAGCTTCAATATCTAATGGACAAGGTAAATAATCAATAACAGCGTCTAATAATAATTTAACACCTTTATTTCCTAATGCTGTTCCACACATAACTGGGAAGAATTCAGCAGCTAAACATCCATTTCTGATTGCTTTCTTGATCATTTCAACTGTTACTTCTCCACCATCAAGATAAGTCATCATCATTTCTTCATCAAATTCAGCTACAGCATCGATTAATTCCATTCTCTTTTCTTCAGCTATATCTTTTAAGTCAGCTGGAATTTCGATTTCTTCAGCATCTTCTGCTTGTTTACCATCATAATGGTAAGCCTTCATTGTAACTAAGTCGATTACACCATTGAAATCAGCTTCAGCTCCAATTGGCCATTCGATTGGTTTAGCATTTACTCCTAAACGATCTTTAATAGTTTTTAAACTATATTCAAAGTTAGCACCCATTTTGTCCATTTTATTTGCAAAAATAATTCTTGGAACTTTAAAGTCAGATGCTTGTCTCCAAACTGTTTCAGTTTGAGGTTCTACTCCAGCTTGTGCATCAATTAAAGCTACAGCTCCATCTAATACACGAAGCGAACGAGAAACTTCAATAGTGAAGTCTACGTGACCAGGAGTATCGATAATATTTAAACGATATCCCTTCCAATAAGCAGTTGTTGCTGCAGAAGTGATTGTGATACCACGTTCTTTTTCTTGTTCCATCCAGTCCATTGTAGCGGCACCTTCATGAGTTTCACCGATTTTATGGTTTACACCAGTATGGAATAAGATTCTTTCGCTACAAGTAGTTTTACCTGCATCGATATGAGCCATGATACCGAAATTTCTTGTCTTTTCTAAAGACGTATCTCTTGCCATTTTATGACTCCCTTCCTACCATCTATAATGTGCGAAAGCTTTATTAGCTTCTGCCATTCTATGAGTATCTTCACGTTTTTTACATGCTGCACCAGTACCATTTGATGCATCAACGATTTCGTTAGCTAAATTATCAGCCATTCCTTTTCCACCACGTTCACGTGAATATTTTGTTAACCATCTTAATGCTAAAGCTTGGCTTCTAGCTGGTGTAACTTCAACTGGAACTTGGTAGTTAGATCCTCCAACACGACGACTTTTAACTTCAAGTTGAGGTCTAATATTTTCCATTGCTTCAGTAAATACTTCTAACGGGTCTTTACCAGTTTTAGTTTTTACTTGTTCAAATGCTTCATAAACTATTGTTTGAGCTGTTCCTTTTTTACCGTCTAACATAATAGTGTTAATTAGTTTTGCAACTACTTTTGACTTATATATTGGATCAGCAAGAACATCTCTCTTAACTGCACGTCTCTTACGCATTTTAATTTCCTCCCTTCACTGTATTTATATCGATTTATTATTTTTTAGGTCTTTTTGCACCGTATTTACTACGTCCTTGCATACGATCCTTAACTCCAGCAGTATCTAATGTACCACGAATGATGTGATAACGAACTCCGATTAAGTCCTTAACACGTCCACCACGAATTAATACAACACTATGTTCTTGTAGGTTGTGTCCGATTCCTGGGATATAAGTATCAACTTCTTTACCGTTTGATAAACGAACACGAGCGTACTTACGTAATGCTGAGTTTGGTTTCTTAGGTGTTTTAGTACCAACACGAGTACAAACTCCACGTTTTTGAGGAGCATTTGTATCAGTAGCTTTTTTCTTAATAGTATTTAAACCAACACCTAACACTGGTGCCTTACTCTTTCTTACTTTATCCTTACGATTTTTACGAACTAATTGGTTAATTGTAGGCATAAAATATATCTCCTTTCTTTACACATATCCAGGTGTATCATTTTACCCTTTAAATAAAACTTTGCACACAGCAAAGCTATTTAATCAGCAGTAATAATATATCATCTATTGCAAAATAAGTCAACAAAAGAATTGTAATTTTTACAATAAAATATTATGGATTTTTACATAGTTTTATACCAAATAATTACATAATATTAATATTTATATTTTTTAAAAGCTTTAAATTAGAAAAAATGAATTATAAAAACAAAAATAAAAAGGAGTAGATTACTCTACTCCATAAATTGGTCTTCTAATTTTTCTAATGGTTCTTCATCCATAAATTCTGTTTGAAGTTCATAATCAACATCTCTATAAGCTCTACTTCCAGTACCAGCAGGAATTAATTTACCAATGATAACATTTTCTTTTAATCCTGATAGTGGGTCAACTTTACCCTTAATTGCAGCATCAGTTAAGATACGAGTTGTTTCTTGGAATGATGCAGCAGATAAGAATGAATCAGTTTCAAGAGCAGCTTTAGTAATTCCAAGTAAGATTGGTTTTCCAAGAGCTGGTTTTTTACCCATAATAACAGCATCTCTATTTCCATCAGTAAATTCACGGAAGTTAACAAGTGCTCCAGGTAAGAAACGAGTATCTCCACCTTCAACAATTCTAATCTTAGAAATCATTCTACGTGCAATAATTTCGATATGTTTATCAGAAATATCAACACCTTGAGAACGATATGTATGTTGTACTTCTTTTAAGATATATGATTGAGTTGTAATTGGGTCAGTAACTGCAAGTAACTCTTTAGGGCTAATAGCACCTTCAGTAAGTCTATCTCCACATTTAACTTCAGCACCCTTTTCAACGCAAAGTTTAGAACCATAGTTAGTAACATGTTCTTTTGTTTCTAACTTGTTAGTAATACTAATTTTATATTTACCATGATCTTCTTTAATCTTACTAATTGTACCATCAATTTCAGCGATAGTTGCTTTAGCTTTTGGATTACGTGCTTCGAATAACTCTTGAACACGAGGAAGACCTTGAGTAATATCGGCGTCACCACCATGCGCAACTCCTCCTGAGTGGAATGTACGCATTGTAAGTTGTGTACCAGGTTCACCGATAGATTGAGCAGCCATAACACCGACAGCTTCTCCAATTTCAACTAAGTTACCTGTAGCTAAGTTACGTCCATAACATTTTTGACATACACCACCAGCTGTATTACATGTTAAGATTGTACGAATTTCAACTTCTTTAATTCCAGCAGCAACAACCTTATCAGCTAATGATTCTGTAATTAATTGTAATTTATCAACAATAACTTCTTTAGTTTCAGGATGAACAATCTTCTTATTAGCAAAACGTCCAACGATACGATCACGTAAACTTTCAATGATTGTATTATTCTTTTCATTAATGAAGTCATGAACAACAACACCTTGATCAGTACCACAATCAGCTTCTCTAACAATCATATCTTGAGATACATCAACTAAACGACGAGTTAAGTATCCAGAGTCTGCTGTCTTTAATGCTGTATCGGCAGAACCTTTACGAGCACCATGTGTAGATAAGAAGAATTCAGCAACTGATAACCCTTCAATGAAGTTTGAAAGAATTGGAATTTCAACTGGTGTACCATCTGGCTTAGCCATAATACCACGCATACCAGCAACTTGAGTAAAGTTAGAGATGTTACCACGAGCTTTAGAGTTCATCATGATGAAAATTGGGTTATCAACATCTGATTTAGCAACTTCTTCAAGTTCTGCTTTAACACGGTCAGTAGCACCATTCCATGTATCAATTACCTTAGTAAATCTTTCTTCTTCAGTAATTAAACCACGTTTATATTGTTTATTGATTTTATCTACCATTACTTGAGTTTCTTGAACGATTTCAGGTTTTTTCTTACTTAACTTAACGTCAGCCATAGAAACTGTAATACCAGCAATAGTTGAATAATAGAATCCTAAATCTTTCATCTTATCAAGCATTGTAGATGTTTCAGTAGTTTTATAACGCTTAAATACTTGAGCGATAATCTTTTCTAAAGTACCCTTAACAAATGGTTTTACTAAATCCATAGCAGCAATTGCTTCTGGAATATTAGTTCCTTTTTCAAGGAAATATTTATTTGGAGTAATATTAGAAATATTATCATCAGTTGGTTCATTAATATAAGCAAATGAATCAGGTAAGATTTCATTAAACTTAATTTTACCAACAGTTGTAACTAAATATTTACCCTTTTGATTTTCAGTAAATAATTTATATTTGAATGAATCAACAGGAATTGCAATACGTGTATGTAATGTAATTTCTCTTCTTTCATAAGCCATTAAAGCTTCATTAGAGTTTCTAAATACACGACCTTCTCCATCTTCTCCAGCCTTTTCCATAGTTATATAGTAGTTACCTAAAACCATGTCTTGAGACGGAGTAACAATTGGATCTCCTGATTTTGGATGTAGGATATTGTTAGATCCTAACATTAACATTCTAGCTTCTGCTTGAGCTTCTTCAGAAAGTGGAACGTGTACAGCCATTTGGTCTCCATCGAAGTCAGCGTTAAACGCAGGACATACTAATGGGTGAAGACGAATAGCTTTTCCACCAACTAAGATTGGTTCGAATGCTTGAATACCAAGTCTATGTAGAGTCGGAGCACGGTTTAACATAACTGGATGTTCTTTAATAACTTCTTCAACAATGTCCCAAACTACAGGATCTTGATTATCAATTAATCTCTTAGCAGCTTTGATATTATGAGCAATATCTTTGCTTACTAAACCATGGATAACATGTGGTTTAAATAATTCTAGAGCCATTTCTTTTGGAATACCACATTGATACATCTTTAGAGATGGACCAACAACGATAACTGAACGTCCAGAATAGTCAACACGTTTTCCTAATAAGTTTTGACGGAAACGCCCTTGTTTACCTTTTAACATACTAGATAAAGATTTTAAAGGTCTATTTCCAGCACCTGTTACACTTCTACCGCGACGTCCATTATCAAATAATGCATCAACAGCTTCTTGTAACATACGTTTTTCATTTTGAATAATGATTCCAGGCGCTCCTAAATCAATAAGTTTCTTTAAACGATTGTTACGATTAATTACACGTCTATATAAGTCATTTAAATCACTTGTTGCAAAACGACCACCATCTAATTGAATCATTGGTCTTAATTCTGGTGGAATTACAGGAATACAATCCATAATCATCCACTCAGGTCTATTTCCTGATTGATAGAATGCATCTAAAACATCAAGTCTCTTTAATAAACGAGTTCTCTTTTGTCCTTGTGCAGTTTCTAACTCTTTAGAAATTTCTTCAATATCTTTAGCTAAATCAACTTTACTTAAAAGTTCTTTAATAGCTTCAGCACCCATTCCTACTCTGAATCCAGTACCATATTTTTCATAATAAGCACGATACTCTTTTTCAGATAATGTTTGCTTATTTTCTAAAGGTGCATTTCCTTTATCAATTACGACATAACTAACAAAGTATAATACTTCTTCAAGATCTCTTGGACTCATATCAAGCACAAGACCCATTCTTGATGGAACACCTTTAAAGAACCAAATATGAGATACAGGTGTTGCTAACTCAATATGTCCCATACGTTCACGACGTACTTTAGCACGAGTAACTTCTACTCCACATCTATCACATACTATATTTTTATAACGAACACGTTTGTATTTTCCACAACCACATTCGAAATCTTTTGTTGGTCCAAATATTTTTTCACAGAACAATCCATCACGTTCTGGACGAAGTGTACGATAATTTATAGTTTCAGGTTTCTTAACTTCTCCATAAGACCATTCACGGATTTTATCAGGAGAAGCAATACCAATTTTTAATGCATCAAACTTATTTACTTCTAACATTAAAGATCAGCTCCTTCCTCAAATTCTTCATCGAAATCTACTTCTGATTCATCAAATTCATCATCAAAATCATTTTCATCTTCGAATTCATCGTCTTCATCATATTCTTCTGTTTCTTCTTCAGTAACTACTGGAGTTGCTGGACTTTCTACTTCTTCAATTGAAGTATTCATATCTTCTTTATCTTCTGCTTCTTCGATTTCTTTTAATTGTAAAGTTTCACCTTCATCATTAATGATAGAAATATCTAATCCTAAAGCTTGGAATTCTTTCATCAATACTCTGAATGATTCTGGAACACCAGCCTGATTAATTTCTTGACCCTTAATAATTGATTCATAAACTTTAACACGACCAGTAACGTCATCAGACTTAACTGTTAAGATTTCTTGTAATGTATGAGCAGCACCATATGCATATAATGCCCAAACTTCCATTTCTCCAAATCTTTGTCCACCGAATTGAGCTTTACCACCAAGTGGTTGTTGAGTAACTAATGAGTAAGGTCCAGTAGAACGAGCATGTAATTTATCATCAACCATGTGATGTAATTTGATCATATACATTACACCAACAGATATACGGTTATCAAATGGTTCACCAGTACGTCCATCATAAAGGATTGTCTTACCATCTTCGTCCATACCAGCTTCTTTCATCATTTCTTGGATATCACTAATGTGAGCACCATCAAATACTGGAGTAGCAATATGAACACCTAGTTTCTTACAAGCCATACCCATATGGATTTCAAGGATTTGCCCGAAGTTCATACGAGAAGGAACACCTTGTGGATTTAACATAATATCAACTGGAGTACCATCTGGTAAGTATGGCATATCTTCTTGTGGAAGAACTAATGAAATAACACCCTTGTTACCATGACGTCCAGACATTTTGTCTCCAACTTGAATCTTACGTTTTTGAATTATATATACACGGATAACTTTAGAAACACCAGCAGGTAATTCATCATTATCCTTTCTTGAATAAATCTTAATATCGTGAACAATACCATCTCCACCATGTGGAACACGTAATGAAGTATCTCTTACTTCACGAGTCTTTTCACCGAAAATAGCATGTAATAATTTTTCTTCTGAAGTAAGTTCAGCCATTCCCTTAGGAGTAACTTTACCAACAAGGATATCTCCTTCATGTACTTCAGTACCAATTGTAACAATACCATTTTCATCTAAGTTACGACGAGCTTCTTCACTAACATTTGGAATATCTCTAGTAATTTCTTCAGGTCCCAACTTAGTTTCACGACATTGCATTTCATAATCTTCTAAGTGCAATGAAGTATATTTATCATCTTTAACTAAATTTTCATTTAAGATAATAGCATCTTCATAGTTATAACCGTTGAAAGTCATGAAAGCAACAGTCATATTTTTACCTAATGCTAATTCTCCTTTGTCAGTTGAGTTACCATCAGCAAGAATTGTCTTACCTGCTTTAACTTTATCTCCAACTTTAACAATAGGTCTTTGATGAGAACAAATACTTGAGTTAGCAAGTTCAAAGTTAGCTAATTTATAAGTATCTTTTCCTTCTTTTGTCTTAACAACAATTTTCTTAGCATCTGCATATTCTACAACACCATCAGCCTTAGCAACAACTTCAACTCCTGAATCTCTTGCTGCAACAAATTCAACACCTGTTCCAACATATGGAGCTTCTGTTTTAATTAAAGGCATTGCTTGACGTTGCATGTTTGATCCCATTAACGCACGAGTAGCATCATCATGCTCTAAGAATGGAATACAACTTGTTGTTACCGAAACAACTTGTTGTGGACTAACGTCAATATAATCAACTTGTTCAGGTTTAGCTAAAATGTTTTCACCACGGAAACGAGCTCTAACTTGTTCGTCAATAATAACATTGTCTTCGCTTGTTTCAACAGTTGATTGAGAAATAATATAGTCTAATTCTTCATCTGCTGTTAAATAGCAAACTTCATCAGTAATTTTACAATTTTCAACTTTACGATATGGAGTCATAATAAATCCATAATCATCAATTTTTGCATAACTTGCAAGTGATGTAATAAGTCCAATGTTTGGTCCTTCTGGAGATTCAATTGGACAAATACGTCCATAGTGAGACGCATTAACGTCACGAACTTCTACTCCAGCACGATCACGAGAAAGTCCACCTGGTCCTAATGCAGATAAACGACGTTTATTTGTTAATTCTGCAATTGGGTTAGTTTGATCCATAAATTGAGAAAGTTGTGAACTACCAAAGAATTCTTTCATAGCAGCAGTTACTGGACGAATATTAATTAATGTCTTAGGTGTAACTTCTTCCATTTCTTGAGTAGTCATTCTTTCACGAATTACTCTTTCCATACGAGAAACACCAATTCTAAATTGGTTTTGTAGTAATTCACCAACTTGACGAATACGACGATTTCCTAAATGGTCGATTTCATCAAAGTTTCCAACACCTTGTAAAAGGTTTAAGTAATAAGATACTGAGGCATAAACATCAGAAATTGTTAATCTCTTAACATCAATACTTTGATCATTACCTACAACAGCAATTTTCTTTTTCTTATCACTTGGATCATAAATTTTAACGATTTGTACCTTATTATAAGTATCTAACTCATCATTAATTGTAACTTCTTTAACACCAAATCCCTTAGCTAAAACAGCTTTCAATTCTTCTAAGTTAGCCTTTGTAATTTTTGTACCTTTTTCAAATACTACTTCACCGTTTTCGTCAGTAATATTTTCAGCTAAAGTTTGATCTAATAAACGATCAGCTACATTTAATTTACGATTAAATTTATAACGACCAACACGAGCTAAATCATATCTAAATTCATCAAAGAATCTAGTAATAATTTGGTTCTTAGATGAATCTAAAGTAGCAGGTTCACCTGGTCTTAATTTTTCATAAATTTCAATTAAAGCTTCATCTGTATTTTTAGTTGAATCTTTAGCAATAGTATTCTTTAGATAATCATCTTCACCAAACATAGCTAAGATCTCATCATCTGAAGATAAACCAAATGCACGTAATAAAGTTGTTAAAGTAACTTTTCTTGTACGGTCAATTCTAACATATAGCACATCTCTTGCGTCTGTTTCGAATTCTAGCCAAGTACCACGTGTTGGTATAATTTGGGAAGTAATTAATTCACGTCCATTTTTATCAATTTCATGATTAAAATAAACACTTGGAGAACGTACTAATTGAGAAACAATAACACGTTCAGCACCATTAATAACGAAAGTTCCACTATCTGTCATTATTGGCATATCACCCATAAAGATTTCTTGTTCTTTTACTTCACCAGTTTCACGGTTAAATAAACGAACCTCAACTCTTAAAGGTGCAGAGTAAGTAGTTTCACGATCTTTACTCTCTTTAATAGAATATCTAGGTTCATCAAAATGATAATCACCAAATTCAAGCGATAAAGTTCCAGAGAAATTTTCTACTGGAAATAAATCTTTGAATACTTCTTTGATTCCTGTTTCAATAAACCATTTGTAAGATTTCTTTTGAATTTCTAATAAATCTTGTAATTCATAAGCATTTCTGATTTTAGAGAAATTACGTCTTTGTCTAAAATCACCACATTTTGTCATTTTAAATGCCACTAATATTCACCCCACACTATTGATTTTTTTGAAAACGAGATTTTCATAGTAAATGTATCAGTCCATTACAACTGTCCATTACAAACTACATTCCAAAATGAAAAAACCTTTTTTCTTTTCTAATACTTTTACATTGTATACTTTTTGTAAGTCGACAATTAGCGATTTAGCACCTTGTTCTTTTCGAATTACCAAGAATAACTTCCCATCATCTTCAAGATAATCCTTTGCATTCATCACTATATCATAGACTACTTTTTTACCAGCCCTTATCGGAGGATTAGTAACTATACTAGAGTATTTGCCAGACACATTTTCGTAAACATTACTTTCAAACACATTAATATCCGCAACATGATTTTCTTTAACATTTCTCTCCGCTAAATGAAGAGCACGTAAATTTACATCAACCATATCAACATGCACTTTAGCTAGTTTACCTATAACGATTCCAAACACTCCATAACCGCAACCCATATCAAGAATTTTGCCTCCAACCTCTTCAAGCGGGATTGTTTCAAGAAGAAGTCTACTGCCAAAATCCAAACCGTCTTTAGAAAAAACTCCATTGTCTGTTAGGAAGATAAACTTACGACCTAAGACAACACATTCAGTTTTGCGAACATTACTAGGTAAGTTCTCATTTGTAAAATATTGACCCATTTTAATCTCCTCTTTTTCTCTAGAAAAAAAAAGAAGAAGAAAACTGCACAAAAATCCTTAGTTTTCTTCCTTTCGAAAGATATAATACACGACTTTCACTCATTTGTCAAACTTTTTTTAAAAATTTTACATATTTTTTTACAAAAAAAAGATACATACAATTATGTATGTATCTTAACTACATGAATTAAGTTAATTATTTAACTTCTACAGTAGCTCCAGCTTCTTCAAGCTTAGCTTTAATTTCTTCAGCTTCAGCAACTGAAATGTTTTCTTTAACAACACCATTAGCATCTACGATATCTTTAGATTCTTTTAAACCTAAACCAGTAATTTCTTTAACAACTTTGATAACTCCAACTTTTCCAGCTCCAGCATCAGCGATTGATACTGTTACAGTACTTGGAGCAGCATCAGCAGCAGCTCCAGCTGCAGGTGCAGCAACTGCTACAGCACTTGGATCAACACCAAATTCTTCTTTCATTGCATCTACTAATTCTTTAATTTCTAATAATGTCATTTCTTTTAAACTACTGATAAATTCATCTCTTGTTAATTTTGCCATTTTTATTTCCTCCTATATTTTTATTATTTAATTAAAATTAATTTTCTTCTTTTTGTTGACTATATAAGTCTAAGCAAATTGAAAGGTCTCTTGCGATACCAATCATACCACCAGCAAGCATTGTAAGTAGTCCTTCTCTTGAAGGGATAGTAGCATATTCAGCTAACTTAGCTGCATCAGCTTTTTCTCCATCAACAATCCCTACTTTTAAAACTAATGCTGGGTGATCTTTAGCGAATTCAGATAAAGTCTTAATTGGAGCTATTTGATCTTCACCAAATGCAAAAGCACTTGGACCATTTAACTCAGCATTAAGGTCAATACCTAAATCATTGAAAGCACGAGCCATTAAAGTATTTTTATATACTTTATAATCTGAATTACTTTCTCTTAATTTGCAACGTAATTCTTTAGCTTCGCTATCAGTAATACCACGATAATCGAATAATACGATAGTCTTAGCAGCTTCAACACGATTTTTAATCTCATCGATTACAACTTGTTTTTGCTTTAAGATTGCTTCACTTGCCATAATACACCTCCTTAATCTATTTAGGGATGCCATATAAAAAGTTCTTTAACTAGACAGCCAAAGAACTTTTTGATTACTTTTTAAAGTCCTCGGTAGGATTTATTTGTATACCTACTGTCTATGGCACCAACAAATTGTCTTTATTATAACTCAACTATTCCTATTTGTCAAAATTATTTTCAACTTTGATTCCAGGACCCATAGTAGAAGTTATTGAAATGTTTTTAACATATTCACCTTTTACTGTTGCAGGTTTAATTCTTAGAATTTGTGCAACAAAAGCATCTAAGTTAGCAAGTAAGTCTTCTTCTGAGAAAGAAACCTTACCAATAACACCATGGATATTTCCAAAACTATCTGTTCTATATTCAACACGTCCAGCTTTAACTTCTTCAACAGCTTTTGCAACATCCATTGTAACAGTTCCAGTTTTAGGGTTTGGCATTAAACCTTTTGGTCCTAATACCTTTCCTAATTTACCAAGTAATGGCATCATATCTGGAGTAGCAATCATTGTATCGAAATCGAACCAGTTTTCTTTTTCGATTTTTTCAAGCATATCTACATCACCAACATAGTCAGCTCCAGCTTCTTTAGCTTGATTTGCTTTTTCTCCTTTAGCAATTACTAATACTTTTTTAGTTTTTCCTGTTCCTTTTGGAAGTACGATTGCACCTCTTAATTGTTGATCAGCTTTTTTAGTGTCAAGATTTAATCTCATAGCAACTTCTACTGAACCATCGAAAGTACTAGTTGAAGTTTCTTTAACTAACTTAACAGCTTCTTCTTTAGAATATACTTTACCTTTTTCAATTTTAGAAATAGCTTCAGTATATTTTTTACTTCTTTTTCCCATTTTTCATTTCCTCCTTATGTGGTTTAAGCGGATTTTAATTTTAAATTCCTTCCACATAGGTTAAACCTATATGTATTAATCTATTATTAATTACTTTAATTCTTTGAATTACTCTTGTCCTTCAACAGCAATTCCCATGTTCTTAGCTGTACCAGCTACAATTTTCTTAGCAGCATCTACATCATATGCATTTAAGTCTTGTAATTTAGTTTCTGCAATTTCAGTTAATTGACTATCTGTAATTGTAGCAACCATTTCTTTAGAACCTTTAGTAGATCCTTTTTGAACTTTAGCATATTTCTTTAATAAGAATGCTGTTGGTGGAGTTTTAATTACGAAATCAAAACTTCTATCATCGTAGATTGAAATTTCAACTGGTAATACATCTCCCATTTTATCTCTAGTTGCATCGTTGTATCTTGTACAGAACTCTTGTAGATTAATTCCTGCAGGTCCTAATACAGTTCCAACTGGTGGAGCTGGTGTAGCTTTTCCTGCTTGGATTTGTAATTTGATTTTCTTAATTGCTTCCTTTGCCACGAAAAACACCTCCTAATAAATTTTTAGTTTTCGCGAGTGGTCCAAATAGCTTGATTACCGCTTTTAAAATGCAAACCATGCTTCCCACTAAATCTATATTAATTTAAATATAGCACCAAAATAATAACATAAAGTTTTTACTTTTGCAAGTACTTTATTAAGCTTTTTCAATTTGACTTAATTCAACTTCAACAGAAGTCTCTTGTCCAAATAAGTCAACTAAAAGCATAACTTTTTGATTTGGTAAATCAACTTCATCAACTTTACCAAACATACCATTAAATGGTCCATCAACAATTTTAACTTTAGCACCTTCAGTAAGTTCAGTATCAACATCAATTCTGCTAATACCCATATTACCTAAAATTTTATCAACTTCATATGGTTGTAATGGAGTAGGTTTAGCACCCTTACCACTTGATCCAATGAATCCAGTAACACCAGGAGTATTACGAACAACGTACCAAGCTTCATCAGACATAACCATTTCAACTAAAATGTAACCAGGAAACATTTTTTTAACTTTTTCCTTAGAAACACCATCTTTAACTTCAACAACCTTCTCTTCTGGAATTACAACTCTATAAATAAAGTCTTGCATATCCATTGATTCAGATCTCATTTCTAGTTTTTCTTTTACTTTATTCTCATGTCCAGAATAAGTATTTACTACATACCATTGTTTTTCCATAATAAACTCCTTTTTACTTAAATAATTCTTGAACTAATGCAAAGATTATATTAATTCCCCAAAAAAATACTGCACAAAAAATTATAAAAAATATTGTTGCAATTGAGTAACGAACCATATCTTTTTTACTTGGCCAATGAACTTTTAAAAATTCACTTTTAACACCATGACAGAAAATACGGAATTTAACCCATAAGCTTTTCTTTTCTTCTTCAACCTTTTTCTTAGTTGTTTTCTTTTTCTTTACATCTTTTTTTACATCTTGTTTTTTGTTTTTTACAGCTAATTCGTCAATGTTGTATTTTTCAACTTTCTCTTTTTTTCTTACTTCAGCCATATTTCACCATTCCCTAAATTTTTTCAAAATAAAAACACTTCTATGTGCCTCAACATTAAAATAGCATAAACACCTAGAAATGTCAACATTTTATTATTATCCAAAGCTAATAATTAATGAAATTAAAGCAATAACTGTACCAAGTACTAACAACGCAGTTGGAAATAACAAGAAAGTTACAAAAGCTGCATCCCTCCTACTAGTTAATTGTTTGTAAATTGAATCATTTATTTTATCATTTATACCAGTATCATCAAATACACTCTTTGGTTTAACTTTAACACCAGATTCTCCAGCAAGTTCATTTTCTAATGCTGCTAAATCACGATTTACTTTTTCCATAGCATACTCGCAAAAATAAACAGAAGCTCCTCTATCTATTACTCCCCTATAATATGGAACGTCTCCCTCTGGTAAAAATTCACTAAATCTATCAAAATTACTTTTTAAAAAATCTCTCTTCAAAAAAGGAAGACATTTAGAATACAATCCAATTTGAATAAAAGATGAATTATATATATCTTCTTTAATATATTGTTTTCTTTCAGCATAATCATCTGGTAAAGCAACAATATCCAACTTTATTTGATTAATAGAATTATTCAAAATCATAATATTACGAGGATCAAATGACTTAACGCAATATCCGTGATCATGTATATACTTCATAGCTCTATCCATATTAAGAAAAATTTCACGCATTTCTTCTTCATCACGATAAGATTTAATCCAATCATCTAAAGAAATAGCTTTGTCATTATAATCATCATTCAAAGATTTTCCATTAGCCATATCGACATCCTCCCTATTTTCATTTTATATCAAACATAAAAAAAAGACAAATCATTACTATAATTTGTCTTTAAAAGATTGTAAAGTACACCTTATTTTACATAACCTTCTTGATAATAAAGATACATCAATATCAAGCAAACTACAAATTTCTTTATAACTAAACCCATTATATCTTAATTCAAAAATATTACTATCTAAAAATTTCATATTATTCTTTTTTTCAATCAACTTATCTTCAATACTTTTAATTTCTAAATAATTATATGGTTCGTATGAATAATCTCTTATCAAAGAAATTGCATCATCTGAAACACTATAATTCAAATTCATATTTTTTAATGAATTCAACCTTCTACAATAAGAAATAAGTCGTCTATTAATACAAACACATACATAAGTATAAAATAATACATCATTATTAGCATCAAAAGTATTAATTGCTTTCATAACAGCAATTCTTCCCTCTTGAATAAAATCATTAATTTCAACACCTTGATATTTTGACTGTTGAAAATATTTTTTTGCTAAATTCAAAATAATTGCATCATATTTTTTTATTAAAATATTAATAGCATAATCGTCATTATTTTCTTTAATTTGATAAAGAACTTCATAATCGTTAATATTTTTATAATCCATTAATTCCTACTTTCTATTTCGGACAACCTCATAAATCATAATTCCAGCTGCAACTGATGCATTTAAACTATTAGTAGTTCCATACATTGGTATCTTAGCAATAAAATCACACGACTTAGCAACTAGTCTAGAAATGCCACTCCCTTCATTACCAATAACAAGAGCTATCTTTCCAGAATAATCAATATCACGATAATCTACACTATTTTCTAATGCTGTTCCAACTACCCAATATCCATTTTTCTTCAATTCTTCTATTGTTTGAACTAAATTAGTAACCGCAACAATATCCATATTATCTAAAGTCCCAACACTAGTTTTCATAACAGTTGAATTAATCATAACTTGTCTATCTTTGGGCATTATAATAGCATCTACACCTGCCGCTTCACTTGTTCTTATAATAGCACCCAAATTATGTGGGTCTTCTAAATGATCAAGTAAGACCAAAAATTGAGGTTCATGTTCAAGTACTTCATTTAATGTTTTGTACTTGTAATCCGGAATATAAAGTATTATACCTTGATGAACTCCTTCAGCCAAACGGTCAATATCACGTTTTTGTTTCACTTCAACTCTAAAATTACCTTTTTCAATTAGAGAATTTATTTCTTTGTCATCAAAACCCTCTTGTAAAATAATTTTTTCAACTTTTTTATTTTTTCCTAAAATTTCTTTAGCAACATTTCTACCATATACTAACATAACCTATTCACCCAAGATAAAATTCATTATTTCATCTATTCTTTCTTTTTTATTTTCAAGTTCTAAATAACCAATTAAACTTTCAAGTCCAGTAGCATACTTATAAGTAACTATATCGCAATTTTTTGGATGAGACGTTGTCTTATAATTTCTAGCTCTTTTAACTATAGTTATTTCTTCTTCAGATAAAAAATTATTATCAAGCATTTTATTTAGAAAAGCGGCTTGGCCTTTAGCACTTACATAATTAATAGACTCTTTTTGTAAATCATTAACATTAGCAATACCCTTTTCTATTAAAAATCTTCTTATATAATTTTCATATATTCCGTCCCCTAAATAAGCAAGGACTAATACATTAATTTCTCTTGTTTGCATAGCTTTCACCACCTAAATTATAACACAATAACTAATCACAAAAATAAATCACATAAAGTTTTCTCTTTTTTTCTGTAAAACTACTACATTATCTTCATGGCTTCCTAATAAATAACTACTATCTTTACCATTGTGTTTTCCATCTCTATATACTGATTTTGATTTTTCTGATATAACTTGTTCTTCATCAGTAGATGAAACAGCATAATAGTCATCATATTTCTTTTGCAATAAAGACATTTCTTCTTTAATAGAATCCTTATTCCCTAAAGAACCACCTTCTCGTGATTTAAAGATTTCCCTGCAATTTACAATCAATTTTTTTACAAGAGCAACATCCTGTTTGAAAGAAAAATTATCAACATATTCATCATCTAATTTATTTTTCTCAAAGATAGATAATCTTTGACAACAACATGCATTTGGACCTATCATTCCAGGCAAGACATTAGTTCTTTTCATCTCTTGTTCGGTATACAAATCAGCATATTTTAATAAATATGGTCTTGGCCCTACCAAACTCATATCACCCTTGATTACATTTATAAGCTGAGGTAATTCATCAATACCACTTTTTCTAAGAAATTTACCAATCCTAGTAACCTTATCTTTCTTAGAAAAATCATAAACATCATTATCAGAAGTCATACTTCTAAATTTATATATAGTAAATGTTCTTCCATCCTTACCTATTCTAGATTGTTTAAAGATAGCTGGACCACAACTGTCTATTTTAACAACTAAAATAGTTATTAAAAATACTGGAGACAAAACAATCATCAAACCACTAGCTACAACAACATCAAGTATTCTTTTAATATTTTGATACTTCATAGAAAACGCCCCCAGTAAAATATATAAACATCATTATAGATTTCAATATATTATCTGTCAAGAAAGAAAAAAGAACTAGACTTAGTCTAATTCTTAAATAAGTTCGTAAGTTGTTCCTTCTCTTGTATCAATAAGTTTTATACCTTTAGCCAATAATTCATCTCTGATACTATCTGCTTTTGCAAAATCCTTATTTTTCTTAGCTTCTTTTCTTTCTTCGATTTTTTTCAATATCTCTTTTTCTAAATCTGAATCAACTGACTTTTCTTCAACTTTAGTTAAATCCAAAGACAAAACTTCATCAAATTTATCAATAATAGCTAATTTAGTACCATCATTTAAACTTTCATCTTTTAAAACGTCATATACTAAAGTAACCATATTAGATGTATTTAAATCATCTTTAATAGCACTACTAAATTTTTCAATATATGGAAGAACTTTATCTTCTTCAACCTCAGTTTTTTCAAGTTTAGCAATTCTATTTTTTAATTTATTATAAGCATTTTGAGCACCATCTAAAATATCATAACTAAAAGTTAATTGACTATGATAATAAGAATTTAAACATAAATATCTATAAGCAAGAGGATTATATCCTTTTTCTTCTAATAATGATACAGTTAAAAATTCTCCTTTTGATTTACTCATTTTACCAGTCTCATCATTTAAAAAACCTAAATGAACCCAGTAATTACACCATTTATGTCCTAAATATGCTTCACTTTGAGCAATTTCATTAGTATGATGTGGAAAAATTGCATCTTCAGCACCACAATGAATATCTAATTTTTCTCCAAGGTTTTTAATAGAAATACCAGAACATTCAATATGCCATCCTGGATAACCTCTACCCCAAGGAGAATCCCATTGTAGCTCTTGATTATCAAATTTAGAATTAGTAAACCATAATCCAAAATCAAATGGATTACGTTTTGCAGTATCTTCTTCTATATCTTCTCTAACCGCAACCATCAAATCATCACTGTTACGACCAGATAACTCATAGTAATTTTTAAATTTAGTAGTATCAAAGTACACATTACCATCAGCAATATAAGCATGTCCATTTTCTAATAATTTAGTTATCATCTTAATGTACATCTCAATATTATCTGTAGCATTTGATACAACATCGGGTTTACGAACGTTTAACTTACAACAATCAGCAAAGAAACAGTCAGTATAGTATTTAGCAATCTCATAAGAAGATTTATTTTCTCTTTTAGAAGCAACTGACATCTTATCTTCTCCTGAATCTCCATCTCCTACATTATGACCAACATCAGTAATATTCATTACTCTTTCAACATCATATCCAATAAACTTAAGACCTTTTTCTAAGACATCCTCAGAAATATAAGTTCTTAAATTTCCAATATGAGCGAAATGATAAACAGTCGGACCACATGTATACATTTTAACTTTTCCTTCTTCATTAGGAATAAATTTTTCGACTTTCTTTGTCAATGTATTATATAGTTTCACCTTTCATCACCTGTCGCTATTATATCATACTAATATAAAAAGAAAAAAGTACTATAATTGCAAAATTTCATTTTCTTCTATATACTTTTCAACAATTCTACTAATTTTTCTTGCACCTGAGGTAGAAAAATCAACTTTTTCTAATATATTATCAACAATTTCTGTGGAAACTTTCAAATTAATTTTATATTTATCCACATATTCTGTTAATTGTTTAATAATAATTTTCCTAACATTTGTTTTACTTAAAGGACTAAAAATCAAAACTTCATCAATTCTATTTAAAAACTCAATACCCAGGTAATCTTTAAAACTATCAGTTACATAATCAATAGAAGAAGACGAAAAGCCAATTGAGTCCCTTTCAGAAGACAAATTAGATGTTAAAAAAATAGTTACATTTTTAAAATCAACAACATCTCCATTGGAAGAAGTTAAAACACCTTCATCAAATACTTGTAAAAATAATCTTAAAACACTTGGACTGGCTTTTTCAATCTCATCTAATAATAAAACCGAATAAGGATTAAGTTTAATTTTATCTAAAAGTGTATTATTTTCTTTATACCCGACATATCCAGGAGGTGCTCCTATTAATTTGCTACTACTAAATTCATCTTTATATTCACTCATATCTATTTTTATAAAAGATTCCTTACTATAAAGAAGTTTAGCATACTCTTTCGCCAAAAATGTTTTTCCTAATCCACTTTTTCCAACTAATAAAAGTACTGTAGGTTTATTTTTTGTAATATTACTATTAAAAATAGTACAATTTACTACTTTTTCAACAACATCATCTTGACCAATAATCTTATTTTGTAAAATTTTAATGATCTTTGTTTTATTTAATCCTCTTAAATGACTAACTGGGATTTTAGTTTTCTCATAAACTATCTCATATAAATTATCAATTAATACATTCTTACTATTAATGAAATTTCTTTCTTTTTTAAGAATACCGCTCTTTTTTCTTTCACATTTTAATTGTTTTTCTTTTAGGGCAGAAGCCAAATCATAATTATGATTAATTATAGCCTTATTTTTTTCATCTTTATATTTTTTTATAGAAATATCTAGTTCCTTTAACTTTTTTTCAGAATTAGTATCAATTAAACTTGTTTTAGCACATACTTCATCAAATAAATCAATTGCTTTATCAGGAAACTTCCCAAAAGAAATATATTTTTCGCATAACCTAATAATTTCATCAATAATATTATCATCTACAATAACAGAATGGTATTTCTCATAAATAGGTTTTAATTTTTTTAAAACATCTTTTGTATCACTACTATTCATTTCTAAAACATCAATCTTTTGAAATCTTCTATCTAAAGCCTTATCACTTTCAATAAACTTTATATATTCATCTTTAGTTGTAGCACCAATTATTCTTATTTTACCTCTTGCAAGATATGGCTTTAAAATATTAGAAGCATCTATTGCTCCTTCAGCACCTCCTGCACCGACTAATGTATGAATTTCATCTATAAATAAAATAATAGAGTCATCATCCTCAAGTTCATCAATAATTTGATTAATACGTTCTTCAAATTCTCCTCTATATTTTGTCCCTGCAACCAAACTAGCCATAGACAATCCATAAACCTTTTTATTACATAATTTTTTAGGGACATAGCCTAATTCTATTCTTCTTACAAATTCCTCAACAATTGCAGTTTTTCCAACTCCAGCCTCACCTATTAATAAAGGATTATTTTTTGTTCTCCTTAATAATATTTCCATAAGCCTATTTACTTGAACATCCCTACCAACAACAGGATCAAATCCAGTACTATTAAATATTTTATTGTAATTTGTTGCAAACTCTTCAATAAACATCTTTTTATTGCCATTAAAATTTTTTACAGAAAACTTATTCGAAAACTTATCATATAAAGCATCAATATCTATGTTAAGCCCCATTAAAATTCTATTTGCAACACCATCCCCTTCATTAAGTAAGGAAACCAATAAATCTTCTACAGTAATTTCGCTTTCTTCAGAACAATTCTCTACAGCACCTTCTATAATTCTTTTTAAAAGAGGTGTATATAAAAACCATTCATTATTACTTTTACCAATACCTATTACCCTAATAATCTCATCATAAATCTTTTTATAATTAATTCCACATTCATTTAAAAACATACAAACATCTGAATCTGTATTATGTAAAATGGCCAAAAGTAAATGTTCACTTCCAACATAAGGATGTTTTAAATTAGCCATTTCTTTTTTAGTCATTAAAAGTATTTTTTGTGCTTCTTCAGTAAATTTAGAAAACATAAATTATCATCTCCTTATAATAATTTTAGTTTGTAAGATACATTAACTTCAAGAATTTTAACCCCCAAAAAAACAACAAAAAATCACAAAAAAAATCACTATGTTTCCATAGTGATTTAAATACTAATTACTTAGTTGGTTTAGTATAAATTAATTTTCCAAAACCTAATGGTAATACAAAGAAAGGATTTAAGAATAATAAACCTAATGTATAACCAATTCCTTTATCAAATGCCTTAGCAATATTTTTACATACAATTACCGCAAGAACAATATTAGCAATTGGAACAAATTCTAATAAGAACATCCAACCGTTCAAACCACCAATTTCGCATAATACGTAATCATGATAGAAAGGAACGATTGAAGCCCAACCAGCTTTTCCCGCTTTCTTATACATTTTCCAATAAGCAATAATTGTAAATACTGCTAATGTAAGTGGAAGTCCAATTAGTGCAATTATTCCAATAACCTTAAGAATAACTACAATTACATTTGAAATTCCTGCAAAACCAAATACTATACCAATAGCACCAACTACAAGTGAAACTAATAATAGCTCAACTAATAATTTCCAAATAGCTTTTAACCATTCTTTATAAGAAACTTCTAAATAAGCTAAAACTACCATTAAAATTAATCCTGTTGGAGCAACTAACATAACAATACCATATAATGATTGGAATAATAATCCAGCAGTTTCATAAACTCCTGAGTTAGTAATTACTCCAGTAAAATATGGAAGTACAGCTTGGAATGAATATGCAGGATCTTGATTAAATAATCCTGTTAATAATGCAACAATTGCTGAAGGTACAATATTAAATCCTTTAGTAATATTTAATAATGCCTTATAAATTGCTAATTGGTAAGGATGGTATGTTGTAATTACTAAAACTGTGTAAACAAGTAAAGCAACTAAAGCAGGAACCATAGCTTTCTTAGCACCATTTACAAATCCTTCTAATGCATCATCTACTTCAACTTTATAAATAATTGTTAATAGCGCACTAATTGCAGCCATAACAAAGAATAAGTCATTAATTGTCCATTGACCAAATGGATTAAATGTTCCAAGTAATTTACCAAAGAATTCAAATCCAAATAATTTAAATGTAGCTACACCTTCTGACATTCCAACGAACATATCATTTTTAAATACATCGGCCCAAGGAATAAAAGCTAAAAGCATAACTATAAACATGATAATAAATCCTGTTACAATTGGCCAAATTTTATGTTTGCTATCTACCATTGTAGGAACAAACTTTTCCATTGAATCATTAACTAATGATTCTTTAACTACGATAACATCATCACCTTTTGCAGCTGCTTTAATATCTTTTCTACTAGACTTAGATGAAGATTTACCTTTACTACTAGATGCTTTCTTTGTACTAGTAGATTTAGTACTAGAAGCTTTCTTAGCAGTTGTAGTTTTCTTAGCACTACTTTTTGCAGTTGTTTTTGAAGTAGTCTTCTTAACTGAAACTTTCTTTTCAGCTTTTACTTCAACAACTTCATTTTCACTCTTAACAACAGTCTTTGCTGCCTTAAGCGCAGTCTTACTTACATTGTTGGCTTTTTTTGCATACCATAAAGTATTAAATATTAATAAAGCTAAACCTAAAACTAAAAATAAGAAATTAATAGGTGCAGTCTTCATAATATCTAAACCTAATGATGAGTTTAAAACCTCAGTATTTGTATGACCAAAAGTAGTACCAGCCATACCGATCATTGTAGAACCTACAAGAGTAAGTGCAACAACAATTTTATCGTATCCCATTAATAAGATAACAGCTGCTAACATAGGGAAAAATAATAGTAATCCCATTTGTAATCCACATACAGAAGTAATTAAAGCTAAAACTACCATAATAATTGATAGAGTTAAAGCTTCTTTACCTTTGCAAATAGCAACAATCTTATCTAAGAAACTACGATACGCAGGAATTTTATATAAAATTCCATAGAATCCACCAACTAATACGATGAATAAACCAATATACCCAAAGTATGATAATGAAGTTAGTGAATAATTAAATACATCAAATAAACCTATTTGAGTGCGTCCTTGATCAATATACTCACCGGAATAATAAGCAGCTGGTAAAATCCAAGCAAGTACACATAATGCAAAAATTGTAACTAAAACAACCTTTAATGCATTGTTCTTTTCTTTTAAAGCAAATAACATTAAAAATAGTTCAACTAGTGATAATCCACATTTAACTAATACTCCCCAATCCTTATCAGGTAAGAATAATGCAGATATTAACCACAAAGCAGTCACAACTAAAAGAACGACTTTCATTGTATTATGTTTCTTCATAATTAACCTCCCACTATAATTATACTATAATGACCTTATTTTTCAAGCATTTCAAAGGTTTTATATAAATTTTTAATTAAGAAAAAAGAAAAAAGACTCTTATTCAGAGTCTTTATTTTCAATATTTAATGGTCTCATTAATGGGAACATAACAACATCTTTGATATTATCAGCATTTGTAAGTAATTGAACAACACGATCAATTCCCATTCCCCATCCACTAATTGGAGGCATACCAACTTCCATAGCAGATATATATTCATGATCCATTGGCATTGCTTCTTCATCACCTTCAGCTTTTAAAGCAGCTTGAACTTCAAGTCTTCTTTCTTGTTCTTGAGGATCAACAAGTTCTGAATATGCATTAATAATTTCAGCTCCATTAATAATTAATTGGAATCTATCTGTTATTTCTGGATTATCATCATTAGCTCTTGCTAAAGGACTTAAACTTATTGGATGTTCAGTTAAGAAAATTGGATTAACAACATTTGGTCTAGCAACTTTCTTATATAATTGATCAACTAAATTACCATATCCTAAATCTTCAAGTGGTGTATCTGAATCAATTTCAATTTTCTCATCATAAATCTTTTGCAATAATAATTCCTTTGTATTGTATTCATTAATATCAATATTTCCATATTGTAATATTAAATCTCTAAAACTAACACTTGGCCATTCTCCACCTAAATCTACTTGCTTATCTCCTACAGTAATAATAAGTGTTCCAAATAGCTTTTCAATAATATGTTGTAACATTTCTCTTAAGAATTTCATATTATCTTTATAGTTATAATATGCACAATATCCTTCGATCATAGTAAAGTCTTGTAAGTGAGTTGCATCAATTCCTTCATTTCTGAAACATCTTGCAATTTCAAATACTTTATTAATTCCACCAACAACAGCTCTCTTTAAATAAGTTTCTGGTGCAATTCTTAAATATAAATCAATATCTAAAGCATTATGATGTGTAATAAATGGTCTTGCAGTAGCACCACTAGCTTTATTATTTAAAATAGGTGTTTCAATTTCCATATATCCAGCTTCGTCTAGATAATTTCTAATTTCACGAATAAATTTGCTTCTGAAAACAAATTTCTTTTTAGCATCATCATTCATAATTAAATCTAAATATCTCTCACGATAAATTGTTTCAATATCCTCAATACCATGGAATTTTTCTGGAAGTGGTTTTAAAGCTTTTCCTAAGAAAGTAATACTATCTGCTCTAACAGTCTTTTCTCCAGTATGAGTAGTAAATACTTCACCTTCTACTCCAATAAAATCTCCTAAGTCATAATTTGACTTAAATTGTTGATATGCTTCTTCACCAATCATATCCATTTTAACAGAAATTTGGATTTTACCATGAATATCTCCAATAGTTAAGAAACTCATCTTACCCATTTTTCTCATTAAAATAATTCTACCAGCAACTCTTACTCCAGTAGTTCCATCTTCTAACTCAGCTGCTTCATGCAACTCATAATTAATTTCATATCTCTCAGGATATGGATTTTCAATATTTTGTAATTTTTCTCTTCTAACAATTTCTTGTTCACTTAATTCTCTCATTTTATATTACTCCTTCTTCTTGTAAGTAACCTTTTATATAAGCAGATTAGATTTAGTAACTAATCTATTAAAAGGTCTTAATATTAATTTTTGTTTGTCTGATTTATCATCTTTGTCTGATTTCTCAGATTCAGAAACATCTTTGTTACTCATCTAATCCCTCCTTAAATTCATTTAATATATCGATTATATCACGAATATTCGAAGTTTGATAGATATTATTTTTAACAATATTACCATCTTTCATTCCTTTTAAATACCAACCTATATGATTACGTATTTCTAAACATGCAAGATGTTCATCTTTTAAACTATTTAAATAGTCTAAATGATGAAGGCACATATCAATCTTTTCTCTATTAGAAATCGAAGAAATATCTTTACCATCTAAATAATCAATCGTGTTTTTTATAATCCATGGATTTCCTAAAACGCCTCTCCCAATCATAACTGCATCACAATTAGTTTCTATAATCATGCGTTTAGCATCTTCTGGCGTTTTAATATCACCATTTCCAATTACAGGAATTAAAACATTCTCTTTTACAGCTTTAATAATAGACCAATCAGCATTTCCACTATAACCTTGACTTCTTGTTCTAGGATGAACACAAATAGCGCTAGCACCAGCTTTTTCCACAATTTTAGCTATCTCAACTGCATTGATATTTTTACTATCCCAACCACTTCTAATTTTAACAGTAACAGGAATAGGAACTTCCTCGACCACCGCTTTGACAATTTCAAATATCTTTTCAGGACTTTTTAGTAACGCAGACCCCGCTTGTGCACGAACTGCAACTTTAGGAACAGGACACCCCATATTAATATCAATAATGTCAGGATGCATATTCTCATATATATATTTAGCTGCAACTACAAATGACTCTTTATCAGAACCAAATATTTGTTGAACAATTGGTCTTTCCTCTTCAGTCATATATAACATATCAATTGTTTTTTTATTGTTATAAGTAATTGCCTTATCACTTACCATCTCAGCATATATTAATCCACAACCCATTTCTTTACAAATTCTTCTGAATGCAGAATTACAAATACCTGCCATAGGCGCTAAAACAACTTGATTCTTAATTTTTACATTTCCGATATTCCACTCCATAAAATCGTCTCTTTCCCTTTAAATCAAGCATATTATACAACATAATTGCACTTATACACAAGAAAAAAGAATGACATAGTCATTCTCTAATACATTATTTAGATTTTTTCTTTAACAAATCTCTAATTTCTTCAAGTAATAAAACTTCTTCACTTTTCTTTGGAGGTTCTTCTTTTTTTGGATCCTCCTTCTTCTTAAACTTCTCAAACAATTTAATCATTGCAAAAATACATAAAGCAATAATTAAGAAATCAACTACAGTTTGAATAAATAATCCATAATTAATTTGCGCATCCTTTAATCCAAAACTTAGTTCGCTAAAATTTAAACCTCCAAGAAACACTCCAATAATTGGTGTTAAAACATCATTAACTAAACTTGTAACAATTTTACCAAATGCACCACCGATAATAACACCGACAGCCATATCAACTACATTTCCTCTTGAAATGAATTTTCTAAAATCCGCACCAATTTTTTTTACTTTTCCAAGTTCTTTTTTAGCATCAATTTCAACCTTTTTCTTTGCCATATACATCCACTCCTTATACATTTATTATAATAACAAACAATTTTTTTTCAAGAAAAAAGAGTTAAATTAAACATCTAACTCTTTTAATAATTCAGCCTTTGTCATCTTAGAATAATTTTTAATACCTTTTTCCTTTGCAATTTCTCTTAATTTAGTAACAGATAATGCTTCTAAATTACTTTCATCTTCCTCAGGCATTTTTCCATGTTCAACTAAATAATCAATTTGTTCTTTAGTCAATGTTTCATATTCTAATAATGTTTCAGCAATAAGTTTTAATAAACTTTCATTTTTCTTAATAATTTCAGTTGCTTTCTTATGACATCCATTAATAATCTTTCTCATTTCCATATCAATTTCATTTGCAACTTCATTTGAAAAATGTTGACTCTTATTATAATCTCTACCTAAGAATACACTACCAGCTTGTTGCTCAAATTGAAGAGGTCCTAAATCACTCATTCCATATTCAGTAACCATAGATCTTGCAATTTTAGTAGCTTTTTCAAAGTCATTATGAGCTCCTGTTGTAATTTCCCCAAACACAACTTCCTCGGCTGTTCTACCACCAAGTAATCCTGTAATTTGTTCTAATAAATCACTCTTAGTAGAGCACATTTTCTCTTCACTTGGAACCATCATATTATATCCGCCAGCAGTACCTCTTGGTATAATTGTAACCTTTTGTACAACATTTGCATGTGCAAGTTTCAATCCAATAACAGCATGCCCAGCTTCATGGTAAGCTACAAGTTTACGATCATTTTCACTATACTTATGAGAAGTTTTAGCTGGTCCCATAAGAACACGGTCTGTAGCTTCATCAACTTCACTCATTGTAATTTCGTTTTTATTTCTTCTAACTGCAAGTAGTGCAGCTTCATTAAGTAAGTTTTCTAAGTCAGCACCACTAAATCCAGGTGTTCTTCTAGCTAAGTTTTCTAAAGTTATTCCTTCAGCTAAAGTTTTATTTCTTGCATGAACTGCTAAAATTTCTTCACGCCCTTTAATATCAGGTAAATTAACTGTTACTTGTCTATCAAATCGTCCTGGTCGAAGTAATGCAGGATCTAATACATCTGGACGGTTAGTTGCTGCAATAATAATTATTCCTTCATTAGCACCAAATCCATCCATCTCAGTTAGTAATTGGTTAAGAGTTTGTTCACGTTCATCATGTCCTCCACCTAAACCAGTTCCTCTTTGACGTCCTACGGCATCAATTTCATCAATAAATATTAAACATGGAGCATTTCTTTTTGCTTGTTGGAACATATCTCTAACACGACTAGCACCAACACCTACGAATAATTCTACGAAATCAGAACCACTGATAAAGTAGAAAGGAACATCAGCTTCACCTGCCACAGCTTTAGCAAGTAATGTTTTACCAGTTCCTGGAGGCCCAAATAATAATACACCTTTTGGAATTCTAGCACCTAACTTTTGGAACTTCTTAGGATTCTTTAAGAAATCAATTAACTCTTTAACTTCCTCTTTTTCTTCTTTTAATCCAGCAACATCTTTAAATGTAACTTTATTATTATCACTATTAAGTCTTGCTCTACTCTTTCCAAAATCCATAGAACTCTTATTTCCAGCTACTTGTTTATTTAAAAACCACATTCCAACACCAATAATAATGATAAATGGAACTACGTTTACTAAAATAACAAGAAATGAACTTGATGCAGGATCTGGCTTAGTAATTAACTTAAACTCTTGATTATCACTTGCTTCAACAATTTTCTTCATTACTTCATCACTTAAAGGTATTACAGATTTAAATGTTTCTCCATCTTTGTAATTATCAAGTTTTCCAGATACATCATATGTATGACCACTTGTTTTTGGAACAATTTCCAATTCTTTTATCTTTCCACCATCTAAATGTTCAATAAATTCATCATAGCTTAAATCATATACCTTGATACTTGTCATATTAAATGCATAAAACATACCAAGCATAAGTAAAGCTACAAATAAATAAGGCATCAAACCTCTTTTTACAGTTTTCTTATCCATTAAATTCCCTCCTTAACTGTACTTAAGTACAATGTCATAACTATCTACTTTTTTCTTATCAAATATTGATTTTTTAATTCCAGGAATCCAAACAATCTTTCCTTTAGAATCAACAACAATAGGCCAACTATCCCTTTTTTCCATCTTTATCTTTTTATCAATAAAAATATCTTTAACTTTTTTAGAACCGTCAAGTCCCTTAATCATCATTCTATCACCAATTTTTCTAGTACGAATAATAAGCGGTAATGTAATATCAGAACTATTTAAACGACAAACATTATTACTATTATCGTCGATATCAGATACTCTCTCAATTATATGATTATCTGGTAATAAAACATAATTATTAAACTCTATTTCATAGCTAGTTATTTCTAATGTCTCACGTTTTAATTCTAACATATTATAGCTCTTATTAGCAACAACCTCATTAGGTAAATTAACAAAACTATTAGCCCTATTACTATAAATCAAATTAAAAACTAAATTAATATGTTTATCATTAACTAATATTAAATCATCTTGATAAAATTCACTTAATAAATAATATAAAATTTCCTTTTGAATGAACTTATCTTCTAATATAAATTTATCAAGATTAATAACATTTCCCTTTAAACATCTATCTAAAGCTTTATCTCTTTCTTTATCAATAAATCTGCTTGCATCACTTAATTCTTCACTAAACTTTAAAAATTTATGATGGACGTTGAACTCTTCTTCTTTTAAAAAAGGAATCAAATACTTTCTATAACGATTTCTAGTATATTTATCTTTATCATTTGAACTATCAATAAAATACTTAACATTATTATCTTCATCATATTTTTCTAATTCTTCTTTGGTATATCTAATTAAAGGTCTTACAATTTTATAGTTTTCCATTTCAACTACTTCCTTAAAACCACTATAACCATTTAAGTTTGAACCCCTAACCATTCTCATAAGAATTGTTTCTATTAAATCATCACCATGATGTGCAGTCATCAAATAATTAGCTTCATATTTGTTAATCAGAGACTCAAAAAAATTATATCTAATAGTTCTTGCTTCATTATGAAAATTATCATCACCATATTCTTCAATTGTCATTGTTTCAAATACTAAATTATTCTTTTCACAGTATTCTTTCATATAAATAGCTTCATCATAACTTTCACTTCGAACATTATGATTTACATGAGCAATAATTAATTGTAGTTGATATTTTTCTCTAATTTTTAGTAACATATCAACTAATGCCATTGAATCAGGTCCGCTAGAACACCCAATAACTATAGTATCATTTATATTAAACTTAAAATTATCTTCAATATTAATCATAAGTCCTCCTTTATCTAAAGCTATAAAATATTATAACATAAATAAAAAAAGAAAAAGAGAAATTTATTATTTTTCTGGTATTTTAATAATAAATTCCCCATCTTTTGAATATGAATATTTTTCTCTAGCATATCTAGCTATATAATCAGGATCTTGTAACTTATCAGCATCAAGTTTAAGTTCCTTTTCTTTCTTTTGTAATTCAGCAAGTTTTTCTTCTAGTTCTTGCTTTTCTTTATACTTATCATAAATATCTATCCAATACTTACCAATAGTCAAAGTCATCATGATAATAACAGCAATAGAACCTAAACCAAGAATCAGCATTCTACGATTTCTTTTTTGTCTAACATTCTTCTTTCTATTTGCCACTATCATCACCTACCTTTTCATAGTATAGTATAACTCTAGTCAAATATTTCTTTCAATAAATAAAACAAAATTAGATAATACTTTACACTATTTTTTTGACAACTTAACAACAAATAAATATCCTAAATACCATCCACAAACAAATATTAATAAAAAATAAAAATGAATTATTCCGCCATTAATAACATATAAAGAGAAAAAATAAATTAAAGACATAATTAAAATAAAAAGAAATGAACTCCATATTTTTATATAAGTATTTACATGAAATAAAAATACATGACTTATTTTAATCAAAAAAGAAAATAACAAACCATAAAAAAAAGAAAACAATAACGAAAAAATCTGTAAATATAAATTCATTATTTAAATAATCTACTAAAAATACTTTCTTCCTTTTCTTTTTTAGAACTTTCCTCAGCATAACTAATAGAATTAATTGTACCTTTAATTGTTACATGGCCTTGAAGAGTATCTAATTTAACAAGTTCCAAGTCACAACCTTTAATAATCATAAATCCCATTATAGTCTCCAATATAAATTGTGTATTATCAAAGTTTTCAATTTTTTTAACTCCTGTAATTACTAAATTTTTTCTCTCAAATAGACTTATTCCATGATTATAGCTATTTATAGTATTGTCTTGTTTATCCATACACATCTCCTCCTACATAAGAATATGCATACAAATAAAATTTATGAAAAAAAAAGAAGCTTATGCTTCTTATTCTTCTTCTGTCGCCTCAGGAGCGTTTTCGTAAGCTTCTAAAATTGCTTCTTCAAACATAGCGCGAACTTCAGGGTTAATTGGATGAGCGATATCACGATATCCACCTGTAGCAGTCTTTCGGCTAGGCATTGCTATAAATAGACCGTTGTCTCCCTCAATAATACGAATATCATGTACTGCAAAGCTATCATCAAGTAATACTGATGCGATTCCCTTCATACGAGAACCTTCTTTTTCAATTTTACGTACATTAACTGATGTAATTTTCATGAAAATATTCCTCCCTCTTAAAGTATAACCACTTTATAAGTCCATTTTATAATATTATCAACGAAAAATCAATATTTTATGTAACAAAAAAGATTACAAATAATGTAATCTTAATCATTAGCATTTCTGCGCCCAAACACCCATTTTTGTTGAATTTGAAAACTTACTAAAAATAACAATCCATCTACCAAAATTTTAATTATACTTGGGTGTATTATTTCTTTAGTAATTGCAAATCCAAAATTAACTAATCCCCAAGAAGCAAATGTCTGAACAATACATAATGAATAGTATTTAATAATAGTATTTTTTTGTTTGTTATCATTAAAGACAATATTTTTATTAACAAAATAATTAAATAAAGAAGAAAATATACGAGCACCAACTGTTGCCAATAAAATTGAAATATTTTTTCCTATTAAACATTTTAAAATACTATAAAAAATAGTAAATAATAATATATCTAAAACAGCTGAGCTAATACCTGATAGAGCAAACTTAAAAAACTTTTTAAACATAACACTATAAATCTTCAAAGAGTCCATTACAGGTCTAAAATGTGATTCACTATTATTATCAAAATAAATTGTCTCAATCGTAGGTTCAACAATTTTAATTTTCTTTTTTACAGACTCAATTAACATATTAATTTCATATTCAAATCGTTCACCATCAAGTGCAATACAATCCTTAACAAAATTATAAGTTAATCCTCTTAAACCAGTTTGTGTGTCATTTATTTTTTTACCATATAATAGTTTGAAAACAAAAGTGGTAATTTTATTTCCTTTTCTACTTTTAAATGGAACATGTTCCAAATTGAAATTTCTTGTTCCTAATACTAAAGATTCTTCTTTGGCTGAATTTAATTCTTTAGCAATATTCAAAACATCCTTAACAGAATGTTGTCCATCAGAATCAGCTGTAATAATACCATTTACATCATCAGATTTATAATTGTTAATAAAATAATTAAACCCATTTTTTAAGGCTCTACCTTTGCCCAAATTAATAGCATGAGTTAATACAACACATCTCTCTAATTTTTCCACCTCATTAAAAATATATTTTAAATTATCTTTGCTACCATCATCAACAACAATAACATCTATATTTTTACTCGCAGAAAGAAGTTCTTTTACATAATCTAATAATATTTCATTTGGATTAAGTGATGGAATTAAAATAACTGTTTTTTTCTTCATAATCATTCTCCTAATAGCATTATTATACCAAACAAAATTACAATTAGAAAATAATTTTATTAAATAATCTCTAGGTTAGATATTAAAACATCAGCATAACTATAACTCCTTATTTGATTATCAATTGTCTTTATTAAAAATAAAGAATTATACATTTTAATAATTACACCCTCAAATTCTTCATTTTGATTACGAGTACCATGAAAAATAAATTTTTTCATAATTCCTTTATTCGTCTTGATCTTCTCTTTTACACTATCTAAAATCATCTAGGATACCCCACATACATAGTTCCATTTGTTATAATTCCACCAATTCCATCACTTCCGTACTTCGTTTTTTCTATCAATTTAATAACATCAATACTTTGATTTTTATCCGACAACGATAAAGAAGAAGCAATAATTGCAGGATCTAGTGCGTGTATATTAATTCTTTTAGGACTAGATGCAAAATTAGCTCCAGCTTTAATAAGTTCCTCATAATTAGACTGACAAGCACCAGCAATTATTATTAATTTATCCTGACTTTTTTCATATATTCTAGCCTGTTTAACAGCATCAATAAAATTATATGTATTTTGATATTTTTCCGCGGTATCTCTCTTTCTATCATAATAGGCATCATGTCCAGTAATAACTACAATATCTGGTTTATATTCATTTAATAAAGAATTGATTTTACTTGCTATTTCAAACTCTGGTAAAGCAATTCCATTTGCCTTTACATTCATATTTTGGTAAAAAGTCATACATCTTTCTAAATAATCATTATCTCCATCAATATGTAAAATTCTACCTGGTAAATAAAAATATTGACTGCGATCTAAATTAATATCTCGTAAGTTGGCATCAATTATATCCTTATCTGAATTAACTATTTCCTTAACAACAACTAAATCATTTACATCACTATCTGCATAAAGCCTAAGATCTACTCCTTTTAAAAAAACTGTATTACCATCTAAACCAACAATTTTAAAAACTATATCATGCTTATGAGATATTCGAGTTACTAAATCTCCAAGTTTAAACAAAATATCATCTCCTATATAAACATATGAAATAATAGTTTTTTTAACACAAAAAAAGTACCATAAAGGTACTTGTCTATTTTTTATTTTCTTTTTCTAATTCACGATAATTAACTTTACCAATCATAGTCTTTGGTAAACTTTCTCTAAATTCAAATTCTTTTGGAACCATATAAGCTGCTAAGTTTTTCTTACAATATTCTTTAATATCATTACGAACTTTCATCTTATCTTTTACCCCATTATCTAAAACAATATATGCTTTTGGAACTTGAACTTTATATGGATGTGGAATACCAATAACACCACAATTTAATACATCAGGATGTTTCATTAAAACATTTTCGATATGAGATGGATAAACATTATATCCAGATACAATAAGCATACGTTTTAAACGTGATACATAGAATACAATTCCATCCTCTGTCATATATCCTAAATCACCTGTATGTACCCAAATTTTTCCTTTTTTATCCATTTGAAGAATCTCATTAGTTTCTTTTTCATTATCTAAATAACCAGCCATTGTTGCAGGACTATGAATGCAAATTTCACCAGTTTCACCATATGGTACTTCTTCTTTTGTATCAGGATTTACAATTTTAATTTCATTACTTGGAAAAGGAATTCCAATACTTCCTGGAACTGTAGCATCTAATACTTGAGCACAAACTGGACCACCAGTTTCAGTCATACCATAACCTTGAATAATACTTATATTAGCTCCATGTCTTCTAAAAAACTTATTTACAGCTTCATTCTTTTCTGGAACTAAACTGTCTCCCCCAGAAATAACATATTTAACGTAAGACAAATTCATATTATCCATATGCTTATTTGTAAGTAATGCTTCATATAAAGTTGGAACACCAGCTACAATTGTTGGACGATACGAAGAAAATAATTTATCAAATCTTTTAGCATCAAACTGTGGAATCAATATATTAGTACCACCTAAACATAAAACTGCATTTACACACACACATAATCCAAAACAATGGAATAATGGTAAAATAGTTAAAATTGAATCGCCAGGACCTATTTTAGGAAATATAATTGTTGCTTGCTTTGCTAAAGCAACAATATTACCATTAGTTAAAACAATATTTTTAGGTGTTCCAGTTGTTCCACCACTATGTAAAATAGCTGCAGGTTGTTCTTTAGTAGTTTTTACTAGTACCTTGTTGGAATAATGTTTTCCTTTTTCAATAAAATCATGCCAGTACATATAAGTTTCACTTTTTTTAGGTTTTTCTATTTTTCTACCAGATGTAAGATTATATCCAATTTTTAATAAAGTGGGCATAGAGTCACTTGCAGAAACAATAATTGTTTTATATACATCTGTATCTTCAATAATTTCCTTTACTTTCTTATAACTCAAATTAATTGCTATAAGCATTACACTTTTTGTACTAATCAAAGAATGTTTAATTTCTTCCTCTGCAGAAAGAGGATGAACCATATTTGCAATAGCACCAATTTCATTCGTAGCATAAAATGCAATAACAGCCTCAGGTGTATTAGGCATACAAATTGTAACAACATCACCTTCACGAATCCCTTGACTTCTAAGAGCTCTAGCACATACATTAATTTCATTTAAAAAGGTTCTATAAGTCATTTTTTTATTAAAATAATTAATAGCTATTGAATCTAAATTATCCTTATTACAATCTCTTAAATATTCATAAACCGATACATTTGGAACTTCAATTGTTCGTTTATCTTTATCATAAAATTTATCCCATGGATTTTTATATTTTATTTTATTTATAACTTTATCTATTATCTTCATATCTTCACCTCTATTATTCAACACTTGTTGAATATATTACAATTGTATTATATAATTAATATATAATCATTACAATAATCAAAAATTACAATATTGATAGTTATTAAACAAATAAATAAAATATGTTTAAAAAAGAGGTTTTATGGACAGAAGAGTAAAATATACAAAAAAAGTTATAAAAGATACATTTATTGAATTAGTATCACAAAAGGAAATAAAAAAAATAACAGTAAGTGAAATATGTGCCAAAGCAGACATAAACCGCGCAACATTTTATAGATATTATTTAGATGTATACAATTTATTAGATTCAATAAAAAAAGAATTTGAAACAGAACTAAAAAATGCTTATATACCAAAAACAGAAGCGGAAAATACGGTTATTAATTTTGCTAAAGCTATGTTAGAAGTTTTTATAGATAATAAAGAGTTAGTAAAAATGCTATTTAATACAAATAATGGGTTATATTTCTTAAATAATATATTAGAAATTGCATATTCACGATGTAAAGAAAAATGGGAAAAAGATTTACCTAATATAAAAGAAACAGATATGGAATATGCCTCAATATTTATATTTAATGGAGCTCTCGGCGTAATAAACTTCTGGGTTCAAAATGATTTTGAAACAGATATTAATGAAATCGCTGAAACAATTGAAACACTAAGTTATTATGGAACAAGAAAATATATATACAAAAAATAAGTCATTATGACTTATTTTTTTAATGCATTAGCAATATCTACAAAGACATTAACATCTAAAGCTTCAGCCCTAACAGTCAGATCATAACCATATTCTTGAAGAACATCAGATACTATGTCTAAATCATAATTTTTTAAATTATTACGTAAATTCTTTCTTTTATATTGAAAACTATCTCTAACAATTTTTTCAAAAAACTTAAAATCATTTAAAGGTAATTTTTCACTTTTCTCACTAAAAGAAACAATTACACTATCAACATTAGGTTCAGGAACAAATTGTTTTCTAGAAACAAAAAATTCTTTTTTTACATTATAGAAATAATTCAATAATACGGTAATAGAACCATATTCTTTATTACCACTAGAAGTAGAGAACCTATCCCCAACTTCTTTTTGAACCATCATTACAATTTTTTCAAATTTTAATCCACTTTCAACAAGTTTCATTAAAATAGGTGTAGTTATATAATAAGGAACATTACTAACAAAATATAAATGCTCATAATTATATTTCGACGTATCTTCAATTAAATTAGAAGTCAAAAAGTCTTGAAAAACCACGTCAACATTAGTACAATTTTCCAATCTTTTAGATAGTTCAAGTTCTAAATCAGTATCAATTTCATAAGCAAGAACATTATCAGCAACACTAGCAAGTTCACGAGTCATAATAGCACCACCTGGTCCTACTTCAATTACAAGAGAATTACTTTCTATACCAGCACAACTTACTATACGTTTTACGATATTAACATCCTTTAAAAAATTTTGTCCAAATTTCTTTTTAAATTTAACATCATATTTTTCCATATTCCTCACCACTTCGCACATATTATAATATAAAAAAAGAAAAAAGCATAGTACCTTTTTTCTTATAATATTTCAACTTCATGATATCTTTGTTTAATAACTCTATAAATTCTAAAACACTCATATCCTATTACCAATAATACTGGTAAAACTATTGAAAAAATAAAACCATTAGGTGAAGAAATAAAATTATAAATATATCCTATTTTAGGGATCTTAAATAAAACCTTACCATGTATTTTATTTCCATTAACTAAAGCTGTATCAGCAACAATATTATTATCTCCTTTTGTTCTATAAGTATAATTACCACTTTCATTTAGTTCTTTTCCAATAACACGATGAGTAATTGTTAATCCATTAAAGTACTTATCCGAAGATGAAAAAGTTATTACATCACCAATCTTAACAGAATTGTTTTTTACTCTGCTAACAACAATCGCATCATTTACCTTAATTGTAGGAACCATACTTTCAGTCACTATGACATAAGCATTTAATAAAGGATTCTTATCATTTCCTTTACTTTCATTATATAAAGAGTCACAAAAACATACAGCCATAATACCAAACAGTGATAATAAAATAACAAATACCGCAACTAAACAAGAACGCAAAAACAACTTAGTATAATAGCCAGCTTTTTTCTCATTTAATTTTGACCTTGCCATATAATCACCACCGATCTTCAAATTAATTATAATACTAATCTATTTAAAAAACTATATTTTCAAAAGAAAAAAACGTGTTTTACACGTTTAAATTTACTACTCAGCTGTACCCACTACTGCGATTTTAACACCAAAATTTTGATTATCCTTAGAATCTAAAACAGCAGTATCAGAAAGCCATATTCTCAATCTATAATTATCACTACCAGATTCTCTCTTCTTTTGTTCATGAATTTTCATAATAGTATTACCTATTTGTTCATCTTTATAATTATTTTCAAAAAGTTTTGGATCCCTAACTTTTTTATATGTACCATCTACTTGTTTTTCTAAATAAACTTTAATGTTTTCATTAATAGCTGTAGAAACACTTTCATCTTTAACAAGCAAAACAGAATATTTAATTAAACTTGCTTCATCCATATCAGTTGTTACTGTAAAATCAAAATACAATTCTGCAGCATCACTTGCAGTTCCTACAACATCACTAGTAGGAATAGCCTTTTCTATAACAAACAAATTTTCTTCATCTGTATATGTAAGAGATACACTACCTCCAGGTAATGTCTCCTCTATAACATCAACCGGTTGACTTTTTTGAATATAAAAAGCACCACCAATAATACCTAAAATCAATATTACAATACAAAATGAAATAATAATTATTTTTCTTGAAACACCCTTTTTATTTTCCATAAATCCTCCTATTTTACATTAACATCCATTTTCGCAGAGAAAATACTTGTTGTTGCAGTTAATTCATATGTATCAGCAGTCCACATTCTCAATTTAAATTTCTTACTGCCTTTATCTTTTAAATAACCGCTATATAACAATTTACCACTTAGATTACTATCTGCAACTTTTAAATCAAAATAAGATAAAACTTTACCATTACTTGAATCTAATAATGGATTATCATTTTCATCTGTCAAATACACTTTTACATATTCAAGAGGAATCTCAGGAGATGCTTCTTCTTTTGAAAGAACAACTTCATATTTTACCTTTTCGTCTAATTTTGAACTTACTTCAAATTCAACATACCCAGTAGTACCAACTTTTAAATTATCTTTAGTAATACTCTTACCTACAACATCATTAAATAATAAATCATTATTAATGATGATCTTTTTACTTGAATAATTAACATCTAAATCATCTTCAGAATGAGGAATATTTTCTAATAGATAAAACGTACAACATCCAAATACTGCTAATATAATAAAAATAGGAACTACATAATATTTAAATATTTCAGTTTTCTTACCCACTAATCATCACCTTCTATCCCTATTATCAACTAAAGATTAACATAAATACTATCTTAAGTCAAACAATTCATAAGCATTATTAGTAGTAACAGATGCAACTTCTTGCACAGATTTATTCAAGATTTTTCCGATTTCTTCTGCAATTATTGGAATAAACTTTGAACTGTTTTTTTGTCCTCTAAAAGGAGTAGGAGCTAAATAAGGAGCATCTGTTTCCAATACAATATTCTCTAATCCAACAGCTTGTACAACTTCAAACAATTTACTATTTTTAAAAGTAACAACTCCACCAATACCTAATTTGTATCCCATAGCAACATATATTTTAGCAGTTTCAACACTACCACTAAAACAATGAATAACTCCTGATACATTATACTTTTTTAAACAATTAATTGTATCCTCTGTAGCATCTCTACTATGAATAACAACTTTTAAATTCATAGCTTCAGCAATTTTAAGTTGTTTTTCAAATAACTCTAGTTGTTTTTCCTTATTATCTTTACCATAATAGTAATCAAGTCCTATTTCACCTAATCCTACAACCTTTTTATTTTTTAATTGTTTCTTTAAATCATTAAGCATTTCATCAGTAACAACATCTACCTCAGATGGATGATAACCTAAAGTTACATATACATCATCATATAGATCTGCCAGTTTTAATGATTCACTAATCCATTCCTTGCTACAACCAGAAATAATAATTTTTTCAACATTAGCTTTGCAATTCTCTTTTATTACTAAATCAATATCATCATAATCTTCATATGACAAATGACAATGTGTATCTATAAACATAAAAATACCTCCAAAATAAAAATACCACATTAATGGTATTTTTGGTAGCGATAAACTTTAATTCTAATATAATAAAATGTCACTACTACCAAAAAAAGTAAATCCACAACATTTTTTGCACCCAAAAAACATAATGTAAGTAACATTATAATAACCAAATAAACTACATCTACAGACAATATACTACTTTTTTCATTAGTCATAATTCCTCCGATGTACTACAATATTAATATAACAAAAAAAATATGTGAATTAAACTAATCCACATACTTTTTATTTATCTTTGCATAAACTTTACACTTCTAAATTATGTTCTGCAATAAATTTATCACGATCAATTCTTTGGAACAAAGGACTAGGTTGTCCTAATTCATAAGAACTATTTTCATTAAATGTATAAGATTTATCTGTGCTATTAATTTGACTTAAAACACTAGCACTTGTATCTGGCATAAATGCTTCTAACATAGAACCACATACTCTAATAGATTCAAGTAAGTTATATAAAACAGTTTCCAATCTATCTTGTTGAGTTTCATCTTTAGCTAAAGCCCAAGGCATAGTATCATCAATATACTTATTAGAAGCACGTAAAACATTAAAGATTTCAGTCATAGCATCAGCCACTTGCAATTCATCCATTTTAGCAGTAACTAAACCATCTAATTCATTAATACTATTAATAAATACCTCATCTACTTCTCCATTAACCTTCTTGTTAGTAACTTTTCCCTCAAAATATTTATTTCCCATAGAAATAGTTCTTTGAACTAAATTACCTAATACATTTGCCAACTCACTATTAACTCTTTCAATTAATAAATCATAAGTAATATTACCATCACTTGCAAATGGAATTTCATGTAATAAATAGAATCTAACTGCATCTAATCCAAACTTATCAACTAAATCGTCAGCATAAATAACATTTCCTTTAGACTTACTCATCTTATCACTACTAGTTAATAACCAAGGGTGTCCAAAAACTTTCTTAGGTAATTCTAAATCTAAAGACCATAAGAAACAAGGCCAATAGATAGTATGGAAACGAATAATATCTTTTCCAATCAAATGTAAGTCTGCTGGCCAAAGTTTTTTAAATTCTTCATTTGCATTATCTACATCATATCCTATATTAGTAATATAATTTGTTAATGCATCTAGCCAGACATATACAACATGCTTAGGATCAAAATCTACTGGAATTCCCCATTTTAATGTTGTACGTGAAACACATAAATCTTGTAGTCCAGGTTTGATAAAGTTATTTAACATTTCATTCTTACGTGCCACAGGTTGAATAAAATCAGGATGTTCCTCAATGTACTTTTCAAGTTTTTCTTGATAATTACTTAATTTAAAGAAATATGCTTCCTCACTTTGCTCATGAACATCTCTTCCACAATCAGGACACTTACCATCAACTAATTGAGACTCAGTCCAAAAAGATTCACAAGGAGTACAATAAAGTCCCTTGTATTCACCTTTGTAAATATCTCCTTTATCATACATTTTCTTAAAAATATGTTGAACAACTTCTTTATGTCGCTTATCAGTAGTTCTAACAAAACGATCATAACTTGTATTCATTAAATCCCAAATACGTTTAATTTCTCCAGCTACATCATCAACAAATGATTGTGGTTCAACACCAGCTGCTGCAGCTTTCTCCTCAATTTTAATACCATGTTCATCTGTTCCAGTTTGAAAATAAACATCATAACCTTTTAATCTTTTCCATCTCGCAATTGCATCTGCTAAAACAATCTCATAAGTATTCCCAATATGAGGTTTACCTGAAGTATAAGCAATTGCAGTAGAAATATAATATTTTTCTGCCATCAAAATCACTCCCTTTAATCATATTAAATATCAAAAAAAAATTATTACGACATAAGGACGAAGATTTTCGCGGTACCACCTTATTTCATAATAATTTGATATTATACACTTAAATAGTTAACGCCTATCTACGACTATACCTACATATCGATATAGTAGTTCAGAAGCCATATCATATAACTTAATCTATTCCTCGCTTTCACCTAACCGAGGTCTCTAAAAATAAACGTTTTGCTATAGACTCTTCATCAACACATTTAAAAAGTTACGGACTTAATATAACATAAAAATATTTAATCTTCAACATATTTTCCTAAAAATTGTGTAATCATTCCAGTAATAGTAACATCAAATTCAGAAATATCACTACTAGTAGATATCACAATAACAGACCCAATGACATCACCAAAACTAATAATAGGATTAATAATATAAGAATACATTTCGCCAGAAACATCACCCAACTGAATATTTCCAATATTCTTCTGAACCACAACATTACGATTAGACATAATATCTTCAATATAACTAGATATCTCCTTATTTAAATATTTTTTCTTTAACTCACCACTTCCAGTAATAAATGTATCTCTATCCGTAACTAACACAGTCTTACCAATAAAAGAACTTACAACATCAACAATTTTTTTTGATACATCACCTAAATCTGCGACATTTGAAAATTTTTTTAAAATGATAGCTTCGTCATCTACAAATATTTCTAACTCTTCACCATCTCTAATTCTAAGAGTTCTTCTTATTTCTTTTGGAATAACAATTCTTCCTAAATCATCTACTCTTCTAACAACACCTGTTGACTTCATATTATTCCTCACTTTCCCTAAAAATATTATTTCCCGGGAAATAATTTTTATACCAAATAAAAAAGACTATTTCTTTTCTTTAGTCTTTTTCTTACTCTTTTTTAATTTTCTCTTTGGTTCATTAATTTTAACAGCATATCCAGAAGATACCCCAATACATAAATAAATCACAAACCACATAAAGTCATCAAATAATAACCAGAACAAAATACCCATTAACATCCAAATAATTGATAATGGTATTTCTAATTTACCAATTTTTATTTTTGATAATTCTATTTCCTTTTCTCCCCAAATAACTTTAGACACTTCTTCACCAGCAACCGCCTCACCTAATAAAGTAGTCATATCATCTTCAAACTCTTTAATAGCATCCTCAATAATTTCATCTAATACAATTTTCTTAGCAAAAGATAAATATTTATCATCACTATCATTAACTAATTTAAATAAATAAACGGCTTTAAATATCTTCTTTTTTTCTAAAGCAAAGACAGTTCCCCCATTTTCTATTACAGATTTAATTTCATTTTTTATATCAGAATCTTTTATCTCTAATTCACTAAAATTCCACTTTTTATTCTCTAACATCTTTAAAGATATTTGTTGAATACCATATCCTTTAACTGATCCAAAAACCATAATATCACTCCTATTATATTTTTAATATAACACATCATAAAAAAACTATAAGAAAAAAGAACAAAAGAAAATGAATATTTGACAAGTATTATACAAATACTAACCCAATGTAATGTCTAAAATCATCATAACTGAAAAACCAATAATTACACTTATAATTCCCCAAAAAGATTTATTACCATTATGCATTTCAGGAACTAATTCCTCAAATACAACATATATCATTGCACCTGCAGCAAATGCCAAAAGATATGGTAATAAAGGAACAACAACATTAATAAGTGCAATAGTTATTAAAGATGCAATTGGTTCAACAATACCTGACATTACTCCTGTAAAAAAAGATTCTTTTTTAGAGACTCCATCTAACTTCATTGGCATTGAAATAATAGCTCCTTCAGGAATATTCTGAATAGCAATACCCAAAGCTAATATAATTGCACTAAGTAGACTAACTCCTGTGTTGCCAGATAATACACTAGCAAAACAGACACCCACAGCCATTCCCTCTGGAATATTATGAAGAGTAACTGAAAACATCAACATATTAATACCTTTACCTCTATTATTTTGGACATTATCCGATACCTTATTAACAAAAATTAAAAATAAAACACCTAGTAATAAACCAACAACAGCAGGAAGCCATATTAATTTATACTGTAACTCCACCATTTCAACAGACGGTATTATAAGTGACCAAATACTTGCAGCAATCATAACTCCACTTGCAAAACCTGTCATTACCTTTTGAAAGTTTGGATTAATTTCTTTTTTTAAGAAAAAAACAAAAAAACTTCCCAAACAAGTACCAATAAATGGTATTAAAATTCCTAACATACAATATAATAAAATCATTTAAATTCCTCCGCTATCATATCTTATGTAAACAAAAAAATAACGACACAAAAAAAGAGACAAACGTCTCTTATTTATCTTCTTGTCTAAATATTCTTGAATTAGTCAAAGTAAACAAATGTCTTTCTCCATGCTCTTTTGCACTATTTGCTAAAGTAGTATCCTTAACAAGAATCTTAAAATCTACATTTTCAAGTAATTGTCTTTGATATGCACCCTTTACAAACTTAATAACTTCATCACTAATTTTTTTCTTTATCGAAGCATCAATATCATTAGGAAATACAGTATCTACTTTCTTTATAATTCTTTTTTCAACAGAGTCTTGAAGACTATCTTTCATAGACTTTTTAATCTTCTTATTTATTTCATTAAAATCCTTTTTATTAAATTTAATAATATCTGTTTCTTTAGAAAACTTAGTTTCCTTAACTATATTCTCAAGAGCTGTAACTCTAATTTTTTTTACATCATCACAACATTTAATAACTTCTTTTCTATATCCTTCAAGTAAAGCATCCAATTTAACTGTATCTAAAACTATTTTATTTTTTTTTGCTAAATCTAAATATTTTGACTTAATTGAATCCATAGAATCAAGTGGAGGTTTTCTTAGTAAAGACATAATATCTTCATTAACTAGTACATCAGTATTATTACGAATAATCTCCAAAATAGCTTGTTTATAATTGTCAAAATGTTGTTTTTTGAATTCTTCCAATGTATCTATCATCATATCTTCACTCCTAGCATATTAACTTTAACAAGAATTCAAATCATTAGTCAATGTTTTTTCCAAATTTGTCATAAATTTTATCTAACAACTCAACTAAATAATAAACAGGATGTTTTTCTAATTTAATAATATCAAGAACAATTACCAAGTTACTTCCTCTACTAATAAATCTAAACATATTTGATACATAAAAAGCATCCATAAATAACTCTTCTGTATCCATTTTAGATACAACATCCATCGGAAATACTAACTCAATAGAATTCTTAGTTTGATGAACATTAGAAATCTTAACTTTATAAGCAAGCTTTTCAAACCATTCTTCATACATATAGATAATTATTTCTTCACTTAATTTACCAAATCTATCTTCAAGTTCAACTTTTACTTCTTCAAACTTTTCTTTTGAATCAATTTCATTAATTTTTCTATGAATTTCAATTTTTAGTTCATCTTCACTAACATAAGAATCATCAATATGAGTAGTAACACTTAAAAGTGGTGGTTTATCTAATTCATCATCCTCTACTTCAAGTATAATATTTTTCTTACGAGCAACTTCATCATTAAGCATTTTTAAATATAAATCAATTCCAACAGAATCAATAAATCCTGCTTGTTCACTACCTAAAATATCACCTGCTCCACGAATAGATAAATCGCGTGTTGCAATAGAAAAACCACTACCTAATTCAGTAAACTCCTTAATAACATTAAGTCTTTTAACAGCAGTTTCTGATAAAGACTTAAACGGTTGATACATTAAATAAGCATAAGCAAACTTGTCTCCTCGACCAACACGTCCTCTTATTTGATATAACTGACTTAAACCAAAATGATCAGCATCCATAATTATTAAAGTATTAACATTAGGAATATCAATACCAGTTTCAATAATTGTAGTACAAACTAATACATCATATTCATGATTAGTAAAATCTATAATAACATTTTCAAGTTCATTCTTAGTCATTTGACCGTGAGCAATAGCAATACGTGCATCAGGTACTAAATTCTGAATTCTACTTTTGGTCTCCTCAATAGACTGAACTCGGTTATACAAAATAAACACTTGTCCATTACGAGATAATTCCTTATAAATAGCATCCTTAATAATTTGTTTATTTTCTTCAACCACATAAGTTTGAACAGGATATCTATTCATAGGAGGAGTCTCAATTAAAGATAAACTTCTAATACCTACTAATGACATTTGAAGAGTTCTAGGAATTGGAGTTGCAGTAAGAGTTAAAACATCAACATTAGTCTTATATTGCTTAATTTTCTCCTTATGAGCAACACCAAATCTTTGTTCTTCATCAATCACAAGTAACCCTAAATCTTTCATTTTAACATCATCACTTAATAATCTGTGAGTACCAAATACCATATCAATAGTTCCATCACGTAATCCGTCAAGAATTCTTTTTGCCTCTTTAGGACTAGTAAACCTATTTAATAAACCAATAGATACTGGAAAATTTTTAAACCTTAACTTAGCATTTTCATAATGTTGATTAGAAAGAATTGTTGTTGGACAAAGAAATAATACTTGTTTTGAATCAAGAATTGCCTTAAATGCCGCAACAAAAGCAACTTCTGTCTTACCAAAACCAACATCTCCACATAGTAATCTATCCATTGGTACAGGACATTCCATATCAGCTTTAATTTGACTAATCGCCTGTACTTGGTCACGAGTTAATTCATATGGAAAGTCTTGCTCAAAGTCGTATGACATATCACAATCAGGAGAGAACGCAAAACCACGACGAGATTCTCTTTCTGCATATAAAGCAAGTAATTGATCAGCCATATCATTAACTTTGCTCTTTACTCTAGCCTTAGTCTTATTCCATTCATTACCACCTAATTTATTAATTTTAGGAGCAGCACCTTCCTTACCAGAATATTTAGAAAGTAGATCTATTTTTTCAACAGGTATATATATTTTATCAGTTCCTTGATATAAAACCTCTAAATAGTCCTTAGTAATACCATTTAAAGTAAGTGTTTTTATTCCATTATATACACCAATACCATGAACATTATGTACAACATAATCACCAACACTTAACTTATTAACATCCTTAATACTTACAGAATATTTAAATTTTGTTTTATATTTCTTTTTACTATTATTATTTAAAAATAATTCATGTGCAGATAAAACTACCAAATCATTATAAATAAACCCTTGATTAACTTCTTTTTCTATTAAGTTAACCATACCTAATTTAATATCATTAAAAGTACTCTCTATAACCTTCATATTAAGTACTTTTATAATACTTCTTAGTTCATGCTTCTTCAAACAAATTAGAATTGTTTTTTTATCATCTAAAGCTTTTCTAATATAATTATTAATTGTATCCACATTTTCTGCAAAATTATTTATAGTACGAACACCAAAATTTTTTAATTCAGAAATATCCTTATTATTAATAATATTATTAACACTCATATAATAAACTGGAAAATTACATTTAATTTCACCAAAATTAAACATATAATCTCCATCAAAATTAACATCTTTTGACTCTTTATATGTAATAACCTCTTCCATAATATGAGAAAAACTAAACTCTAATTGCTCATAATCTTTGAAAATAGTAATAGAATCATCTAAATAATCCGCTATAGAAGAAACTCTACCATACTCAGGTAAATACTTTTGTTTACCAAATCTATCATCTGGAACTTCTTCATTCGTAATAAATTCAAAATACGGTTTTATTAAAATGTTCTTAATATTTTCTAAAGATTTTTGAGATTCAGGATCAAATGTTCTTATAGAGTCAATTTCATCATCAAAAAATTCAATACGAATTGGATTTTCTTCATCCACAGGAAAAACATCAATTATAAATCCACGTACACCAAACTCACCAGTCTTAGTAACAATAGTATCTCTTGTGTAACCACTAGAAATAAGTTTATTCACAAGGGTTTGAGGACTAATGATATTTCCAACTTTTAATTCTAAAATAGACTCTGTATATGTCTTTTTTGTAGGCAAAAATCTCAAATAACCCATTAAATTTGCAATAACAATTAGTGGTTTATCTTTTACAATTTCATTAATTGTTTCAAGTCTAGTAATTTGTAAATCTGGACTTATAGCCAAAGCTTCACTAGTAAGAAAATCATCCATCGGAAATAAACAACAATTATCAGTATAATTTTTTAAAGATGAAAATAATTGATTTGCTTCATATAAAGAATTAACAACAACAAGAATATTTTTACTATATTTTTCAAATAAATTATTCAAATAGACACAAAAAAACTCATCGGTAAGACCAGCTATACCCATGTTCTTTTTTATATCTACAGTAATAAATTGATCAAATAAACCCATCTAATCACCTATTCTTACTATTGTGTTTATTCATTAAATCGCTAAATGACATACTAAAAAAATTATCTATTACATCAATAAGTAAACTAAAAAGATCATCGTAAATCTTTGCATCATCCTTAGATATCTTACTTAATACATAATCTTTAGTATCAATATCATTATCTTTAGATATACCAACTTTTAAACGCTTATATTCTTGAGTACAAAGACATCTTTCAATATCTCTTAAACCATTGTGTCCACCACATGAACCTTGACTTTTTAACTTATAATTGCCAGTTAATAAATCTAAATCATCTGAAATAACTAAAATATCATTAATATCAATTTTATAAAAATTAACAAATTGACTTACAACACTACCAGATAAGTTCATATAAGATTGTGGTTTAACAAAAACAACTTTTTCACCATTAATATTAGTTTCTAAATATAAACCATTAAATTTACTTTTCCAACTATCACTAATACCTTTTTTTGAAATATAATTATCCACAACCATAAAACCAATATTATGACGTGTATTTTCATATTCTTTTCCAGGATTTCCAAGTCCAACAATTAATTTCATATTGAATCACCTTTTCTTCATAGTTTTAACAATTCTTTCAATGTCACTTTGATTATTTCCAAAAACTTTAATATTCTCAGTAACTACTAAATTTCTAAATTTTTCACCACTTATAGTAATGTCACTAGGAGTCCATCTTGAATCCCAATCACGTATTATACCAACTCTAATATTATGTGGATTAACTTTATGAGTCACTACTCATCACTATCTCTTTCTAAATGGTAATCTTTGTATACTATTGATTTAGCAATATTACGTTCCTTAGCAACTAATTTAATAGCATCTTTTTCACTCATACCATCTTCAACATACAATTTAACATGTTCAACAATATTCATAGAAGAAAAATCAACTACATCCTTGTTTCCTTCAACAATTAATACAAATTCACCTTTCAATGTATCAGCAACATCAATTAAATTACTTATCTTATCTCTTAAAACCTCTTCATAAATTTTAGATATTTCCCTACTAATAGTAATATTACGATCTCCTAAAATCTCTAACATAGAAATTAATGAATCCTTCAATCTATGAGGAGCCTCATAAAATATCAAAGTAAACTTTAAGTCTTTTAAAGAATTAAGTTCTTTTTTTCTTTTAGAACTCTTTGCATTTAAAAATCCATAAAATAAAAATGGAGATGGATCAATACCAGACATAGTAAGTGCAGGTACAAAAGCAGTTGCCCCAGGCAAACTAACAACATTATATCCACATCTAATAACTTCTTTAGCAACAATATATCCAGGATCACTAATAATTGGTGTCCCTTGGTCTGTAACTAATCCAATATTTAATCCTTTTTTTAGTTCTTCTACAACATAATTTCTAACAGCTTCTTCATTATATTCATGACAACTTACCAATTTCTTTTTAATATTATATTTACTTAAAAGTTTTCCTGTTTCACGAGTATCTTCACATAAAATAAAATCAACAGATTCCAATGTTTTAAGTGCTCTAACAGTAATATCATCCAAATTACCTATAGGAGTTGGAATTAAATATAAACTAGCACTGTCGTCGTAACTCTTCTGAACCATTATCTCACCTCATTTTGTAAAAGCTCATATTCATCTGTAAAACTACCATCCTCATTATACATAATAATAGGATTTTCTATCTTTAAACCATCTTTTCCATTTTTTTGTCCTTCAATAAGTACTAATGTTGAACCTTTTGATGCTTTTTCATAAACAAATTGAATTCTCTTAGGTTCAATATGATTTTTCCTAAACTCAAATAAAATCTCCATTAACCTCTCAGGTCTATGTACTATAGCAAAATTACCATTATTTTTCAAGAGTTTATTAACAACCAATAATAATTCACTAAGATTAATTTCTATCTCATGACGAGCAATCATTTTCTCATAACTCTCATTAAAAAAACTTTTATCATTAACTTTAAAATATGGAGGATTACATGTAATCAAATCAAATGATTCAAAATATTCACTATTAACAAATTTCTTCATATCAATATTAATTATTTTAATTTGATCAGACAATTTATTTAAATCAACTGACTTAATTGCCATATCTGACAACTTTTTTTGAATTTCTACTCCAACAATATTCTTATTAGTTCTTAAAGATAAAATAAGAGGAATAACACCATTTCCACAACCAAGATCACATATTAGTCTGTCTCTTAATCTAATTGTCGCAAAATTAGCTAACATAATACTATCTAAAGAAAACGAAAAATAATCAGTATCTTGATAAATTTTTCTATTTTTATAACCTAATATATCATTTAGAACTTCCATTATTTTTTATCATCCTTTGAGAATTCAACAATTCCCTTTTCTTTTAAATCAACAGAATAAGTCTTTTTAAATACATCTACAGAAACAACTTTTCCCATCCCCATAGGTGTATCAGCTACCATACCAATTTTTGGTAAATCTTTTTTTAATTCAGTATAAACATCATTCTCATAATCTAAACAACACAAAAGTCTACCACAAGCACCATTAATTTTTGATGGATTTAATGCTAGGAACTGATTTTTTGCCATATTAATAGATACACTATTAAAATCTGTTAAAAATGAATTACAACATAAAAATAATCCACAAGGTCCTAATCCACCAATTTTTTTAGATTTATCTCTAACACCAATTTGTCTAAGTTCAATTCTAGTTTTATATTTTTGTGCAAGTTTCTTTGCTAATTCTCTAAAATCAACTCTGTTATCTGATAAAAATGAAAATACTAATTGAGACTTATCTAAACTATAATAAGCTTCAACAAAATTCATATCTAGTTCTAATTCCTTACTTAACTTTCTCGCATCCTTTAAAGCTTTTTCTGTTGCTTCAGCGTTTTCATCAAACATAGATAAATCATCTTCTGTAGCAATTCTAACCACTTTTGATAAAGGTAAATCTAAGTTTTCTTGTTTTTCTTTATAAATATCTTTACAAACCTCACCAAGTTGCAAACCATTTTCTGTTTCAAATACAACTATATTTCCTTTTTCCAATTCAATTAAATTTGGAGAAACATAATATATTCCCTTTGTAGATTTTAATCTTACAACAACAACGTCTATCATAAATTACCTCCTACTATACCTCAATTAACTTAGCAAAAAAACAATCTAACCATAATTTATAATTAATATTAAATTCAAATTTTTTCACTTCTTCCTCAATAATAGCAATATATCTAATTATTTTATCAGTAGATATATTACTTAAAATACCAACAACATTCTGATCACAATATACATTTTTATCTGAACAATAATTCAAATATTGTAACAAGACACTCTCTAAACTAGCCAAAATATCTTTAGCAATCAGTTTATCAATTAAAATATTGTCACAAATATATTGATAATTAATAAATAAATCATCTTTTTTTGATAAAAATTTTAAAAGATTTAAAGTATTTTCATCACAATCTGTATTCATAATTCCATCTTGTATAGAAATAACTTGGCATCTCGATAAAATTGTATCAATAACTTTATAACGATTTGTAGTAACTAAAATTCCAATAATATCTTCCTCTGGTTCTTCTAAAAATTTCAAAATTGTATTACCAGATGAATCATTTAATTTATCAGCTTCTTTAATAATATATATCATTCTATTATTAAGAAATGATTTATTTCTAAATTCCTCTTGTAACTTTATTAATTGTGCTTTTTTTATTGAATTACCGTCTGGCTCAATAATTTTAAGATCCGGATAATTACCTGAATCAATCATATTATTAATATCATCATCATTAGAACTACATATAATAAGTTTAACAAAATCCATTATACATTTATAATCATCTTCATAATTATCAACTTCAATTAAATAAGCATGAGATATCTTATTATTTTTTACAATACTATTAATTAAATTGTAATATCTATTTTTTGCAACAGATAAATTCATAAGATCACCTCACAAAATAAATAATTTAAAAAGTAATAAAGCAAATAGAGATGGAATCCCTAAAATACACATACTTAAAATAGTAAATAAATTAATAGGAATAATCATATTAAAATTAACTGCAATAAGATTATATCCATATAACAAAAATGAACTAAGTATAACTTTTTTTATAAATTTAACTAAAACCTTCATATCATCATCTCCTATTAAGAGATATGATAAAAATCAAACATTATTCAATTTCTTTTCTATCATTTAAAGCTCTTTCAAGAGTTAAACTATCCACATATTCCATATCAGCACCAATAGGTACTCCACTCGCTAAACGAGTTGTTTTAATATTTAAACCATCTAAAATTCTTTTAATATATAAAGACGTTGTTTCTCCTTCAATACTAGGTTTAAAAGCAAAAATAATTTCTTCAAATTTTTCATTAGTTATTCTATCGATTAACTTATCTAACCCAATATCCTCAGGATTTATACCATCTAATGGAGATATTAAACCATCCAATACATGATATTTTCCTTGAAACATGCCTAACTTTTCAAATAAGAAAACATTTTTTGTATCCTCAACAACACATAATACCTTATTATCTCTTGAATCATCATTACAGATAAAACATTTTTCATCTTCTGTTAAAGTATTACATACATCACATTTATGAATTTTTTTATTAACATCAGATAAACTTTCCACAAATAATTCTACTTGTTCTTCTTCTAATTCTAAAACAGAAAAAGCCAGTCTCTCGGCTGTTTTCTCCCCAATTCCTGGTAAATATTTAAATGATTCAATTAAGTTTTTTATACTATCAGGATACATAAATTAATTCCTAAAATAAACCTGGAATATTTCCAAATTTTCCCATTTTCTTATCTAACGCTTCATCAATTTTTTCATTTGCTTGATTGATTGCAACCATAATCATATCTTGAAGCATTTCAATATCATCTGCATCAAGACCATCCTTTGCATCAATTTCAACTTTAACTACTTCTTTTGTTCCTTTTAAAGTAACTTTTACTAATGAACTTTCACCAGTAAATTCAGTATTATCAACTTCATCCTTTACTTTTAACATATCTTTTTGTAAAGCTTGAGCTTGTTTCATCATTGCTTGTATATTCATAAAATTACTCTCCTTTTATTTAATTTCTACAATATCACCAAATAGTTCCATTGCACTATTAGATATTATATCATTTTTTTTAACTTCTTCATAGATTTCTTTAGGTTCTTCCACAACTTGGTATGTCTTACCATCTTTAATACTTTTAATGTAATTACTTTTTTCTTTTTCCCATTCTTCATCAGTAATAATAGCGATTTTCTTATTTGAATTAGTAATTTTATTATAAACATATATAATTTTTTCTAATTCCATTAAATTTTGTTTAACTATCGAATCATATTCAAAACTTATAATTATGCTATCTTCGCTAGCAGCTCTAATATTAGAATCAAGTAAATTACATACAATATAACCAATTTCTTGATCAAATGTAAAATCGTTTAATAACTTCATATTATCAATTTCTTGGTTCAATATATTTTTATTAGCACATGCTAAAGTATTATTAACTCTTATTTTCATTATCTCATCAATATTGATAATTTGTCTTTGTTCATCATTAGAGTCTTCTAAAACAACTTTATCCACAACGTTTTTTTCAATAAATTCATCATTATATTCTTCTTCGTCAGAATACTCTTTATCAAAATCAAATTCTTCTTCATCCTCTTCATCAAGTTCAACACTATTAGAATCAGACTCATTTTCCAAAGAATTATCATCATCTTCACCTAATTTATCATCACTAGTAATTATAGATTTTTTTAAATCATTATCATTTTTTATTTCCTGGGAAATAATTTTGTCACCACCAGTGTCTTTTATATATTTTATTAATAACATTTCAATAAATATTTTAGGATTACCACTCTTTTTAATATCGAACATATTTTCGTTAATAATATTAATTAATTTTAACATATCATCTATAGAATAATTACATTTTTTGTTTTCCACATAGTAATTTACAACTGAATTACGTAAAAAATGCATTAATTGTAATATAATTTGAATTAAATTTTTACCATCACTATTAAATTTATTCAATTTAAATAAAACTTTTGCAATATCACCTTCAAAAACATTATCACATAGTTCAATTAAATCTTTTTTAGTAATCATACCATTTAGTTCAGCAAAATCATCAACTGTAATTTTTTTATCAGAATAAGAAATTAATTTATCAAGAGAACTTAATGAATCTCTCATTCCTCCATCTGAAGCAATTGCAATTTCCCTTAAAACTTCTTCATCTATATCAATATTTTCATTTTCACATACAGTTTTAAGTCTATCCACAATCATTTCATCAGAAATTCTCTTAAAAGAAAAACATTGACATCTTGAAATAATAGTTTCAGGAACTTTTTGAGGATCAGTTGTTGCTAAAATAAAAATTGCATGTTCTGGCGGTTCTTCTAAAGTTTTAAGAAGTGCATTAAAAGCACCAATTGACAACATATGAACTTCATCAATTATATATACCTTATATTTAAGTTCAGCAGGTACTAAAGAAATTTTATTTTTTAATTCTCTTATTTCATCAACACCATTATTAGATGCAGCATCTATTTCTATAATATCAACACACTCTTTTTCAAAAGAATGACTACAATTAGAACATTTACCACATGCATTACCATCAATTGGTTCCAAACAATTAATAGCTCTAGCAAAAATTTTAGAAGCCGTTGTTTTTCCTACACCACGAGGTCCAAAAAACATGTAAGCATGTCCAAAAGAACCATTTTTAACCGAATTTAGTAACGTTTTTACAATAGTATTTTGACCAACAACGCTTTCAAATCCTTGAGGTCTATATTTTCTATATAAAGCACGATACATAAGACACCTCCCAATTTCTTATATTATAGCACAAAGAAAAAAACATTATTACTATTTTCTTCTGCTAGAGAAGAATTTTTGTAATAATGTCGTACTTTTTTCCACAGATAAATTATTAACAAAATTAACTTTAGGATTAACTTTATCGGCATTAAATATTCTATTAATAATATCAATATTATTTATATCACTATTTTTTAAAGCAGAATAAACATTTTTAATTCTCGATTGTTTAATAGCACTTGCACACATCGGACATGGTTCTAATGTCACATAGATATCACAATCCTCTAAACGCCAATTTTTAAGTTTTCTAGAAGCTCTTTTTATAGCTGTAATTTCAGCATGTTCAATACAACAATGCTTTTTTTCCTTATTATTAAATGCTTTTGCAATTATTTTACCGTTTTTAACAATAACAGCACCAATAGGAACTTCTCCCCTTTTAAATGCCTTTTCAGCTTCTTTAAAAGCAACTTCCATATATTCTAAATTCATAAAATCACTCCAATAAAAAAGTGCACATGGAAGGAGGTCCTTAAGGCTGCTACCTTCCGATCCTGACCTGGTTCAAACACTTCCATTGCACGATATATATTTTAATATAAGAATATAATTTTGTAAATAGTTTTAAATGATTCAAATTTATTATAGAAAAAGAAATTTATACACAAAAACAGTGGATTTTTATATATATATTAAACTTATTAACAATTTCTGTGGATAAAATGTTTCACGTGAAACATAAACAAATTAAAATACTTAATAATTATTTAAAATATATAAACAAATATTAATAATTAACAAAAAAACTACAATTGCACAGCAAATGTGGATAAAAAATCAAAACATAAAAATATATTAATAAAATAAATATAAATATAATTTTTAAAAATTCACAAAATTGTGGATAAAATGTTTCACGTGAAACATAAATAAAAATTTTCTACAGTTTTATAGACACATAATAAATAATTACAATAAAAAAAGTTTCACGTGAAACCAATAATAAAAACGTTAATTTTAACAAAATTAAACTATCACATATACGTATAAAAATAGAAAAATCTCTTAAAATGAATCATGACGTCAAATTTGACACATTTCAGCTGTTTTTTAAATAAAAACATATAAATTTATTGACTAAATGTAAAAAAATATAATTATTTCCCAAATTATTTCCCGGGAAATATTTTTGGGAAATAATTTTACTTAAATAATTAATTAACAAAAATAATTTTTTCCACAAGGGTAAATTTATATAAAATGAAAAAACAAAATAAAAAAAAGGATGTAAACATCCTTTTAATTAATTAAGCTGTAACTTCAGAATTTATTTTATCCACAGGGGTATCAGTAAGTTCTGAATCTTCTGATTCTTCTTCCTTCGCTACAATTGCAACAGTAGCTACAGTTTGATCATCTTTTAAATTAATTAATCTAACTCCTTGAGTAGCACGTTTTAAAGTTGAAATTTGCTCTCCTGGCATTTTCATGATAATACCACTATTAGTAACAACTATTACATCATAGTCATTACCTTCATCCACACATTTAAGAGCAGACATCATACCATTCTTTTCAGTAACATTAAATGCTCTTACACCTTTACTTCCTCTATGAGTTAATCTATACTCATCAATCACAGTTTTCTTACCGTAACCTTTTTCAGTAACAATTAGAATATATTGTCCAGAATTAACTACTTCAGCACCAACTACAGTCGCACCATCTAAATCAATTCCCTTAACTCCAGAACTACTTCTACCCATTGAACGAATTTCATTTTCATCAAATCTAACCATTCGTCCATTACTTGCTCCAATTGCAATTTCATTTTTTCCACAAGTCTTTCTAACTGAAATTAATTCATCATCTTCCTTTAAAACAATTGCAATTTTACCACCTTTACGAATACTATCAAACTCACCTATTTCAGTACGTTTAACAATACCATTACGTGTTGCAAACATTAAATATTTAGTAATATCATCGTTAGCATCTAACTCAACAATCGAACTAATGTTCTCATCTTTTTCTAGTGGTAACAAGTTAATAATTGGTAACCCTTTAGATTGTCTTGCATATTCAGGAACCTCATAACCTTTCATTCTATATACTCTACCTCTATTAGAGAAGAATAATAAATAATCATGAGTTTTCATTGAAATCATATGTTCTACAAAATCATCTTCATTTGTAGCCATACCCTTAACTCCAACTCCTCCTCTATTTTGAGTTCTATAAGTATCTGATCTTAATCTTTTTATATAACCATTTTTAGTTAGTGTAATAATTATATCTTCTTCAGGAATTAAAGATTCATCTTCGATATATTCAATAGCTGTCATATCAATATTTGTTCGTCTTTCATCTCCATATTTATCTTTAATTTCTAATAACTCATTTTTAATAACTTCTAATATCTTCGCATCACTAGCTAAAATAGCACGTAACTCGTCAATTAACTTTAATAAGTCATTTAGTTCATTTTCAATCTTTTCACGCTCTAAGCCCGTTAAACGACGTAATTTCATTTCCAAAATTGCATTTGCTTGAACTTCACTTAATTTAAAGTTATTCATTAAGCCATTTCTAGCTTCTTCATCAGATTTTGCTGCACGAATTAATTTGATAACAGCATCAATATTATCTAACGCAATTTTTAAACCCTCTAATATATGAACTCTTTTTTCTGCCACATCTAGATCAAATCTAGTTCTTCTAATAATAACTTCTTTTTGATATTCAATATATTTACTAATAATATCCTTTAATCCTAATGTTTTTGGGACTCCTTGGTCTAACATAAGGAAAATAATACCATATGAAGTTTGGAATGAAGTATGCTTATATAATTTATTTAAAACAACTTGAGCATTTGCATCTTTTTTCAAAGTAATTGTAATTTTAATTCCATCTTTTAAATCTGAATGGTAATCAGCAATTCCTTCAATTGTTTTATTATGAACAAGTTCTGCCACCTTATTCTTTAATTCTAATGTATTAACACCATAAGGAACTTCATCAACAATAATATATTGTTTTCCATTTTTTTCCTCAATAGTAGCTTTACTTCTAATTGTTATTGAACCTCTTCCAGTTTCATATGCTTTCTTTATACCACTATTTCCTAAAATTGTAGCACCCGTAGGAAAATCAGGTCCTTTAATATATTTCATTAATCCATCTACATCAATATCAGGATTATCAATATAAGCAACGCACCCATCAATAACTTCTCCTAAGTTATGTGGTGGAATGTTTGTTGCCATTCCTACAGCTATACCAGTAGTTCCATTAACTAAAATATTAGGAAATCTCGAAGGTAATACAGCTGGTTCCCTTTCACTCTCATCAAAGTTAGGAGAAAAATCAACTGTATCTTTATTAATATTTCTAAGCAATTCTAATGAAATTTTAGATAAACGAGACTCTGTATAACGCATTGCCGCAGCCCCGTAACCTTCTATATTACCAAAGTTACCATGTCCATCAACTAACATATAGCGATATGAGAAATCTTGAGCCATTCTTACCATTGCTTCATAAATAGAAGAATCACCATGTGGGTGATATTTACCCATTACATCTCCGACAATTCTTGCACTCTTTTTATGAGGTTTATCAGGTGTATAACCAGACTCGTACATAGAATATAAAATTCTTCTATGAACTGGCTTTAAACCATCCCTCAAGTCAGGTAAAGCACGAGCAACAATAACACTCATTGAATATTCTAAGAAAGAGTCTTGGACTTCTTTTACAATACTATTTTTTTCTAATCTATCCATTTCAAACCCTCCTATACATCTAAGTTATCCACATAAGTAGCATTAGTTTCAATAAATTCCCTACGTGGTTCAACTTCTTCTCCCATTAATTTAGAGAAAACTTCATCAGCTGCAATAGCATCATCAACAGTAATTTGTCTTAAAACACGTTTATTAATATCCATAGTTGTTTCATTTAATTCTTCTGCATCCATTTCTCCTAAACCTTTCATACGCATAATATCATATTTTGTATTTGGAGATAATGTTTTTAGATATTCATCTCTTTCCGCTTCATTTAATACATATTTTATATTTTTACCATGTTTAATAACAAAAAGTGGTGGTTGAGCAGCATATACATGACCAGCTTCAACAATTGGTTTAAAAAATCTATAAAATAATGTAAGTAATAATACACGAATATGACTACCATCAACATCGGCATCAGTCATTATAATAATCTTATGATAACGAAGTTTTGATAAATCAAAATCATCACCAATACCTGTACCAAATGCAGTAATAATTGTTCTAATTTCTTCATTAGATAAAGCTTTATCAAGTCTTGCTTTTTCTACATTTAAAATCTTTCCACGTAATGGTAATATGGCTTGAGTCATACTATCTCTTCCTTTAATAGCAGAACCACCGGCAGAATCACCTTCGACTAAGAAAATTTCAGATACAGCAGCATCTTTACTCTTACAATCACTTAGTTTTCCATAGAAATTTGTAACATCTAAATCACCTTTTCTACGAGTTAATTCACGAGCCTTTTTTGCAGCTACACGAGCACGACTTGCTGTCATTGATTTATCAACAATAATTTTAGCTTGATCAGGATTTTCCATTAAAAATCTTTCAAAAGTTTCTGAAAATATCTTATCAGCAATACCACGAACTTCACTATTTCCAAGTTTTGTTTTTGTTTGTCCTTCAAATTGTGGATTTGGATGCTTAATAGAAACAATCATTGTTAATCCTTCACGAACATCATCACCAGTAAGTGGATCATCCTTTTCTTTAAGCATTCCCGAACTTGTTGCATATTTATTCATAATTCTTGTTAAAGCACGTCTTACACCATCTTCATGTGTTCCACCTTCAGGAGTTGTAATATTATTAACAAATGAATAAATACTGGAATTATAAGTTTCATTATATTGAAGAGCAACTTCAACTTTAATATCTTTATCTTCACCTTCAATATCAACAATCGTTTCGTGAATAGGATTTTTACTTTTATTAAGCATTTGAACATACTCAACAATTCCACCTTCATAATAGAAAGAATCTTTTTTATCAGGTTCTCTATCATCATATAAAGAAATTCTTAATCCTTTATTTAAAAAAGCTAATTCTTTTAATCTAGTCTTTAAAATTTCATAATCATATACTGTAGTTTCTGTAAATATTTCATCATCTGGTAAAAAATGAACTGTTGTTCCTGTTCTATCATCATCACATTTGTCAATTACCTTTAAAGCATCATCAGGATGACCTCCATGACTATATCTTTGATAATAAACATTACCATTTTTATATACCTTTACTTCTAACCAATCACTTAGTGCATTTACAACACTGGCACCAACTCCATGAAGTCCACCAGATACTTTATATCCTCCTCCACCAAATTTTCCACCAGCATGCAATACAGTATAAACAGTTTCAACAGTACTTTTTCCTGTTTTAGGATGTAAATCAACTGGAATACCACGTCCATCATCCTTAACAGTAATACTATTATCAACACCTACAGTTACTTCAATATGCTTACAATAACCAGCTAAAGCTTCATCTATTGCATTATCAACAATTTCCCAAACTAAATGATGTAATCCCCTAGAACTAGTACTACCAATGTACATACCTGGTCTTTTTCTAACAGCTTCTAACCCTTCTAATACTTGAATGGCAGACGAATCATAAGTTTGTTCTACTTTTTCTTCACTCATATTCTAACCTACTTTCTTTCAACATTACCATTTTTTACTTCATATATATAAGCATTATTTAAATATTTCTTATTAATATTTTTTAAATCTGTTGTTGTTATTATAGTTTGAACATTACTTTCATTAATAAAGTTCAACAACTTATTTCTCTTTTTAATATCTAATTCACTAAAAATGTCATCCAATAATAACAATGGTTCAGTTTCACATAAATCTGTAAAAATAGGAATTTCAGCTAATTTAAATGATAAAATAGCTATTTTTTGTTGACCTTGCGAACCAAAATATTTTAAATCATTATTATTTAATTCAAAATAAAAATCATCTCTATGAGGCCCATACATTGTCATACCATAATTTAATTCCTTATTATAATTCTTACAAAATATATGCTTCATTTTCTTTCTAATTGTTTCATAATCATAACTTTCAAAATCGATATTTTTTGTATATATTACTTTTAAACCATCAAATCCAGCTATTTCCCTATAATATTTATCAATATTTAAATTAACAAAATCAATGTATTCTTTTCTTTTTTGATAAATAATTATAGCTTTTTCAATTAATTTTTCAGTAATTATATCCAAATATGTTTTATCAGCTATGTTATTACTAAATAAAATTTTTAAATACTCATTTCTAGTTTTTAAAAGCTTATTATATTCATTGTACGTATTTAAATATGTTTTAGATATTTGTGATAATTGTATATTTAATAAATTTCTACGAATATTTGGTGAACCTTTAACTATTTCTAAATCATCAGGTGTAAAAACAATAACATTTAGATTAGAAATATAATCAGAAACTTTTTTTATATCATTTTGATTAATTTTTAAAGATTTACCTTCTTCAGTAACTACTACTTCCATTTTAGAAATAATCTTATTTTTCTTTACTACACCTTTTATTTGAGCCTTCTTTTTATTAAACATAATAATATTAGGATTTACTCCTACTCTATGTGATTTAGTAAGAGCAAGCATAGTAATAGCTTCTAATATATTAGTTTTACCTTGTGCATTATTCCCAATAAAAATATTCATATTTTCACAAAAACTAATATTAACATTTGCACAATTTCTAAAATTAAGAAGATTTATTTTTGTAAGTTTCATTTAAAACCCTTTAAAAGACCCATACAATCACCTATCCCCTATTTCAGTATTCCTATACATACGTATATATTATAGCATAAAAAGCTAAAAAAAACACTAAAAAAATAGTTATAAAAACTATTTTTCTTATTTTTATCTACTTTTTCGCATGCGTAAAATATAATCAAGTCTCGATGCTCTAGATATTTGATTTTCTATTGTTCTATAAGAGCAAGGAACAATTATTTCTTTATTATTGTCAAATATAATTTTTGTATTAAAAGAGTCAACTTTTTCGAACTTTTTTAATCTTTTTAATGAAATCCAAACACACTCATCTGAATATGGTGAAGTTGTTGGAAATATAACTAAATTTTCAGTATCCTCAACAACAATAGGAACTTTATATTCTGCTCCTAAAATATCTTTTGCACTTTCTTTTCTTCCTTCGTAAGTACTACCAAAATACTTACAACTATCTTCCATAATTTTAAATGGCTTATCATCTACGATATATCTTTCCTCATCCTCATATACTACACTATTTTCTTTTTCATTAGGAACAATCGCTAAAGTTCCCCTACTTATTTCATATTTCATACTTTTCCCCCAATCTGTGGAAACTTTTTTGTTTCCGACATAAATTTATCAAATAATTAAGTCGATATATGTCATAAAAACACCTATCATAAAAATTATTCGCAAAATATTACGAAATTTATTTTATTTCCACAAAAAAAGTGAAAAAAAAAGGATTTTACTCCTTTTTAATATGTTCTTATTGGTAAAACTAATTGTGTTAAAGTTTCATCCTCTGTTGATTTAATTAAAATTGGTTTAATTTCTCCAACAAAATGAATATCCACAGTTTCTGTTGAAAAACTTTTTAAAGCTTCCATCATGTACTTTGCACTAAATGAAATTTTAATATCTTCATTATTATTCTTTGATATTGGCATTTTTTCTTCAACTCTACCAATTTCTGCAGAGCTACTTCTTAGAACTAACATATTTCCATTTGTTTCAAGAGTAACTATATTCTTCTCTTTATCACTAGTTAAAATACTAACACGATCAATTACATCATAAAAAGCACTTAAATTTGTACTAATTACTAAGAAAGAGTCATCAGGTAATAAATTAGATGTATTTGGATAAGTTCCATTAATCAATCTAGATTCAAATTTTAAATATCCATTTTTAAATAAAACTTTATTACTAAATATATGGATTTCAACATCTTCTTCATCATCACCTAATATTCTTGAAAATTCAACAATATTATGACTTGGTATAACTATATTATAGTTTTCCTCACTAACATTATCTAGTTTAACAACTTTTCTTGCCAATCTATAAGAATCTGTTGAATTACATTCTAAAACATCTCCAGCTATATTAAAATTAATACCAGTTAATACAGGTTTACTTTCTTCATTTGAAGATGCAAAAGCAGTTTGATTAACAATACTTTTAAAAACACCAGCTTTAACAACAATTTTCTTCTTACTTTCTTCTAATCCAATATTAGGATATTCACTTTCACTAATACCATTTAAATTAAATTCACTATTTTCTGTATAAATAAGAATTTTTAATTCATCAACAACTTCTATATTAATATACTTATCAGGTAATTTTCTAACAATATCTAAAACATATTTACCTTGAATAATAATACTTCCTTCACTTTCAACAGTAAAATCTTCATCACTATTACAATTAATAGTTGTTTGAATAGTAATATCATTATCACTAGCAGTTAAAGTTAACTTCTTTTTCTTTAATTCAAATTTTATACCAGCTAAAACTGGAATTAAATTTTTTGTAGAAATAGCTTTTGATACTTTATTTAAAGCATCTAATAATAAATCTTTTTTAATTGTTAATTTCATATATATTCCTTCTTTCTTTTAATTATTTATATTATTACTGTGGAAAAAGTTTAAAAATCTCTTTTTCCTTTATTTTTCAAAGTAAAATTCATATTTCAATCTGTGGAAAAAATTTTACTTAACAAAAGTTTTAAACAACCCCTATATCTTTTTTTAATTTTTCTATTATATTTGCTAAATCTTTATTTTGTTTAATTTCTGTTTCTATCTTCTCTACTGAATGCATTACCGTAGAATGATCTTTTCCTCCAAATTCAATACCAATCTTAGGAAAAGACTCACTAGTCATTACTCTACATAAGTACATAGCTATCTGTCTTGGAAAAGAAATATTAGAACTTCTCTTCTTGCTTCTTATATCCTCAACAGATATTTGAAAATATTCTGAAACAATTTTTTGAATTCTATGAACATCATTTTTTTCACTCATTCCCTTACTAATAAAGTCTTTTAATGCTTCAATTGCTAAATCAAGTGTTATTTCAGAACCACCCATCATAGCTGAATAAGCTATTAAACGAGTAATAGAACCTTCTAATTGTCTAACATCAGTTCCAATATTTGATGCAATATATTCTATTACATCGTCTGGTATTTCTTTTTCAAAATTACCTGCTATAATCTTTTTCTTTAATATTTCTTTTCTTAATTCAAAGTCAGGCGGATAAATATTAACAGTTAATCCCCATGAAAACCTTGTTCTTAAACGTTCTTCTAATTGTTTTAAATCACCAGGAGATCTATCCGAAGAAACAATTATCTGTTTACTATCATTATATAAATTGTTAAATGTGTGGAAAAATTCTTGTTGAGTTTGTGTTGCACCACCTAAAAATTGAATATCATCAATTATAAGAACATCTATATTTCTATATTTATTCTTAAAAAAGTCAACATAATTAAAATTACTTCCATGCTCATCTTTTTTACTCATACTAATAAAATCTTGAATAAAATTATCACTAGTTACATATAATACAGTCTTACTAGAATTTTCAATAATATAATTTCCAATTGCATGCATTAAATGTGTTTTTCCTAAACCGCTATTTCCATATATAAACAAAGGATTATACATATTTCCAGGATTCTCAGCAACAGATAAGGCAGCTGCATGAGCAAATTTATTACTATTTCCGACTATAAAATTATCAAATGTATATTTACTTTTTAAATTAGATTGCGGTTTTATATTAACATTATTATTTTCTTCCACAACTATTGTGGATTCTTCTTTTTTTGGAATAATTTTATCTATTTCTTCTTTTAATAATAATTCAAGTTCATAATTACTACCTGTAATTGATGTAATTTTATCAACAATTAAAGTGGAAAAATTATCCATTAAATGTTTTTTGTGAATTGGCATTGGTACAATTATATAAGCTTTACCATCTTCAAGTTTATATAATTCAGTTTCGGAGAACCAGGTATTAAATGATAAAGAGGTCATTTCTTCTTTTATCTGTGATAAAAAGTTAGACCATAGAATATCTACATTCATCATACCATCTCCCCCGCAAGAAATTTATACGAATTAGTATATGTTACTTTAATAAAAAAGAAAACCCTTTTTTTAAAAAACATATATATCACTTTAATTATAAAAGATTTTATTAATAATATCTATATTAATATTAATTTATCCCCTACTCTATAAATACTTCTAGGGGTTAATTCTCCCATAATTAAAATTGTCACGATTAGTATAATTGAATTTGTTGAAAAAATAAACCATTTTTTTATAAAAAAAGTTTTAAACAAGATTTCCACATTTTTTTCCACTATTAAAATGTTGATATATATAAGAAAAAATGAGTTTTCCACATTTTCCACAGATTTTTTTTAACAATCTCTATTTAAGTATTCCACATTCCTGTGGATATTGTTGAAATCTAAATATTTACTGAAAAAACAAACATTTTATTGACAAAAATAAGAAAATTCTATTATAATAATGGAGATTTATGTCTGGAGGTGGAATAAATGAAGAGAACATATCAACCAAACAACCGTAAAAAAGCTAAAAGATTAGGTTTTTTCGCACGCAAAAAAACAAATATATTAAATCGTCGTCGTCGTAAAGGACGTAAAAGTCTTTGTAAATAAAAATACCGCTGATAAAACAGTGGTTTTTTAGTATTACCATAAAGTTAGGTGATTAAATGAGAAAATTATATATAGTAAAAAATCAACGTGATTTTGATAAAATAATAAAAGATGGTCGTTATCGAAAAAATAGTAGCTATGTTATATATTATGAAAAAAATAATCTACCATACGATAGATTTGGAATATCAGTAGGAAAAAGAATAGGGAATGCTGTAAATCGAAATAAATATAAAAGAAAATTAAGAGCTATTATAGATAATTACAAAAAACTATATGTAAATAGCCAAGATTATATTATAATATTAAGAGGAATTGCAAAAGAGAAGGAATATAAAGAATTAGAAAATGAATTTTTGCAATTAATGGATAATATAAGAAAGGATATAAAATTACATGAAGAAAAAAAATAAAATTAAAATAATTATATTAATAATGTTATTATTACTAACAACAGGATGTACTAAGACACTTACTGATAAAGATAATAAACCAGTAAAGAACGAAGTAACACAACAAACATTAACAAAAAATATTATTTGTCAACCAACTGATAAAGTATCAATAAAATCATATGAAAAGAATGGGGTAGACTTAGAAAAATTACCAAAATGTGAAAACTTTAAAATTACATCTGGTAAATATGAAGGTTTATGGACAAGTTTTCTAGTTAAACCATTAGCATTCATTTTATTAACAATTGGTAAAATATTAGGATTTACAGGAAAATATGCATTATCAATAATTATTGTAAGTTTAGCAATCAGATTAATTGCTTATCCTGTAACCAAAAAGACAGCACTTCAATCTGAATTAATAAAGAAAGCTCAACCTGAACTAAATCGAATTCAAAAGAAATATCAAGGAAAAGAAGACCAAGAGTCAATGATTAAACAAAATCAAGAAACTTTAATGGTTTATAAAAAATATAACATTAATCCAATGGCTGGATGTTTATTCTCAATGTTACAATTACCATTATTTATTGCATTCTTCGAAGCAGTACAAAGAACACCAGCATTATTTGAAGATAAATTTTTAGGATTACAACTTGGAACAACTCCAGTAGCAGGTATTACAACAGCTAGTTTCTATGCATATATTATTTTAATGTTAATAATTGCACTAACAACATTCTATTCATTTAAAATGAATTCTACTGGAAACATGCAAGATCCTAGTATGAAAATGATGCCAATTATGATGTCAGGAATGATTATTGTTACAGCATTATTCATGCCTTCTGGATTAGGTATTTATTGGGCAACATCAAATGCATTTACAATTGTCCAAAATATTATTGTTAAAAGGAGTAAAGAAGCAAATGGAAAAGCATAGATATCAAGGAAAAACAAAAGAAGAAGCTATATCAACTGCAACAATAGAATTACAAGAAGTAGAAGATAATTTAATTATTAAAGAAATAGAAAACATAAAAGGCGGATTATTCAAAAGTCCTAAAGTTGAAATTGAAGTAATTGAAAAAAGAGAAATTGTAAAATATATAAAAGATTATATAGTTAAATTGCTTAAAGATTTAGGATTTCAAGCAAATGTTGAAATAAAAAATAAAGAAACAATTCCAACATATACAGTATATTCTGATAATGATGCACTTTTAATTGGAAAAAATGGAAAAAATCTAAAAGCATTATCTGTTGTAGTAAATCAACATATAAATAAAGAAATAGGTAAAACATATAAATTTATTATTGATATAAATTCATATAAAGAAAAAAGAGAAAAACAATTAGTTCAATTAGCAAAAAGAGTAGCAAGAGAAGTTGCAAGTTCAAAAATCGAAGTAAAAATGGACTCAATGAATTCTTATGAAAGAAGAATTATTCATAATGCTCTAACAAATAATAAGAGAGTATATACAGAAAGCGAAGGAGAAGAACCAAATCGCTGTGTTGTAGTAAAACCAAAAGAAGATTAATTCTTCTTTTTTTTATTATAATAATGTGTTATAATATGTTCAGAAAAAAAGGAGGTATTCCCATGAATGATACAATAGTAGCCATTTCAACAACAATGGGAGTAGGGGCAATATCAATAGTAAGATTAAGTGGTAAAGAAGCCATCTCAATTGCAAATAAAAGTTTTAAAGAAAAAAATTTAGAAGAAGTCCCAACTCATACAATACATTATGGCCATATCTATGATGGTGAAGAATTAGTAGACGAAGTACTTATATCAATAATGAGAGGACCTCGTAGTTTTACAGCAGAAGATATAGTAGAAATAAATTGCCATGGAGGTATAATAACTACTAATAAAATATTAGAAACAATGTTAAATAATGGTGCAAGACTTGCTGAACCAGGAGAATTTACAAAAAGAGCATTTTTAAACGGTAGAATAGACCTTGTAAAAAGTGAAGCAGTAATGGACCTAATTGAAAGTAAGTCAGATGAAGCAAGAAAAATAGCTCTATCACAATTGGGTGGAAGGACTTCTAATTTAATATCTAATTTTAGAAAAACATTAAAATTCTTACTTTCATCAATCGAAGTTAATATAGATTATCCTGAATACTATGATATTGAAGTAATGACAATAGAAAAAGTAAAAGAACAAGTAACACAAATGAAAAAAGAGTTATTAACATTAGTTAATGAATCAGAAAATACAGTAACAATAAAAAATGGTATAAAAACAGTAATAATTGGTAAACCAAATGTTGGAAAAAGTAGTATATTAAATAAACTACTAGAACAAGAAAAAGCAATTGTAACAGATATTGCTGGAACAACACGCGATATAGTTGAGGGTGAAATTTATCTGGATGGAGTATTATTAAATATAATAGATACTGCAGGTATACGTTCAACTGATGATATAGTTGAAAAAATAGGTGTAGAGAAGAGTCTATCTATGATAGATGAAGCTGACTTAGTAATTGTGGTTTTAAATAATAATGAGAAATTAACAGAAGAAGACAAAGAAATATTAGAAAAAACAAAAGATAAGACAAGAATAATTGTCATAAATAAAAATGATTTAGAAAAGAATATTGAAATATCACAAGAATTAGAAAATACAGTTGAAACAAATACAAATGACTATGAAGGGATTAATTCTTTAAAAAATAAGATAAAAGAATTATTTAATTTAGAAAAAATACAAACAAAAGACTATACATATTTAACAAATAGTCGTCAAATATCTCTTGCAAAACAAGCATACAAAAGTCTTTTATCAGCAGAACAAGCAATTGAAGAAGATGCACCTGTTGATATTATTGAAATAGATTTAAAAGAATGTTTTGATATACTAGGTGAAATTATAGGTGAAACATATAGTGAAGAAATAATTGATAACCTATTTGAAAATTTCTGTGTAGGAAAATAGGAAGTGAATAAAATGGAGTACGAAATTATAGTAGTAGGTGGAGGTCACGCTGGTTGTGAGGCTTGTTTAGCTAGTGCCAGAAAAGGACATAAAACCTTGCTAATAACAGGAAATAAAAAAAATATAGCTGATATGCCATGTAATCCATCTATTGGTGGTCCAGCAAAAGGTATTGTTGTTAGAGAAATAGATGCACTTGGTGGAGAAATGGGAAGAAATGCAGATAAAGGTGCACTTCAAATAAAGATGTTAAATACAAAAAAAGGCCCAGCAGTACAAGCTTTAAGAGCCCAAGCGGATAAAATAACATATCCAAAAGAAATGATTAAAACTTTAGAAACAACTAAAAATTTAGACATAAAAGAAGCTATGGTCGAAAAATTATTAGTAGAAGGTAATAAAATTCAAGGTGTAGAACTAGCTGATGGAACAAAAATTAATTCAAAAGCAGTAATCTTAACTACAGGAACATATTTAAGAAGTGTCATACTAATAGGTGCAGATAAAACACCAGGTGGTCCACATGGTGAAGAAGAATCAAAATATTTAAGTAACCATTTAAAAGAATTAGGTTTTACAATACTTAGATTAAAAACAGGAACACCACAACGAATTGATAAAAATTCAATCGATTACTCAAAAACATCGCTAGAACCTGGTGATCCAGTAGAAAGAACTTTCTCATTTGATAATAATGTATATTATGATGTAGATAATCAAATTCCATGTCATTTAATATATACAACAGAAGAAACACATAACATTATTAGAGAACATTTAAATGAATCTAGCATGTATGGAGGACATGTAGAAGGAGTAGGTCCAAGATATTGTCCATCAATAGAAGATAAAATAGTAAGATTTGGAGAAAAAGAAAGACATCAACTATTCCTTGAACCAGAAAGTATATACTATGATGATATTTATATTCAAGGATTTTCAACAAGTATGCCACACTATGTTCAAGATAAAATGGTAAGAAGTTTACCAGGGTTAGAAAATGCAAAAATATTAAAATATGCATATGCAATTGAATATGATGCTATTGATTCAAGACAACTAAAACAATCTTTAGAAACTAAATTAATTGAAGGTTTATATACAGCAGGGCAAATCAATGGTACAAGTGGATATGAAGAAGCAGCAGGACAAGGATTAATTGCAGGAATTAATGCTGCATTAAAATTAGAAGGAAAAGACCCATTAATTTTAAAAAGAAATGAATCCTATATTGGAGTTTTAATTGATGATTTAGTAACAAAAGGAGTAAAAGACCCATATAGATTACTTACATCACGTGCAGAATATCGTTTATTACTAAGAAATGATAATGCAGACTTAAGACTAAGAGACTACGGATATCAAGTAGGTCTAATCTCAGAAGAGAAATATAAAGAATTTAATAACAAAAAACAAAATATTGAAGAGTTTTTTGAATTGCTAAAGCAAACAAGAATAACTCCTAAAAAAGAAATAAATGAGTATGTAGAAAGTATTGGTACACCTGCATTAAAAGAAGGAATATCATTATATGAGTTTTTAAAAAGACCAGAAGTTAAATTAGAACATCTAGAACATTTTATTGAAATTCCATACGATAAAGAAGTAAAAGAACAAGTTGAAATAAATATAAAATATGAAGGGTATATCAAAAAGTCCTTAAAAGAAGCAGAAAAAATGTTAGCATTAGAAGAAAAACAAATTCCTAGTGATATTGATTATTCAAAAATACCTAATCTTGCAAGCGAAGCAAGACAAAAATTAACAGAAATATCTCCAACAACAATAGGCCAAGCATCAAGAATAAGTGGAGTAAATCCAGCTGATATATCAATATTAATGGTTTACTTAAGAAGAGGATATAATGAATAAAGAAGAATTTATAATTTCAATAAAAGAACTAGGAATAGAATTAACAGAAGAACAGTTAGTAAAACTAAACAAGTTTTATAACTTATTGATTGAATGGAATGAAAAAATCAACCTAACCCGAATAACTGAAGAAAAAGAAGTATATTTAAAACATTTTTATGATAGTTTAACAATCTCTAAAGTAGTTGACTTATCAACAAAAGAAACATTATGTGATGTTGGAACTGGTGCTGGTTTTCCTGGTATAGTACTAAAAATAGTCTTTCCTAATTTAAAAATAACATTAGTAGATTCATTATTAAAAAGGGTAAATTATCTTAATGCAATTATTAGTGATCTAAAACTTGAAAATATACATGCAATTCACTCAAGAGGGGAAGATTTTAAAGAAAAATTTGATGTAGTAACAGCAAGAGCAGTAGCAAACATTGAAAAGTTACTTGGTTTTACAATGCATTTAGTTAATAAAGAAGGAATGTTCATTGCAATGAAAGGTAATATTGAAGAAGAAATGACTTCTGAAGTAATAAATAAAATTAATAAAAAATACCAAATAACTGAAATAAATAAATTTTTATTACCAAAAGAAAATAGTAATAGAAGTTTAGTTGTTATAAAAAATAAGTAAAAATATACATAAAAAGACATCTCTATAACATTAAAGAGATGTTTTTTTATTGAAAGCAAAGAAAAAATAGTCTATAATGATAACATAGGATAAAAAGAATAAAGTGAGGGGACAATATATGAATACAGAAAATACAAATGATCAAGTAGTCCAATTATATTTAGATGACATAATACCTAACAGATTTCAACCAAGAGAGGTTTTTGATGAAAAAGCACTAAAAGAATTGGCTGTATCTATAAAAGAACATGGTGTAATTCAACCAATTATTGTCCGCAATGTAAAAGGAAAGTATGAAATAATAGCTGGAGAGAGACGTTATAAAGCATCAGCTTTAGCAGGTTTAACAAAAATACCAGCAATTATAAGAGATCTAGATGATAAAGAAAGTTCAAAAGTAGCTTTATTAGAAAATTTACAAAGAAAAAATTTAACACCAATAGAGGAAGCAAGAACATACCAAAAAATTCTAGAAATAGATGAAATGACACAAGAAGACTTAGCAAAAACAATGGGAAAAAGTCAATCTGCAGTAGCTAATAAATTAAGATTATTATCACTACCAGATGATGTTCAAGATTCCTTATTAAAAGAACAAATATCAGAAAGACATGCAAGAGCACTTTTAAATATACCAGATCATAATAAACAAACAGAGATGTTAAAGAAAATTATAAGTAATAAAATGAGTGTAAGAGCTGTAGAGGAAGAAATAAAACAATTATATCCAAAAGAAGAAAAGAACGAAGGTGCTAGTGATATGGAAAATCAAAATATTAATAAACCAATTGATATTTCAGTACCACCAGCAAGTAGTTTTATAAACACAAATCCACTTATGCCAACGATGGATATTAAAGAACCAACAGAGCCAACTAGTTTTAGTGAAACATCATCAGTTCCACCGATTGTTGATATAAATACAATACCTTCAACAAATACATTATCAGAAACATCTAAGTTTATTAATTACGGAGAAATTGATGATGATGACGACGATGATGAACCGATGCAATTTAATAACCCAGTAGCACCAATAGATTTAAATTCTATAAGAAATAGTGCTGTTGATATAAGCGAACCAAAAGAAGAAAAGAAAATGCCGTCAGCAGATTTAGATAGTTTACTAAATTTACAAAATTTAGGAGCAGGACCATCTGTAGGAAATATTCCAGGAACAAGTGCATTCTTAACACCAGCAGAAGAAATTGTAAAGAATGATGCTACAAAAGTAATGCCACAAGAAAAGGCCGCAGATTATTTTAAAACAGCAGACTTTATTCCAAATATAGCAGCAACAAATATGGGAATACCAGAAATGACAGTTAAAACAGAATATAATGTTGATACTGCAATGAAAAAGTTAAGAGACACTATTTCAGAATTAAAAGCAAATGGAATTTCGATACAAGCTGATGAAATGAATTTTGATAATTCATATCAAATAATCATTAAGGTAGATAAGTAAAAAAAGAAAGTAGATAAAAATCTACTTTTTTTTATAAAATCATTTAAAAAAGTTTATTTATTTGATACAATTATAAAGTAAAATGGAAAATGGGTGATTAGATGGGAAAGGTTATATCATTAGTAAATCAAAAAGGTGGAGTTGGTAAAACAACTACAAGTATCAATCTTTCTGCATCATTAGCAGTATTAGGGAAGAAAGTATTATTAATTGATTTAGACCCTCAAGGAAATACAACTACTGGTGTAGGAATCAACAAAGGTGATATTGAAAAAAGCGTATATGATGTTTTAATAGGAGAATGTAAGATTACAGAAGCAATGATTAAAACAAAATATAAAAATTTATACGTATTACCAGCAACAATTAATTTAGCGGGATTGGATATTGAACTAGTAGAAAAAAGTCATAGAGAAAATGGATTTTTAAAAGGAGAACAATTAAAAATTCATTTAGCTGAAATAATTGATAGTTTCGACTATATTATCTTAGATTGTCCTCCTTCACTAGGAATAATTACAACAAATGCACTAACTGCATCAAACTCAGTAATCATTCCAGTACAATGTGAATTCTTTGCATTAGAAGGTATTACACAATTATTAAAAACAATTATGCTAGCACAAAAAACATTAAATCCAACATTAGATATTGAAGGAGTATTACTAACAATGCTTGATTCAAGAACAAATTTAGGATTTGAAGTTGTTGATGACATTAGAAAATTCTTTAAAGAAAAAGTTTATAACACAATAATTCCAAGACTAGTAAGATTAACAGAAGCTCCATCACATGGGGAACCAATTGTAGCATACGATCCAAAAAGTAGAGGATCTGAAGCATATATCAATTTAGCAAAGGAAGTGATTGCAAGAAATGGAGACAAATAATACAAAAAGAAGAGCTTTAGGAAGAGGTCTAGAAGAGCTATTTTTCAATGAACCAATTGCCTATGATAAAGTAGAAGAAAAAATAATTACTGAGACTCCAAGTGAAGAAATCGTAAAAGTAAAATTATCTGAATTAAGAAGCAATCCATATCAGCCAAGAAAAGTATTTGATGAATCAGCACTACAAGAATTAGCTGCATCAATAAAAGAGCATGGTGTTTTCCAACCTATAATTATTAAAAAAAGTATCAAAGGATATGAAATAATTGCTGGAGAACGTCGTGTAAAAGCTTCAATTTTAGCAGGATTAGAAGAAATTCCAGCTATTATTAGAGATTTTAATGATACAGAAATGATGGAAATTGCATTATTAGAAAATCTACAAAGAGAAAATCTAAATGCAGTGGAAGAAGCGACAGCTTATAAGAAATTAATCGAAACATTAGCTTTAACACAAGAAGAATTAGCTAAGAGATTAGGAAAGAGTAGAAGTCATATTACAAATATGCTTGGTTTATTATCTCTTCCAGAAGATATTCAACAACAAATTAGTGAAAGAAAAATCACTATGGGACATGCTAGAGTACTTAGTAAATTAGATAATAATGTTCAACAAAAAGAACTAGCAAATAAAATAGTAGAAGAAGGATTAAGTGTAAGACAATTAGAATCATTAACTAATTCTACAGATCAATATGAAAGAACAAATAAAATAAAAAGAGTAGGAAATACAACTAATGAATATCAATATATTCAAGATGAAATGTGTGAAAAACTAGGAACAAAAGTAAAAGTAAAAAATAATAAAATTGAAATTAGTTTTGTCAATGCAAGTGATTTAAATAGAATTTTAGAAGTAATGAATATAATTCCTAGAGGATAATCTCTAAATAATTATATATTATGTAGAAATTATATTTTAACGATTAGAGGTGTACAATGGATAATAATTTAAATTATGAATTAGGAACAAAAGTGGTTATGAAAAAACAACACCCATGTGGAGCTAATGAATGGGAAATCACACGTTTAGGTGCTGATATAAAAATAAAATGTTTAAACTGTGGTAGAACAATATTAATTCCTAGAATTGAATTTAACAAGAAAGTTAAAAAAATAATTTCACAGGAAGGATAATATATGAACGATAAAAGAAAATTAAAATTAAAAAAGTTTTATTTTCACCCAATAACAACATTTTTAATATTATCAATATTAGTAATTGTATTGAGTGGAGTATTTTCACTATTTGAAATGCAAGCAACATATAATTCAGTAAATGTAAATGCAAAAGATCTTGAGCCAACATTAATAACAGTAGAAAACTTATTTAGTTTAAGTGGATTGCGTTTTATTGTAAGTAATGCAGTTAAAAACTTCTTAAGTTTTGGTCCAATGGGAATGTTACTTGTTTCTGTAATAGCCCTTTCCCTTGCAGAATCAACAGGATTTATTGAAACAGTAACAAAAAGATATTTATCTAAAATTCCAAGACACATTTTTACATTTATTGTATTATTCGTAGCCTCAGCATCATCAATAGTAAATGAAGTAGGGTATGCATTATTAATCCCTTTAGTAGCTGTAATATATTTTATAAATAAAAGAAATCCATTACTTGGAATAGCAACAGCTTTCTGCGGGGTATCATTTGGATATGGAGTATCATTATTTGTAGGGACTCAAGAAATAATGCTTATGGAATATACAAAAAATGCCGCTATTCTGATTAATGAATCAGCGCATATAGCGCTAAGTTCTAACTTAATATTCTCAATAGCTGCAACTCTTGTGTTATCAATAGTAGGAACAATAATAATTGAAAATATTATTGCCCCAAGAATAGGAAAATATAAAAAAGAAGAAGAATTTGCAAATACAGAACAATATAGTCCTATAAGTATTGAAGAAGAAGAACAAAAACAAATTGAAAAAGAAAAAAGAGAGAAAAAAGGAATTAGAGCAGCATTAATAGTAGGCATTATCTATTCTATATTTGTTATATATGCATTAATTCCAGGATTACCAGGTTCAGGTATGATGTTAGATATGAGCGAGAAAATATACTCACAACAAATATTTGGACCAAAATCATATTTCCAAAATGGATTTAGTTATCTAGTTGCATTATTCTTTATTGTAACAGGATTTGCCTACGCATTTGGTGCTAAATCAATAAAAAATGATAAAGATCTAATTGATAAAATGAGTTCTAAGATATCAAAAATTGCTCCAATTTTTATACTTATGTTTGTGGTATCTCAATTCGTAGCAATTTATAAAAAAACAAATATTGGAATAGTAGTTACAACTTGGTTAGTAAGTATACTTGAATATATTGAAATGAATGGAATTATATTGATTATATTTACACTAGTAATTATTGCTTTATCTGGATTATTACTAACAAGTGTATCTAGTAAATGGGCTCTATTTTCACCAGTAGTTGTTCCAATATATATGCAATCAAATATATCTCCAGAATTTGCTCAAATAGTAATGCGTGCAGCAGATTCAATGACAAAAGGATTTACTCCTTTACTAGCATCATTTGTTATATATATAGGATATTTAAATTTATATAATTTAAACAAGGAAAAACCAATCACAATAAGAAAATCATTAAAAATGATAACACCATATTTCTTGCTTATTGCAGCAGTCTGGATAGTACTTATTGTAGGATGGTATATAGTAGGTCTTCCAATAGGACCAGGAGTGTATCCAACAATTTAACACCATATGGTGTTTTTTTATTGCTATATAAAGGAAAAAAAGATATAATATAGCACAAAAAGCAGGGATATTATGAAGAAAAAAGTTAATATAAGACTTATCGAAGAAAAAGATAAAGGTAATTACTTAAAATTATTTAATTCTGAAGATTTTGGATGCATTGGAATAAATTCTGATTTAAAACCATCAATATATGAAGAAGAAAAAATAATAAATGGTGTAATTGATGGTTCAATCCTTTCAACAAGAATATTAATTATAGAAGATAATAATGATTTTATTGGATATGCCTCAATATCTAGACAAAATAAAACCACATATCATATTGGACAATTTGTAATTAGAAAAGACAAACAAAAATTAGGTTATGGTAAAACATTAATGGATGAAATAAAATTATACGCATCATCAGAAGATTGTGATATTACATTAGAATGTATAAGTAATGCTACACATTTCTTTAGTAAACAAGGTTTTTATAATACATTCTCTTCATCCTATAAATATCCACGAAGAAAAACATTTTTAAAAAGAAAACAACCATTATTTCCAAGTTACGAATTAATAGAGCAAGAACGAGAAAGACAAAAAGAACAAGAAATAAAGTCATTTCAGAAATTTTTACAATCCCCACTATTTAAAGAAATAATGAAATTATGATATAATAAAAAAGGAAAAAGAAAAGAGGTATAAATATGAGTTTAACAGCAGGAATTGTTGGATTACCAAATGTTGGTAAATCAACACTTTTTAACGCAATAACAAATCAAAAGATATTAGCAGAAAATTATCCTTTCGCAACAATTGAACCAAATGTTGGAGTAGTAACAGTTCCAGACGAAAGAATGGATAAATTAAATGAAATGTACGAACCAAATAAATTCATCCCAACAGCATATGAATTTACTGATATAGCAGGATTAGTAAAAGGTGCATCACAAGGAGAAGGTTTAGGGAATAAGTTTTTGTCACACATAAGAGAAGTCGATGCAATTGTTGAAGTAGTAAGATGTTTTGATGATGGAAAAATAATTCACGTAGATGGAGCACCAGATCCAATTAGAGATATAGAAACAATAAATCTTGAATTAGCAATAGCAGATTTAGATGTTATTAATAATAGATTAGAAAGAGTTGCTAAAAAAGCTAGAACTACAAAAAATAAAGATGATATAACAGAAGTAGAGGCATTAGAAAAATCAAAAGCAGCACTTTTAGAAAATAAACCATTACGCCAAGTTGAATATAGTGATGATGAGCTAAAATTACTAAAATCATATAGCTTTTTAACACTAAAACCAATTATTTATTTAGCAAATATCAAAGAAGATGAATTAGGTAATCCCGATAACGATTATGTAAAGCAAGTTAGAGAATATGCTGAAAAAGAGAATGCTAAGGTAGTTAGTTTATGTGCAAAAGTAGAAGAAGAATTAAGTGAGTTATCAAAAGAAGATAAACAAGAAATGCTAGAAGGGCTAGGACTAGATGGTTCTGGGCTAGATAAGCTAATAACAGCAACATATGACATTTTAGGTCTAGCCACATATTTCACAGTAGGTAAAGATGAAGTTAGAGCATGGACATTCAAAAAAGGAATGAATGCAAAACAATGCGCCGGAATTATTCACACTGACTTTGAAAAAGGATTCATTAGAGCAGAAGTTATGTCATACGAAGATTTAATAGAATGTGGAAGTGAATTAAAAGTAAAAGAAGCGGGTAAAGCAAGACTAGAAGGAAAAGACTACTTAATGCAAGATGGAGATATATGTCACTTTAGATTTAATGTCTAAAGTCTTTTCTTTATATAAAGGAGAATCAATGGAAACAAAAATAAAAATATTTGAAACAGGAATATCTGATGGAATAATGTCCAAAAATCCTAAATTTTATCCGGAAAATTATACAGAAGATCAAATAAAAGAAGAATTTTTAACAACAAGACTTAATATAGGAAAAAAATTTAGATTTAATGGAAAAAGGATATTACAAGCATTACAAAAAACAGATACAAATAAATTAGATTATCCAGATGGAACATACCATTTAATAACAGATGAGGACATCAATAATGATGACTTATGGTATGTAGAAATCCCAGCAGATATATTAATAATCGAAGAAAAACATAAAAATATTGTAGTAGGTAATCAAATGGCAGATTGTCCAATACTTATAGTAGAGGATAGAAAACAAGGAATAACAGCTTTATCACATTGTGGAGCACCATATATAAATAGAGAATTACCATTTCAAACAGCAGAAGCATTAATTAAAAATTTCAATAGTGAACCAGATAATTTATATGTATATATTGGAAGTAATTCAAAAAAAGAAAGTTATATATATGACAAATATCCAGCATGGGCAACGAATCGTAAAGTTTGGGATAATAATATAACAAACAATAATGGAAAATATACTATTGATATGGAAAGTGCAATAATAAGGCAACTAAATGAATTAAATATAAATAATATAACAATAAGTCCATATGATACAGTCACAAGCCCGTTATACTATTCACATAGCGCATTTGTAAAAGGGAATATTGATAAAAAAGGACAAAATTTCGTAGGATTTTTTTACAAATAGGGTGGACAAACAATATCCTATTTGATATAATACATCCGAGTATTTAAAATACTCCTTGCCACAAATGTGGCCGAAAAGTCCAAAAGGAGGTGTGTCAAAGATGAATAAATATGAAATCATGTTCATTGTTAGACCAGACATGGAAGAAGCAGAAATCAAAAATACTGCAGAAGAAGCAAAAAAGGTTTTAACAGAAAAAAATGCAACAATCGTTGAAGAAAAAGCTATGGGACAAAGAGAACTAGCTTATGAAATCAACAAATTCTCAACAGGATATTACTACTTATTCGTAGTTGAAGCAGACTCAGCAGCAGTTAAAGAATTTGATCGTGTTGCTAGAATCAATGAAAGTCTACTTCGTCATTTAGTTGTAAAAGTAGAAGACTAAGAAAAAGAGGTATGTTATGAATAAAGTTTTTTTAATAGGAAGATTAACAAGAGATCCTGAATTGAGATATACAGGTAGCAATATTCCAACAGCTACATTCTCAATTGCTGTAAATAGAAATTTTACAAACCAAGCAGGAGAAAGAGAAGCTGATTTCATCAATATTATTGTATGGAGAAAACAAGCTGAAAATTGTAAAAACTACTTAACAAAAGGTAGCCAAGTTGCAATAGAAGGTAGAATTCAAACAAGAAACTATGATGGACAAGATGGAAAGAAAGTATATGTTACTGAAGTAGTTGCTGATAACGTTGAATTTTTAGGATCACGTAATTCCTCAGGAAATTCTAATAACATGGGTGGTTCAGCAGATTACGCTGCAGGGCCAAGTCCTTATGATTTTGGAGAAACTCCAGAACCAAAAGGAACAGACGTAGACAGTAATCCGTTTGCTGACTTCGGAGCAAGTATCGAAATCAGTGATGACGAATTACCATTCTAATCTAAAAAGGAGGATTTAAAATGGCAGAATTCAATCGTAGAAAGAAAAAAATCTGTATGATGTGTGCTGGTAAAACAGTTGATTATAAAGACGTTGAAACTCTAAGAAGATATACAAATGAAAAGGGTAAAATCGTACCAAGAAGAGTAACTGGAACTTGTGCATTACATCAAAGACATGTTTCAAAACAAGTAAAAAGAGCACGTGCAATCGCATTAATGCCTTATTCAAGATAATAAGTAGCCTAATTCTAGGCTGCTTTTTTGTTTTACAAAAGACCCAATGTATTATATAATAAAAGTGATACTTTAAAGGAGGTCTATATGTCAATAATTAAACAAAGAAATGCTCTAAATAAAGCAATAAATAATGCGAAAACAATATTTTTAATGGCACATAAAGATTTAGATTTAGACGCCTTAGGAAGTTCTATTGGAATGTATCTAATTTTAAAAGGAAAAAGAAAGAATTGTTACATTGTAGTAGATGACATAACACACGAATTAGGTGTTGAAAAAGTTTTAAGAGAATTAGAAGGATGTATAACAATTATAAAAAGTGAAGATATTGAAAAATATATGTATCCTCGCGAATCTAAAAACTTACTGATGATTTTAGATACAAACAAACCAGAACTAGTTCAAAGCAAAGAATTATTAAAAAAGTTTGATAAAAAGGTAGTTATAGACCATCACGATTTATCAAAAACATCTATTAAAGATGCAATAATAATTAATGATACAGAAGTATCAAGTACATGTGAAATGATTACAGAACTAATAGAATTTTATGATGTAGAAATTGAATCATATTATGCAACTGTACTATTAGCAGGAATAGTTTTAGATACAAATAATTTCACATTAAAAACAAACCCTGGTACATATTATGCTGCATACTACCTATCAAGTCTTGGAGCCAGTGCTAAAAAAGTACAGTATTTATTAAAACAAGATATTGAAGAATATACTGAAAGACAAAAGTTGTTAGCAGGTATAGAAACTATAAATGGAAGAATTGCAATTACAAAAGCAACACCGTATACAATTTATAGAAGAGAAGACTTAGCTAGAGTAGCAGATACATTATTATTCTTTAATAATATAGAAGCATCTTTTGTAATAGGAAAAATAGGAAAAGATACAGTAGGTGTCAGTGCAAGAAGTCTAGGAAATTATGAAATAAATAAAATCTTAGAAAAAATAGGCGGAGGAGGCAGTGATTACAATGGAGCTGCTAAATTCGAAGATACAACAATAAGTAATGTTGAAAAATTACTTAAAAATACAATAAAAGAAATGGGTGAGTAAGATGGAAGTAATCTTCATAAAAGATTTAAAAAACCAAGGTAAAAAGGGTCAAATAAAAAATGTAAAAGATGGTTACGCAGAAAACTTCTTAATCAAACAAGGATATGCAGTAAAGAAAACAAAAGAAAGTCTAGCAAAACTTGAATGTGAACAACGAAATAAAGCTGCACAAGATGCTGAAAGTAAAAAGCAAGCAACAGCATTAAAATCAGAATTAGACAAAGTGGTTTTAGAATTTAAAGTAAAAACAGGAGAAGGAGACAAAGTCTTCGGGAGTATTAGTGTAAAACAAATAAAAGATGAACTACAAAAGAAAAATTTTAAAATAGATAAAAGTCAAATTGATATCACAAATTCAATTTCATCACTTGGATTTCATAATGTTGATATCAAACTTTATCCAGGTATAACAGCAACAATCAAAGTACACGTAGTAAAGTAGAGGTGATAATATGAATGGTAGAATTTTACCGAACAATTTAGAAGCAGAACAATCTGTTCTAGGTGCATGTTTCCTTTCAAAATATGCTTTACAAAAAGCAGGGGAAAATTTATCACCAGAAGCGTTTTACAATGACAAAAATGGTAAAATTTTTGCTACTATGATCGCTCTAATGGAAGAACACACACCAATAGATTTGACAACAGTAACAAGTGCTTTAAAGAAGAAAAATGAACTTACTGAAGTGGGTGGAGTAGAATACCTAACAGAAATTGTAAATTTTGTACCAACTGCAAGTAATATAGATTATTATATAAAAACAGTTGAAGAAGCAGCTCTACTTCGTAGATTAATCGAAACAGCAACAGAAATTGCAACAGAAGGATATAGAACGGATGAAACAGTAAATGAAATATTAGATAGTTCAGAAAAGAAAATTCTAAATATAGTAAAAAATCGTAAATCAAGTGAATTCAGAAGTATAAAAGATGTATTAGCAAAAACACAATCAGACCTAGAAAGATTGTCTGAAAATAAAGGTGAAATTACTGGTTTAGCAACAGGATGGTATGACTTTGATAAATTGACAACAGGACTTCATCCAAATGAATTTATTATTATTGCCGCACGTCCAGCAATGGGAAAAACAGCATTTGCTTTAAATTTAGCTACACATGTTGCTATGACGCAAGATAAATCTGTTGCGGTGTTTAACTTAGAAATGTCTGCAGAACAATTAGCAATGCGTATTTTATCTTCAGTAGGACAATTAGAAGGATTTAAATTACGTACAGGAAATTTAATGAATAATGATTGGAAAAGAATAAATGAAGCTGTATCACAACTTGCAAATACAAATTTAGTAATAGATGATACTCCAGGTATAACAATAGGAGAAATTAGAGCAAAATGTAGACGTTTAGCAAGTAGCGAAAAAGGATTAGCATTAGTTGTAATTGACTACCTACAACTTATTTCAGGTGGTAAAAATTATGGAACAAATCGTCAACAAGAAGTTTCAGACATTTCTAGAAGTTTAAAAACACTTGCATTAGAACTTGGTGTTCCAGTAATTGCCTTATCACAATTATCACGTAGTGTTGAAGGTCGTGAAGATAAAAGACCATTAATGAGTGACTTGCGTGAATCAGGATCAATTGAACAAGATGCTGATATAGTAGGTTTCTTATATAGAGATGATTACTATAACAAAGAAGCAAGAACAGAAGATAATAATAGTATCAGTGAATTCATTATAGGAAAGCACCGTAATGGGCCAACTGCTACAGTAGAACTATTATTTAAAAAGAATACATCAACATTCTTGAACTTAAGAAAAGATCGAGAGAGTGTGGAGGGGTAAAATGTCTAAAAAATTAAAAATAATAGCAATTATAATGATTGTATTATCAGCATTCTTATCAGTAGGGTTTTCATTTAAAATAAAAGCTCCCAAAACAGTATACAGAGTTTATTTAAAAGGAAAGTCTTTAGGAATTATAAAATCTAAAGCATCTTTAGAAAATTATATCAATAAGAAGCAAAAACAAATCAAAGAAGAATATGGAGTAGAAAAGGTATATGCTCCAGAAGATATCGATATAGTAAAAGAAATAACATTTAATGAAGATACAACAAGTATTAAAAAGATTTACAATAAAATAGAAGGGACATCACCTTTTACAATTAATGGTTATAAAATAACAATTAAAGGTGTTGCTGCAACTGAAGGTAGTACACAAATAGAAAGTGAAATAAAGAACCAAACAGTATATGTAATTGAAAAAGATACATTTATAGAAGCAATTGATAATTCGGTAAAATCATTTATTTCAGAAGAAGACTATAATAATTTTGCCAATGATACACAAGCAAAGATTGATGACACAGGAAAAGTAATTGAAAAAATATACTTAGAGAACAAAGTAACAATAAAAAAACAAAATATTCCAGTAGATGAAAAAATATATCAAGATGATGTTGAACTAAGTCAATACTTAATCTTTGGAACAACAGAGAAACAAAAAGAATACATCGTTAAATCAGGAGATACAATTTCTGATATCGCATTTAATAATAAGATGTCAACAGAAGAATTTTTAATTGCAAATCCTTCATACACTGATGAAAATAGTTTATTAGCACCAGGACAACCAGTTAATATTGGAGTTCTTAACCCTCAAATTAACGTTGTTGAACAAGATTATGTAGTATCAAGAGTTAAGAAAAAATACTCAACAGAAGTAAAATATGATAGCAATCAATTTGTAGGATACCAAGTTACAAAACAAAAAGGTAGAGATGGTGAAAACAGAGTAACACAAAGAGTTTATAAGGTTAATGGAGCAACAAAAACAATTGAGCCAATAAGTACTGAAGTAATAAAAGAGGCAATTAATGAAGTAATAGTAAAAGGTAAAAAAAGCTATGGTCATGGATATGGAAATCATGTTTCTGTTTCAGGATCTTGGGGATGGCCAGCAACATGTAGTTCAGTATCTAGTTACTTTGGATGGCGTTGGGGATCATTACACAAAGGAATTGATATTGCCGGATGTGGTCAAGGTTCTTATATCTTCGCAGCACAAGCAGGAAAAGTTGTAATGTCAAAAGCAGATAGAAGTGGTGGATGGCCAGGTGGTTATGGAATGAATGGAGAAATTATTTTCATAGACCATGGAAATGGATATTATTCAGAATATGCACATATGTGTCCAGGATGTAGATATGTAAAAACAGGAGATGTAGTAGAAAAAGGACAACCAATTGGAGGTATGGGTAAAACCGGAGCTGCAACAGGAGTACACTTACACTTTGCAATTTGGAAAGGATATCCTCACAGAGGAACGGTTTTAAACCCAATGCAATTCTACTAATATGAAGTTAAAAACAATAGCCAGTGGTTCAAAAGGAAATTGTTCAATCGTCTTATGTGATGAGACAAAATTTATAATAGACATGGGAATTTCCTACTTAACTTTGAAAAGAAGTTTAGAAGAAAATTCCCTTTCTTTTGACCAATTCACTGGAATATTAATAACACATAATCACAAAGACCACATTAGTGGTCTAGCATCTCTAATTAAAAAAACACATATCAAAGTATTTATTCCTATAGAAATGTATGATGGTATAAAAGAAATAGTACCAAAAGATAGATGTGAGTTTATAGATGACAAATTTAAAACAAATGATACAGAAATAGAGTTAATTCACACATCACATGATGCTCCATATTCTATAGGTTTTATAATTACACAAAATGAAAAAAGTATTGTATATGTTACAGATACAGGTTATATAAATAGAAAATATCTAAAAAAAATGGAAAATAAAGACTTATACTTAATAGAAAGTAATCATGATGAAGTAATGTTAATGGATGGTCCTTATCCAAGATTCCTAAAAGAAAGAGTAATAAGTGACAAAGGACACTTATCTAACACCACAACATCAAAATACTTATCTAAAATAATAGGAAATAAAACTAAATATATAATTCTTGCGCATATAAGTGAAAAAAACAACACTGAAGAATTAGCGTATAAATGTACAAAAGAAGAAATAAATAACGAAAAAGTAAGAATACTTATTGCCAAACAATATGAAGAAAGCGAATTTATAGAGGTATAATATGATAAAAATTATAACTGTAGGTACAATTAAAGAAAAATATCTAAAAGAAGCTATAGAAGAATATTTAAAACGTTTAAAAAAATATACTAATATTGAACTAATTGAAGTAAAAGATGAAGGACTTGTAGAAGAACAAAAAGCTATTAATTTAGAAGGCGAAAAGATAAATAAATATTTATCATCTAAAGATTATATTATTACCCTAGAAATAGAAGGAAAATCTTTTACTTCAGAAGAATTCGCAACAAAGCTAAATCAGATACAAATAGAAAGTAGTAATATTGTATTTATAATTGGTGGTAGTTATGGATTAAGTGATGAAATTAAAAGTAAAGCAAAATTACATCTATCATTTTCAAAAATGACATTTCCACATCAATTATTTAGAGTATTTTTACTAGAACAAATATATAGAGCATATAAAATAATTAATAATGAGAGTTATCACAAATAGGAGGAAATATGATTGGTAATAGTTGGGATATGATTTTAAAAGAAGAATATCAAAAAGAGTATTTTCTTAATTTAATGGATTACATAAAAAAAGAATATAGAGAAAAAGTAATATATCCAAAACAAAATGAAGTATTTAATGCCTTTAGATACACAAGTTTCGATGATGTAAAAGTAGTTATACTTGGTCAAGATCCATATCATGGGCCAAATCAAGCTGAAGGATTATCTTTTTCCGTAAGCAATGATGTAATAAAACCTCCTTCATTAAAGAACATTTTTAAGGAACTAGAAAGTGATATAGGAATACAATTTCCAGAATCTAATTCACTTAAACCATGGGCAAAAGAGGGTGTGTTACTGTTAAATGCAGTTTTAACTGTTCAAGAACATATGCCAACATCTCACAAAGATAAAGGGTGGGAAATTTTTACAGACAATGTTATAAAAGTATTAAATAAAAAAGAAGAACCAATAGTATTTATATTTTGGGGAAGTTATGCTCGAAATAAAAAAGAGTTAATAACAAACCCAAATCATTTTGTTATTGAATCGCCACACCCATCACCATTTTCTGCAAGAACAGGTTTCTTTGGAAGTAAACCATTCTCAAAGACAAATAACTTTTTAAAAAGTAAGGGTATAAAAGAAATAAATTGGAGAGTTGAATAACTCTCTTTTTTATTAACTAAAAAGACCTTAAATTGACTAAAATCCCAAAATATGATATAATATAGCCCAACAATTGAGATATATTCTCAAAAAGGGGATTGGTTAAATGAAATATTTAAATTTATATAATCGCATACAAAATCCATTAGATGATGAATATGTATTAGACGAATTAATATCTGCCTATTCAGAAGGACACAGTTTTTATTCTGAATTAACAAAAAGAAACTCTAAAAATAAACCTAGACGATATAATCCAACATCTTGCGACGAACTACATGCATTTCTCTTTAATACATGGAAAAAAGAAATGTTATCAATAACAAGGGAACAATATGAACAAGCAATTAAAGATAAGTTATATGATAGAGATGTCTATAAATTTGTTAGATATTTAAGTACAATACCAGATGTAAAAACAAAAAAAGAAGCAACACAAATCCTAGAGCAACAATTTAAAGATAAAGAACTAGGTACAGCAATGGAAAAATATCGTTGGGACTCAATTGATCTATATGGAAGTTGGACTCACATTCATTCAAGATTTGTTCATGCGAAAAAAGTAAAGAGCAACCCAATTGAACATAGATTATATTTAAATATGGCACCAACTGATGTTCATACTATGTCAAAAATATTCTTAGAAAAATGTATTGCCAAAAGAATACCATATTATTTCAAAATAAGTGAATATGATAGAAGAGATGACAATATAGTCATATATTCAGATACTAAAATGTTACCAAAATACCTATCTATTCTTAAAGAAATAGAACAAGAATATCCTAAGTTAATAGAAAGAGCAGGTAAACCACCAATATTAACAGGAAAAATAAGAAACTGGATAGGTTATGGTAGTGAACCTTTAAAAGAAGTAGGAAAATCATCGTTTAATAGTGTAAGAGCAGATTCTATAGAACAAGAAATAAAAAAAGAGTTAATCTCCTGGTATAAAAACAATATTAAAGGATCAGTAGTTATAAATGGAAAGCAAATCCCAATAGTAGATTATATATGTCATAATGTTGTTTTAGAACAATTAAATTCTATGGCAAAAACAGTAGAAAGATGTCCTAATAGTAGATATATAAAATACAACAAAGATGATATAACAAATCCAGTATTTACTCAAAGGTTAGAACGTGAAGTAAAAAAACAAGCAAATAAAGTAATTGGTGAGTTTCTTCGTGAAGAAAACACCTCAGGATCTATTGAAGTACCTGTAAAAGAAGGCTGTACAATAAATGTTTACGGAAGTAGTATAGTAAAAGAATTAAAAAGATTTATCTCTACTATTAATGCAAATGATCCAAACTTTAAAAAACGTATAAAAGCAAGAATAAAAATTGCTGCTAAAACAAAAGGTATTGATCCTGAAAAATACTGTTTTGATAAAGCAAATGTTGACTTATTAATAAAAGCAGAAGAATCAGAAAATAGTTCATCAACAGGAGAAAAAAAAGAACAAGAAAAACAACAATATACTAAACCACAACCAAGAAAAACACAACTTGCACCAGAGGACGAAGTATATCATAGACCAGCAGGAACTCCTACTAATTATAAACCGATGACAGAAGCTGAAATCTTAGCATCACAACTTAAATTAGCAGAAAGTGAACCTAAAACCCCAAGACAAAAAGTAAAATAAAAAAACTACACACATCGTGTAGTTTTTAATTTATTAAAATTGAGCTTGTACAGCTGTTATAGCAACAACTCCAACAATATCGTCAGAACTACAGCCTCTTGATAAATCATTAATAGGCGCAGCAATACCTTGACAAATAGGACCATAAGCTTCAGCTTTTGCAAGTCTTTGAACTAATTTGTAACCAATATTACCGGCATCTAAGTCTGGGAATACTAATACATTAGCATGACCAGCAACATCACTATTTGGAGCTTTAGAAATAGCAACTTCTGGTATAATTGCTGCATCTAATTGTAGCTCTCCATCCATCTTATATTGAGGATATTTTTCTTTAGCAATACTAACAGCTGCAACAACTTTATCAACATCATCATGTTTTGCACTACCCATAGTTGAATGAGATAAAAATGCAACTCTTGCCTCATCTTCTACTAATAAATTAAAACTTTCAGCACTACTTGCTGCAATAGCGGCTAATTTATTAGAATCTGGATTTTGCTCTAAACCAGCATCAGCAAATATAAAAGTACCATTAGAACCATATTCACAATTAGGAACAACCATTAAGAAAAAGGCTGAAACTAACTCTGCAGTAGGCTTAGTCTTAATAATTTGTAAAGCAGGTCTTAATGTATTAGATGTAGAGTGACACGCACCAGAAACACAACCATCTGCATACCCAGCTTTTACTAACATACAGGCATAATACATATAGTCTTCTAACATTAACTTTTTAGCATCTTCATATGTTAAACCTTTATTTTTTCTAAGTTCAACTAATTGTAAAATTAAATTTTCAGTTAACTCACTAGTATATGGATTTATAATAGTAGCTTTACTTATATCAAAACCATTAGAACTTGCCTCTATTTCTTCAGGAGTACCAATAATTATAATATTAGCAATATCATTAGCTAATACCTTGCTAGCTGCTTCCATAACTCTTTTATCCATAGATTCTGGAAGAACGATAGTTTTCTTATCTTCTTTAGCTCTTTCTATAATTCTCTCTATAAAACTCACAAAATTCACTTCTTTCTACTTTTCGTTCAATATTTCATACATTTCTTTTTTCTCATTATTATAAAACTCTTTTTTCTTATATCCCCAAATAATTCCAACTAAACTAGAAGGAAATCCACTGACTAATTGATTAAAAATAACAACGTTATCATTATAAAACTTAGTAGAACCTAAAATAGCTTCTTCATTTGAATTTATTTCTTCAATTATAGAAGTAAGAGACTCGCTCTTATGCAATTTTTCATGTTCATCTAATGTTTTATTTAATTCATTATGTAATTCCTTTAAACTATTATTCATTTCAAAATGATTAATTTGTGTTTCATGTAAAAATTCAATATCATCAAGGAATTCTTTTAATTTTAATTCTTTCTTTATAATAGGTCTTGTTCTTTCTAATAATTGAATTTTCTTTTCAAATAAAATATCAATATTATTTTCAGCTTCTTCAATTTTAATAATAGCAAATCTAAATTTATTATAATAAATAGTTATAAACAACAAAATGATTGATATAACACTTATAATTCCTAAAATAGCATATAACATATAATCACCTCTATACTATGACAATTATACCAAATAAGCATTCTATTCTCAATAAAAAACTATTTTAAGTTTGAATATCATTAGATATAATTTCATCGAAAACAGGATCTGATATTTCAGGTTCAGTGCCCTTAATAAAATACATTAATTTCTTCTTTTGAACGTCATTTGTAACAGGTTTTCCTGATATAGGATCTACAAAAACAGCAGATACATTTTTAGGAACTTTATACCAGACATCATTATTATCTTTATCTTTTTCATATGCTTCAATAGATTTATACCAAATATTTTGAGAATATTTATATTCATTAGTATTTAAACTTCTATTATCATCATAGCCCATCCAAACAGCGCATAAAACGTCACTATTATATCCAATGTTCCAATTATCACCATTTGTAGTACCACTTTTTAAAGCATATGTATGTGTTAATTTAGAAGAAAGACTAACTGCAGTAGGATAGTTATAATCAATAAAATTAACATCATAAGTAGATGTAAGCATATTATTTAATATAAAAGCCAAACTTGAATTAAGCACTAAAGATTTCTCTTTTTTTGACTGATATAACACCTTATTATTCTCATCTACAATCTTTTCAATTAAATGAGGTTTTACTTTATATCCTAAATTAGCAAACGCTGAGTAACCAGCAGCCATTTCAATAATACTGATTTCATTTGTACCTAGAGGTAAAGAGGGGACAGGTTCTAATTTAGAAGTAATACCAACACGTCTTGCCACATTAATTAATGCTTCTTCACCTAAAAACAAATGTGTTTTAACCGCATAAATATTTTCAGAATATGCAACAGCCGCAGCCATAGAAATTGCTTTATTTCCATATGTATCATTATAATTTTTAGGAGTGTAATCCTCTTGATTATTGAAACTAAAAGTAGTAGCTTCGCTAGTAAAAGAACTACTCGTAGTAAATCCGCTTTCTAAGGCAGCATAATATAAATATGGTTTCATAGTAGAACCAACTTGTCTCATAGATTTGGTCGCTCTATTATATGAGGATTTATTATAATCTCTACCACCAACAAGAGCTAAAATTCCTCCATCCTGTGGATTCATCATTACTGAAGCAGTTTGAATTTCAGAATTTTTTGGAATGCTTTCCTCAATATTTTTTTCTAACTGCTTTTGAGCATCTAAATCAAGGGTAGTATAAATCTTTAATCCACTAATATCAGTATATGTATTTGGTATAGAATCAATAGTTTCTAGTTCATCAATTACTGCATCATAAAAATACATTAATGTTGTTAGTTCTTCTTTGTCAGAATTGCCAGAAAAGTTTAGTTTTGTATTATATGCTTCTAACATTTCTTTTTCAGTAATATAGTTATTAGAAACCATTAATTTTAAAATATTTAATTGCCTTTTTTTTGCTAAATCATAATTTACAAGTGGAGAGTAATTTGCTGGAGACTTAGGAATTCCTGACAAAATAGTAGCTTCTGCTAAAGACAAATCGCTAGCTGATTTATTAAAATAATACTTACTGGCATTTTCGATTCCATATTTGCCATGACCATAATTAATAGTATTTAAATACCCCTCTAATATGTCATCTTTACTATAATTAGCTTCAATTCTAAGAGTATACCATAATTCAGACCATTTTCTTTTCCAAGTCTTATCAAAGTCTAAAAATAAGTTCTTTGCATATTGTTGAGTTATAGTAGATGCACCTTGAACAGCATCACCACTTTTAATATTTATATAACAGGCCTTTAAAATTCTTAAAAAATCAAACCCAAAGTGTTTATAAAAATGCTTATCTTCAGTAGATATAGTTGCATTAATTAAATCATCAGAAATATCTTCTAATCCAATCCACTCTTTTGATTCATTTCCTTTAAAAAAAACACTTCCATCATTATCGTAAAATATTAAATTATTAGCAGTATTTATTTTTAACGTAGGAGAAAGTTTAACATATAAAAATGAAACTATAATAACAAATAAACAACAAATAATACCATTTCTAATCAGTTTAAACATAAATTTATTGAATTTTTTCATAAGAGACCTCCATTTTACTATTATTATTAAAGAATAAATGCCAAAATATGTATTAAAATAAAAAGAAATGTGTTATAATCTATACATAAATTTGGAGGTCGTGATAGTATGTCAAAAGTAAATATTCATACAATATTAAAAACACAAGAAAAAACTTATGAATACAATGTTCCTGCCATCTTAAAAGAAGATGAAAGAACGATTATTTATAAAGAACAAGATGAACAACGTACTACAACTAGCTTCAATTATAGAACTAAGGAATTAATAAGAGAAAATGACTCATTAAAAATGCACTATATATTCAACAAGGATAAAAATTCTCGAGGAACTATCCTTGTCAAAGAATTTGGTCGTTCACTAGATCTTATAATAAAAACGACAAAAATACTCCGATGTGAGAACAATATAGAAATAGAATTTTTAGTAGAAGGACAAACATTTAATTATAAAATAGAGGTGAAATAATATGAGTATTATTAAAAATATAACAAAAGAATTAGAAAATATAGTAAAACAAGCGGGTTATGAAGTAGATAATTTAGTACTTCAACCATCAGGAAGAAAAGATTTAGGACAATATCAATTAAACGATGCAATGCCATTAGCAAAAAAATATGGTAAAAATCCAAGAATGATTGCCGAAGATATTGTTAAAATATTAGAACAAGATGATAGATTTACAAACATAAATATTGCTGGACCAGGATTTATTAACATAACACTTACAGATGAATATTTAGTAGAGTTATTAAATAAAATTTCAGTAAATATCGATGAAAATATTGATAAAGAAGAACCAAAGAAAATTGTTATAGACTATGGTGGAGCAAATGTTTCGAAGGCGTTACATGTAGGACACTTAAGAAGTGCGAATATCGGAGAAGCACTAAAAAGACTTGCAAAATTACTTGGTCATGATGTTTTAGGGGATGCTCATCTCGGTGATTACGGAAGACCACTAGGATTAGTACTAAGAGAAATAAAAGAAAGATACCCTAATTTAGAGTATTTTAATGAAAACTACACTGGAGACTTTAGCGAAGTAGAATTACCAATAACAAATGAAGATTTAGAAATAATCTATCCAGTAGCATCAAACAAAGCAAAAGAAGACGAACAATACTTAGAAGAAGCAAGAGATATTACATTAAGAATTCAAAGACATGAAAAAGGATACTATGATTTATGGAAAAAAGTAGTAGACATTTCCAAAGAAGATATTAAAGCAACATATGCAGCTTTAAATGTATATTTTGAAATTTGGAATGGTGAATCTGATGAAATGGAATATTTCGACGAACTAAAACAAATTTACGAAGAAAAAAATCTTTTAGCAGAAAGTGAAGGTGCACAAATAGTTGAAGTTGCAACAGAAGAAGACAAAGCGCCAATGCCACCACTAATCTTCACAAGAAGTAATGGGGTAGCATCATATGAAACATCTGACTTAGCTGCAATTTATGAAAGAAAAATTAATTTTAATCCAGATGAAATTTGGTATGTAGTAGATGGAAGACAAGCTCTACATTTTGAACAAACTTTCAGAGCAGCAAGAAAAGCAGAGCTAGTTAGAGAAGATGTTGTATTAGAACACATTGGATTTGGAACAATGAATGGTAAAGATGGAAAACCATTTAAAACTAGAGATGGTGGAGTAATGAGTCTAAAATCTCTAATGAATTTAGTTTATAATGAAACATTTAATAAAATAACAAATGAATCAATAAAAGAACAAGAAAAAGAAGACGTTGCAAAAACTGTTGCAGTAGCTGCACTAAAATATGCGGATCTTTTACCATATAGAGGAACAGATTATATATTTGAAATAGAAAAATTTGCTGATTTAGAAGGAAAAACAGGTTCATATATTTTATATTCAACAATAAGAATGAAATCACTACTTGCAAAAGCAAAAGATTTAAAACAAGAAAAAATGAGTTTAATTAATGGTGATACAGAAAGAGAAATAGCATTAACTATTTTAAGTATGCCTACAGTTCTAACTAAAGCAAAAGAAGCCAAATCATTAAACGATATTGCAGAATTCTTATATAAACTAACATCTTTATATAACAAATTCTATTCTGAAAACAAAGTATTAGTAGAAGAAAATAAACAATTACAAGAATCTTGGTTAGTATTAACAAAACTTGTATATGATATAAATAATCTACTTTTAGATGTACTTGGAATAAAAGTTCCAGAAAAAATGTAAAAAAATAGTTGTATTTATATAAAAACTATGTTATAAGTTTGTTGGCGCTTTTATAGTGCTAACAAACTTTATTTATTAAACATATAATGTTTTAATATAGGAGGTCAATATGAGTCTTAAGAAAATGACAAAAGAAGATTTAGAATTACTATCAAACAAAGATATAACAAATTTAATATTAGAAGAAAGTAAGAAATCAAAAAACACAGCTGATCTTTTCAAAAAAATAATAGAATTACTAGAATTGCCAGCAAGTACATTTGAAAAAAAGATCGGAGATTACTATACCTCTTTAGCAACAGATAAAAGATTTATTCTTTTAGAAGATGGAACATGGGACTTAAGAAGTCGCCATACATCTGATAAAGTTATCAAAATAGCTGAAGAAGACGATGAAGATGAAGAAGAAGTAGAAGAACAAGAAGAAATAGCAGATGATTCTTTAGAAGATAGCTATGACGATACAGATGATGAAGATTACGACGAAGATACAAATGAAGAATTAAAAGACTTAGTAGTAATCGATGAAGATGAATTAGAACTAGAACAATAATCTAGTTTTTTTCTTAAAAAAAATATGATATAATACAACTGATTACCGAGAAAGGGTGAAATATATGATAGAAAGATTAGAAGCAACACTTGAAAAATATAATCAACTAGAACAAGAACTAACAAAACCAGAAGTTTTAAGTGATGTAAAGAAGACACGTGAATATTCAAAAGAAATGGCTTCTTTAGAAGATATCGTAAATTGTTATAAAAGATACAAAAGAGTATTAGAAGATATCGAAAATACTAAAGAAATGACAAAAGATCCTGAATTGGGAGAAATGGCAAAAGAAGAACTAAAAGCATTAGAAGACGAAAAAATTCAATTAGATGGAGAATTAGAAATATTATTAATTCCAAAAGATCCAAACGATGACAAAAACGTAGTGGTTGAAATTCGTGGAGCAGCAGGAGGAGATGAAGCAAATATCTTCGCAGGAGACTTATTCAGAATGTATACAAGATATGCAGAAAAACAAGGTTTCTCTTATCAAGTGTATAACTCAGTAGATGGAACTGCCGGAGGATTTAGTCAAATCGAATTTATAATCAAAGGAAAAAATGCTTATTCTCTATTAAAATATGAAAGTGGTTCCCATAGAGTTCAACGTGTTCCTGTAACAGAAGCTAATGGTCGTTTACAAACTTCAACAGCAACTGTATTAGTTATGCCAGAAGCTGATGATGATATTGATATTCAAATTAATCCAAATGATTTAAGAATTGATATTTATCGTTCAAGTGGATGTGGTGGACAAGGAGTAAATACAACAGACTCAGCAGTAAGAATTACTCACTTACCAACAAATACAGTAGTTACATGTCAAAATGAACGTAGCCAAATTCAAAACAAAGAACAAGCTATGAAAGTTTTAAAAACTAGATTATATGAATTAGAATTACAAAAACAATTAGAAGAAGCGGGAGCAGCACGTCGTAGTAAAATTGGAACTGGAGATAGAGCTGAAAAAATCAGAACATACAACTATCCACAAAACCGAGTTACAGATCATAGAATAGGTTTTACAACAAATAACCTAGATAGAATTATGGATGGAGCATTAGACGATGTTGTTAATGCGCTAGTACAAGAGGATCAAAAACGAAAACTTCAAGGAGAAGAAGAATAGGAGTTGAAATTATGCGAGTAGAAGACTTATTAGTATATGGAAAAAGCCATTGTCATTCAGACCTCGCAAAGATGTTACTCGCAGAACTTCTAGAACTTAATCCACTAGAATTGCTAAATCACCTAGATGATATAGTATCAGAAGAAAAATCAAGTTTATATAAAGAAGAGTGTCAGGCTGTAAAAGAAGGAAAGCCAATTCAATATGTAATTGGAAATGTTAACTTTTATGGAGAAACATATGATATAAACGAAAACGTACTAATTCCAAGATTTGAAACAGAAGAATTAGTAGAAAATACAATAAAATATATAAAAAAGTTTTTCACAGAACCTGTGGATATAATAGATTTAGGCTGTGGAAGTGGAGTTATTGGACTTACACTAGAAAAAAAAGTTTCCACAAAATCTGTGGATTTAATAGATATAAGTCCAAAAGCATTATCTGTTACCTACAAAAACTGTGTAAAACATTCTTCAACAGCAAACATAATCAATAGTGATATGTTTGAAAAAGTGGAAAAAAAATATGACGTAATAATAAGTAACCCACCATATATCAAAACAACAGAAGAAATAGAAGAAATAGTAAAAGAAAATGAACCTCATTTAGCACTATATGCTGGTGAGGATGGACTAGATTGCTATAAGAAAATATTAGAAAATATAAACAGTCATATGAAAGACAGATGCTTAGTAGCATTTGAAATAGGATATACTCAAGCAGAAGATATAAAAGACTTAGTTTATAAAAATCTCGAAAATGTATCAGTTGAAGTAAAAAAAGATATGTCTGGAAAAGATAGAATGTTATTTATTTTTAAAAATCTTGAATAAAAAACAAAACAAAGCCTCACTATTAATATGAAAGTGAGGTTTTTATATGAAAAAAATATTAATATATTTATTAATGTTAATAGTAATATTATCGTTATTTAAAAGTGAGACTATCGTAATACCAAAAAATTCAATAAGATTTAGAGTAATTGCCAATAGTAATAAAGAAAAAGATCAATATATAAAAAAACAAGTTGTAAAAAAACTTCAACCAGAAATAAGTACAATAAATTTTACACCTAAAAATATAGAGCTAACAAGAGCATCTATTAAAGATAAAATTCCATTAATTAGTGACAACGTTAAAAGAACACTAAAAGAATTAAATCAAAAGGAAACATTTAAAATAAATTATGGAATGAATTATTTCCCAGAAAAGATATATAAGGGAGTAAAGTATGAAGAAGGAGAATATGAATCTCTTGTCATAGAATTAGGTGACGGATTAGGAGATAATTTTTGGTGTGTATTATTTCCGCCATTATGTTTATTAGAAGGTGAAGAACAACAAAACACCGATATTGAATATACATCATTTATAAAAGAAATAATTAATAAGTACTTTTAAAAAAATAAAGAATAAATTATTATAGGAATCTTTACGTTTACTTTACGTTAAAAACCTCGGTTTTATTGACAAAATAACTAGTTTAGCAATAAGATTAAATTGGGTGATAAGAAATGTTAGTTAATTTCGTAGAAATGTTAAATAAAGCAAAAAAAGAGCACTATGCAGTGCCACAATTTAATATTAATAATTTAGAATGGACAAAGTATATTTTAGAAGAATGTAAAGAGTTAAATATTCCTGTTATTTTAGGTGTAAGTGAAGGTGCAGCTAAATATATGGGAGGATTTAATGTTGTAGCAGCTATGGTAAAAGAATTGGTAAAATCACTAAATGTAGAAACACCAGTATGTATACATTTAGATCATGGTACATCAAAAGAGTCTTGTATTAAAGCAATTGATGCGGGATTTACATCAGTAATGATTGATGCATCACGCCATGAATTACCAGAAAACATAAGAATTACAAAAGAAGTAGTAGAATATGCACATGAAAGAAATGTCAGTGTAGAAGCAGAAGTAGGACACATTGGTGGAACAGAAGACAATATTACAGCAACATCATCAAATGCTACTTTAGAAGATTGCCAAGTATTATATGAAAATACTAAAATAGATTCATTAGCACCAGCATTAGGAAGTGTTCATGGATTCTATAAAGGTGAACCAAACTTAGATTTTGAAACAATGGAAATTATTAATAATAATTTACCAATTCCACTTGTATTACATGGTGGAACAGGTATTCCAGCAGATAAAATTGCCAAAGCGATTAGTTGTGGAATATCAAAAATAAATATAAATACAGATTTACAAGCAGTGTGGAGTAACGCAGTAAGAGAAAAATTAGAAAATGATAAAGAAGTATATGATCCACGAAAAGTAATTGGTAGTGGAGAAAATGCTATGAAAACAAGAATTAAAGAACTAGTTACTTTATTTGGCACACGCTTATAAAAAAGAGCGGAGGTATAATATGAAAATTATGGAAATCTGTGGTGCCAATGAACTAACTGGAACCATTAGAATAAGTGGTGCAAAAAATGCAACAGTTGCCCTAATACCAGCAGCTATTCTTACAGATGAAGAGGCAACAATTTGTAATATTCCAGAAATTACAGATACAGAAGCGCTATGTGATATATTAAAGGCCTTAAATGTAGACGTTAAAAGAGCTAGCGAAAGTATCGTAATTAATCCAAATCAAATGAAAAACATAGAAATAGAAGAAAAATATTCTAAAAAATTACGTGCTTCATATTACTTTATGGGAGCATTATTAGGAAAATATAAACGAGCAGCAATGTATTTTCCAGGAGGATGTTCTATTGGTGCAAGACCAATTGACCTACATTTAAAGGGGTTCGAAGCACTAGGAGCAAAAGTAACAAACGAAGGAAATAAATATATTGTAGAAGCAGAAGAACTAAAAGGAGCTAATATTTACTTAGATTTTGCATCTGTAGGTGCAACAATAAATATAATGTTAGCAGCAGTACGTGCTAAAGGAACTACTGTAATTGATAATGCGGCAAAAGAACCAGAAATTGTAAATGTAGCTACATTCTTAAATAATATGGGAGCAAAAATTACAGGAGCAGGAACATCTACAATTAAAATTGTAGGAGTAGACTACTTAGGTAAATGTTTTCATGAAGTAATTCCGGATAGAATTGAAGCAGGAACTTACATAATTATTGGTGCATTATGTGGTAAACCATTAAAAATTGATAATATTATTCCTGAACACGTGGATGCGTTATTATCAAAATTAGATGAAATTGGTGTTGATATGGAAATTGGTGCAGACTATGTAGTAGTAAGTAAACCAGATAAATACAAAGCAACATCATTAAAAACAGCGGTATATCCAGGATTTGCAACAGACTTACAACAGCCATTCACAGTTCTACTAACACAAAGTAATGGAAAATCCAAAGTAACAGAAACAATTTGGGAAAATCGTTTTATGCATATTCCATATTTAAATAATTTAGGAGCAGATATTACTGTTAAAAATCAAACAGCAACAATTTTGGGACCACATAAATTAGTAGGTACAGAAGTTGTTGCAACAGACTTACGTGCAGGAGCAGCAATGGTCGCAGCTGCATTACTTGCCGAAGGAAAAACTACAATTACTAATGTAGAACATATTCTAAGAGGATATGAACATATAGTTGAAAAACTAACAGAGGTTGGTGCTAAAATAGAAATAAAAGAAATATAATTTAATATATTTCTTTTTTTATGGAGGCAAGATGCGACTTTCAAGAAAAATAAAGTTTTTAATACTATTATTAATGAGTTCTTCTATTTTTTTTATATATAAACAAACAAATTTTAATAATATCACATATACAAATATTGGTGATTCATTATCAATAGGTATAGATAGTTATGGCTCAAAAACATATAGTTATAGTGATTATGTAAAAAACTATTTAAAAGAAAAAAAGAAACTTAAAGATTACTATAATGAATATAGTACAAAGGAAATGAGTATAGAAAAACTTCATTACACACTTTTAACAAACAAAAAAGTGAATATAAACAACACAAATAAGAATATAAAAGACATTCTTCATGAAACTGACTATCTAACTATATCAGTGGGAATAAATGATATATTAGAAAAAGTAGAGGATCCTAGTAATTTATCTAATATAAATAGAAAAATGAAAGAAATTGAAAAATCATTCAATAGTTTAATAAAAGAATTAAGAAAAATATATAATCGAGATATATATATAATTGGATATTATAAGCAAAGTATAAATAATCAAGATTACAGTAAATATATAGAAAAATTAAACAATATATTTAAAAAAAATAAAGATGTAATATATATATCAACAGATATAATTTCAGAAAATAAATCTATTTTTATATCAAATCCCTCAAATTACTACCCAAATTATAAAGGATATCAAGCAATATCAAGTAAAATAATAGATAAAATATCAAAAAAACTTGAAAAATAAAAAAATACTTGTTATACTAATAACGCATTTGAATTACTATGACTTTATTAGTCATGGCGGAAGGAGAAGATAATATGAAAAAAGATATACATCCAGAAACAATGGAATGTACAGTAACATGTGCATGTGGAGAAACATTTAAAGTAAAATCAACAAAACCAGAAATTAATGTTGAAGTATGTTCAAAGTGTCATCCTTTCTATACAGGAAAACAAAGTAGAGCATCTCGTGCTGGTCGCGTAGACAAATTCAACAAAAAATATGGATTTACTACAACTACAGAAACTGCTGAATAAGCAGTTTTTATTTTTAGGGGGACACTATGAGTAAAATTGAAATACATAATTTAGAAGAGTTAATACAACAAAATTACCCAATGGAAGTAATAAAAAAATTACTAGATGATGTCTTATTATTAAGTATGCAAGTAAAAAACGACTATCCTGATTATAGAAATTGGTATCAAACAATTCAAGTACCCGGTCTATATGATGGAACAAGAAACATAATCATCGCACATATAAAAGATAAGATAGTAGGATTTGTTTCATTAAAGAAAACACACGATGAGAAAAAAATATGCACATTTTATGTGGAAAAAAGTTTTCGAAGGAACCGCATTGGTACACTCTTAGCCGAAAAAGCTGTGGATTATTTAGAAGAAGAAAAACCCTTAATTACAATACCAATGGATAAATTACATGAATTTGTAAAAATTGCAGAAAAGTATGGTTGGGAAATATCAGAAATAAAAGAAAATCTATATCGAACAACAACACCAGAGGTAATAGTAAATGGAGAACTACTAGAAAAAAATACCCAAAATTCCGCTGAAAAATCTCTAAAGAAAACATATAAAATATATAAAATAAAAATAATAAAAGAAACCATAAAAACATTACTAAACTTTCCACAAAAATTGTGGAAATAATAAATGAGGTAGTAATACCTCATTTTTCTATGATATAATGACATAGAGGGATAAGGTATGAAACAATTAGATGAAATGACATTAGAAGAAATAAAAGCAACACAAGATCAAACATTATTAAGACAATATTATTCTTACATCGAATCAATGAAAACAAATTCATTCTATACAAATATAGTTGAAGAATTAGAAGGACGTTCCCTTGAAGAAATATATTATGGAATACTAGAAGAAGAACAACATTATAAAAGCGAAATATTCTTTCCTGGAGATATAACAATGTTCTACCCAAGAATAAGAGAACAAAGAGCTAAAAGCTTTATAACATGTGACTTTTCAGCAGGAATAATTTATCCGGGAAGTTTATATGTTAATTATAGACCACTAATCTACAATTTATCGACAAAAGAAACGTTTGTCTTAAGTAGGACTATAAAAGTAGAAACAGGATATAGTTATGATTTACCAAGAACCATCATAGAATTAGAATCACTAAGTAATAAACTAAGTATTGATGGTTATGACGATAATAGCGGAATTCACTACTCACATTTAAGTCAATGTATGGGTGGAGAAATAACATTACAAAAATTAAAAAGGAGAAGATTAAAATGAAAATAGGATTAGCAAGTGACCACAGAGGATATAAACTAAAAGAATATTTAAAAAATATTTTACCAAACTACAATTATGAAGTAGTTGATTTTGGAACAAATAGTGAAGAATCCACAGATTATCCAGACTATGCTTTTGCATTAGGAGAAGCTGTTGTATCAAAACAAGTAAATTATGGTGTAGCAATATGTGGTTCTGGAATTGGAATTAGTATTGCTTGTAATAAAGTAAAAGGAGTACGTTGTGCAAAAGTTTCAAATAAAGAGGAAGCACAAGTAACAAGAATTGATAATAACTCCAATATTGTAGCATTTAGTGAAAAATTAACTGAAGAAGAGGCACTAAATGTTGTATTATCTTTCCTTACAACAGAAGCATCAACTGAAGAAAAACATACAAGAAGAGTTAATAAAATAATTGCATATGAGGAAAATAACTAATGACAGGGAAACTTATTTTATATATATTAGACTCAATATTAGTAATATGGTCATTAGAATCAATTAATATAAATTCAATATTTAAAAAAAATAGGTATTATCAAGCAAGAATATTTTATTTCTTACTAGCTGCATCATTAATATATTTATCAACAAACTTTTTTTGGGATTTATTTACTTCTATAAAAATATTATAAAAAGAAGTATAAATTCTTTTTTTTTGCCAAAACTTATAATGAGGTGGAAAAAATGAGAAAAAGAAAATTAAAAAAATATGTATTACCAACAATAATAATGACATTCAGTTTTATAGTTATATTAACAGTTGCAATAATAACAAAGGATAATAAGAACTTATCCAAAGAAGATAACATTACATATGTGTCAAACACTATTATTTCTCAAGATATGGCTGTTATAAACACAACAAAAAAAATAATTAATCCATATACAGATCAATCTGTAACAATTGGAAAAAATTATTATAACTATAAAGCAGAATCTGCAGAACAAGAAAAGTCAATTATTTATCATGAAAATACATATATACAAAACTCAGGAGTAGATTTTGTCTATGATAAAACATTTGATGTAGTAGCAGTATTAGATGGAGAAGTAACAAACGTAAAAGAAGATGAGATATTAGGAAAAATAATTGAAATTAGTCACAACAATGAATATGTATCAATTTATCAAAGTTTAAGTGAAGCAAATGTAAAAAAAGGAGATATAATTTCTCAAGGACAAGTAATAGGTAAAAGCGGAAAAAATGAACTAGATAAAGAATTAGGTAACCATTTACATTTTGAAATGTATGTTGGAGGACAAACAGTAGACCCACTTTTATATTTAAATAAAGATGTACAAGACTAAATATATTCATAAAAAGGACGTGATAATGTGATATCAACAGATATAGGAATAGATTTAGGTACATCTAATATATTAATTTATGAAAAAAGAAAAGGAATAGTTTTAAACGAACCATGTGTTGTTGCTTTAGAAAATAGTACTAAAAAAGTAATTGCCGTAGGAAAAGAAGCTTATGATATGGTGGGAAGAACACCTGGAAAAATAAAAGCAATCAGACCATTAAAAAACGGAGTAATTGCAGATTTAGAGATAACCGAGATAATGTTAAATGAATTTATAAAGAAAATAAAATCTAAAAAACTATTTATAAAACCAAGAGTACTTATATGTTGTCCTGCAAATATCACACCATTAGAAAGAGAAACACTAAAAGAAGTAGCCGAAAGAACTGGTGCAAGAAAAGTTTACATAGAAGAAGAAGCAAAAGTAGCGGCTATAGGAGCAGGATTAGACATAAGTAAACCTATTGCTAATATGATTGTAGATATTGGAGGAGGAACAACAGATATAGCAGTACTATCATTAGATGATATTGTAAAATCATCATCAATAAAAACAGCAGGAAACACATTAAATGCAAATATAATTAAATATATAAAAGAAAAATATAAATTGCTAATAGGAGATTTAACTGCAGAAAAAATTAAAATTTCTTTTGCAAACGTCTATAAACCTAAAGATATAACAATGGATGTAAGAGGTAGAAATCTAATTACTGGTCTTCCCTCAATAATAAAAATAAATCAAAAAGAGATTAAAGAATCTCTTCAAGGTAGTGTTGACAAAATTATAAAAGAAATAATCTCTATTTTAGAATCAACACCACCTGAACTATCATCAGATATTATAGATAAAGGAATTGTATTGACAGGAGGAACTTCAAAATTAACTGGATTATTAGAGTTAATTGAAGAAAAAACAAAAATAGCTACATTAATAGCTGCGTCTCCATTAACATGTGTTGTAGAGGGAACTGGCATGCTATTAGAAAAACATAAATTACTAGAAGAAGACCAAATATAGGTCTTTTTATTTGCTATTTATATCATATCTGATATATAATTTTAATTAGAAAGAAGTTGAAGTAAATGAAAATGCAAATACTTGATGCTTGCAAGATAGTGTTAGTAACATTTATATGTTCAGCACTTATAATGGAAGTAATGAAAAAAATTGCCGTACATGTTGGTGCAATGGATATACCAAGATCTGATGAGGGTAACAGACACATTCATAAAAAGGCTACACCAAAACTAGGAGCTGTTGGTATCTTTCTAGCATTTCTAGTTGGATATATGCTATTTGGTGAACAAAGTGTTAGAATGAACTCAATATTAATTGGAAGTTTTATAATGATTCTAACAGGTATAATGGATGATATAAAACCGATAAAAGCATCCCATAAAATGATTGGGCACTTAATTGCTGCTTCAGTTATAGTATTCTATGGAGGTATCCTCCTAGACCAAATTAGCGCTTTTGGTTATACATTAAACTTTGGTATTTTTGCTTATCCAATAACAATCTTATTTATTGTAGCATGTACTAATATAATAAATTTAATTGACGGATTAGATGGACTAAGCAGTGGTATATGTAGTATCTTCTATATCACAATCGCAATTATAGCATTCTATCAAGGACGATATGGAAGTTTAGTAATGATACTAAGTCTTATAATGTTAGGATCAACATTAGGGTTCCTATTACATAATTTTAATCCTGCAAAAATATTTGCTGGAGATTGTGCAACATTTATGGGATTTATTATTTCCGTAATTACATTATTAGAATTTAAAGGACCTGCCTTAATATCATTCTTTATACCAATATCAATATTAGGAATACCAATATTAGATACACTATTCGCAATAATAAGAAGATTATTAAAAGGACAACCACCATTCCAAGCTGACAAAGAACATCTTCATCATCAACTATTAGGAATGAACTTTTCTCAAAGAACAACAGTTCTAATAATCTACGGAATTAACTTATTATTTGCTGCCGCGTCAATCTTCTATACATTAAAAGATCCAATTATCGGTAGAATAATATATATAGTAATTTTTGTACTTGTAGTATGGTTTGTATTACACACATCTATTATTTCAGATAAGAGTGCAAACTTAAGAAAATCAGTAAAAAAGAAACTACATTTAAACCCAGAAAAATCAATTGTAGCCAACCTGTTTACAAAAGAAAATAAAAAGACAAAAAACAAGAAAAAAAAGAACGGAAAAAGATAAAACGTTCTTTTATTTTGTCTATAAAAGTTATAAAATATTAAATAGAGTTTGAAAATGAAAGAAGCGGGTGAGTATATGATAAGTTTTGTAATTTGTGAGGATGAGAAAGTTCTTGCAACAGAATATAAAAATGAAATTGATAAATTTATGATGAAATATGACCATGATTATAATTGTAAATTATTTTCTGGTTATAATAAGGAATTTAATAACTATGCAAAAACAAATACTGATTTTAAAGTCTATTTACTAGATATTAAAACAAATGAAGGTTCAGGATTAGATGCTGCAAGAATGATTAGAGAAGAACTAAATGATTGGGTATCTATGATTATAATTATTACTTCATATAATGAATATAAATATGATGCATTTGGTAAAAGACTAATGTTAGTGGATTTCATAAATAAACTAGATAAGTGTATTCCACATTTACATAAATCTTTAGATATATGTATGAAATATTACGATACTAGACCAAAAGCATTAAAGTTTGTATATAAAAACACAGTATATAATATTGACTATAGAGAAATTGTATTTATAGACAAAGAACAAGATAGTAAAAGATGCATATTACATTTAATTAATAAAGATGTTATGCCATATCCAGGAACAATAAGTCATCTAATGGAAATACTAGATGAAAGATTTGTAAAAGTATCAAGAAGTTCAATAATAAATTCAGATCATATAAATAAATTTGATATAAAAGAAAATTCAATAAAATTTAAAAATGGAGAAGTATTAGAAACCATATCAAGAGATATGAAAAAAGGAGTAATAGACAATGTTACAAGTAGTTAGTAAATTCATATGCTTCTTGATAATGTATATAGCTAGTTTGAATATTGTAAAAAGAATTACTGAAAGAGAAACGAAAATAACAAAAAGTTCTTATTTATATATTATATTATTTGCACTTGCTACAGTGTTTCTTCATAAAGAAGAGTACACAGCTATATATACAATAATGATTTTTCTACTTAATATTGTTGTGTATAAAAGTGTATTTAAATTAGACTTAAGTCAAGCGACAATTGTAGGTGCTATGTTAATGATGATATTAACTATATCAGATGTAGCGGTGACAACTATATTAAGAATTTTCTTTACTCAAGAAGAAATTAGAATAAATAATGTATTGTCTGTATTAGCTAATTTTTTAATAGCAATATTAGGAAATTTAATTGTAAGCAGCAGAATAGTATTATTGAAATTAAGGGATTTTTACAATAATGCTAGAAACAAAAAGCCATTATTGAATATAGTGTATCTAATAATGTTAATAATAGGATTTGTATATATTGTATATAACTTTGCAAACAGTAAAATTTATAGCACAACTTCAATGTCTTATTTAATAATTTTAGCTTCTTTTTCTGTAATAACTTATATTTATATAGATAGTAAAAATGATTATAAAGTATTAAGTGATGAATATGATGTTTTATTTAATTATATTCAAAATTTTGAAGAATGGATTGAGAAAGAACAATTGAATAGGCACGAATATAAAAATCAATTGGCTGTACTAAGAACTGTTGCCAAAGACAAGAAGGTAAAATCTAAAATTGACGAAATATTGGATGATAATATAAATATTGAAGATGAAGTAGTAAATAAATTAAAAGACCTACCTAAGGGAGGTCTAAAAGGATTAATGTACTATAAGGCTGCAATTGCTAAAAAGAAAAAAATCAATCTTGTGGTAGATGTTAGTTTAAAATCAAACTCTAAATTGAAAAAATTAGATGAAAGTCAAATGAAAACAATTTGTAAACTAATAGGTATCTATTTTGATAATGCAATTGAAGCAGCAGCTGAGACAAGAAATAAATATTTATTATTAGAAGTATATGAACTAAAAGATAAAATAAATATAGTTATTTCAAATTCGTTTAATATGCCGGAAAACTTTTCTGATATAAATAAAAAAGGAATATCTACAAAAGGAGAAGGTAGAGGAAATGGACTATATTATGCAAACAATATTTTATCTAAAAATAAATGGTTAGAATCTAAACAAGAAGTTATAGATGACTATTACATTCAAACATTAAGCATAAAAAAACTAGATTAATATCTAGTTTTTTTGTTTTAGTCATTAAATATTCCACAAGAATTTGGTTCATCACTAAGAATCCAAATGCATCCTAAACTTGCTCCAGCAGTAGCAAATAATGCGATTGCAGCTAAGATACTAGCTAATCTTTTTTTCATAAACACACCTCCTATTTTTTTACTAAAATACTTAAAGTATTATAGCCTAATTAATTTTTTTATAATTGTTATAAGTTTGACCAAATAATAAATAAGTCAAAGGATTAACAACTATTGCTGTTGCTATTAAACAACAAACAAGTAATTGAGATATATAATTGTTTTTAAATATAATTACAAGACATGTATATATAAAACCAATCACCAAAGTAATTATTTTTCTAATAATTCTTTTTTTCTTATTTTTTAAAGGCCTTTTAGGCGTGTCTGCAGGCGCAAATATTAAAAGTAGTATCAAGCATATGCCACATATAATTAAATTAACAAATAGGGAAGTATTTAACTTTAAAAATATATATGGAACAAGTAAGAAGTTAAAAATTGATAGAATTAAACATTCACTGCTTTTCTCCGCATGAAAACCAAAAGAAAAATATCTAATAATATTAAATAGTAAAAGTAAAATAATAATTTCTTTTAGAAAATTTAGTAATAAAGCAATGATAAGAATAACAATGGTCTTAGTAATAGTTAAATAAATTCCTTCAAGTCCATATCTAAGTTTCTTAATTTCATTCTCAGAATAAGTGTTGTTCTGCTTTAAAAAATTAATTGTAAAATCAAGAAACTTTTCTTTCATAATCATCACACCTTACAATTAGTATTATAGAATAAAAAAATATTATTATTTTTTTATTCTATAAAAGGCCTTGAACCAAACTTAAATGCCTTAAAAAACCGATTTAGGAATAAATAATGCATTTCAAGGACATAATTTTACTGCTAAGGGAAATTGTGAAAAAAATAAAAAAGTTCTGCTAAAATAGAATGTGCCGACAGAAAAATAATGGGTAGAATGAGAGGTGCTAGAGTTGATAGTAGGGCGCGTGAAATGGTTTAACAATGATAAAGGTTATGGATTTATCGATTTCAAAGAGAATGAAGATATCTTCGTACATTACTCAGCTATAGATAAAGAGGGGTATAAAACTTTATCAGAAGGACAACTAGTTGAATTTAAACTAATTGAAACAAGTAAAGGTTATCAAGCGGTAAATGTTCGACTAGTGAAAGAAACTGCTAGTGTAAAATAGTAGTTTTTTTTCTTTTGATATGATATACTTAAATTGTAAAGGAGGCGATAGTATGGAAATTATCATTCGTGGAGACAAAATTAAAATTACAGATGCTATGAGCGATTATATTAATGACAAACTAGGAAAATTAGATAAATACCTAGAAAATAGCGATACAGTTCGCGCAAACGTGATAGTAAAAGTAAAAAACCATGAACAACGTGTAGAAATTACCATACCGTTAAAAACATTTATTTTAAGATCTGAGGAAACACAAGATGACTTTTATGCAGCTGTTGATAAAACAATCGACAAGCTAGAAAGACAAATTCGTAAGAATAAGACAAGAATTATGTCTAAACAAGTCAAAACATCGTTTGATTTTGCATTACCTGAGTTCGAGGCAGATGATGAAGACGTTTCTGATACAAAGGTTATAAAAAGAAAACAAGTTGAAGTAAAACCAATGAATGAAGAAGAAGCAATTCTTCAAATGGAATTACTAGGACATCAATTTTACATGTATAAAGATAGCGAAACAAATAAACCTGCTGTTGTTTATAAGAGAAACGATGGCAATTATGGAGTTATCGAATCAGAATAAAATAATCAAGGTACCTAAAAGGTACCTTTTTTGTTGCTATATAATGCTATATAAGTAATAAATACTTTTCTTATTTAATAATTTTTGATAGAATAGTAAGATGAAGGAGATGATAGGATGAAGTTTTTAAGAAGACTGTTCGATCATGAGTATAAAGAATTAAAAAAGTTTACTGTGCAAGCAGATAAAATAGTTGCATTAGAAGAAGAATATGCAAAACTTACAGATGAAGAGTTACAAGCAAAAACTGAAGAATTTAAGAAAAGATTATCTGAAGGAGAGACTCTAGAAGATATATTAGTAGAAGCATTTGCTACTGCAAGAGAAGCAGCTTTCCGTGTAATAGGAGAAAAACATTATTATGTTCAAATCCTTGGAGGATTAGCAATCCATTATGGTAATATTGCTGAAATGAGAACTGGAGAAGGTAAAACATTAACTTCAGTACTTCCAGCATATTTAAATGCCTTATCAGGTGAAGGTGTTCACATTATCACAGTTAATGAATATTTAGCTGGACGTGATGCTGAATGGATGGGTGGAATTCATAGATTCCTTGGTTTAACAGTTGGTGTTAATAGAAGAGACATGAGTTCAAAAGAAAAACAAGAAGCATATGCATGTGACATTTTATATTCAACAAATAATGAAATTGGATTCGATTACCTAAGAGATAACATGGTTGTTCGTAAAGAAGAAAGAGTACAAAGACCACTTAACTTTGCAATTATAGATGAAGTCGATTCAGTATTAATTGATGAAGCTAGAACACCATTAATTATTTCTGGTGGAGAAATGAAAAGTGCAAATTTATATATAGATGCAGACCGTTTTGCAAAAAGTTTAAAAGAAAACAAAGATTTCATTTTTGATGAAAAAACAAGAAGTGTTAATTTAACTGAAACAGGTTCAGATAAAGCTGAAAAAAGTTTTAACATAGAAAACTTATATGAAGTTGATAATGCATCATTATTACATCACATTAATCAAGCTCTTAGAGCTAACTACTCTATGAAGAAAGATGTAGATTATGTAGTTCAAGAAGGAGAAATCATTATTGTTGACCAATTTACGGGTCGTTTAATGAAAGGAAGAGCATATTCTGAAGGACTACATCAAGCAATAGAAGCTAAAGAAGGCGTAAACATTAATCAAGAAACAAAAACTTTAGCAACAATTACATTCCAAAATTTATTTAGAATGTATAAGAAATTATCAGGAATGACTGGTACAGCAAAAACAGAAGAAGAAGAATTTAGAAACATCTACAATATGTATGTTATTGAAATTCCAACTAATAAAGAAGTAATTCGTATTGATGCACCAGATTTAGTGTATGCAAATAAGGAAGCTAAATATAAAGCATTAATTCAATTTGTAAAAGAGAAATATGATATGGGACAACCTGTATTAATAGGTACAATTGCAATTGAAACAAGTGAATTAATTAGTAGATTATTAAAGCAAGCGCACATACCTCATGAAGTATTAAATGCTAAGAATCATGAAAGAGAAGCAGAAATCATTTCTAAAATCGGAAGTCAAAAGTCAGTAACAATCGCTACTAACATGGCTGGACGTGGTACAGACATTAAATTATCTGATGAAATTAAAGCTTTAGGTGGGTTATGTGTAGTTGGTACAGAACGTCATGAATCACGCCGTATTGATAATCAATTACGTGGACGTTCAGGACGTCAAGGAGACCCAGGATATACTCAATTCTTTGTATCTATGAAAGATGACTTAATGGTAAGATTCGGATCAGATAGAATTGCAGATATGATGAGTACAATGGGACTTGGAGATCAATCAATTCAAAGTAAAACATTTACAAATTCAATTACAACAGCTCAAAAAAGAGTTGAAGGAAATAACTTCGATATTCGTAAATCATTATTACAATATGACGATGTTATGAATAATCAAAGAGAAATTATTTATGAAAAGAGAAATACTATTCTAGATAGTGAATCAATTCATGAAATGACATTAGCCTCATTTAAAAATCATATTACTGATTTAGTAAAATCACATTTATATCCAGAAGGACATTTAACAACAGAAGATTATGAAGAAATCACAGAATTTGCCAATCAAAACTTGTTAACAAAAGATATAAAAGTATCTGATATAAATGATTTATCAGAAGATGGAACAATTGATAAATTATACGAATTAGTAACTAAAGAGTATGAGGAAAAACTAAAAGATATTCCAGAAGAAGTAACTTCAGAATTTGAAAAAGTAATTACACTTCAAGTATTAGACAATTATTGGATGGAACATATCAATACTATGTCACATTTAAGAGAAGGTATTCACTTACGTGGATATGCTCAAGAAGATCCTTTAAGAGCTTATACAATGGAAGGATTTGATTTATTTGACTCAATGATGCAAAAGATCGACAAAGATGTTTCAATATTCTTATTAAAAGCAGAAATAAGACATAATGTTGAAAGGAAACCTGCTGTTAAAAAGATGCTTACAAATGATGGAAAAGAAGAAGCTAAGAAAGCACCAAAAAGAGTAAATAAAATAGGAAGAAATGATCCTTGTCCATGTGGCAGTGGACGCAAGTATAAACAGTGTTGCGGAAAATAAACTCGCAAAGCCTTATAAATAAAGGGCTTGCGAGTTTTTTATTGCTTACAATTTTTAGGTAATTTTGCATCAAAAATAACCTTTAGATACGTTTTAGATACGTTTTTATTTATATAAGTAAAGAATATATGCACATATATGGAATAATATTTTATTATATTAAAAATAATATTTACAAAAGTAAAGATAAATGATAAAATTATACTAGGAATAATAGAGGAGTGTTATTATGAGAAAAATATCATATTACCCACTTGAATGTGAATTAAAAAGGCAAAGAATGTCTAAGACAGATTTACAAAAAGAAACACAATTATCAACAACAACTATTGCAAAAATAGCGAAAAATAAGGATATAAGTATGAAGGCATTAAAGATAATAGCAGAGGTACTTAATTGTGATATTGATAAAATATTAACATTTGAAGATGTTTATAGTAAAAATGAAAAAAAATTTATGAAAAGAGGTATTATTGATGAGTGAACAAATGAATCAAAGTAAGGAATTTAGTAGCCCAATATATATTGGAGAGTGGCGAGTTTATGATATAGGGGCTACAACTATTAATGATTTAATAAACGCTAAAGTAATAAATAAGCATACAAATAATCCAGAAATTCTAAGAAAAAAACCTGATGCCTTAGTTGTAGATACGAATAAAGAAATTATTCTATATGTAGAATCTAAGAATGATGGCTTGCTTAATAGTGAGGTACAAATAAATAATGCAATTAAGCAAGAATTTGAAGTGGCAAAAGCCGTAAAAGCGCAAATATATGCGGTTAGAGATTCTTCAAAAACAATTTGGTTGAATCCTTTAACTGGTAATCAAATACTGGATGAACACGAAAATTATTTAAGAACTGAATTACATCCAAAAAGTATGCCAGTTGAAACCGAAATATTGTTAAAAAGAATATTAGCCTCCATATCTCAATCAAATGATGCAATATTAAAAGAAGAATATTTAAATCCTACAGATTTAGCTAAGCAAGTTCATCAAAAACTATGGATTACAAAAAGTATTTCACCAAGTGCAGCGTTGTATACTTTTGTTGAATTGTTTTTATTCAAGTATTTAAGTGATATTGGAGTGTTAAATGGAATGTACTCCTTTGAATATCTTATTTCATTATATGAACAAAGAAACAGTGAAATAGATGTTTTGAATAATTATTATTCAGACAATGGGGCGAGAGCACAAATGAAAAAGTTATTTCCTGAGGGCTTAGATGGAACTGGAATTATTAATGGTAATGTTTTTCACGAAAATGATGGGGATGCTAAAACGTTTAGAAATATATTAGAAACATTTAAAAACTATGAAAAAGAAAACGGAAAATTTATAAATATTTCCAAAGATTTTAAATCTAAATTATTTGAATCTTTCTTAAAGCAAGATTCTGATTCAAAGAACATGGGTCAATTCTTTACGCCATTAAAAATAGTAGATAATATGGTTAGAATGGTAGATATTAAACCGGGAATGAATATATGTGATCCTGCATGTGGAGTTGGGAAATTTCTTCTCGAATCAATTGGAAATAGAATTAACGAATTATATTCTTATGATTCTAAACTAAAAGAATTTAATAATTCAATATCTATTACAGGTTATGATAAATATAGTGAGGATAATGGGGACAAAACGATAATATTAGCTAAAGCTAATGCTTTAATATATTTTTCAAAAATGTTATCAATGTATCCATCACATGAATTTACAAAGGAATTTTCTGCAAAAGTATTAAATAAATCATTTCAACTAAAACATTCTTCATTAGGAACTTTAGACAAAATAGAATATGATACATATGACTTGATACTCGCTAATCCACCCTATGTTCAAAATGGATCTTCAGATTTAAAAAAATTAACAGATGATTATAAATGGGGCGGTTTGGGAATTGAAGCAATGTTTATAGAATGGATTATTAAATCATTAAAACCGGGAGGATTAGCAAACGTTGTAATTCCTGATGGTATTTTGTCAAATTTAAATAATAAAAGATTAAAGCAAAAGATATTGGAACTATGTAATATTAATTCAATTATTTCATTGCCTAAAAAATCATTTTTTAATACTCAAAAGAAAACATATATTATTACCTTAGAAAAAAAAGTTCCAAATGAAGGTGGAACTCTTCCAATACAAGAAACTGATGTATTTGCATATATATGTTCTTCTATAGGAGAAACATTAGATGTTTATAGATTTGATACAATTGATAATGACCTAAAGGATGCAGTGGATAATTACAATATATGGAAAAGCGCAGATAAAGAATTTATAAAACCAATTATAGAAAGTAGAGCGAAAGGCAGATTTAAGGCAATCAATATTAGTGAATTTAATTCGGATAAATCATGGCTAATAGAAAATTGGTGGACAAAAGAAGAACAAATAAAGTTAGGATTGATAGATGATAATTATAAATCTTTAGATACATATATAACAGATTTAGATACTGCTCAAAATCTAATATTAGATGTTAAAAAATCACTTGAAGAAGTAAATGAAGATGTTGACACAATTAAATATCAGGCAAAGAATGTTAAGATAACCGAATGCTTTGAGTATATGAGTGGTAATCAAGGTTTATCGGTTAGAATAATTCATAATAATAAAGGAAAAAAAGATGATTGTATAGTACTATCTAGTTCGTTAATGGATCAAACTTCTTTAGGATATGTTCAACAGGATATGATTTTACCAAATGGTAAAAAATTGAAAATTTTTAAAGATAAAGAAGGAATTGTTATAAGTAGAAATGGTCATGCCGGAACAATGTCATATTTAAAGCCGGGTATATATACATTAACTGATCATGCTTATATCTTATATATTAAAGAAGATTGTAAATATAATATAGACTTGAATTGGTTCATTAGCGAGTTTCAAAATATTATAAAAGACTCTTATCAAACAACAAAAGCAGGAAATCAAACTTGGAGTATAACAGAATGCTTTAAGAATTTTAGATTTGATATTCCTGATATTGAGATTCAAAAAATAATTGCTGAAAAGTACGCTAAGGTAAATGAATTAAAAAAAATGTTGGTTGATGAGCTATCATTTATTGGAGACGCAGAAATAAAAATATAATTTCTTTTAGATACGTTTTTAGATACGTTGTCGAATAAAAACTTACAATTATTGAGTAAAAAATTATTTATTTAAAACAAAAAACACCAATTTAAAAGAAAAAAATTACTCAGTTGTTTTAATTTTTTACCATGTGGCAGTGGTAAAAAATATAAACAATGTTGTGGAAAATAACTCGCATAACCAGTTAATCTGAGAAAACGCGAGTTTTTCTTTGTCAAAATATGATATACTAAAATATATAAAATAGCAGCTAATTGATAAGGAGGTATTATGAATAAAGAAGATACAATACTAATTGAAATCGCAGCATATTGTGACCCAGAACTTTTAAACACAATAAATAGTGCCCTAATTCAAGCTGATAATCCTGGTAGAGTACATTTTTCAATATGTTATCAAAGTGATAATCCAGAAGATTTAGAAAAAATAAAAAAAATAAAAAATTGTAAATATATTCATCTCAAAGAGAATGAAGCAAGAGGAAGTGTATATGCAAGATACTTATGTCAAAGTTTAATAGAAGATGAAAAGTATGTTTATCAAATAGACTCCCATATGAGATTTGTAAAACACTGGGATACAAAGTTAATAGAACAACTACTATCATTAAATGATAAAAAAGCAATATTATCTGTATATCCCCCATATTGTACAGAAGAAATGATGAGTCTACCATTAGATGATAAAACATATGATAATCCAGTAGAGGGTGGCATAATGTACACTAATGGATTTAGAGACACAGCTACATACTTTTTAAATTGTAATTCACTTCCGATAAATGATGATGACCCAAGGGCTTACAAGAGAAATGCCTTTATCGCAGCTGGAAATTTCTTCACTTTTAGTGAGGCACATAAAGAAGTAATTCACGATAAAGAAATGTACTTTTATGGAGATGAATTACCAATGAGCATACGTTTATTTACATATGGCTGGAATGTTTATAATCCAGGAAAAAGTTACATATATCATCAATATGAAAGAAAAAATCAAAAGTTCCCCTCTGTAACAAATGCAATGCTAATAGAAAGCAACAGACTGGCATCTCTTTTAAATTTAGGAGATAAAAAAGAAGATCTAGGAAAATTTGGACTGGGTAAAGAAAGAACACTTAAAGAATACGAAGAATTTTCTGGTATTAGTTTTAAAGAAAAAATAGTTTATATGACTGCAGAAACAGGAGAGTTTGAAAATAAAGAATTGAAAAACAAACAATCTTACATTCAAAAGAAACAAGCTGAAAAGTATAAAGAAATGTTAAAACAAGAAAATGTTGAAGTAATAATTATAGATTTATTTGAAGAATATAAAGAATGCATTAAATCATGTCTAAAACATTCAACATATCCAAATAAAATAAAATTCTTAGTCGCAACAAATGATAAAAGAAAAGCATCAGAAAAATATATATCAGAAAATAATATAAAAGAAATAATATATTTAAAAGATGAAAACTATGTACAAGCATTAGCCAAAATAACTGAATTTCTAGGAAATAGCTATGTAGCAATTGTTGATTCAAGCATAAGATTTATGGATGGTTGGGATAAAGAATATTGTCAAAAGATAAAAGAATGTGGAAATAATTCTGCATTAACTTGTTGGGTATGGCAAGCAGATGATAAAGTTGATCCAGATAATTTCTATAACTATAACAATATAGTAAAAGAGTTAGACACTTTTATAAACTTCTTACCAGTTTTAAAATATAACGAAACAATTGATTTAGCAAAAAGAAACGCTCCATATCAAACTCCATTTATATCAGATGGGTTCGTATTTTGTAAGTCTAATGTTCTGAAAAATGTATTGGTAGACCCAAATTTAACATATGAAGAACATCAATATTTATATTCTGTGAGATTATGGACTAATGGAATTAATATTTATTATCCACCTGTATCTTATATGATAAGAACAAAACCAGAAAACTTACTACATGGAAGTGTAATTCATCAAGATGTAATATGTGGGTTAACTGGTCAAAATAATTATTATAGTAAAACAATGCCATCAGATTATAAATATGATTTAGGTAATGAACGACCAATTTGTTCATGGTATGATTTTATGAAAGTAAACTATGATGCTACAAGTATGCAAATAATAGAGACTAAAAAAGAGGAGGTAAAATAGTATGTTAGAAAAATTAGTAGGAAAGAGAGTAAGTGTAGCAGTTGCCTTTGTAACTGCAGGTAAAATGAATTATGCCAATATTACTAAGTTTTATGAAGGAAAAGTAGTTTCAGTAGATAAAAACTTTATTGAACTAGATCGTGGATTTATAAATATTAACTTTATTCAAACTATTGAAATATTAGATAAATAAACTAAGATATAAATCTTAGTTTTTTTTGTGATATAATAATTCGCAAAAGGAGGAAATAAAATGAAAGTTTTAATTGTATGTTCAACTGCTTTTTACAATAAAATAGATAGTATAAAAGAAGAATTAGAAAAATTAGGACATCAAGTAACAACTCCAAACCATTATGATGACCCTGACTTTAATGATGATGCGTATAATATGACAGATGAAGAATATTTAGAGTTTTTTAAATCATGTTATTATGAAAGCAGACAAAAAGTAAGTAATGTAGATGCAATACTAGTATTAAACTATTCAAAAGAAAAAAATGGAAAAAAATTAGAAAATTATATTGGAGCATCAACTTTCCTAGAAATGTATGAAGCATTTATGAATAATAAGAAAATATATATGATGAATGGTTATCCAGAAAACATGTTATTAGACGAAATAAAAGGATTTAACCCATTAATATTAAATGAGGATCTAACAAAAATAAAATAAAAAAGGAGCTGTCATTAGCTCCTTAATCTATTTAAAGAGGATCTTCACACTCATCAGTGAACCTTCCTCTGATAATAATATATGCACATATTACAAAAGTATACACATTAAATTTTCTATTTAATTGTATAAACAATATTTTTATGTTAGACTTATGCTGAGAAAGTATGAATTAATAAATTATACACAAACTAAGGAGAGATACTATGGAAAAAAGAGAAATAAAAAGAGAATTAGAAAAAAATTTAGAAGTAGTAACTAACTTATGGAGGTCACTTTGACATCGATTCTAAAAAAGAAGAATTAGATAAGTTACAAAAACAAACTGAACAAGAAAATTTTTGGAATGATCGAGATAAAGCGGAGAAAACCTTAAAAGAATTAAATGAAAAGAAATCATTAATAGAACAACTTGATAATATTAAAACAAGAATTACAGATGATATTGAACTAATTGATTTGTTAGAAATAGAAGAAGATGAAGAACAAGAAATGCAACTAGAAAAAGATATGTATCAAATAGTAGAAGAAGTAGAACAATTAAACTTACTTTTACTATTAAACGGTCCACATGATAAATTAGATTGTATATTAGAAGTTCACTCTGGTGCAGGAGGAACAGAAGCATGTGATTGGGCAATGATGCTATACAGAATGTATATGCGCTGGTGTGAAAAGAAAAATTATAAAGTAGAACTACTTGATTATCAAGATGGTGAAGAAGCGGGAATTAAAAGTGCATCTATAAGAGTAAAAGGAACAAATGCTTATGGATACTTAAAAAATGAAAAAGGAGTTCATCGACTAGTGAGACTTTCACCATTCGATTCAAATAATAGACGTCACACATCGTTTGCATCAATTGAAGTAACACCAGAAATTGAACAAGATAATTCTATTGAAATAGATGAAAAAGACTTAAAAATAGATGTTTACCGCTCAAGTGGATGTGGAGGACAGGGAGTAAATACAACAGATTCAGCAGTAAGAATTACTCACTTGCCAACAAAAATAGTAGTTACTTGCCAAAATGAAAGAAGCCAAATTCAAAATAAAGAACAAGCAATGAAAGTTTTAAGAAATAAATTATTATTAAAAAAAATAGAAGAACAATCACATGAACTTAATGCCATAAAAGGAAGTCAAATGAATATTGAGTTTGGTTCGCAAATAAGAAGTTACGTAATGCATCCATATTCAATGGTAAAAGATCATAGAACAAATGAAGAAACAAGTAATGTTACAAAAGTATTAGATGGAGATATTGATTTATTTATAGAAAGTAATTTAAAAAGGGGATTATAACTATGAGTATATTTTCAAAGATAAAATTAAAACATGCACTAGCATCAGTAGAAAAAAAATCTAGAGTAAAAAGATACTTTAATTTCACAATAGGATGTTTATTAATGGCTATATCATATAATTTATTTTTAGCATCAAATGATATTGTATCTGGAGGAATTGGTGGTATTGCAATTATTTTAAATGAACTAACATCTATAAGTAATTCACTAGTAATATTTATTTGTAATATATTATTACTAGTATTAAGTTATTTCTTATTAGGAAAAGAAAAAACAAAAGCAACACTAATGGGTTCGTTATTATTACCAGTATTAATAGAATTAACAAGTCATATAAATGTATGGTTAGAACTTGATACATCACAATTATTAGTATCATCAGTATTTGGTGGAGTAATATATGGATTTGGTCTTGGAATGATCTTTAAAGCGGGTTTCACAACAGGTGGAACAGATATATTAAACCAAATTATATCTAAATTTATGAAAATAGGAATCGGAAAAAGTATGTTATTATGTGACGGTTCAATAGTATTATTATCAGGATTAGTCTTTGGACCAACTAAAGTAATGTATGCAATAATGGTTTTATATATAATAAGTTTCATATCAGATAGAGTAATATTAGGAGTGTCTGATAGTAAAGCATTCTATATTATTACAGATCAAGAAGAATTAATAAAAGAATATATTCTAAAAGTATTAAATCATGGAGTAACAATATTTAATGCTAAAGGAGGATATAAAAAGGACACTCAAACCGTATTAATGTGTGTATTACCAACAAAAGATTATTATCGTTTAAAAGCTGGTATAACTGAGATTGATAATGATGCGTTCGTTGTAGTAACAGATGCATATGAAGTCTTTGGAGGTGAATAATATGGAAGACATATTAGCCTCAATAAAAAAACAAAAAAGATTACAAAAATTTGGACTAGCACTTATATCACTTACAATGAGTGCGTTAATTTATAATATATTTTTACTACCATTAAATATTGTATCAGGTGGAGTAAGTGGAGTTGCCACAATAACAAATCATTTATACGACATAGATCCATCTTTAATGATATTTATATTATCAGCAGCCTGTTCAATAATAAGTTTAATGTATCTAGGATTTGAACAAACTGCTGGAACAATAGTTGCAAGTATTATTTATCCATTACTTGTTAAAATAACTGCTCCAATTGCAACATTAATACCGATTGAAACAAATGATATATTTATTATTGTTATATTTGCTGGAGTCTTATCAGGTATAGCAAGCGGTCTATTCTATAGATCTGGATATGTAAATTGTGGATTCCCAGTAATTTGTAAAGTTTTATATCAAAATTTTAAAATTGCAATTAGTAAAAGTACATTAGTAATAAATGTTATAGTAGTCTTCTTTGGAGGAATATTCTTTGGTAGTCTAAATGCAATGTATGCAATAATATTACTATATATAAGTAGTCTTGTTATGGATAAAGTGATATTAGGGATTTCTAATAATAAAGCATTTTATATAATAACAAGTGAAGAAGATGAAGTAAAAGAATATATTATAGATAAACTTCATCATAATGTAACAACATTTGATGTAAAAGGTGGATTTCTTGAAAAGAAAAGAAAAGTATTATTATCAGTAATACCTTCAAGAGAATATTATAAAGTAACAGAAGGTATAAAAAATATTGATAAAGAGGCATTTTTCGTTGTTACAGATTCCTATGAAGTAATAGGTGGAAAATAATAGTAAAAAAGGAAAGATTTCCAATATCTTCCCTTTTTTTATGCGACAAAATATGATACAATACACATATAGGATGGAGGTAAAGATGGATTTAGTCAGAATAAAAAACGTAGAAAAAAAATACAAAAATGGTGTGACAGCATTATATGATTTAAATTTAGCCATCGAAAAAGGGGCATTCGTCTTTGTAATCGGAGGTTCAGGTAGTGGAAAATCTACTTTAATCAAGATGTTATACCGTGAAGAAAAACCAACAAAAGGACAAATTATTGTTGGTGGTCTAGACGTTGCAAAATTAAAAAACCGCAAAGTTTATAAATTAAGAAGAAAACTAGGAATTGTATTCCAAGATTATAGATTATTACCAAAACAAACAGTATATGAAAATGTAGCATTTGCATTAGAAGTTATTGGTGCTAAAAAAGATGAAATTAGAGTAAAAGTGTTAAAAGCATTAGAAGATGTTGGATTAAAACATAAATTACACGAATATCCAGACCATTTATCTGGAGGAGAACAACAAAGAGTTGCTATTGCAAGAGCAATTGTTAATGATCCTAAATTATTATTATGTGATGAACCTACTGGAAACTTAGACCCAGAAATGAGTATGGAAATAATGAAAGTTCTAGAAGAAATTAATAATAAAAGAGGTACGACTATAATAATGGTTACTCATGACAAAGATATAGTTAACAAAATGAAAAAACAAGTAATCACATTAAAAGAAGGTCGTTTAGTAAACTTTAAGAAGAAAGGAACATATAACAATGAAGCCATTTAGAATGTTAGGAAGAAGCATCCGTGATGCCTTCAAAAGTGTAATTAGAAACTTTAGTTTATCTCTTGCATCAATCTCATGTATTACAATAACTCTAATTATTGTAGCAGTAGCAGTAATTGCATCATTCAACGTTCAAAACTTTACTAAAGAAATAGAAAAAGATATGACTATAGTTGTATTCTTAGAAAATGATGCTACAGAAGCAGATGTTGAAGAAGTAAAACATAAAATAGATAATATCTCTAATGTTGAAAAATATACATTTCAATCAAAAGTAGAAATTAAAAAACAAATGCAATCTGAATCAGAAGTATTCAACAAAGTATTAGAAGAATGGGATGAAAATGAAAGTCCATTAAAAGATACATTTCAAGTAAAAGTAAAAGATATCGAAAAAATTAGTGCAACAGCAGAAAAAATTCAAGCATTCAACAAAGTATCAGTAGTTAGATATGGAGAAGGAATGGTTGACAAAATGGTAACTGCTTTCTCTTCAATTGAAAAAGTTACTTATGGTATAGTTATAGCATTAATAATAGTAACAGTATTCTTAATTGTAAATACAATTAAATTAACAATCTCTGCAAGAAAAAGAGAAATTAGCATTATGCGTTTAGTAGGAGCAAGTAATTTTACAATTAAAACACCATTTATTGTAGAAGGTATGATTTTAGGAGTATTTGGTTCAATAGTTCCAATTATAATTTCAACATATGGATACTTAGCTTTCTATAATCATTTTGATGGACACTTATTCTCAGAATTAATTCAATTGATTAAGCCAGAACCATTTATTTATACAACATCACTAATTGTATTAGTAATTGGTATTATTGTAGGTATGATAGGTAGTGCTAGTGCCGTTAAGAAATATTTAAAAGTGTAATGAAAAAGATATCGTTAACATTAGTAATTGTAATGATTCTTTCTCTATTTGCACTACCAATGAGAACAGAAGCAAAAACAATAGCACAATTCGAAGCAGAAGTAGAAAAATTTACTGCTGAATTACAAGCAAAACAAAATAGTTTGAATAAAAATAAAGCTGAAATAGAAGTAATTAAACAAAAAATTTCAAATATCATTGATCAAATGGCAGCAGCTGAAAAAGAAATTGATAAATTACAATTAGAAATAGAAGAAAGTAACCAAGAAATAAAAGAAAAAGGTGAAGAAAGCAAATCTATTATTGAGTATTATCAAATTTCTAATGGAGAAAATATTTATTTAGAATATGCCTTTGGAGCAACCGATATAACTGACATGATATATAGAATGTCAATTGTAGAACAACTAACAGAATATAATGATAAAGTTGTAGAAGAATTAGAAATCCTAATTGAAAACAACAAGAAAAAGCAAAAAGAATTAGAAAAGAAAATGGATAATCTAAATGCTCTAGAAACAAGCCTTAAAGCACAACAAAGAAAAGTAGAAGCAGATAGTAATTCAATTAGAGGAACAATGCCTTCTATTGAAACACAAATTAAAGAAGCACAAGCTCAAATTAAATATTATAAGAGTTTAAAATGTGGAACAAATGAAGATATTCAGGATTGTGAAAGACGTATTCAACAAAGTACAGGAACATCACTTCCAAGCGTTGGATTCTTCTCAAGACCAATGGCAAAAGGATATGTAACACAATATTATAATTCATCTTCACATAGAGCTTACGACTTTAGTAGTAGTAACAAATCAGAACCAATATATGCTATAGCAGAAGGAACAGTACATGCAATTTATCATGATAACTGTACTACTGGTAACTTCTGTGGATACAGATGTAATGGAAATGCCAAAGTAGTAGTTACAAAACATAACTACAACGGAAAATACTACTATGCAACATATGCACATTTAGGAAGCTTTGGAAATATATCGGTAGGAAGTTTTGTAACAAGAAATACAAAAATTGGTAACATGGGTAACACTGGTTGTTCAACAGGACCACACTTACACTTTGAACTTGCAACATGTCACTACATGAACAATGGTGGATGTACATCAAAAGGATATAAAGGTCTTAACCCAGGAAGTTATATAAATATTCCATATCAATTTAACAACAGATAAAAAAAGAATAGTTTTAACTATTCTTTTTATTTTGTACTTGAATTAGAAGATACATGCGAAGAAGAATTCTCTGCTTCAAACATAGCATCCAATTCTCCTTGAATATTTCTTCTGCGCAATCTATTAAGTAATTTACTGTCTTCCTTTTGAGCAATCTCCCTAGGGGTACTTAAATCAAAGTTATTTGAACTAGTCATAACATCTTTTCTAGAAGCAAGCATTCTATCCCAATAATCAATTCCAGTTAACTCAGTACTTGCAATTTTACCAACATCCTCTTTATTAGCATAATCTTCTTTAGGTGTCACATACAGTTTAAAAGGATCGAAATATGTTTTTAAACTATCTTCATTAACTTCAAAGAAACCATAATGTATAAGTCCTTGCGCAAATTCTCTACCTTCATCAGTTAAATTAAAGAAATATCCTGGATGTGGAGAAGACATTTTTACACTCCAACGGGGTTCTTCGTAATACCTTTCAAATCTATTTTCTTCACTAATACAAAATTGTCTAAAAGTAGGATCTAAAACAAATAGTTTCTTAACATCTTCACCATTATGTTTAGTAGGAATTTCAACGCAAGTAAGAGCATGTATTGGATCGGTACCAACAACATCACCAATATTAAAAGTCATTTTATTAAGACCTAGCTTATCAAGTAACTGTGAATAAAATGATTGCGCAACAGCACATCTTCCAGAAAAAGAAGATTTAGTAATATCTTCTAGTTCATTAGAAATATTCTTTCTTGCACTATAAGTCAACCAATTTAAAAAAGTAACAATATGATTCTCTGGAATATATCCATGTTTTTCATAAAACCCTTGAATAGCTGCGACTTCTCTTATATCGATATCCTCATTATAAATACCTGCATCAAATAAAAAATCTATTTCTTCTGATTCTACAACACCTGCTTTATACAACATAATCTCACATCCTAATAAAATTATATCATAATAAGCATATAAGTTTATGATATAATAAAACAAAAAAGAAAGAGTGATATTATGACTTTATTAGAAAGATTTATTAAATATATAAATATAGATACAACATCTTCTTCGTTAGTAGATAAAACTCCTAGTAATGATAATCAAAAAATATTAGCAAAACTACTTCAAGAAGAATTGTTAGAAATAGGAGCAGAAACATATTTTGATGAAGATCATTGTTATCTATATGCAACATTAAAAGGAGACGAAAAACTTCCGAAAATTGGTTTTATTGCACATATGGATACATCTGAAGATGCTAAAGGAAATGAAATAATACCAAATATTATAAGTGACTATGATGGAAAAGACATAATCCTTGCTAATGGAAATGTTTTATCCACAACTGATTATCCTAATTTAAAAGACCAAATAGGAAATACATTAATAACAACAGATGGAAGAACTTTATTAGGAGCAGATGATAAAGCTGGTATAGCAGAAATAATGACAATGCTAGAACACTTTGCTAAAACAAAAACTCATCATGGAGATATTTGTGTAGCGTTTACCCCAGATGAAGAAATAGGTAAAGGAATGGACTATTTTGATTATGAAAAATTTGCTGCACCAATAGCATATACAGTAGATGGATCAACATTAGGAGAAATATGTTATGAAAACTTTAATGCCGCAAGTGCAAAAATAGAAATAGAAGGAAAGTCATGTCATTGTGGAACAGCTAAAGGAATAATGGCTAATGCTATATTAATAGCCAATGCATTAGTATCATCTCTTCCGAATGAAACACCATCAAATACAGAAGGATATGAAGGATTCTATCATATAGAAAAATTCCAAGGAACAGTATCGTTTGCATATTTAGAATATTTAATTAGAGACTTTGATAAAGAAAACTTTGAAAAAAGGAAACAACTATTCGAAGAACTAGTATCTAAGTTAAATGAAAAATACGATAATAGAATAAAGCTAACAATAAAAGATTCATATTATAACATGAGAAATATAATTGAAAAGGATATGTCTGTTGTTGAACTTGCAACAAATGCAATGAAATTGATTGGAGTAAAACCTATAATTATTCCAATGCGAGGAGGAACAGATGGAGCAGAAGCAACATATCATGGACTTCCTTGCCCTAATATTGGAACTGGTGGACATAACTTTCATGGTACACATGAATATGTATCAGTAGAAGATATGGAAAAAACTAGCGAAATACTAATTGCTATGGTAAAAGAAAACACAGCAAGCAAAGTACTTACAAAAGGAGAATAGTATGCTTAAAGTAGTAGGAACAATATTCTTAAAAGACAATAAACTATTAATAGATAAACCAAGAACAAAACCAACGCATCAAATGATTGGTGGAAAAGTAGAAGAAAAAGAAACACCTTTACAAGCCGCAATTAGAGAGTGTTACGAAGAACTAGGTCCAAAAGCAATTTTTGATGAATCAAAATTTGAACAAGTAATGGACTTTGACGAAATCGCAACATCAGATCCAAACCTAAAGATCCATTTCTATGTATTTAAATACAATGGAAACTTAGAAGGAACATTAGAAACTTCAGAAGAAATTGAAAGTTTCTTATGGTATGACACATCTATTAAAGAAGATATTCTATCTAATACATTAAAACACAAAGTCATACCATATTGTATAGAAAATAACTTAATAAAATAAACGACTATATAGTCGTTTTTATAAGGAGTAATATGAAAGTAATAAGTATACAAGAACCATATGCAACACTTATCTCATTAGGAAAAAAACAAATAGAAACAAGAAGTTGGAATACAAACTATAGAGGTGAAATATATATACATGCAAGTTTATCGAAAAAGTTTCTAAAAGAAGTAACCGATGAAGAAGTATTAATGTTAATAGATAATTTAAAGTTAAACTATGGAAAAATAATATGCAAAGCAAAATTAAAAGATTGTGTAAAGATGACAAAAGATTATATTAAAGAAATAAAGAAGAATAAACAAGAATATATATTAGGAATATATGAAGAAGGAAGATATGCTTGGATTCTAGAAGAAATAGAATGTTTAAATGAGCCAATAGAAACAAAAGGTAAACTAGGAATCTGGGAATATAAATAAAACTATCAACAAAAAAAGGTTGACAGATTAAAAAACAAGTGCTACAATCAACTTGAATTTAAAGAGAAAGGAGTGGGAAAAATGAAGAATTTAAATTTCAAATTATTTAAAACAAATTTTAAAGAACTTATAGTAGCAAAAGGATGGAGTTGGAAAATCGCATTTTTTCCTGCTCATTAGAATCGATTAATTTTACAAACACCTACTATAAGTATAGTAGGTTTTATTTTTAGGAGGTATTATGAAAAGTTTAAAAGAATTTATACCTCTATGGAAACTAATTAAAGAAGAAAAGGTAAAATTAATCGTTGCAAGTTCTCTTATACTTATTGCAGGAATTGCCGAAATAGCAACTGGATACCTTAATGGTGCCGCAGTAGAATCGATTACAAATATGGCTTTAAAGAATGCGGTAATATATCTATTAATATATTTAGGAATAGAATTATTATCACATGCCATAATTGAAAATTATGCCGGAGCTATGCTTGAAAAAATTGAAAGCAAATTAACAAGAAAATTGGGGTACTATACATATGAAAAAGCATTAAATATGCCGTCATATGCTTATGAAGAAAAAACATCAGGAGAAGTTATAAATAGAATAACAACAGATGCAGATTCATTAAGTTTTTCTTTCGGACACTTATTAAGTGCTGTATCATCACTTATTGGATCATTAGTAGTAATTATATATATTTTCATAAACTCATGGATAGTAGGGTTAGAAATAGTAATTTTTGTATTATTACTATTCTTAATAATAAGAAAATATAACCCAATTTTAAAACAAGCTCACAAAGAGAGAAAAGAAAAGCAAGATAACTTTACTTCCTTAGTTACAGAATCCATAAGAGGAATTAGAGAAATCAAAACATTAGGAATAAAAAACAGTCTGTTAAAAGACATGACAGATATTATTAAAAGTATATTCCAAAAATCAAAAAATGAAATTGATGTACGTAAGGGATTTACATTACAAACAAGGATATTAAAAGGATTTTTAGAGGTTGGCGTTTTTATAACATGTGTAATCTTAATCTATTATAAACAAATCTCATTAACATTCTTTATATCAATGACATACTACGTTTATAGATATATGTGGTTAATAGAAAATTTTAATAACTTAACACAAACATATCAAAAACTAGTTGTATCATTAGGAAGAGTTAATGAAATATTAGAAAACAGATTATATGAAGATGAAAAATATGGTGAAAAAGAAATATCTAAGACAAAAGGAATTATAGAATTCAAAGATGTAACATTCGGATATCCGAATGAACAAATAACTCTTAATAAATTCAATCTTGTACTTGAACCAAATAAAAAGATTGCCATTGTTGGAAAGTCAGGACAAGGAAAGTCTACATTATTCAACTTAATCACAAGAATATTCGATCCAATTGAAGGACAAATATTATTAGATGGAGTTAATATAAAAGACTTAACAGAAATATCACTTAGAAAAAATATTTCTATTATTAGACAAGAACCATTCATCTTCAATAGAACAATAAAAGAAAACTTTAAATTAATCGATAGTAGAATTCCTTTAGCTACAATAAGAAAATACACAAAAATGGCATACCTAGATGACTACATTATGTCTTTACCTAAAAAATATGACACAGTTTTAGGAGAGAGTGGAGTTAATCTATCAGGTGGACAAAAACAAAGATTATCAATCGCAAGAACTCTTGCTAAAGAAAGTAAAGTCATCTTATTTGACGAAGCTACATCAGCTTTAGATAATCAGTCTCAAGAATATATTAAACAAGCAATTGATAACTTAACAAAATCCCACACAGTTGTTATAGTTGCTCATAGATTATCCACAATCATGGATGCCGATGTAATTCACATAGTAGACCAAGGTAAAATAGTTGCTTCTGGTACACATGATGAATTATTAAAAACAAATGAAATTTATAAAAACTTATATGAAACAGAATCTTTAAATTCATAATAAAAATAGACGTAATGTCTATTTTTTTATTGTATTGATAACATAAAAAAGATATAATTAAGAAGAATAGAGGAGTGGTATTAGTGCAAAAAACAAATAAAGTTCCAAATAAAAAAATTAGAACAATTATTCTTGGAATAGTTTTACTTGTATATGTAGGAACAACTATCTATGTAGCAATAACAAAAGAAAATAATAAACTAGCAGGTAATGATTTTAAAGACATATATGTAGATAAAAATTATGAGGAAGACTACGATAATGATTATGATGATGAATATGACAACTATGAAGAAGAAAACAAAGAAAAAACATTAGAATTAAGTTCAAATGTTGTTCAAACGTTGTATTCATATATAGAAAACTTTACATATATCGAAGAAATTAAAGGATCATTCGAAGTTACTACATTATCAGAAACAAATAAAATGCGTTTAGTAATGGCAGCTTTAAATAGTCAAAAAGAATTACCAACTCAAACAGTAACAGATGTAACAGAAGTTGACCTTTATGATAATAATATTCACTATGTAGCTCAACAACCAAATGTAAAATTTGAAAGATACGTTGTAATGAATATGTATGATAAGTTATTTGGAACAGTTGTAGGTATTGATTATACTGCCTTAATGTATGATGGAAAAGATGTTGTATATAAATATAACGAATCTGCATCAGGATATATTAAATATATAAATTTAAATCAAACACAAAACACTCCAAAAACAAGAGCAACACTTACAAAGGCAATAAAAAAAGGAAAAGAAGTAGAATTACATATAACTAACGGAAACAAAAAAGAAGTATATAAGTTCCAAGAAATTTATAGTTATGATGAAGATGCAACATATAAATTTACAGGAAGAACTTCAACAGAAGAAAAAAACAGTCTATAGACTGTTTTTTTATTTATCTTTTTCCCAAGAATAACCTTTTCTACCAAAATGACCATAACTAGCCAAATCATAATATATTGGTTTCTTAAGATCTAACTCCTTAATAATATTTGAAACAGAAAAATCAAAATTATCATATACATATTTCTCAATTTCAGATACCGAAGTTTTGTTAGTACCAAAAGTTTCAATGAATATGCTTATTGGCTGAGCTTTACCAATAGCATATGAAAGGCCTATCTCAACTTTATCAGCATATCCTTTACTTACAATATTTCTTGCCACATATCTAGCATAATACGCAGCAGAACGATCAACTTTACTTGGGTCTTTACTACTAAAGCATCCTCCGCCAATTCTTCCTATACCACCATATGTATCTACAACAATCTTACGCCCTGTAGTTCCGCTATCTGCAAAAGGACCGCCTGTTGTGAATGAACCACTTGTATTAATTAATATTTTTGTATTGCTGTCACATAATTCATCACTTAAAACGTATGAAATGACTTCTTTTTTAATGTAATTTTCTAATTTTTCTCTACTAATATTCTCTTTATGTTGGCATGCAATGATAATAGTATCCACTCGAGAAGGCTTTCCATCAATGTATTCAACTGTTACTTGAGTCTTTCCATCAGGTAATAGAAAACTGTTTTTATCCTTTTTTCTAACCTCAGTTAATCTCATTGCTAATTTGTTGGCAAGCATAATAGGTAAAGGCATTAATTCCTCAGTTTCATTACAGGCATATCCAAACATTATTCCTTGATCGCCAGCGCAAACTTCTTCTTTAGAAACAGCTTTATTAATTTCCACAGATTGTTGTGAAATTTTTGTAATAACATCAAACCTTTCCTTGTATCCAATATCCTTTAGTACATTTTTCGCAATTTTTTCATAATTAATCTTTGCACTTGTAGATGCTTCGCCATAAAGAAAGATTAAATTATCCTTAATAGTAGCTTCGACAGCCATATGACTATTTGGATCTTTCTTTAATGCTTCATCCAATATCTTATCACTTATTTTATCGCAGATTTTATCTGGATGACCTTCTGTGACACTTTCGCTTGTAAAATAGTATTTTTTCATTTTTTCACTCCTCCTTCAGAAATTTTATCAAAATAAAAAACTCTTGAAAGAGTTGTGGCCTCCTTCATCGTTGTTAGCATTACCACCTTACTTCCTTGCAGGTTGGTATGAGTTCACTGAGCTAACTCTCTCCCTCATTCTTGATAAAAGTTCTACTTTAATTTAAATATTAATAAATTATAAAGTCAATACTTTTACTATAAAAAATAATACTTTACATCAATATGATATAATAATTATGTTGAAACTAGAGTAGGATAATAATTAAAGGATGTGATCTAATGATAAAAGAAAATGTATTAAAAATAAAAGATGAAATGATTCAAGAAATAATAAATTTAGTTAGTTATCAAAGTATTTCAATAAAGACAAATGATAAGGAAAAACCATTTGGCGAAGAATGTAAAAAAGCACTTGAACATATTCTTGAGTTAGGAAAAAAACTAGGTTTTAAAACAAAAAATATTGATGGATATTGCGGATATATTGAATTTGGAGAAGGAAAAGAACTTCTAGGAATAATTGGTCACTTAGATGTAGTTCCAGCAACAAAAGAAGATGGATGGACAAAAGACCCATACCAAGCAGAAATAATAAATAATAAATTATATGGAAGAGGAACAAGTGATGATAAAGGTCCAGTAATTTCCTGCTTATATGCAATGAAAATTGCAAATTCATTAAAACAGTTAAATAAAAGAGTAAGATTAATTATTGGTTTAAATGAAGAACAAGATTGGGAGTGTATCGAAAGATATAAACAAACAGAAGAACTTCCTACAATTAGTTTTAGTCCTGATGCTAATTTTCCATGTATTTATGCAGAAAAAGGAATAATCACTTTAACAATAGAAAATGACTTTAATTTAGATGACAAAATATTAGAGTTTACAACAGGAAATAATGCCATAAACGTAGTCCCTAAAACAGCACATATTATTATAAAAACAAACAACCCAAACAAATTTATAGAAGAAAAAGATATAATAGTAGAAAAAAATGAAAATACAATAAAAATAACTGCTACAGGAGTTTCATCACATGCAGCATTTCCAACATTAGGAGATAATGCTGCAACAAAACTACTAAAATACATAAATAAAATTTATAAAAATAAGTTTTTAACAAAATTAGAAGAACTAGACTTTTATAACTTAGAAAATCCACTATATTTAGGAGGAGACTCTTTAACAGATGAATCTGGTACTTTAACATCTAATATAGGAATTATTAATTATGAAAACAATAAAATAATTATAAAAACAAATTTAAGAGTTCCTATAAAGACTTCATTTAAAGAATTAAAAGAAATATGTAGTACTAATTTAAAGGATATAAAATATTCTTTTGAAGGTGAAAATGAAGGATTATATGTTTCAAAAGATAGTTATTTAGTAAAAACGTTAACTAAAATATTTAATGAAACTACTAATATGAATGAAGAAGCAATTGCTATTGGTGGTGGAACATATGCAAGAGCATTTAATAATTGTGTATCTTTCGGAATGACCTTTCCAAATGAAGAAGAATTATGTCATCAAGTAAATGAAAACATCGATATAGATAATCTTTTACTTGCAACAGAAATATACACTAAAGCAATTATTGAACTAGCTAGTTAGGAGCTTATATGAATAAAGGAAGTAAAAAAACAAAATGGAGAAAATTAGACGATCAAGCAAAAATATATTCATTATCAGAAAATATTAATGATACATCTATTTTTAGACTATCAGTTGTTCTAAAAGACAAAATTAATCCAAAGATACTAGAAAGAGCAATTGAAATAGTATTAGAAAAATATAAAGCATATAAAGTAAAAATGGAAGGTGGATTCTTTTGGTACTACATGGATAATAATCATAAAAAAGTTGTTGTGACAGAAGAAAATGATTATCCATTTCAAAAGATAAATACACCAGAAAATAATAACTATTTATTTAAAGTAACGTATTTTAAGAACAAAATAAACCTAGAACTATTTCATACTTTAACAGACGGAAATGGTGGAAGTATGTTCTTTAAAGAAATAATATATAAGTATTTAGAATTACGTTACCCAAATAAATTAAAAAGTAAAGAATTTGATGATAATCAATCTATTAAAACAGATAATTCATATTTAACAAGTTATGATAAAAAAATAACAAAAGCATACAATCCTCCTTCAGCTTATATGCTAAAAGGAAAAGAACTAAAACCAGGAGTAGTTGGAATTAATCATTTCGTTATTAATTTAGAAGAATTTAAGAAATATTCAAAAGAAAATTCTTGTAGTATAACAATTATGTTAGTAAGTATGCTTATTTATTCAATTTATTATAGTAACTATAAAAAACATAAAAGTAAAAAACCAATAAATGTATGTATTCCAATAGATTTAAAAAAGTATTTTTCATCTAATACCGTATCTAACTTTGTATCATACATGGTAACAAGTTTATTGTTAAAAAGAAATAAAGAATATAGTTTTAATGAAATAATAGAACAAGTTAAACAAGAATTCGAAAACAAATTAAAATATGAAAAAATAGTAGAAACAATGTCCACTAATGGAAAACTTATAAACAGTGTCTTTATAAAAATAGTTCCATTAATTTTAAAAAAAATATTTGTTATCTTAGGTACACTTGAATTTAAAAGACACTTTACAACAACTTTATCAAATATAGGAAAGTTTGATGTAGAAGAAAAGTATCAAGAATATATAAAAAATTATTATTTTATTTTACCACCTGATTGGTCAGAAAAAATAAGATGTGGTGTTGTATCATATAAGAATAATCTTGTTGTAACACTTGCAACATCATTAGAAGAACCAAGTATAGAAAAAAAGTTTAAAAAATTATTAGAAAAAAATAAAATATCATACGAAATTGAAAGTAATGAAATAAATAGTATTATATAATAAAAAAACTCACAACTATTGTGAGTTTTAATTTATCTCGAATAAACACATACTAATAATAAACATTTCTTGTTTTGTATATAAATAAGTGATAAAATATAGAATTGAAATTGACCCATATAAGGAGGTGCGCTATGTTTGAATTAGTATCTAAATATAAACCATCTGGAGATCAACCAAAAGCTATAGAAACACTAGTAAAAGGGATTAAAGATGGCAAAAAAGAACAAGTACTATTAGGAGCAACTGGTACAGGAAAAACATTTACAATTGCTAATGTAATAAAAGAAGTAAATAAAAAAACACTAGTACTTGCTCATAATAAAACTTTAGCAGGACAATTATACTCTGAATTAAAAGAATTATTTCCAAACAATAGAGTAGAATACTTTGTATCATATTATGATTACTATCAACCAGAAGCATATGTACCTTCAACTGATACATACATAGAAAAGGATTCTTCAATTAATGACGAAATAGATGAACTACGTCATGCAGCAACAAGTGCATTACTTTCTAGAGATGACGTAATTGTAGTAGCCAGTGTATCATGTATTTATGGTATTGGAGAAGTAGAAGAATATAAAAATAAAATGCTAACTTTATCGGTAGGAGACACTATTGAAAGAAATAAAGTTTTAACAAAATTAGTTGAAATGCTTTATGAGAGAAATGATCTTGATTTTAAAAGAGGAACATTCAGAGTACGTGGAGATGTATTAGAAATAATTCCTGCATATCAAAAGACAACTGGATATAGAATTGAATTCTTCGATAATGAAATAGATAGAATAAGTGAAATAGATACACTAACAGGAGTTGTATTAGGTAATAAAAAAAATATTAGCATATTCCCAGCGAGTCACTTTGTTGTTAGTGATGAAAAATTACATGCAGCAATTGAACGTATAAAAGAAGAATTAGAAATAAGATTAGAGGAACTAAAAGCAGATAATAAACTTGTTGCTGCTGAACGTTTAGAACAAAGAACAAGATATGATATAGAAATGCTAGAAGAAACAGGATTCTGTTCAGGAATAGAAAACTATTCAGCACCAATGGCAGGTCGTAAAAAAGGAGAAACTCCAGTAACATTAATGGATTTCTTCGGAGATGATTATTTACTAGTAGTAGATGAATCTCATGTAACTTTACCGCAAGTAAGAGGGATGTATAATGGAGATAGAGCCAGAAAAATGAACTTAGTTGAATATGGATTCAGACTTCCTAGTGCTCTTGATAATAGACCTTTACAATATGAAGAATTTGATAAAAAGATTCATCAAGCAATTTATGTATCTGCAACACCAGGAGACTATGAATTAGAAAGAGTAAATAATGTTTATGCGGAGCAAATTATTCGTCCAACTGGGTTACTAGATCCAACAATAGAAGTAAGAAAGACAGAAGGACAAATTGATGATTTAGTAGGTGAAATAAAAACTAGAATAGAAAAAGATGAAAGAGTATTAGTTACAACACTAACAATTCGTATGGCAGAAGAACTAACAAACTACTTAAAAGAATTAGATATAAAAGTAGCATATCTTCACTCAGAAGTAAAAACCTTAGAAAGATTACAAATTATTCATGATTTACGTATTGGAAAATATGATGTTGTAGTTGGAATAAACTTATTAAGAGAAGGAATTGATATTCCAGAAGTATCTTTAATTGCAATACTAGATGCTGATAAAGAAGGATTCTTACGTAGTAACAGAAGTTTAATTCAAACTGCAGGACGTTGTGCAAGAAATGCAAATGGTCATGTAATTATGTATGGAGATAAGATTACAGACTCTATGAAACAAGCAATAGATGAAACAGCTCGTCGTCGTAATATTCAAGAAAAATATAATGAAGAACATGGAATAACTCCAAAAACAATATCTAAAGAAATAAGAGAAGTAATTAGCAATGTAGCAATAGAAGATTCATCTAAGAAACAAAAGAAAATGACTAAGAAAGAATTAGCGAAGACAATCGAAATGTTAGAACAAGAGATGAAAGAGGCTGCTAAAAACTTAGACTTTGAAAGAGCAATGGAATTAAGAGATATTCTATTTGAAATGAAAGCAATATAGGAGGAAGTATGAAGTTAAATGTATTTATATCAACTCAAAGAGATGGAATTATGTCAGATGATAAAAAATTCTTTCCCAACTTATCAAAAGAAGAAAGAGAATTATTATATAAAACAACACTAACTCGTTTCTTTGAAAGAAAAAACATTAAATATGAAAATGTAATAGTATTAAAAGAAGAAAATAAAGAAATAAAATCTCGTACAGCAACAAACTCCATAAAAAAAATAAAAGAAGCAATTCTATTATTAAAAGATAATAAAGACTTATGTGTTGCTGTAGAAACAAATGATTATCCAGCAATAATTGCAACAGCAAATACAGAAGATAATAAAAGTATTTCAGCAATTGCCTTAGGAACAACTGAAAATATAAATAATAACTTATTACATGAAATGATAGAAAGTTTAATGAAAGAAACAAATGCCGCTCCATTTGAAATGACTTTTTATATTGGAGCATGTCCATCAAAAGAAAAATTAGAAGTAGACCCAAATCTACTAACAAATTCATATATTTGGAAAGATACAATTACTAAAAAGAAGAAAAAACATTATTTAGATATAAGATATGCAATTTTTAATACATTAATAAAAGAAATTGTAGACCCAAATAATATTTATTTTGATTCAACAGATACAACAGAAGATGAAAAGTATTTCTCTAGTATTGGAAATAAACCAGGGAAAAACCTAGTATGTGCGGTATATACAGATGAAGAAGTTTAAGAAAGTATATGTTGAAATAACAAATAATTGTAATCTTAATTGTAGTTTCTGCAGTAAAGTAGAAAAGCCAAGAAGAAATATGACCAAAGAAGAATTTGACCATATTCTAACAGAAATAAAACCTTACACAGATAATATTTACGTACACGTAAAAGGAGAACCTTTACTTCATAAAGATTTAATAGATTTCCTACATATAGCAGAAAAACATAATTTAAATGTAAATATTACAACTAACGGAGTATTATTTCCAACAAAAGTAGAACAACTTTCTAAATGTAAATCATTAAAAAAGATAAACTTTTCCTTACATAGTGAAAATAACATCGAAGATTATGAAGAAAAAATATTCAAAAGTGTGGAAAAACTTCCAAGCAATGTAACTATAATATATAGACTATGGACATTAAAAAATGGAGAATTTGATGAGAAATCCACAAAAACAGTGGAAAAAATAATTAAGTATTATAATTTATCCCCAAATATAGTGGAAAAAATATATAATGAAAATAATGTAAAAATAACATCCACAATTTATGTGGATAAAGATAACGAATTTATTTGGCCAGATGAAAAAAAAGATGAAGAAAATAATGGCTTTTGTATGGCATTAAAAACACAAATTGCAATTTTAGTAGATGGTACAGTAGTGCCATGTTGCTTAGATAGTAATGGTAAAATATCCCTAGGAAATATTTATAAAGATTCATTTGAATCAATAATTAATAGTAAAAGATGTCTTGATTTGAAAAAATCTTTTCAGGATAGAAAACCATGTGAAAAACTATGCTTAAATTGTACTTATAAAAATCGATTTAAATAAGGAAATAATACTAATTATTTTCCTTTTTTTGTGGTATAATATGAACCAGGTGATATTATGGATAAAATTATTATTAAAGGTGCAAGAGAAAATAACTTAAAAAATGTAAATATAGAATTACCAAAAAATAAAATGATTGTAATGACAGGATTATCTGGAAGTGGAAAAAGTTCATTAGCATTCGATACTATTTATGCAGAAGGACAACGTCGTTATGTAGAAAGTTTATCTGCATATGCTAGACAATTTCTAGGAGGTTCAGAAAAACCAGATGTTGATAGCATTGAAGGCTTATCACCTGCAATTAGTATTGATCAAAAAACAACTCATAATAATCCTCGTTCAACAGTTGGAACTGTTACTGAAATCTATGATTACCTAAGACTTTTATTTGCACGAGTTGGAGTACCATATTGTCCGACTCATGGTATTCCAATATCTTCACAAAGTGTAGAAGAAATGACTGATAAAGTATTAGAATATGGTGAAGGCACAAAAATCATAATTTTAGCACCAGTAGTACATGGTGAAAAAGGAACTCATAAAGAAACTTTAGATAAACTTCGTAAAGAAGGTTATATCCGTGTAAGAATAAACGGAGAAATGTTAGATTTAAGTGAAGAAATAGACCTTGATAAGAATAAAAAAGATAATATCGATGTAGTAATAGATAGAGTTGTTATAAAAGAAGACTCTCATAGTAGAATTTTTGAAGCGATTGAAAATGCAACAAAACTAGCAGATGGAAAAGTAATAATTCAAGTATTAGGAGAAAATGCTAAAGAAGTAGTTTTTTCAGAACAATTTGCTTGTCCTCATTGCGATTTCTCACTAAGCGAGTTAGAACCACGTACATTTAGTTTTAATGCTCCATATGGAGCATGTCCTGAATGTAAAGGATTAGGAGTAAAACTTCAAATAGATAAAGATTTAATAATTCCAGACCAAACATTATCTATTTCGGAGGGATGTATTAAAACACTAACAGATGACCCAGAAGGATTAGATTATAAAAGACTAGAATGCTTATGTAAACATTACAAAATAAGCATGACTAAACCATGGAAAAGTCTTTCAGAAAGACATAAGAATTTAGTATTATATGGTTCTGATGAAATCATAGAATTTAAGTATAATTCAAAAAGTGGAAATTTATATAATAGAAAAGATTTCTATGAAGGAATTATAAACACCTTAGAACGACGTTATATGGAAACAAGTTCAACTTGGATTAGAGACTGGTTAGAGAACTATATGGTTGAATATGAATGTGATGTTTGTCATGGAGCTAGACTAAAAGATGAGGTTTTATCTGTAAAGGTTGATGGTAAAAATATTTATGAAGTAACATGTATGAGTATAAAAGAACTGCTAAAGTCATATGAATCATTAAAACTAACAGAAGAACAAAAACAAATAGCTAACTTAGTATTAAAAGAAATAAATGAAAGATTAAGTTTCCTATCAAATGTAGGCTTAGAGTATTTAACATTAAATAGAAGTGCTGGAACATTATCAGGTGGAGAAGCCCAAAGAATTAGACTTGCAACACAAATTGGCTCTCATTTAACAGGAGTTCTTTATGTATTAGACGAACCAAGCATTGGACTACATCAAAGAGATAATGAAAAATTAATAAATTCTATGAAAGAAATGAGAGATTTAGGAAACACATTAATAGTTGTAGAACATGATACAGATACAATGTTAGCATGCGACTATTTAGTAGATATTGGTCCAGGAGCAGGAGATGCTGGTGGTAACATTATTGCCAAAGGTACCCCAGAAGAAGTAATGAAATGTGATAAAAGTATAACTGGACAATACTTAAGCGGTAAAAAATGTATAGAAATCCCAAAAACAAGAAGAAAAGGCAATAAAAAATATATTAAAATTAAAGGTGCAAAAGAAAATAACCTAAAAAATATTGATGTAGATATCCCACTAGGAACACTAACTTGTGTAACTGGAGTATCTGGAAGTGGAAAAAGTAGTTTAATAAACAGCATTTTATGTCGTGCAGTATCACAACATTTATATAAGACAAAAGAAAAACCAGGAAAACACGACAAAATACTAGGAATGGATAACATTGATAAAATAGTAGCAATATCACAAAATCCAATTGGAAGAACACCACGTTCAAATCCAGCAACATATACAGGAGTATTTGATGACATCAGAACTTTATTTACAACAACAAAAGAAGCTAAAATGTATGGTTTTGAAAAAAACAGATTTTCTTTTAATGTAAAAGGTGGAAGATGTGAAGCATGTCGCGGAGATGGAGTTAAGAAAATAGAAATGCATTTCCTACCAGATGTTTACGTCCCTTGTGAAGTATGTCATGGAACAAGATATAATAGAGAAACGCTAAACATAAAATATAAAGGGAAGAATATAGCTGAAGTATTAGATATGAGGGTATCTGAGGCTTTAGAATTCTTCGATAATGTTCCAAAAATCAAACAAAAATTACAAGTATTAGAAGATGTAGGACTAGGTTATATTAAATTAGGACAAAGTGCTCCAACACTATCTGGAGGAGAAGCCGAACGTGTTAAATTAGCCAAAGAATTACAAAGAAAAGCAACAGGAAAAACCCTATTTGTATTAGATGAACCAACAACAGGATTACATGTTGATGATATCAAGCGTTTACTTGCAATTTTACAGAAAATAGTAGATAATAAAGATACAGTAGTGGTAATAGAACACAACCTTGATGTAATTAAGGTTGCAGACCACATAATTGACTTAGGACCAGAAGGTGGAGATGGTGGAGGAACAATAGTAGCAATAGGTACTCCAGAAGAAGTTTCAAAAGTAAAAGAATCTTACACAGGTCAGTTCTTAAAAAAACTATTATGATAAAGAGGGATTTTTATGGATAGAGTAGCACTTGATTTAGGATTTATTCAGATTTATTGGTATTCAATATGTTTATTTGTTGGAATGTTAGCAGCAAGTTTTGTTATATATCGTGAAGCTAAAAGAAGAGGAATAGATGATGATACATTAATTAATCTAACATTTAGTACAATATTATTTGGAATAATAGGTGCAAGATTATATTACGTTATATTTAACTTTCCTTATTATTCAAAACATCCATTAGAAATATTAGAAATATGGAATGGTGGATTAGCAATTCACGGAGGATTATTATTCGGACTTATATCAATAATTTCCAACTGTAAAAAGAAAAGAATTAGTGTAATGAGAATGTTAGATATTATTGTAGTAGGATTAATATTAGGACAAGCAATTGGTCGTTGGGGAAATTTCTTTAATAGTGAAGCATACGGAGCAATAACTACATTAGAAACACTACAATCTCAAGGAATTCCAAAATTTATAATAGATGGAATGTATATTATGGGAGAATATCGTCAACCAACATTCTTTTATGAATCAATAGGATGTCTATTTGGATTCCTAGCAATGATAATAATCAGACTTGGAAAATATTTGAAAAGAGGAAACTTAACAGCATTCTACCTTGTATGGTACGGAGTATTAAGATTTTTAGTAGAAGGATTAAGAACAGATTCATTAATGCTAGGTTCATTAAAAATGGCACAAATAGTATCTTTATCATTTGTACTAATCGGAATTATTATATTTTTAATTAATTTAAAAAAATCTAAAGGAGACGAAAATCTATACAGAAAAGACCCTAATAAAGTGATGATGGAACAAATGGTATATTATAATTAGAGGTGGTTTAGATGAATAAAAAAATAGTAGTTTTTGGTGGAGGAACAGGAATTTCCTATCTACTAAAAGGACTAAAACATTTTCCTGTAGATATAACAGCAGTAATTACTGTATCAGATAACGGACGATCAACAGGAAGATTAAGAGAAGAATTTCATACTCCCGCAGTAGGAGATATAAGAAAAGTAATAACTTCTTTATCAGGAATTGATGAACCTATAAAGAAGATGATGGAATATCGCTTTAAAACATCAAGTGATTTAGATGGACATTCAGTGGGAAATTTAATCCTAACTGCAATGCTAGATATAAATGGTTCATTAAAAGATTCAATAGCATATCTTAGTAAATTATTAGATGTAAGACATAGAGTATTACCGATATCAGAAGATTCAAAATTAACTCTTATGGCAAGAGATTTTGATGGTAATGTTATTGAAGGCGAACATCAAATTACAAGTGCACATAAGCAATTTGAAAGAATCTATTACAAAGAAGAACCAAACGTTGTCCCAGAAGTAATAGATGCTATAAAAGAAGCTGATTTAATAATATTTAGTATGGGAAGCTTATATACAAGTGTACTTCCAAACATAATTTGTAAAGAAGTACAAGAGGCATTAAGAGATGCAACAGCTCCAACAATGTATTTATGTAATGTAGTAACACAACCGGGAGAAACAGATAAATTTACAGTTGGAGATCACGTAGAATTATTAAACAGATATTTAGAGACAAAAAAACTAGATGCAGTAATTGCAAGCAATACTAAAATAGATAAAAAAATAGCAAAGAAATATTATACTCAAGAACAAAAAGACCCTGTACCAATAGATCATAAAAAACTAAAAGAGATAGGCGTAGAGTTAATAGAGGATGACCTTATTATCATCGAAGATAATATTTTAAGACATAATAGTTTAAAACTAAGTTCTCTAATTTTCTCTTATTTAATGAGATAATGTCATATACAACAAAGATAAAAGAAGAAATTGCTAGTATTGAAAATACAAAATCAGAAATGATTGCAGAACTAGCAGGATTTATAAGAAACAATGGTACAGTAACAAAAGATAAAATAGTTCTAACAACAGAAAATAAAAAAACAGTAGAAAGAATAAAAACATTTATTAAAACAGTTTATAATGTTGATTTAAAAATAGAAACAAAAGATAATACAAATTTTAGTAAAAAAGAATTAGTAGTAATGAATGTTACCACTAATGTTTCAAATATATTGAAAGATGTTGGATATACCGACTCAAATGGAGAATTTTTATTAACACCACCAACATATATAGTTGGTGCAAACGAAGAAATAAGAGCCTATTTAAGAGGTGTATTTCTATGTTGTGGAAGTATAAATGACCCAAAGACATCAAGATATCATATGGAATTACTAATTTCTGAACCAGATGAAGCGGTATTTGTTCAAAAACTTCTTAATATATTTGACTTAAATGCAAAAATATTAAATAGAGACAAAGGTTATATGATCTATTTAAAAGAAGCAGAAAAAATAAGTGACTACATAAAAATATTGGGCGCAAACAATGCCGTAATGTATTTTGAAAATGTAAGAATCTATCGTGAACAAAAAAATAAAACCAACAGACTAAATAATTGTGAGCAAGCCAATATCGATAAAATAGTCGCAACTGCTACTTCTCAATTAGAACAAATAAGAATTATTGAAGAAACATCAAGTGTAGATTTACTAGATGATAAAACAAAAGAAACACTTGAATATAGAAAAAAATATCCTGAAGCATCATTGAAAGAACTATCAGAAATTATTTCTTTAGAAACAGGAAAACCAATTACAAAATCTGGACTAAACCATCGTCTAAGAAAAATAAAAGAATTATCAGAAAGACTAATAAAACAAAAAAATAAAGAACTATGACATTCATAGTTCTATTTTTTTATAATCTTATCAACAATTCCATATTGTAATGCAGCATCAGCATCTAAATAATTATCTCTTTCAGTATCTTTAGTAATCTTACTTATACTTTTTCCAGTATTCTTCGCAAGAATCCTATTAAGTTTACTACGTAAATTAATAATTCTATCAGAAGCAATCTTTATATCAGTAGCTTGTCCTTCAGCACCACCTAAAGGTTGATGAATCATTACATCAGCATTTGGTAAAATATATCTTTTACCAACAGCGCCGCTAGAAAGTAAAAATGCTGCCATAGATGCTGCCATTCCAACACAAATAGTTGAAATATCACTTTTAACAAAATTCATTGTGTCATATATAGCCATTCCTGATGTAATAACACCACCAGGAGAATTAATATAAAGAGAAATATCGTTGTGATTAATAGAATCTAAGTATAAAAGTTCAGCAATTACACTATTAGCCATACTATCATTTATTTCTCCACTTATAAAAATAATTCTTTCCTTAAGCAATCTAGAAAAAATATCATAACTTCTTTCGCCATTAATATCTTTATCTACAACTACAGGTACTAAATTCATATAATCACCTACCTATACATAGTATAGTGTAAACAACATAAATTTATTCCTAGATTAAATAAAAATATATGTTATACTTATTATGAGAAAATATGAGGGGTGAAATTTGTGATAGAAACAGTTTCAGTAACAATTGATGGAAAAAAATATGAATACAGTAAAGGTATCACCTTACTTGAAATAGCTAATGAATTAGAAAAAAACTATAAACATCCAATTCTTTTAGCTAAAGTAAACAATGCTTATAAAGAATTATCAGCAAAACTAAAAGAAGATGCAGAAATTGAATTCATTGATTTAACTAAAAGAGAAGGTAACAGATGTCATGTAAATGGATTAATTTACATGTTAGTTTATGCTGTTAAAAAATTATATGGTAAAAAAGAAGATATTATAGTTCAACATTCTTTAGATAAAGGAATCTATATTGAAACAACATTTCGTTTAACAGAAACAAAATTACAAGCGATAAAAGAATGTATGAAAGCACTTGTAGATGCAGATATGCCAATAACAAAGGTAGTAATTGATAGATTAGAAGCAATTAGATACTTTGAAAGCATTGGCGATAATGCAAAGGCAGGAGTAATGACTTACAACACAAATAGTTATGTTACTTTATATAGATTAGGAAATTCATATAATTATTTCTATAGTCGTATGGCAGCATCAACTGGTAAGTTAAAGGAATTTGACCTAACATACGTAAAAGACAATGGATTTGTATTAAGATTCCCAACTGTATATGTTAACGATAAAATAAAAAAGTATGTCCATCATGAAAATATGTTTAAAGTATTTAAAGAACATAGAGATTGGGCAAAACTAATAAATATTCAAACATCCGTAGATTTAAATAGAATAGTATCTACAGGTAAAATAAGTGATTTAATTAAAATAGACGAAACATTACAAAGCAATAGATTATTAAATGTAGCAAAAGAGATTAATGATAAAAAGAACAAAGTAAAAATCGTTCTAATTGCAGGACCATCATCATCAGGAAAAACAACAACAACAAGAAAATTATGTATGTATCTACAAAGTTTTGGTTTAACCCCAAAAGTTGTTTCAATGGATGATTACTTTGTAGAAAAAAAAGACACTCCATTAGATGAATTTGGAAAACCAGATTACGAATGTTTAGAAGCAATGGATACAAAGTTATTTGATAAACAAATGGCTGCCTTAATGAAAGGTGAAAAAGTACTAATGCCAACATATAACTTTGCATTAGGAGAAAAAGAATTTAAAGAAGAAGTTCAAATTGGTGAAAAAGATATCCTACTTATTGAAGGAATTCATGCCCTTGATGACAGAATATTAACTAATATTAAAAGAGAAAATAAATATAAAATTTATATTTCTGCTCTAACAGAGTTAAATATGGATAATCACAATAGAATATGTACAAGTGATAATAGATTACTAAGAAGAATTGTTAGAGATAATAGAACACGTGATTATAAAGTTGAATATACACTTCAATTATGGGGAAGTGTAAGACGTGGAGAAGAAAAATATATCTTCCCATATCAAGACGAAGCTGATGCTACAATTAACTCGGCATCAATATATGAAATAGGTGTTTTAAAAACATATGCAGAACCACTATTATATTCTGTACCAACTGATTCACCATATTATGAAGAAGCAAAACGTTTAATAAATTTCTTACGTTTATTCTTACCTATACCAGCAGATGCAATTCCAGAAGATGCTGTAGTAAGAGAATTTATAGGCGGAGGATACTTCCACGAATAATAAATATCCACAATTTCTGTGGATATTTTTATTTTAATTAAAACAATCTGTGGATAAAACTTTTTACATCAAAATATGTCAAAAAAACTCTAATTTGTTGAAAGTAAAAAAATAACAATATATAATGAAATTATAAGGAGAGGATTTATAAAATGATTAAAGTTGCAATCAATGGATTCGGAAGAATCGGTAGATTATGCTTCCGTTTAATGGAAGAAAATGAAGAATTTGAAGTTGTTGCTATTAACGACTTAACAGATGCTGAACAATTAGCATATTTATTAAAATACGACACAAATCACAGAAATTATCGTATTGATGAAATTTCACATGATGAAGATGAAATTATTATCGGTAATAGACGTGTAAAAGTTTATGCAGAAAAAGACCCAGCTATGTTACCATGGGGAGAATTAGGAGTAGATGTAGTATTTGAATGTACTGGATTATTTACTTCTGAAGAAAAAGCTATGGCTCATATTAATGCTGGAGCTAAGAAAGTTATTATCTCTGCACCAGCAAAAGGTAATATTAAAACAATCGTTTACAATGTAAACCATGAAACATTAACAGGAGATGAAAAAATTATTAGTGCAGCATCATGTACTACTAACTGTTTAGCTCCAGTAGTTGATGTACTAGATAAAACATTTGGAATTAACAAAGGATTTATGACTACTGTTCATGCTTATACAAATGACCAAGCTTCACTAGATATTGCTCATAAAAAAGGTATTAAAGCACGTCGTGGTAGAGCATGTGCTGCAAATATTATTCCAGCTTCTACTGGTGCAGCATCAGCAATTGGATTAGTATGTCCAAACTTAGCTGGTAAGTTAGATGGTTCAGCTATGCGTGTTCCAGTACCAACTGGTTCAGTAGTTGATCTAACATTAGAATTGGGAAGAAATACAACAGCAGAAGAAATAAATGCTGCATTAAAAGCTGCTCAAAATGAAACACTTCAATATACAGAAGATCCAATCGTTTCAAGCGACGTAATTGGAAGACGTTGTGGTTCATTAGTAGATGGTTTATCAACAACAGTATTAGATGTTGATGGTAAACAATTAGTAAAAGTAGTTTCTTGGTATGACAATGAAATGAGTTATACAGCACAAATGGTAAGAACTGCAAAATACTTAATGAAATAATAAGTAAAGTTACTGACAAAAAAGGATTAATTCCTTTTTTTTTGTATATAAAAATGCTATACTTTAGGTAGGACAGGAGGATTAGCCAATGAAAACGCTAAAAGATTTAAATGTCGAAAACAAAAAAGTTATAATACGTGTAGATTTCAATGTTCCAATAAAAGATGGAAAGATTGTTGATGACACAAGAATAGTAGGAGCTCTAAAGACAATCAATCATTGCTTAGAGCAAAATGCAAAGGTCATTTTATTATCACACTTAGGTCGTGTTAAAGAAGAAGCAGACCTTGAAAAAAACGATCTTGCACCGGTAGCTGTAAGACTAGAAGAATTATTAGGAAAGAAAGTAACATTTATTAATAAAACAAGAGGAGAAGAATTAGAAAATGCTGTAGCAGAAATGCAACCTCAAGATGTAGTTCTAGTTCAAAATACTCGTTATGAAGATTTAGATGGTAAAAAAGAAAGTAAAAACGATCCAGAACTAGGAGCATATTGGGCGTCTTTAGGAGATGTGTTTGTAAATGATGCCTTTGGAACTATCCATAGAGCACATGCATCAAATTGTGGAGTAGCAGCTCACTTACCATCAGCCTTTGGATTCTTAATTGAAAAAGAATTAACTGCACTTAGTCTATTAGATAATCCACCACATCCATTTGTAGTTGTATTAGGTGGAGCAAAAGTAGCAGATAAAATTGGAGTTATCGAAAACCTAGTAACAAAAGCTGATAAAATTCTTATTGGTGGAGGAATGGCCTTCACATTCTTAAAAGCAGATGGAATAGAAATTGGTAAATCATTATTAGATGAAGAAAACGTAGAATTCTGTAGAAATGTTTTAGCATCACATAGAGATAAAATTGTTTTACCAGTAGATACTGCTGTAACAAATGAATATACAAATGATGAAGAATATAGAGTTAAACCAGTAACAGATATAGCTGAAAATGAAATGGGATTAGACATTGGTCCAGAAACAAAAGAACTATTCGCCAACATCTTAAAAGATGCATCTATTGCAGTATGGAATGGACCATTAGGTGTATATGAATTTTCAAAATATAAAAAACATACTGATGAATTATTAGAATATATTGTAAGTAATGATATAAAAGCAATCCTTGGTGGAGGAGATATCGTAGCTGCAGCATCAACTGCAGGATATAAAGATAAAGTATATCATGCCTCTACAGGTGGAGGAGCAACATTAGAATATCTAGAAGGAAAAACACTACCTGGAATTGAAGCAATTAAATAATAAAAAGTAGGTGAAAAAATTGAGTACAGAAAGATTTTTCATAGCAGACCCATATAATGATGAGCATATTAGATTAATCACTGACTTTGAGGAAACTAATGGAATAACTACTGTAACTTCTACTTTATTAAAAAATATTCGTCAAACTAGAACAGAAGAAAAATATAAGGAAGAAGTTAAACAAAGTAATGAAATTCATCAAAGTTTGTTTCTTCAAAATGAAGAAAACATAACTGATACTTGTCACGTTCAAGCGGAAAAAGACATGAAATCATGTAGAATCTTTTTTGCGCCAATAAATATGAGAAGTAGAAGATTAGTACCTCTTGCAACAGATTATGCTTTTGAAGTATTGGGAATGGAAGATGTTTTTGTAACAGTTGATGGTTCAACAGACCACGAATTAATAGAAAATCTAGAATTAAATGGATTTGAAAACTTAGGAGAAAATGATGGTAACATCATGTATTTAAAAGAAAAACAATTTGATAAAGAACAAGAAAGAGGAAATGCCTTAGCAGCTTAAGCTGTTAGTGTTTTTCTTTTTTTCTATAAAGGAGAAAATATGATAGTAGCATTAAATAATAAAAGTAATTTAACAAAAGAAGAATTTTTATCGTACCAAGAAGAATTAGGAAAGATAACATGTGCATCAACAATGATTTTATGTGCGAGCCCACTAAATATTGCTAATTATAATTTAACTAATTGTCATTGGGGGAGCCAAAACGTAAGTAAAGATTTAGTAGGAGCCCATACAGGAGAAATAGCTGCATCTCAATTAAAATCATATGGTGTAGAATATTGTATAGTAGGTCACTCTGAAAGAAGACAAGATCAAAAAGAAACAAACGAAGAAATTGCTCAAAAGATTCAAAATCTATATGCAGAAGGAATAAAACCAATTCTTTGTTGTGGAGAAACAAAAGAAGAAAGAGAATCAGGAAAACTAATAGAAGTTATTGAACAAGAAATTATAAGTGCAACTGAAAATTTAACATCAGAAGAAAAAGATGAACTTATTGTTGCTTATGAGCCAATCTGGTCAATTGGAACAGGATTAATCCCAACAATTGAAGAAATAGAAGAAGTATTCAAATTAATAAATAACTTACTTCCAAATACAAAAGTATTATACGGTGGAAGTGCAAATGACAAAAATATTGATGAATTGAAACAATGTTCATTAATAGAAGGATACCTATTAGGTGGATTAAGTTTAAAACCAGAAAACTTAAAAGTATTTATTGAAAAATTAGAAAACTAGACACAAAAAGACAACTTCGACAAAAGTTGTTCTTTTTTTCTCTATCGCAATATGACGAATTATTATATAATGATAATGCGTGCAGTATGATAAGGAGAGAAAAATGAAAAAGATAAATGTACTAGTAGTAGACGATAATAGAAGTTTAGTAGAAATGATTAAAGAATATTTTGAAGATAACGCAGAAATCAAAATATCTCAAGAGGCATATGATGGTTCAGAAGCCCTACGCATATTAGAAAGTAATAAAGATGAAATAGATTTATTATTACTTGATTTAATAATGCCTAATAAAGATGGAATATGTGTTTTAGAACATATGCAAAAGAAAAATATAGATAAAAAAGTAATTGTTTTAACTTCATACAATACTCAAGAAATGATAAGAAAAGTATCAGAACTTGGGGTAAGTTACTTTATGTTAAAACCATTTGAATTAAAAGATTTAGAAAAAAGAATAAAAGAAGTATCAACAGGTATTAAATACGGAGGAGAGTCAATTGACTTATATCATAATAACCTTCAAGTATCTATAACCAAGACACTTCATGAACTAGGAGTACCATCTCATATCAAAGGATATCAATATATAAGAGAAGGAATATCAATAGTATATGAAAGACCAGAAATTGTAGGAGGTATCACTAAAGAACTATATCCAGAAATATCCAAAAAATTTAATACAACAGTGTCAAGGGTAGAAAGGGCAATACGCCATGCAATAGAAATAAGTTGGAATAGAGGTAACTGGCAACTAATGGAAGACATTTTTGGACATAGTGTTGATATTGATAAAGCTAAACCTACAAACTCAGAGTTTATAGTAACCGTAGCTGACCAACTAAGATTAGAATACAATAAACCATTAATTACAAATTAAGACTTCGGTCTTTTTTTTATTACCTTTATTGACTTTATCAAAAGAAAAAAGTATACTTAATTTATAAAATATGTAAGGAGAATACAGTTTATGGAACGTAAAATAGAAACTTTTTTTCGAAAATGGCAAAAAGATATCATTAGAAAGCCATTAATTTTATATGGACCAAAACAAGTAGGTAAAACTTTTTCAGCTCTAGCATATGGTTCAAAAGAATATAAAAATGTAATTTATTTCAATACAGAAAATAATTTACAATTAGAAGAATTATTCACAAAAGAAAAGTCAACAGAAAAGTTAATAATTAATTTATCTTTAATTTCTGGTGAAACCATTCTTCCAGAAGATACTTTAATAATTTTAGATAATTTAACATCAAATATAATTGTTAAGGGTATGAAACTATTTGGAAGTGAATCAAGTAAGTATCATATTATTGGAATTACCTCAAATAGAGAAAAATTAACTGAGTTTAAAGGTGAAGAATTACAATTCAAAGCAATGAATGAAATGGATTTTGAAGAATATCTATGGGCTAAAGATGAAAAGTCATTAGCTGAACTTATTAAGGAATCATATTCTAAACATAAAACTTGTCCATTCCATAAAGTTGCACTTGAACTATTTCAAGAATATTTAATGACTGGAGGATTTCCAGAAGCTGTAGTTGCTCATATTGAAGGAAAAACAAGTTATGAACTTGATGCAATTCAACAAAAAATATTAGATGTATATAAAAAGGAAATCGCACTAAATAAAACATTAATTGATATTCCAAGAGGTATCGAAGTAATTAACTCAATTCCAGAACAATTAAAGAAAGAAAATAAAAAGTTCCAATATGGATTAATGGGTACTGGAAAAAGAGCAAAAGAATATGAAAGTACAATTAATTTCTTAGTTAATAATCAACTTGTTTATAGAAGTTTTAAAGTTAAAACAATTAAATCGCCGTTAAGTAGTTGTCGTCAAAAAGATAGTTTCAAGCTATATATACCAGATGATGGACTATTATTTTCTATGTTACACCTTAATTATAAACAATTTATAACAGATGAAAAATTAAAAGAAACAATTTATGAAAATCATGTTGCTAAGACATTAGTAGAAGCAGGATATGCACTATATTATTATCAATCAGAAGGAAAAGCAGAAGTTAACTTCGTTGTTCAAAATAGAATGGGTCAAATTATTCCAATTGAAATAGCAACAAAATCAATGTCTAAAGCAAAATCATTATCTGTATTTATGAAGAAATTTACAGTACAACAAGCATATCGTATAACAGAAAATAATTTCTCAACAAAAAAAGATATTAGATATATTCCAATATATGCAGTATTTTGTCTAAATGAAACAAAAATGTAGGAGGAAAATATGACAAAACCAGTAGTATTAACAATCTTAGATGGTTATGGTCTAAGAGAAGAATCACATGGAAATGCAGTAAAATTAGCAAATAATGAAATATTTAATTTATTATGGGATAATTATCCACATACAGAATTAGAAGCGTCAGGCCAACTAGTAGGTCTTCCAAAAGGACAAATGGGCAATAGCGAAGTAGGACATATGAACATTGGTGCTGGAAGAATTGTCTATCAACCATTAGAATTAATTAATAAAAGTATTGAAGATAAAGAATTATTCAAAAATGAAGAACTACTTAAGGTAATGAATCATGTAAAAGAAAATAATTCAAAATTGCATTTAATGGGATTAATAAGCGATGGAGGAGTTCATTCGCATATTGATCATTTAATGGCTTTACTAGATATGTGTAAAGAACAAAACATAGAAAAACTATATTTGCATTTGTTTACTGATGGTAGAGATGTACTTCCACAAAGTGCTTATACATATATCAAACAAGTAGAAGATAAACTAAAAGAAATAGGAATTGGATCTATTGCGACAGTAGGTGGAAGATACTATGGAATGGATAGAGATAACAACTATGATCGTTTGAAAAAAGCACTAGATGCTATGATAGATAATGTAGGACCATATAGAGACTCTGTAAAAGAATATATAGAAGAAAACTATAGTAAAGGTATAACTGATGAATTTTTTGAACCGGCAATATTTGACGAGTCAGGAAATATTGAACACAATAATGAAGGTATAATTGCCTTTAACTTTAGAAAAGATCGTCTAAGAGAAATATTAACAGCAATTACAAACCCAGAATTTAAAGAACTTCCAATTCATGGATTAGAAGGAATAAAAGTAGTAACAATGATGCCAGTAGTAGAGTCTGTAATTGCAACACATGCATTTGATGATCCAAAACTTGTAAATATATTAGGAGAATATATTGAAAAACAAGGAAAGTCTCAATTGAGAATTGCCGAAACAGAAAAATATGCTCACGTAACATTCTTCTTTGATGGTGGGAAAGAAGTAGATTATCAAAATGAAAAGAAAATACTTATTCCATCTCCAAAAGTAGCAACATATGACTTGAAAGCAGAAATGAGTGCTTATGAAGTAACAGATGAATTGCTAAATGAACTTGAAAATTATGATTTAGTAATTCTAAATTTTGCAAATGGTGATATGGTAGGACATACTGGTGTTTTAGAAGCAGCGATTAAAGCTGTTGAAAGTGTAGACGAATGCTTAGGTAAAATATATCAAAAAGTAGAAGAACTAGGTGGGACAATGATAATAACAGCAGACCATGGTAACTGCGAAGAAATGCTAGATGAAAACAATAATGTTCTAACAGCTCACACAACAAATCCAGTGCCATTTATTGTTACAAATAAAAATATCTCACTAGTACCTGGAAAACTAGGAGATATTGCACCAACAATCTTAGAGCTAATGAACATAGAAAAACCTATCGAAATGACAGGTATATCTTTAATAAAAAAATAACAGATTATTTTCTGTTATTTTTTTGTTTTATTGATTAACAACCTCATCCATATTAATTTCAAATAATTTACCTGGTTCAACATCTAATGCAAGAGATGCTTTCCAAATTGTATCAACAGAAAAAGTCTTTGCACCTTTCTTAGATTCTATTCTTCTAATGAATTCATGAGAAACACCAATTCTTTCGGCTAATACAGCTTGAGTAATGCCTGCTTCTTTTCTATACTTTCTAATATTTCTTGCAATTTGTTCATATATATTTATTTCATATTTATTCATAAAATCACCTGCTAACAATATTATGAACTAAAATTAATAAAATATATGTAAATTACAAGTGTACAATATTTTTTGTTTTGTTCGATTGAATCGGTAATTAATAAGATCTATAATAAATAAAAGAGGTGATTGCATGAAAGAAAGAATTATTTTTCACATAGATGTTAATAATGCTTTTTTATCATGGACAGCCATATACTTATTAAAAAACGGATATAAACAAGATATAAGAAATATTCCATCTATTATTGGAGGAGATGAAAAGCAAAGACACGGTATTGTTTTAGCTAAATCACCTATTGCAAAGAAATATGGAATAGTAACTGCAGAAACTATATATAGTGCAAAGAAAAAATGTCCATCTTTACAAATGTTTCCACCAAACTATGAATGGTATTCAAAATGTTCTAAAGAACTATTTGCTTATTTAAAACAATATTCCCCAAATCTAGAACAATTTTCAATAGATGAATGTTTTATTGAGATGACAGGAACAAATTACCTATATAAAGACCATATAGAATTAGCACATAAAATAAAAGAAGATATAAAAAAGTTATTTGGATTCACAGTTAATATCGGAATTGGAAACAACAAGCTTTGTGCTAAAATGGCATCTGATTTTGAAAAACCAGATAAAGTTCATACATTATTTAAAGATGAAATAGCATCAAAAATGTGGCCTTTAGACGTTGGCGAACTATTTATGGTAGGCAAAAAAACAAAAGAAGAACTAAATAAAATGAATATATTTACAATTAAAGACCTTGCAAACACAAGCGAACGTATGCTAGAAAGAAAATTTAAATCACAAGCAAAATATTTAAAAGAAGCAGCATGGGGAATTGATAATTCAAAAGTAACAGCAAGAAGTAATAAAAGAGAAAGTATAAGTACAACAGAAACATTAAATCACGATTATACAGATGAAGATAAATTAAAAGAAATATTATTTAGACAAGCAGACGATGTTGCAAGACAATTAAGAAAACAAGGAGAATATGCTAAAACAGTAGCAATTATATTTAAAAATAACCAATTTAAAAATTATTCAGCACAAGCGAAATTAAAATTACCTAGTAATAGTACAAAGAATATATATGAGTTAGCTATAAAAATATTTGATGAAAATTATAAAAAAGATCCAATACGATTAATTGGAATAAGATTATCAGATTTTCAAACAAAAAAGGAAGAACAAATATCTTTGTTTGAAGAAAAAGAATCCACAGAAACTGTGGAAAATGAAGAAATACAACGAACAATAGACAAAATAAATAATAAGTTTGGTAAATCTTTGATAACTCCAGCATCTTTAAAAATGATTAGTAACAGAAAATCTAAAAATCAAGAAATAAAAAAATAGACGAAAAAAGTGTAAAAAAACAAAAAAGTGTTGAAAAATAAGAAAAAAATAAAAAAAATGCTTGCAAAAGAACCCCACCCTTGTTATAATTATAACCGTGTGACTGCTTAGATGTGCGAGGTTGTCGATACACCGGGTTAAGTTGTTAATTCGTTATTGGGTTATTCGCACGGAGCAAGTCTATACAAGATATAGGCGAAGGGAGAATACAAAATGTCAACAGAAAAAATTCGTATCAGAATTAAAGCGTACGATCACAGAGTACTTGATAATGCTGCTAAGAAAATTGTTGAAACAGTAAGAAGATCTGGTGGAGTTATCTCTGGTCCAGTACCACTTCCAACTGAAATTGAAAAATTCACAATTTTAAGAGCTGTACACAAATACAAAGATTCACGTGAACAATTCGAAATGCGTACACACAAAAGATTAATTGATATTAAAAATCCAAGTAAGGAAACAGTTGAAGCTTTAGCTCACTTAGACTTACCAAGTGGTGTTGATATCGAAATCAAAACAAAATAATTTAGGAGGAAACAATAATGAAAGGAATCTTAGGTAAGAAAATCGGAATGACTCAAGTATTTACTACAGAAGGTAAATTAATTCCGGTTACTGTTATTGAAGTAGAACCAAATGTAGTTACTCAAATCAAAACAGTAGAAAAAGATGGTTATGAAGCAGTACAACTTGCAACTGAAACAATCAGAGAAAAGTTAAGCAACAAACCAGCTATGGGTCATACAAACAAAGCTAATACAGCACCTAAGCGCTTCTTAAGAGAAATTAGAGGAGTTAACGTTAATGAATACACTTTAGGTCAAACTATTGGAGTAGACATTTTCAGCGAAGGGGAAATGGTTGATGTTACTGGAACTAGTAAAGGTAAAGGTTTCCAAGGTGTTATTAAACGCCATAATCAATCAATCGGTCCAAAAGGACATGGTTCACAATACCACAGAGGTGTTGGTTCATTAGGTACTCTTTTACCAATGCACGTTCTTAAAGGTAAAAAGATGCCAGGACAAATGGGTAATGTTCAAAGAACAGTTCAAAATCTTGAAATCGTATCAGTAGATACAGAAAACAGCGTAATCTTAGTTAAAGGAAATGTTCCAGGTCCAAAGAAATCATTAGTTATGATTCGTACTGCGGTTAAAAAACCTGATGTAAAAAGAGAAGCTGCTAACTTAGTTAGTTATGTAGAACCATCAATCGAAGAAGTTGTTGAAGAAACAGCTACTGAAGAAACAACAGTTGAATAATCATCACAATATATAATAAAGAAAGAAAATTATTAATTTAAATGTGATGAAAGGAGGAATCGTAAATGAAAAAAGTAGAACTTTTAAATCTTAAAGGTGAAAAAGTAAAGGACATTAATTTAAACGAAGAAATTTTTGGAATTAACCCAAACAATGCTGTTTTACACGATGCAATCATTTTAACAATGGCATCATTAAGACAAGGAACACATAAAACAAAAAATCGTTCAGAAGTAAGTGGTGGAGGAAGAAAGCCATGGAGACAAAAAGGAACTGGACGTGCTCGTCAAGGATCTATTAGATCTGTACAATGGGTAGGTGGAGGAAACTATGGAACTCCAGTACCAAGAGACTATAGCAAAAAACAAAATAGAAAAGAAAGAAGAATTGCTTTAAAATCAGCTTTAGCAGATAAAGCAATTGAAAAAGGAATCATCGTTTTAGATAGTTTCAAAGTTGAAACTCCAAAAACAAAAGAAATGATGAACATTCTTGAAAACTTAAAAGTTGCTGATAAGAAAGTATTATTAGTTGTAGATGCATTTGATGATAACATGATTTTAGCTTCAAGAAACATCCAAAACTTAGTATTAATCTTAGCAGAAGAAATCAACGTATTAGATGTAGTTGGAACTGACGTTATGGTAGTTACAGAAGCTGCATTAAAAAATATTGAGGAGGTGCTTAAATAATGAAAGACACTAAATATTTAGAAATACTTAAAGCACCAGTTATTACTGAAAAATCACAAATTGCTAAAAGCGAAGGAAAATATACTTTTAAAGTATCACCAAAAGCTAGCAAAACTGAAATTAAAGAAGCAGTTGAAAAAATCTTTAATGTAAAAGTTACAGCAATTAGAACAATAAATGTAAAACCTAAGAAAAGAAGAGTTGGTCGTTATACAGGATTAACTACTCGTTATAAGAAAGCAATTGTTAGTCTTGCTGAAGGACAAACAATTGATCTTGGTTAGAAGGAGGAAATAAATTATGGCAATCAGAAATTATAAACCTACTACACCAGGACGTAGAAAAATGAGTACATTAGTAAATGAAGAAATCACTACTAACGTACCAGAAAAGTCACTTACAGTTACTATTAAGAAAAATGGTGGACGTAATAATCAAGGTAAGATAACAGTTCGTCACCACGGTGGTGGAGAAAAAAGAAAATATCGTATCATTGATTTCAAAAGAAATAAATTAAACGTACCTGGATCAGTAGCATCAATCGAATACGATCCAAACAGAACTGCTAATATTGCATTAATCAATTACGCAGATGGAGAAAAAAGATATATCATCGCTCCAAAAGGTTTAACAGTTGGTATGACAGTTGAAGCTGGAGAAAATGCTGATATCAAAGTTGGTAATGCATTACCAATTATGAATATTCCAGTTGGTACAATGATTCATAATATTGAACTTCGTCCAGGAAAAGGTGGAGAATTAGCAAGAAGTGCTGGTGCATCTGCTCAAATCCTTGGTCGTGAAGGAAATTATGTAATGATTCGTTTATCAAGTGGAGAACAAAGAAAAGTTCTTGGAACTTGTATGGCTACAGTTGGAGAAGTTGGAAATGAAGACTCTTCACTAGTTAAAGTTGGAAAAGCAGGACGTAGCCGTCATATGGGAATTAGACCAACAGTTCGTGGTTCAGTTATGAACCCTAATGACCACCCACATGGTGGAGGTGAAGGACGCGCTCCAGTAGGACGTAAAGCACCAATGACACCTTGGGGTAAACCTGCACTTGGATTAAAGACACGTAAGAAAAAACAATCTGACAAGTTCATAGTACGTCGTCGTAGTAAATAATAGGAAAGGATGATTAAAAAATGGCAAGAAGTTTAAAAAAAGGACCTTATGTATTCGATAGATTACTAAAAAGAGTTCAAGAATTAAATAAGTCTGGAAAAAAAGAAGTCATTAAAACTTGGTCACGCCGTTCCACTATTTTTCCTGATTTTATAGGACACACATTTGCAGTTCACAATGGTAAAGAATTTATTCCAGTATATGTTACAGAAGACATGGTTGGACATAAATTAGGTGAATTCGCATTAACACGTAAATTCGGTGGACATGGTTCAGACAAAAAATAAAAATAATGACTAGGAGGGAAATATATGGAAGCAAAAGCAATTGCTAAGGGACTTAGAATATCACCTATTAGAGCTCGTTTAGTAGCTGACCTAATTCGTGGTAAAAGTGTACAAGAAGCATTAACCATATTAAGTAATGTAAATAATAAGTCAGCAAGACTTACTAAAAAAGTTTTAGATTCTGCTATTGCTAACGCTGTTAACAACAATGGTGCAGATGCTGCAACACTTTATGTTAAAGAAGCAAGAGTAGATGCTGGTCCTGTTATGAAACGTCATATGTTTGATTCACGTTCTCATATTGGACACAAAGATCACAGAACTAGTCACATAGTTATAGCAGTGGCTACAAAAAACTAATAAGGAGGTTACAAAATGGGACAAAAGGTTAATCCTAATGGACTTAGACTTGGAATCAATAAAGACTGGCAAGCAAAATGGTATGCTAAAGGTAAAGATTTTTCTAAGAACTTAGAAAAGGATGTTAAAATTCGTGAATATTTAACTGAAAACTTAAAAAATGCTGGAATTGCTAAAGTTGAAATTGAAAGAAATTCTAAGAGATGTGAAGTTGTAATTCATACTTCAAAACCTGGTGTTATGATTGGACACGGTGGAGAAGAAATTGAAAAATTAAAAACACAATTATCAAAGATTGCTGATGAAAACGTTCAAATCTCAATCGTTGATATTAAAAAAGTAGATTTAGATGCTCAATTAGTAGCTGATTCAATCGCTAATCAAATTACTAACAGAGCTTCATTCCGTATGGCTCAAAAACGTGCAATTAGAAATGCTATGAAAGCAGGAGCTAAAGGAATTAAAACATCAGTTTCAGGACGTTTAGGTGGAGCTGATATGGCACGTAGTGAAGGATACACTGAAGGAACTATTCCTCTACATACATTAAGAGCAGATGTTGATTATGCAACAGCTGAAGCTGATACAACATTTGGTAAAATTGGTGTAAAGGTTTGGATTTACAAAGGTGAAATCTTAAACAAAAAGGCAAAAGGAGGTAATTAATATGTTAATACCGTCAAGAACTAAATATCGTCGTGTTCATAGATTACCTTACGAAGGAAGATCACGTGGAAATAGAGAATTATCATTTGGAGAATTCGGTCTTCAAGCTAAAGAAGGAGCTTGGATTACAGCAAACCAAATCGAAGCTGCTCGTATCGCTATGACTCGTTATATGAAACGTGGTGGAAAAGTTTGGATAAACATCTTCCCTCACTTACCATTAACTAAAAAACCTATCGGTACAAGACAAGGTAAAGGTAAAGGTAACGTTGAAGGATGGGTTGCAGTAGTTAAAGAAGGAAAGATCATGTTCGAAGTTGCTGGAGTTACTGAAGAAGTTGCTCGTGAAGCATTAAGACTTGCATCTCACAAACTACCAATCGCAACTAAATTTGTAAAAAAAGAAAATGGTGGTGAAGTAAATGAAGGTTAAAGAAATTAGAGAATTAACAACAGAAGAAATCAACAAAAAATTAGTTGAAGCAAAAGAAGAATTATTTAACTTACGTTTCCAACAAGCAACAGGGAACTTAGAAAAACCATCTAGAATTAAAGATTTAAGACATACAGTTGCAAGATTAAAAACCGTTCTAAGAGAACGTGAATTAAGCGAGTAGGAGGGATTTAAGTGGAAAAGAAATTAAGTAAAGAATTAGTTGGTACAGTAGTTAGCTCAGTAAATGATAAAACAATCACTGTATTAGTTGAAACTTATAAAAACCATCCGTTATATCACAAAAGAGTTAAAAGCTCAAAGAAATATTGTGTACATGATGAAAAGAATATCGCTAAGGTTGGAGATGTAGTTCGTATAGTTGAAACTAGACCTATGTCAAAAACAAAGCATTTCTATTTAAAAGAAATCGTAAAAGAAGCAGTTATTATTTAACGCTTAGATGAAGAAGGAGGAATAATCTATGTTACAACAAGAAAGCCGTATGAAGGTTGCTGACAACTCTGGTGCACGTGAATTATTAGTAATCCGTGTATTAGGTGGAAGTAAAGTAAAAACAGGTAACATTGGTGACGTAGTAGTTGGAACAGTTAAGAGTGCAATTCCTAACTCACCAGTTAAAAAAGGAAAAGTTGTAAAAGCAGTTATCGTTCGTAGTCGTCAAGGCGTTCGTCGTGAAGATGGAAGTTACATTAAGTTCGATGACAATGCTTGTGTTATCATTCGTGATGACAAGAGTCCAGTAGGAACTCGTATTTTTGGACCAGTAGCAAGAGAACTTCGTGATAAAGATTACATGAAAATTGTTTCTTTAGCAAAAGAAGTTTTATAAGAGGAGGATAAATATGAACTTTAAAGTAGGAGATGAAGTTGTAGTTATCGCTGGTTCTGATAAAGGTAAAACAGGAAAAATCGTTAGAACATTAAGAGATGAAAATAAAGTTGTAGTTGAAGGTGTTAATATTGTAAAAAAACATCAAAAAGCTACAGGACAAGAAACTGGTGGAATCGTTGAAATGGCTGCACCAATTCATGCATCAAATGTTATGATAGTTGATCCTAAAACTAAAAAAAGAACTAGAGTAGGACATACAACTGATGAAAAAACAGGTAAAAAAATAAGAATCGCAAAAAAATCAAACGAGAAGATTGATTAATTGGAAGGAGGGTAACTATGAACCGCCTAAAAGAGAAATACTTAAATGAAGTTGTTTCAAGTTTAATGAATAAATACAATTATAAGTCAATAATGGAAGTACCAAAATTAGAAAAGATTGTTATAAATATGGGAGTAGGAGATGCAACTGGAAATTCTAAATTATTAGATGCTGCAGTAGCTGACCTAGCTAAAATTTCTGGACAAAAACCAGTAGTAACAAGAGCTAAAAAATCAATCGCTGGATTTAAATTAAGAGAAGGTCAAGCAATTGGTTGCAAAGTTACTTTAAGAGGAGATAATATGTATAACTTCTTAGATAAGTTAATATCTATCTCATTACCTCAAGTAAGAGACTTCCGTGGTGTTAGCCCAAAAGCTTTCGATGGTAGAGGAAACTACACTATGGGATTAAAAGAACAATTAATCTTTTCAGAAATTAATTATGACGATGTTGTAAAAGTTCGCGGTATGGATATCGTGTTCGTAACAACAGCTAAATCAAATGAAGAATCATTCGACTTATTAAATGGACTTGGAATTCCTTTTAGAAAGTAAATAATGGAGGAAAATTATGGCAAAGAAAAGTATGATAATTAAAGCTAATAGACCACAAAAATTCAAAGTACGTGAATATACAAGATGTACAAGATGTGGTCGTCCACACGCAGTTATGAGTAAATTCGGAATCTGCCGTATTTGCTTCCGTGAATTAGCTTATAAAGGACAAATACCAGGAATTAAAAAATCAAGTTGGTAATTGGAAAGGAGGAAAATTAAAATGGCAGTAGTAACAGATACAATTGCAGATATGTTAACACGTATTCGTAATGCTAACCAAATGCGTTATGAAGAAGTAACAGTTCCTGCTTCAAACATTAAAAAAGAAATCGCAAGAATTCTTAAAGAAGAAGGATTTATTAAAGATTATAAAATTGTAAGTGATGACGCTCAAGGAACAATCGTTTTAACTTTAAAATATAACAAAAAAGAAAGAGTTATCACTGGTCTTAAAAGAATTTCCAAACCAGGGCTTCGTGTATATGCTAAGAATGATGAAATTCCTAAAGTATTAAATGGATTAGGAATCGCTATCATTTCAACATCAAAAGGAATTATGACAGATAAAGAAGCTCGCAAAGAAAATATAGGTGGAGAAGTTTTAGCTTATATTTGGTAATAAAGACAAAGATAGTTTGAAACCCATGGAAACATGGTAAATTTAAAATGAGATATAGGAGGTGTCGATATGAGCCGTATTGGAAATCGTATTATTACAGTTCCTGCAGGTGTTACTGTTGAATTAAACAATAATGTTGTAACAGTAAAAGGACCTAAGGGAGAATTAAGTCAAGTAATGTTAAAAGATATTACTATGAAACAAGAAGAAAATACAATTATTTTAGAACGTAAAAATGAAAATGCAAAAGCTATGCATGGAACAATGAACGCATTAATTTCTAACATGATTAAAGGTGTTAGTGAAGGATATTCTAAAACACTTGAAATTATTGGTGTTGGATACCGTTTCAATGTTCAAGGACAAAAATTAGTAGTTAGTGCTGGATACTCACACCCAGTTAATATGGAAATTCCAGCAGGATTAACAGTAGAAGCTAACGGAAATACAGAAATTACTATCAAAGGTATTAACAAAGTATTAGTTGGAGAATTCGCTGCAAAAGTTAGAGAAGTAAGACAACCTGAACCATACAAAGGTAAAGGAATTCGTTACAAAGATGAACATATTGTTCGTAAAGAAGGAAAGAAAGCTGCTTAGTCAGTAGGAAGGGAGAATTAAAATGATAAAAAAAGAATCTCGTAATAGTATGCGTAAAGTACGTCATGAAAGAATTCGTAAGACAATCATGGGAACATGCGCAACTCCAAGATTATGTGTATTCCGTTCAAATACAGGAATCTATGCACAAATCATTGATGACGAAACTAGAACTACTCTTGTATCTGCTTCCTCATTAGACAAAGAATTAAAACTAGCAAATGGTAGTAATGTAGAAGCAGCTAAAGTTGTTGGTAAAGCAATCGCTGAAAAAGCAACAAAAGCAAAAATTACAAAAGTAGTATTCGATAGAGGTGGATACCTTTATCACGGACGTGTTAAAGCTTTAGCTGAAGCTGCACGTGAAAACGGATTAGAATTCTAATAGGAGGGTATTATGCAAAAGAGAACTCAAGAACCTAAAGAAAAACTTTTAGAAGAATTAGTTATTGACGTAAAGAGCGTTGTTAAAGTTAACAAAGGTGGACGTCAAAGAAGATATTCTGCTATAGTTGTAGTAGGTGACCGTAAAGGTAAAGTTGGATTAGGTATTGGTAAAGCTAATGAAGTACCTGATGCAATTAAAAAAGCAATTCAAGATGCTAATAAAAAATTAATCACAATACCTCTAATCGATGGAAGAACAGTTGCTCATGAAGCAATTGGACACGCTGGAGCTGCTAGAGTAATCATCAAACCAGCTGCTGCTGGTACTGGTGTAATCGCTGGTGGATCAGTTCGTGCAATCTTAGAATTAGCAGGAATTCGTGATGTTGTCTCTAAATCACTAGGAGCAAGAACAAAATTAAATATGGCGACTGCTGCATTAAATGCACTTAAGTCAATTAAGACTGTAGAACAAGTTGCAGCACTTCGTGGAAAATCAGTAGAGGAGATATTAGGATAATGAAATTACATGAATTAGAAAAAAATATCGGAGCTACTCATGCTAAAAAACGTGTAGGACGTGGATCAGGTAGTGGTCTTGGTAAAACAAGTGGTCGCGGACAAAAAGGACAAAAAGCACGTAGTGGTGGTAGTATCAACCCAGTATTCGAAGGTGGACAATTACCATTATATAGAAGAATTCCAAAAAGAGGATTCTCAAATCATATGTTTAAAACAACTTACGCAGTTGTAAATTTAGCTCAACTTAACGTTTTTGAAAACGGAACAGTTGTAACACCTGCATTATTAAGAGAAGCAGGAATCGTTAAAAACCAATTAGATGGAATTAAAGTATTAGGAAATGGTAAGTTAGAAAAGAGTTTAACTATTCAAGCTAACAAATTTTCAACTAGTGCCTTAGAAAAGATTAAAGAGTCAGGTAGCAAAGCTGAGGTGATCTAGTATGTTTAAAACTATGAAGCAATTATTTACTTCAACGAATAAAGATTTAAGAAAAAGAATTTACTTTACTCTTGGAGCATTATTAATCTTCATATTAGGAACATCTATTGTAGTTCCAGGAACAAATGCGATCAACAAAGATTTGGGGTTCTTAGAATTAATTAATGCAATGGGTGGAGGTGCATTAAAGAATTTCTCAATATTTGCATTGGGGGTTACACCATACATCACTGCATCAATTATTATGCAATTATTACAAATGGATATAATTCCATATTTTACAGAATTGAGCAAACAAGGGCCAACAGGTCGTCAAAAGATTAATCAAATAACAAGATATGTAGGAATTTTCTTCGCATTCGTTGAAGGATATGCATTAGCATTCTCATTCATCGGAAAGTCAGGAAATCCATTAGAATATATGTACATAGCAACAATTTTAACAGCTGGTACAGCATTCTTACTATGGTTAGGAGATCAAATAACACAAAAGGGTATAGGAAATGGTATTAGCTTAATTATTATGGCTGGTATCGTATCTACATATCCACAAATGTTTGAAGATGCTTTTAAACATTTCATATCATTTGATGGAAACGTACAAAAAATCGCTCTTGGAATAGTAGGATTCTTAATATTCGTAATAATATATTTTGCAATAGTAATAGGAATGATTTTTGTTCAAGAATCAGAAAGAAGAATTCCAATTCAATATGCAAACAAATCAACAAATGCTTTCGGAAGTGCAGCACAAAGTTTCATGCCAATTAAAATTAATACAGCAGGAGTAATACCGGTAATTTTTGCATCAAGTTTATTATCTATACCAACTTTACTTGCAACTGTAATTAATAATGGAACATTTAATAAAATTGCACAACAATACTTAGATTATACAACTCCGGTTGGATTCACACTTTATGTAATCTTTATATTCTTCTTTGCTTACTTCTATACATTTATACAAGTAAAACCAGAAGAATTCTCAAAGAACTTACAAGAAAATGGTGGTTATATACCTGGAATAAGACCTGGAGATGAAACAAAAAAATATATAAGTAAAGTGTTATCTAGACTTACTGTTTTAGGTGCAACTTTCTTAGTAATAATCGCAGGATTACCAATTATATTTTCAGAATTTACAAACTTACCTACATCAGTATTAGTTGGTGGAACAGGATTATTAATTGTTGTAGGAGTTGCATTAGAAACATATAAACAACTAGAAGGTAGTTTACTATCTAGAAGTTATAAAAGAGGATATAGAAGGTAATTTATGAAAAATATAATGTTTATAGCTCCACCTGCTGCAGGGAAAGGAACACAAGCAGAAATGATTACTGCTAAATATAATATTCCACACATTTCAACAGGAGACATCTTAAGAGAAATCGCAAAAGAAGACAGTGAAATAGGGAATTATGTTGCTGAAACTATGGCAAGTGGAAAATTAGTAAAAGATGAAATTACATATCAATTAATTGAAGATAGACTTTCAAGAGAAGATTGCAAAAACGGATTTATCATTGATGGGTTTCCAAGAAACCTTGATCAAGCAATTGAATATGATAAGATTCTTGCAAAACTTGGATATGAAATTGGAAATGTCTTTTTACTAAACATTTCAACAAAAACACTTGAAAAAAGAATAACAGGAAGAAGAGTTTGTGAAGATTGTAATGCCATTTATAATATAAATGACACTGCAAAAGCTCCACAAGTTGAATCTGTATGTGATAAATGTGGTGGAAAGTTATATCAAAGAAAAGATGATAACTTAGAATCATTTCAAACAAGATTTGCAATGTATCAAGAAAAAACAGAACCAATTATTGAACATTACAGAAAACAAAATGTCTTACACGAAATCGATAGTAATCATGAATTCGATGAAGTGTTTAGACAAATAGATGAAATTATTAGCAAGAATTAATGAGGGGACTGATTAGATGATTACATTAAAAAGTAAACGCGAAATTGAACTCTTAGCAATTGCTGGTAATATTGTCTATCAAACACATAAGTATCTACAACCATACATAAAAGAAGGTATTAAAACTATTGAATTAGATAAGTTAGCAGAAGACTTCATTAGAAGTAAAGATGCTACACCTTCTTTTAAGGGATACGAAGGTTTCCCTTATACATTATGCATTAGTATAAACTCTGAAGTAGTTCATGGTTTTCCTAGTGATTATGTATTAAAGAATGGTGATATCGTATCTATTGATATTGGCGCATGCTATAAAGGATATCATGGAGATTCAGCTTGGACTTATAAAGTCGGCGAAGTTGATAAAGAAAAAGAGTTCTTATTAGAACACACAGAAAAATCTCTATTTATTGGATTAGAACAAATTAAACCAGGAAATAGAGTAGGAGACATTGGATACGCCATAGAACAATATGCAAAAGAACATAAACTTGGAGTAGTCAAAGAACTATGTGGTCATGGAGTTGGAACTTCAATTCATGAAGATCCAGAAGTACCAAATTATGGAACTAAGAACACAGGAGCAAGACTAAAAGAAGGAATGGTAATTGCAGTAGAACCAATGTTAACTTTAGGAAGTCCGAGAATTTTCATTCATGATAATGATTGGACAATAGATACTGCAGACGGTCGTCCATCAGCTCATTTTGAACATACAGTTGTAGTAACTGCCGATGGATATAAAATCTTGACAGGGACAGGAGAGTGAAAAGATGGCTAAAGAAGATACAATCGAAATAGAAGGTAAAGTTCTTGAAATAATCCCAGGTGGGAAATTCAAAGTTCAACTAGAAAATGGACACATTGTGGAAGCTCACGTTTCTGGTAAAATACGAATGAACTATATTCGCATCTTAGCAGGAGATACCGTAATGATAGAACTATCGCCTTATGACTTAACACGTGGGCGTATTACCTATCGTAAATAATAGGAGGGAATAAAAATGAAAGTAAAAGCATCAGTAAAACCAATTTGCGAAAAATGTAAAATCGTTAAACGCAAAGGAAAAATAAGAGTAATTTGTGAAAATCCAAAACACAAACAAGTTCAAGGTTAATAGGAGGTGTACTAAATGGCACGTATTAAAGGTGTAGACATTCCAAATGACAAGCATATTTGTATTTCATTAACATATATCTACGGAATTGGAAGAAGTCTAGCAAAACAAATTTTAAAGGAAGTAAATATTGATCCAACAACTAAGACTAAAGATTTATCTCAAGATGACTTAATCTTAATTCGTGACGAAATCAACAAACATTTAACTGAAGGAGATTTACGTCGTGAAGTTAGTATGAACATCAAAACTAAGATGGAAATTAATTCATACGAAGGAACACGTCATAAAAAAGGATTACCTGTAAGAGGACAAAGAACTAATCGTAATGCTCGTACTCGTAAGGGTAAAGGAAAAGTTGTAGCAAACAAGAAGAAAGTTTAGTTTAAAACTTAGTTAATTAAAAAAAGGAGGTAAGACTTATGGCTTATAAAACTAGAAAGAAAAAAGTTAAAAAGAATGTACCTGAAGGAATAGCTCATATTCATTCAACATTTAACAATACAATTACTACTATCACAGATAAAGATGGTAATGTAATTAGCTGGGCATCATCTGGTGCTATCGGTTTCAAAGGAAGTAAAAAATCAACTCCATTCGCTGCTGGAATGGCTGCTGAAGCAGCAGGAAAAGTTGCATTCGACGCTGGAATGAGAAAGTTAGAAGTTCGCGTTAAAGGTTTAGGACCAGGACGTGAAACAGCTATTCGTTCATTACAAACAGCTGGATTAGAAGTAACTGCAATTTCAGATGTTACACCAATTCCACATAACGGATGTCGTCCACCAAAACGTCCACGTGGATAATTAAAGGAATAATTATAGTGGCAAAAAACAAAGGGAGGTTAGTTTCATGTTACAATTTGAAAAACCAATTTATAAAATAACTGATTCAATAGAAAATAATTTTTATGGAAGATTCGAATTAGAACCATTAGAAAGAGGATTTGGTACTACTATCGGTAATGCCTTAAGAAGAGTTATGTTATCTTCTTTACCAGGAAGCGCTATTAGTAGTGTTAAAATCGAAGGTGTTCTTCATGAATTCCAAACAATCGATGGAGTATATGAAGACGTAACTACTATTATCTTAAATTTAAAAGGTATAGTATTTAAAAACCATTCAAATGAAACAAAAACAGTACGTATCAATGTTTCAAGAGAAGGAGAAGTAACTGCAGCTGATATCGAATGTGATGCTGATGTTGAAGTTATTAATAAAGACAAAGTTATCGCAACATTATCAAAAGGAGCAACATTAAACATGGAAATGACTGTTACAAATGGTCGTGGATATGTTAGAAGCGAAGATAATAAGAGAATTCATGATATCAAAAAAGCAGGAGTTATAGCTATTGACTCATTATATTCTCCAATTGAAAGAGTTTCTTACGAAGTAGGAAATGCTCGTGTTGGACAAGATGAAAGCTATGATAAATTAATCTTAGACGTATGGACAAACGGTTCAATTAAACCAGAAGAGGCAATTGCATTAGCATCAAGAATCTTAATTGAACATTTCAATATCCTTACTGATTTATCATCAATCGCTGATGTAAGTGGAATGATGATCGAAAAGACTGAAGATCCAAAAGTTAAAGCTTTAGAAACTTCAATCGAAGATTTAGATTTCTCTGTAAGAGCATATAACTGCTTAAAGAGAGCTGGAATTCATACTTTACAAGACCTTGTTAACAAGAGTGAATCAGATATGATGAAAATACGTAATTTAGGTAAAAAGTCTCTAAAAGAAGTTTTAGACAAAATTAGAGATATGGGTCTAATCTTACGTGATGATGACTAAAATATAAGGAGGCAAAACTATGGCATATAGAAAATTAGGAAGAGATAATAAACATAGAAGAAGTATGCTTGCTACATTAACAAAACAAGTAGTTGCAAACGAAAGTATTACAACTACTGAAACTAGAGCCAAAGAAGTTCGTAAATTCGTTGAAAAAATGATTACTTACGGAAAAAAAGGAGATCTAGTTTCTCGTCGTAAAGCATTAGCATTCTTACATAACGATAAAGCTGCTGTTGATAAAATTTTCAATGACTTAGCTAAACGTTATGAAAACCGTAATGGTGGATATACACAAATTTTAAAAATAGCTGAAAGACGTGGAGACGATGCTTTAATGGTTATTTTAAAATTAGTTGATGAAGCTAAACCAGTAGAAGAAAAGAAAGCAACTAAGAAAGCAAAAGAAGAAACTAAATAATAAAAATAAGACAGATAATCTGTCTTTTTTTATTTTCTAATATTCATAATAGAAAATAAACAAAAAATTTGCTATAATTAAATTAGTAAATGAGGTGGTTGAATGAAAGCATTAATAACAGGTGCATCATCCGGAATAGGTTTAGATATGGCAAGATATCTTGCTACAATGAAATGTGAACTAATCTTAGTAGCAAGAGATAAAGAAAAGCTAGAAAAGATTCAAGAGTCATTGCCAACAAAAGTAACAATTATTGTTGCAGATTTATCAAATGAACAAAAAGTAAAAGAACTATATGTTCTTACAAAAAACGAAAAAATTGATATCTTAATAAACAATGCTGGATTTGGAGTGTTTGGAAACTTCACAGAAACAGATTTGAATAAAGAATTGGAAATGATTGATACAAATATTAAAGCAGTTCATTTATTAACTAAATCATTCTTAAAAGATATGGAAAAGAACAACTACGGATACATTTTAAATGTAGCATCATCTGCCGCATTCCAACCTGGACCACTAATGGCAACATATTATGCAACAAAATCATATGTTTATCAACTATCAGAAGCAATTTACTATGAACAAAAGAAAAAACAATCAAATGTACATATTTCGGTATTATGTCCAGGACCAGTCGCAACAAACTTTAATAATGTTGCTGGAGTAAAGTTTGGGGTAAAGCCATTAAAAAGTACATATGTCGCAAAATATGCAATAGACCAAATGTTTAAAAACAAGATGCTTATTATTCCAGGATTCACAATGAAATGTGCTAAATTTTTTGGAAGATTTATATCAGATAAAATGTTACTTCGAATTGCATATCGAATACAAAAAAAGAAAATCAACTAAACGTTGATTTTTACTTAATATATGGGGAGGTCGGTTATGAATAATTGTCTAGAGATAAAAGAACTAAAATATATAGATTTATACAAAAATTTCAACTTAAAAATAGAAAAAAATAAATTTGTAACTATCTCAGGTTCAAATAATTGTGGAAAGACTACATTAATTAGAATAATTGATGGACAGCTATACACAAATAGTGAAATAATACTATTTGATAAAGATTATCACGATTATAAAATAACAGAAATAGGAAATATTATTAAATCAGTAATACCACTAGAATATAATCCTATACAAGAAAGAGTTGAAGATGAACTTCTTTATCAACTGCCAACAGAACTTTCTAAAGAAGAAAAACAAAAAATAATAAAAGATATTGCAAAAACATTTAAACTTACAAAGTTTTTAACAAAAAATGTGGAAAGTTTATCTGAGGAAGATATTATAAAACTTCAACTAGCTCAAGCAATTATTTCAAAACCAAAAATATTATTAATAGATGATCTAAGTCCTATTTTTAATAAACAAGAATTACTAGAGATAACAAATATACTTAAAGATATTAATAAAAGTCATGAAATAACAATTATAATGATCACAAGTATATTAGAATGCAACCTACAAAGTGATTACACTTATATAATTAGTAATAAACAAATAACATTAGAAGGAATACCAAGTGAAGTGCTAGAAAAAGATAATATTATTAATAAAGCAGGACTAGAACTACCGTTTATGATGGATTTATCTGTAAAACTAAAAGATTATGACCTTATTAAAGATATCGAACTAGATATGGAAAAGATGGTGAATAACCTATGGAAATGATATTTAAAAATTATGAACATAAAGATAATAAACTATCTTTTGAAATTGAAAAAGGTCAGATAATAGGTATTACAGGAAAAAATATTAATGAAATAGTCGATTTAATAGCACTAAAATCCCTAAATAAAGGTCAATTAATAATAAATGACCAAAAAGTTAATAAAGAAAATATATGGTCATATCGTAGAAAAATAGCCCTAATAAGAGATAGTATATTATCATCACAAAGTAATGTATTAAATATAATGATAGAATACATAAAAAGACATAAATTAGAAATAAAAGATCCATTACGAAAGATAACTGATTCATTAAAAATTGTATCATTAGAAGAATCAATTTTAAAAAGAAATATTCAAACACTATCATCATCAGAAAAAAAATTACTTCAAATAGCACTTTCTCTTTTATCTAATCCAGATTTAATTATCTTTGAAGAACCATTTAAATGTCTTGATAAATATAATGAAAAGAAATTAATAATGTTAATTCAACGACTAAAAGAACAATTCCAAAAAACAATTATTATTGCATCTGATGATAGTAATATTCTATATAAATATACAAATAAAATGCTATTTATAAAAAACGATCAAATAAGTTTAGAAGGAAAAACAAATGAGGTATTTTTAGATGTTGAATATCTAAAAAAGAACAAATTTAATATACCAGAAATAGTAGAATTTACATACTTAGCAAAAAACAAAAAAGAAGTAAAAATTGATTATCACAAAGATGTAAGAGATATCATAAAAGATATTTATAAACATATTTAAAGGAGGATTCTATGCGCTTTTTAATTAAATTTTCTTATGATGGGACAGCATATAGTGGATTTCAAACACAGCCAAATCTTAATACAATACAAGAACGTTTAGAATCTGCTTTACAAATAATAAATAATGGTAAAAAAACAAATATTGTCGCAACAGGAAGAACAGACAAGGGAGTACATGCATTATGTCAATATGCTCATGCTGATATAGATGTTGATATAACAGAGTATAAGCTAAAAAGAGCAATGAATAGTAATTTGCCAGATGATATTTATGTTATTGAAACAAAAATTGTAAGTAATGATTTTCATGCAAGATATAATGTAAAAAGTAAAGAATACAAATATTATATTAATTTAGGAGAATATAACCCATTAGAAAGAAATTATGTATTCCAATATAACTATACTTTGAATAAAGATAGAATGAATGAAGCAATAAAAATATTTTTAGGTACACATGATTTTAGAGCATTTGTAACAGAAAGCAAAGAAAAAGAAAACTGTGTAAGAACAATAACAGACGCAAAAGTAGAACAGATTGATAATAAATTAGTAATCACATTTAAAGGAGATGGATTCCTAAGATATCAGGTAAGAAATATGGTTGGAATCTTAATAAGAGTTGGAGAAAATAAAATATCCCCAGAAGATGTGGAAAAAATATTAGAAAGTAAAGATAGAACAACAACAGGAAAAACAGCTCCACCAGAAGGACTGTATTTAACAGAAGTAACATATTAATAAACGGAGGTTCAAATGACAGCTTTAGAAACACTAATCGCAAATTCGCTAGATACAGCATCATTATGCTCTGAATTATACTGTACAACAACTTGTCTAGACGGAATAGATGATGAATATAAAACAACAACAATGGCCTGTTCAATTACAACAGCATTAAATAATATACAAGTTCCAGACAATATTGTAATAATAAGAAATGCACAAAGTTATGTGGACTCACTATCTACAGAACAATTAGTTGAATTAGACCAACTATTAGCAGAAAAGGAATTAGATTTTGATATTGAAGAAAAGCAAAATATAACTATAGAACAACCAAAACAATATACTAAAACAGATACTAAGCAACACAAATAGTTGCTTTTTTTATCGAAATATGTTATAATAAGAGCCGTTCAAAGAGAATAGGGGAAACGGTTATGGAAACAGTAAATTATAAAAAGAAAATTGAACTGTGTGAAAAACTTGGCGCTAATAAATTCCAGAAAGTAGTATTTAAGGTAGAAGAATTAAAATATAAAGTTATAAAAAAACTCTTCCCAAGATACATTGAATGGTATGACAAACTATGTGATAGAAAAAAGAAAAAAGAACTAAAAAAAGCAACAACAAAAGAAGAACAGAAGAAAATAATTGACCATTATCGAATGCAAAAAATGATAATGAGAAAAGAATTTCATCGTGAACAAAATAGAAACTATCATATGGATCCAAATAAGCCAACAGAAATATTATATTACTTAAACTGGAATAAAGACATTCACATGAAAGGCATTATAAAAAATGCAATTGCCATTCCTGCATTAGCTACAACAGCAGCATTTGGAATATGGCCGACAGTAGTAATTCCATTCTTAGCATTAGAACTAGGAAGTCTATTTGTAAACTTTCAATGTGTAAATATTCAAAATTGCAACATTTATCGTTTTAAACAACGAGAAGAAACAATGAAAAAACTTGAAGAAAGAAGAAACAAACGAAATATAGAACAATATAGTGAAGCAGGATCATTAGTGACAAGAACTATGGAAAAGACAGAAGATATTCCATCGCTTTCACAAATAATCGACAGTATCCAAACAAAAGAAGAATTAGAACAATTTAGAAAACTAGTGCAAACAACACTAGGTGCTAATAGAGCATCATCAAAACAAGAAAGTGATGCAAAAGGTTCGGGAGGTAAATAATATGTTACAATCAACAACAACATTAATCGAAACAGCAACAGTTGCAGGGGCAACAGGATTAACAGCAAAAACAGCTGTAAAAATTGAAAAGGACGAAGAAGGAAATTCAACTGGTATTTTAGTTAACAAGAAAAAAGCAGCAATTGGTGCAACATTAAGTACAACAGCATCATCTGGAACATATATGTTTCAAGAAGCAAGTTACCAAAATACATTAAGAGAAATTAATTCAGCACAAGCATATGTTGAATCATTATCTGATGAAGAATTAGAAAGAACTCTTATTGCCCTAGATCAATTAGATCCAGAAGTTATTTCACAAGAAGCAAATACACTAAATAAATAGTGTAAATATGGGATGAAATATCGATAAAATAAGAGAAATAGTAATAAAAAGTATTGCAATTTAATACTTTTTTTAGTATAATCATAATCGGTACATTCGAATCCCCACATAAATTAGACCCTGGGAAAGTCTGATTTAAGTAAAAGGAGAAAAAATATGACAAGTTATATGCAAAAAAAAGAAACTGTAGAACGTAAATGGTATGTAATTGATGCTGAAGGAAAATCTTTAGGTCGTGTTGCTAGCTTAGCTGCTACATACTTACGTGGAAAACACAAACCAACTTATACTCCACATATTGATTGCGGAGATAACATCATTATTGTTAATGCAGAAAAAGTTAATCTAACTGGAAACAAATTAGAAAACAAAATGTACTATGACCATTCTATGTATCAAGGTGGATTAAGAGAAAGAACTGCAAAAGTAATGAGAGAACAATATCCAACTGAAATGATGGAAAGAGCTGTAAAAGGTATGCTTCCACATAACAGATTAGGAAGACAAATGTATAAGAAATTATTCGTATACGCTGGAAATGAACACAAACATGAAGCACAAAAACCAGAAGTGCTTGAAGTTAAGTAGGAGGGTTTAAGTTATGGCAAAAGAAAAGAAAAATGTTTATACTGGTACTGGACACAGAAAAACTAGTGTAGCTCGCGTTACATTAACTCCAGGAACAGGAAAAATTACTGTTAATGGTAAAGATGTTCATGACTACTTACCTTTCGAAGTATTAGTAATGGACTTATGTCAACCACTTGATGTTACAAACACAAGAGAAATGTTTGACGTAGATGCACAAGTAAAAGGTGGAGGATTCTCTGGACAAACTGGAGCTATCCGTCACGGAATTACTAAAGCATTATTAGACTATGATAAAACAACTCCAGCTGATTCAGAAAATAGTTTCAGAAAAACATTAAAAGTTGCTGGATTCATTACAAGAGATCCTCGTAAGAAAGAACGTAAGAAACCAGGACTTAAAAAAGCACGTCGTGCTCCACAATTCTCAAAACGTTAATTATACAGTTTTACAAAAGCTTGGAAACCCAAGCTTTTTTGCTTGGAAAAATTTGAAAGAAGAAAAAAAGCATGCTATAATATACAACGTATTAAAGGAGGTTCTAATGAAAATATTTAAAGATAATTCAGTGTATGTACAAAAAAATGATATGGTATATTTAAATCAGACAGATATACCAATTCCGGCTTCAATTTTTATGAAAGTATTTGGAAACGGAATAACAATTATTGATGAAAGAAATAGATATGAATTTGTTAAATTCGAAGCACCAGAAGAAGTAGAATTCTTTCAAAATCAAGATTGGATAGTAGATTACAATGAAATTAAAAATTTAACAGAAGAAGAGCTTTTAGCGTTAGGTCAATCTATTGCTCAAGAAAAAAACAAAAGAGCCGAAGAATTCAACAAATTACCTAAAAAGCAAAGACAACAAAAATATGAAAGCGTTGTAAGACATTTAGAACTATTTGATTTTAAAATGTATTCTATTAGAGATATGATAATGTTCAAAAGAGGAGAATTAGAATTTCCTTTACCACGAGGTGTAGAAAAACCAACAATTGTCGTTGCAGAACAATATGTTGAAGGTGAAAAAACTGTTGTAGTGCCAACGGAAGAAAAAAAAGAATCAGGCATAAAAAGATTCTTTAAATCACTTAGAAAAAGTGAAAAAAGTAGTTAACTTTACACTTAATATAACTGAAAGTATATAAATATTATTAAAAACAATGATACAATTGATATAGTAGGTGATTCTATGAATTTGAAAATATCAGTAACAAAAGAACAAGGGCTAGAACTATATATAGTAAGAAATGAAACAAATGATAGAGTGTATGTAATGAGGGAAAGACATCTATTTTTCAAAAAAGAGTTACAGTTGTACGATGCTCATAAAAAATATATTGCAGAGATATTAGTTCCATTTGGTAAAAAGAAATATACATTTAAAGAAAATGATAAAGTAATTGATGAAATGCAAAAAGTGCTAAATACAAATAGAACACAATATAAGTTAGCAGAAAGTAAATGGACATTAGATGTTGATATTACATATACAGATTACACTATATCAGATGAAAATAATGAAGTAATAGCTGAGGTAAAATATAATTTACCAGATAGAGATTGGCTAGTTAATATAAACAAAACAAAAAATATAACATTAACAATGCTTCTATTATTGTCAATTGTTTCAATTAGTCAAAATTAAAGTACTTATCAAAGTACTTTTTTATTTGCATATATTACTATAGGAGGTAATATATGTTAAAAATAGAATTTTTAGAAGAGTTATTTGTAATCGCAATAGCCCTAAGTGTAGTAACATGTGCATTTATACAAAAGACAAAAGGACATATGCCAAATAGTAAATGCTTACCATTATATTCACTAGTAGTTAACTTAACAGTAGGAGTAGTATTTTGTATAACATTTACAAATGTTACCTTTCCTACAAGTCTTTGGGTTGGACTATTTTCATTTTTAGGAGCAGATACATTATATAAAACATTAGAAGGAAAATTATTATCATATGATAATATAATTTCAAGAAATAAAATATCAATATCAAAAGAAAATATAATCAATAAGGAGAAAGAGTAATGGAAAAACCTCTTTATCCAAGTAAGAATATGAGAATAACTCAAAGGTATAATGTTGGAAGTCATATAGATAGTTATGCAATAGATGAAGCTGGACCAGATTCAAATATTTCAACACTTTATGCTCCCTTTACTGGAATAATAAAGAAAATATATCAAACTGATGCAAACGAAGTTTGGTTAGAAAGTATTGAACCCGTAGAATATCCAGATGGAACAATAGATTATATGACAATAATGTTTGCTCATTCAAATGATGTAAGTAACTTATTTGTAGGAAAGAAAATAAATAGAAAAGAGCCATTTTACTCAGAAGGAACAAAAGGGAATGCTACAGGAAATCATTGCCATATAGAGTGTGGGAAAGGGAAATTTACAGGAACAGGATGGTATAAAAATAATGGAGGTTCATATTCCATAAACAACAAGAAAAAACCAGAAGAATGCCTATGGATAGACGACTCAATAAAAATAATTAATAGTAATGGACTAAATTTTAAAAAAATTAAAACTGAAGTTCCAGAAGATAAACCACTAACACCAAATACTCCAGATAATAAACCACCAGAACCAAATATTCCAGAAGAACAAGAAAACACTGAAGAAGATGATAAGAAATTGATATTTACTTCACCAAAAAAAGATTTATATGGTGTTTTTCTAGAAAAAAATGACAAATTATATTTAGAAAGAGAAAAGTAGAAATATTCTACTTTTTTATTAAGCGATTAAAAAGAAAAATATAATAAAATTTTGTTGTAAAAATATAGAAAAAAAGTTATAATTACATATAGAATAGGAATAATAACTGGGGTGATCTTAAGTGATCGTAAGATTGATTAAAAAAAGCAAAATTTATAATTTTACATTACCTACTAAAGTTGCTGGAAACTACTGGATCACAGACAACGATTATCTCGGTAATGTTAGAAACTTAATCAACGTTGAAGAAGATAATGGTCAATGGAAGATTAAGAGTGACTTCGAAACTAAAATTATGAATGGAGATCATGAAATTGATTCAGCCATTCTTCAAGAATATAGTCTATATTTCCTAAAAATTAATACTGATAATGAGTATGTTATTTTATATTGTTCACCAAGTACAGAAAAGAATACATTAAAACTACGTCTTAAAGCACAAGGTGAAATTATTATTGGTAATGACCAAAATGCTCATATCAGTTATGCATATCCACTTGTTTCAAAACAACAAGCAAGATTAATTTATAACGGCGGAACTTGGGTAGTCCAAGATTTAAATAGTAAATATGGTACATACGTAAATAATGTAGCCATCACAACACAAACACTTGAATATGGTGATGTAATTTTTATTATGGGTCTAAAAATTATTGTAATGGACCAATCAGTAATAATTAATAATATCGGAAACTATGTAAATTTTAATAGAGGATTATTTGATATTGAAAGACCACTAGTACAAACTCAAACAGAAGAAGATAATCCAGATGAAGAAGCAATAGAATTCTTTAAAGAAGAAGATTACTTCTATCGTGCGCCACGATTTAAAACAAGAATAGAAGAAGTAAATATTGGAATTGATCCACCTCCGGGAAAAGAGCAAGAAGATAAGACTCCACTAATTTATACATTAGGTCCAATGATGACAATGGCAATGATGTCTTTATCAACAGGTATTAGTTCATTTATGAGTGTTATTAATGGAACTGTTGATATAAAAGATGTAGCATCAACCTTACTAACATCAGGAGCTATGCTATGTACAATGATAGTTTGGCCAATAATGTCTCAAAATTATCAAAAAGCACAACGTAAAAAGCGTGAAAAAGAACGTTTAAAAAAATACAATGAATATGTTGAGCAAAAACGTGAAAAGATTCAAGCAGAAATGAAGATTCAAAGACAAATTTTAATTGATAACTATCTTCCTCTATCTGCAACAAAAGAAATTATTTACTCTAAGAAAAGAAATTTATGGGAAAGAGAAATTGATCAAGAAGATTTCCTAGACTTACGTTTAGGAATTGGTACAACACCACTATTTGGTAACGTTAGTTTCCCTGAAGAAAGATTCTCATTAGAAACAGATGAATTATTAAAAGAAGTATATAAACTTGGAGCAGAATCTAGAATGTTAGAAAATGTTCCTGTATCGTTATCATTTGTACAAAAAAACATTTCTGCAATAATCGGAACTTCATCAAATAAACGTCAATTTGTTGAAGGACTAATTCTTCAAATGTTAGCTTATCATAGTTATGAAGATTTAAAATTAGTAGTATTTACTAATGAAAAAAATGCACCATATTGGGAGTACTTAAAAGTAGCGCCACATACATGGAGTAATGATAGAAGTACAAGATACTTCGCAACAAACTTAGATGAAGCAAAAGAAATATCTTTGACATTAGAAAAAGCGCTTCAAGCTAGAAAGTTTAGAGATAATAATGGAAAAATGGAACAAAGTGCTGCCGATTATAAACATCACAAACCATATTATGTTATCTTCACTGACGATTATAAAGGAATCAGAGATATTGAAATTATCAAAGACGTAGCTGAAACAAATATGAACTACGGATTTAGTTTAATTGTAATTAGTCCAAGATTAATTAATATTCCAAATGAATGTAAAACATTTATCAGTATTGGAGACAAAAAATCAGGAGTATTCGAAAACGAATTAGTATCAAACAAACAAAAAGAATTCTTAGCTGACTTTGATCCAACATTAAACATGTTTGAATGCTGTAAGATATTAGCAAATGTACCTATTGATATAGCAAAAGAAAACCAAACATTACCAAATTCATTAACATTCTTAGAAATGTATAATGTTGGTATGGTTGAACAATTAAATATCTTAAATAGATGGAAACAAAATGATCCAACTAAATCATTACAAGCACCAGTTGGAGTAGACAAAACAAGAGAATTATTTAAACTAGATTTACATGAAAAATTCCACGGTCCACATGGACTTATAGCAGGTATGACAGGTTCAGGTAAGTCAGAATTCATTATTAGTTATATTATGTCAATGGCATTAAACTACCACCCATACGAAGTATCATTTGTACTTATTGACTATAAAGGTGGAGGTTTAACAGGAGCTTTTGAAAATAAAGAAACAGGTATGAAACTTCCTCACTTAGCAGGAACAATTACAAACTTAGATACAAATGAGATGAGTCGTTCACTTGCATCTATTCAATCAGAACTTCGTAAACGTCAAAGAATGTTCAACGAAGCACGAGATAAGTTAAATGAAAGTACAATCGATATTTATAAATATCAAGGACTATATCGTAAAGGTCTAGTTACTAAACCAATATCTCATTTATTCATAATAAGTGACGAGTTCGCCGAATTAAAAGCACAAAAACCAGAATTCATGGAGCAATTAATTTCAACAGCTCGTATTGGACGTTCATTAGGAGTACACTTAATCCTAGCAACACAAAAACCAGCCGGAGTTGTTAATGAACAAATTTGGTCAAACTCAAAATTCCGTGTTTGTTTAAAAGTTCAAGATAAAGCAGATAGTAATGATATGATTAAATGTCCAGATGCTGCCAACTTAAAAGAAGCAGGTAGATTCTACTTACAAGTAGGTTATAATGAATTATTCGCAATGGGACAAGCTGCTTGGGCAGGAGCAAAATATTATCCAACAGAAAAGCGTAAAAAGAAAGTTGACCAATCAATTAATATCATTGATAATGTTGGAAACGTAATTAAATCACTAGATACAAAACAAGATGATGTAGTAGTAGAAGCAAAAGGTGAAGAAATTACTAGTATCATTCAATATATTGTTGATGAAGCAAAACGCGAAAATATTGAAATAGAACAACTATGGCTAGACAAAATTCCAGATATGATTTTTGTTGAAGAATTAAAGAAAAAATATAATTACGAAATTAAGAAAAACGTAATTAACCCAGTTATTGGAGAATATGACGACCCAGATAACCAACAACAAAATTTATTAACACTTCCTCTTTCACAAGATGGAAATGCGATAATTTTCGGTTCTGGAGGTAGTGGTAAAGAGTTAATGCTTACAAGTATTATTTATTCAACAATAACTACTCATAGTTCTGACGAAGTAAACTTCTACTTATTAGATTTTGGTGCAGAAACAATGACAATGTTTAAAAAAGCACCTCATGTTGGTGAAGTTTTACTAGCGGCAGACGCAGAAAAAATAGATAACCTATTTAAAATGGTTAATAATATAATAGAAGAAAGAAAGAGATTATTTGTTGACTACAATGGATCGTTTGATTTCTATATCAACCATGGTGGAAAACAATTACCATTAATAGTAGTTGCCATCAACAATGTTGAAGCATTTATGGAATCATATAGTGATTATGAAGAAACATTAGGTCAAATAACTCGTGACTGTCTAAAATATGGTGTAGTATTTATCTTTACTACAAATGGACCAAATACAGTAAGATATCGTATTAGACAAAACTTCCGTCAAAACGTTGTTTTACAATTCAACGATCCATCTGATTATGCAAGTGTTCTTCCTGGGGTTAGAAAGAAAGAACCATCAAAAGTATTTGGACGTGGTATGATTGCTTTAGATGCAATTTATGAGTTCCAAACTGCATTCCCATATAAAGAAGAAAAAATGACAGATTATATTAGAATTATAAGTAATAAATTAAATGAAATTTGTCCATATAAGGCAAAGAAAGTTCCAATCTTACCAGAAAACATTGGACAAGAAGAAGTTGCAGAAGTACTAGGAAATTTAAGAACAATTCCAGTTGGAATCGAAAAAGAATCTTTAGAAATTTCAACAATCAACCTAAAAGATTCTTATATTTACAATATTACAGGAGAAGATGTTACTTCACTTCCTGGATTCCTACAAGGACTTACAAAAGCTATTGCAAAAGTTCCTAATACAAAATGCTATATCATGGATGCAGCAAACTGTTTAGGTGGAAGTCCATCAACAAGTGAAAATGTTATTTATGATAGTGGTATGTGTAAAAATGTAACACAACAAATTATTGATATATGTAATGATAAAAAAGCTAATAATACACCAGACGAAGTTGTATGTATGATTATTGGATTAAATAACTTATTCCAAAAAATGTCGCCAATTGAAAAAGGAAATTTAACAATGGCCATTCAAAATTCATCAAGTTTTGGAACAATAAGATTCATTATGGTTGAAACAATAGACCAAATTAAGTCAATCAGTTACGAAGCTTGGTACAAAGCAAGCATCGACTTATCAGCAGGTGTATGGATTGGAAATGGAATTGCAAATCAATTTACACTTAAAGTTACAACTAATGCTAGAACACTTCGTGCAGAAATTGAACCTAACTTTGGTTATGTTATCAAGAAAGGCAAAGCAACTCTAGTTAAATTTATATCAAATGAATAGGAGTGACTAATATGAATAAAAATAAAATATTAATAGAATTAGAAATTCCCCTAATTGAAAAGTCATATGATTTGTACATTCCTATTAATAAAAGAATAGGTACTGTAAAAAAGTTAATTGAAGAAGCATTAATTGAATTAACTGATGGAGCATACGAAATGAAACCAGAAACTAATTTTTATAGTAAAGAAACTGGTCAAATATATGATGTTAATAAAAATGTTAGAGAAACAGATTTAAAGAATGGATCAAGAATTATCCTAATATAGGAGGTAAATATGTCAGATTATAATCAATTTGTAATGGCAGTTAATAAAATATTTGAAATAACTGCTAAGATAAAAGCTGGTTGGAAAGATCAAGATAATTTAAATATTGCTGATAGTATTGAAGATGCAAAAACAACAGTAATTGAAGCAGCTAAGTTATTTAATACTCAAGCACCAGCAGCAACACCTGCACCAACGCCTCCGCCTGCTGCAGACCTTACACTTGATGATGAGGAAGAAGTAGGAGGGATTGAAGAATGATAGGTAACTTTACTTATGAAGAAATGCTTCAATTTGCTAAAGAACTAGAAGATAATGCAGATATTATTGACAAATTAGCAAAAAAACAAGAAGCTGGAATGTTACAAACATTTATCTCTAACGTAGATTGGTATTCTACATTTATTAAATCAACAGTTGAAATATATAAAGATGCAGACGAAGTACTAAAACCATTAAAAGAAAAAAAATAAGAACTTTCATTACGAAAGTTCTTTTATATATTTATTAATCTTAACTTTAGGAAAATAATATTTAATAATATTAGAAAAATTACAACCATTCTTAGCAAGTTCATTAGCTCCATATAAACTAAGACCATAACCATTACCATAACCCTTACTTATAATAACAACATTATCATTATTAATAATTATATTAATATTCATTGATTTTAATCCTAGTAAATTTTTAAACTCCTCTCCAGAAAAAACAGTATCATCAATACTTAATTTTTTAACATAATCTCTACTATCTACATCAATAATATTAAAATTAGAATCTCTATTCACATTAATTTTTAAAATATTACTAAGTATATCATACTTATATTCCTTAATATCAATATAATAAGGAGAAGCTAAATCCCATAAACTTTTAACACCACTTAAATATTCATAATCTCTATTAAAAAATGTTTTTCCAGTATTAGAATAGTGAATAAAAGGAAGAATATATTTATTATCATAAGTTAAAAATAAACAATCAGTATCCTTAATAGCATCTTCAAGTAAACTATATGTATCATCATAGTCAATAGTCCATACTAATTTATAATAAGAAATAGGTTTATAAACAGCAAAATCATTATAAACATCAATATATTTATCTTTAGCCATCTTATAAAAAGCATAAGTTCTATACATAATACAAATAGCTTTCAATACTTCAATATCTAAACCTAATACACTATTCGTTGCTAAAACACCTAATAAGTACTCTTTTAAAGGTAATTCAATAATAGAATTATCATTTTGTTTAAGAGTAACTAAAAAATGTTCATTAGAGTAATATAAGCTATCCTTTAATATCTCAATAGGATTACTTTCTTCACTAATATCAAGAGTCTTAACAACAATACCATCTATAACTAAATATGCTTTTTTCCCTTTATAATTAATATTATTATTTCTAATAAAATTTTTAGTTCTTCTAGCTAAATCATCATCATTAGAATTTAGAACTAATTCTCTAGAAAACTCATAATTTAAAGATAGATATAAATATAAAACATCCTCAATCCCATTATTCTTAATATCATACTTATAAAACATTAATATCACCTGCTTATAGTATGAAAAAAATAATAAAAATTATACAAAAAAGAACTAAAACTCAAAATATTTTAGTTCTTTTTTTAAATCGCAATCACGACCAGTAATATAACTAATATTAGTAAATATTTTTTCTAAATCAATATCCTTATCATTAATATAATCAAAACTTGCACAAATCATTACTTTAGCTGTCTTTATAGATTTAACATATAAATCAACAAAAGATTCGGTACTAGTCATATTATAAGCAGTAGGATTTCTCCATAATTTATGATTTGTATTTAAATAATTATGCTTATCTTCTAAAGGATAATGATAACTAATTGATTCAAACCTAAATACTCTTTTAGTAGTAAAAGTATCTGCTATCTTATAAAATACTTTTTTTATTCCATAAGGATCTCTTCTAAATATATATAATGCATTTTTCATCTGATTTAACGATTTAAAATAAATATCACTCATATTATCAAGGTCAAAAGTACTCTTAAAACTATAATCAATAGTTTTATTCAGATTACTAGAAAACTCCCTTGTATTAAAACAAAACTTATCTAATCTAAACTTATATGGATTAATCTTTTCTCTTCTCTTAACCATATCATTATCAATAAAAGTCTCCATAAAATCATGAACATGATTATATTTATATGTATTCTTTCTTTTCTTATCAAATACACCTGTTTTATATATAACATAAGGATGTATATTAGAATCAAGTACATAATGACATATTAATCCAGCTAAGTATGAACAAACATCCATATCTTTTTCTAGATTATTATCTTTAATATAATTAATTAAATTTATAAAATAAGCTTGAGTTTTACTTCTATGGAATTCATTAGAAAAATTTCTAATTTTCTTTCCAGGAAAAATAGAAAACATATTATAAAACATCAAGGAATCCATACTTTGTCCAAACATTTTAATTCTACTACAATCAATTCTATTTTTAATATTACTTGGTAGAATATCAAAGACGTCTTTTGCAAAGTAAGCATGTGTAATTGTTGCGGGCATTGTACTACCTCCCTTGTAACTATTAATTTATAATGCTCTAAAAATAGAGGTAACTAAATTATAACATAAAAAACACATAATTTTTCATACTTTTTCTTGAAATAGTATGATATAATTTATACTAGGTGAGAAGAATGATAGGGAAACAATTTAAAAATTTAGATGAACAAATAGAAATACTTAAACATAGGGGTATGATTATTAATGATGAAGAATATGCAAAAGTAGTTCTTTTACGTGAAAATTATTTCTTTTTAAATGGATATCGTCATTTGTTTATGAAAAGAAGAGAAGATAATGACTATTTAGAAGGAACAACATTTGAAGAACTATATAGTTTATTCTTATTTGATCGTTCAATTAGAAATGTTTTCTTTAAATACCTATTAGTAATTGAAAATAACTTAAAATCAGTTACTTCATATCAACTGTCTAAAAAGTATGGATATCGTGAACGTGATTATTTAAAGCCAAAGAACTTTACTCAACATCCTGATAAACAACGTCAATTAAATGACTTATTAAAGAAGATGAAAAGACAAATAAGAGTAAATGGTTCTCAACATACTGCAACACTTCACTATGTATCAAACTATGGATATATTCCACTATGGATCTTAGTTAAGGTATTATCATTTGGAATCGTAAGTGAAATGTACTCAGTATTAAAGGCAGAAGATCAAAGAGATATCGCAAGAACATATGGCATTGAAACTGATGATTTTCAAACATATTTACCAATTTTAGCTAATTATAGAAATCTATGTGCTCACGAAGATATCTTATTTGAAAATAAGACACAAAAAGCAATAGATGACACTATTTATCATAGACTATTAGATATACCAAAAGAAGAAGGAGAATATATCTACGGAAAACACGACTTATTCGCATTAGTAATTATTATGAAACAAATGCTACAAACAGAAGAGTTTAAGAATATGACTATGGAATTAGAAAATATAATTCAAACATTAAATTATAATCTTCATACAATTAAAATTGAAAGAGTATTTAATCGTATGGGATTCCCTACTAATTGGAAAGAACTAGCTAAAATTGAAAGGAGTTCGGACACAGAATGAAAAAGAAAAAAGAAACAATAAAAATGATGTTTATAATTACTTTCTCTTTCGTAATTGGAGGAGTAGTAATGTTCTCATTATTAAAATGGACACCAATTGTAAGTGAAGTATTAGGTACAACAACAGGAGGAACTGTAGTTACAAAAAATGAAACACAAGTTTATGAAAAAGGTTCATTAGCAGCATCAGTGGATAAAATATATGATGCTACAACACTAGTAAAATCTTATGAAAAAGATCAAGTAATATCTACAGGAACAGCATTTGTATATAAAACTGATAACAAATATGGATATTTACTTACAAATAACCATGTTGTATCAGGTGCTGATAAAGTAACAGTAACAATGTCAAATGATGAAGAAGTAGATGGAAAAGTATTAGGTGGAGATGAATATCTTGACTTAGCAGTTATTCAAATTGCAAAAGAAAAAGTTAAATTAGTTTCTAATATTGGAAGCAGTGAAAATATGAAACTTGGAGACACAGTATTTACAGTAGGTTCTCCTATGGGATATGAATATAGGGGAAGTGTTACTTCTGGTATTTTATCTGGAAAAGATAGAATGGTGTCAGTAAGTGTATCAAATTCCGCAAGCAATGACTGGGTCATGAGAGTATTGCAGTTAGATGCATCGATTAATCCAGGAAATAGTGGTGGTCCACTATTAAATGTTAATGGAGAAGTAATTGGTATTTGTTCATTAAAATTAGTAGATGATGATATTGAAGGAATGGGATTTGCAATTCCAATAGAATATGCAATGAGTCATGTAAAAACATTAGAAGCAGGTAAAAAGATAGAATGGCCTGTATTAGGAATAGAAATGGCAAATGTCACTGATACAGCATTGTTATATAGAAATAGAATTATAGTAGATGAAAAAATTAAAGAAGGTGTTGTTGTAATTAATGCAACAGATGGCTCTGGTGCAAAAGCCGCAGGACTAAAAAAAGGCGATGTTATTATTAAATTATCTGGTAAAGAAATAAAGGACTATGCTTATTTAAGATATGAGTTATATCAACATCAAGCAGGCGACACAATAGAAATAACATATATCAGAGACGGAAAACAAAAAACAGCAAAAGTTAAATTAGGTAAAAGTTCTGAATAACAGAACTTTTTCTTTATTTTCTAAGGAAAATATGTTATAATATGACAAATTATGAAAAGGAGTGAGGAAAATGTTAAAAATATATAAAACTAATTCGCAAGACAAAAAATTAAAAAAATCAAAAAAAATAACAGTGGATTGCTGGATGGAACTCACTACCCCGACTAATGACGAAATAGATAAAGTAGTTACAAAAACATTAGTTGACAAAGACTTAATTACTAAAATGTTAGACGTTGAAGAATTACCTCGTATCGAAACAAGTGGAAATGCAACTTTGATAGTAGTTGATACTCCATATTTAGATGAAGATCATCAATACATTACAATTCCACTTGGTATTATAATTACAGACAACAACTATGTAATTACTGTATCACCTAAAAAAACACCTATTTTAAATCCATTTAAACAAGATAAAGTAAAAAACTTTAGAACAGCCAAGAAAACAAGGTTCTTAATTCAAATATTATTACATACAGCAGCAGCTTACTTAAAAGTATTAAAACAAGTAAGTAGAGACATTGATAAGAAAGAAGAAGAATTAAAAAAATCTACTAAAAATAAGGATTTAGTAGATATGCTAGAAATTGAAAAAACATTAGTATATTTCATGACATCTTTAAAATCAAATGATGTAGTGTTAGGTAAACTTGCAAAAGGTAATATTTTACCACTATATGAAAATGATGGTGAATTATTAGAAGATGCAATTATTGAGTATAAACAAGCAATGGAAATGACAACTATTTATAAAGGAATATTATTATCTATTAAAGATACATATTCAACAGTAGTATCAAATAACTTAAATATTGCCATGAAAGTTTTAGCAGCAGCAACAATTGTTTTATCAATTCCTACAATGATTTCATCTTTTTTAGGAATGAATATTGATTTAGGAAGAATATCACATATGGAAAATGCTTTTCCAATAGTAATTATTATATCTTTAGTAACATCAATATTAGTAATCTTCTTATTAAAGAAAAAAGATATGTTTTAAAAAGAGATTATACTTAACAAGTATAATCTTTTATGTTATAATAACGGCGAAATAAAAAAAAGGGGTGATGTTATGAAAAACTATGATAAATACTATCGTAGAGCTCATACAGCCTTAAGAAAATTAATAGAAGTTTATAAAGATGGATACGATATACGTAAAATGAATGATTTCAGAACATCACTTATAAGAGAAGGAATAAATAATCCAAAAGTGATGCGTGAACAACAGTTTAGTTTACTATTTACCATCACAACAGCTCTTCTTGGATTAAATAAAGAAGGAATAGAAAAAACAGAAAAAATTAGAGATTATAAAAAAGCAGAAAAATCTCCTGGTATAGGAGAAGACAAACTAACAACAAGACAAAAAGATAGAGTACAAGAATTTAATGATAAAAGAGTAGAAGAAACACCATTCGATAATTGGTTAAGTATTGTAAAAAACTTAACTAAAGAAAAAGATGCAACATCGATAATGAAGAAAATTAGAAATGGTATTTTACACAGTAATTTTGAAGTGCTATTAGAAGAAGATAACCTAGATTATACAAACATAAAAATAAAAAGTTATTTCGAAGCAGAGATATTAAATTTAGAATTTGAAAAATACATATTTGAATATTTTTCAAATATTGAAGGTTTAGGTTTAACAGAAGTAATGTATACATATAACATTAGACAAATACCAATAAAAGATAAAACTACATTACATAGAATATTGCAAGAAATGTCTATTAATGAAATAAGATATAAAAACATTGAAAGTCTAGGAGAAAAAACACCAGAAATACATTTGATGGAAACAAGATATGACGATGACAAAATAGATGTATTATCTTTTATAAAGAGACTAAAAGAATCAAATAATTTTGAAGATCTAACAGGTGAAATTTTAAAGTTGAAACCTGAAACTATAAGATATTTAGAAGATTATATTGAGAAGACATTTGGAAATAAATTTTATGCTCTTGATTATAGAGTACAAGATGGAATTATTTCCACTCACATAAATTTTGTTTTAAATCCTAAAAGGGAGCTAAGTAACTGGTATGCCCACTTCTGGTTCTTATACAGCACACTAACTACTCCAAACTTTACTCCGGAGTTCTTTAGTGGGGATGATTATGGATTTGAATCATGTTATCCAGCTCTTTTAGTTTTAAAAGCGTATTTAACAATGTATCGTCTACAATGTCCAGATTTTTCTGCTCTTGATTACAAAAAAGTAGATTTTCCAGACGATGGAACAGTCGAACTAGTAACAGGAAATATAAATGATCCTGATAGTGAAGAAAATCCATTTAAAACATCCATTGAAAAAGAACAAGAAAGACATCCAGAATTAGATATTATAGAAGTATTTAATAAAGTCATGTGTGATGTTGTAAGAAATAGCTTAGCTCACGGAAATGTTAATGTATACATTTCACCACTAACATTAGAAAGAAAAATTGCATTAACTGATACAGATCCAAAAAGTGGAAGAATAAGAAAACTGATATTTGAATTAGATGCCTTTAATAAATTCTTAGAGTCAGAAGCATTCTTGCCAAAAAAATGCTATAATAAAACTGATGAAACTAGTAAACCTCTAGTAAAAGAAAAATAGGAGTTAATATAAAAATTAAAACAATTAAAAAAGAACAAGATATTTACAATTAATTTGTAAATATTTTTTTTATAAACATAAAAATCAATTTATATTTAATGACATTTGATATAATAAAGAAAAAGGATGATGTTAAATGAATATAACAATGAGGAAAATATTAGATAAGTTTTTTCTACCATGTTTTTATGGTTTCTGTGTAATTGGAATAGGTCTAGCAATAGTGTTCTTTTCTGATGTAAAGAAACAACAAAAAGAAGCATTACTAGCATATGAAAGAAATCTAAATATAAAAAGTCCAAATGAAAGTATTCAATTAGAAACAAGTGAAAATAAAGAAGAATTAGTATATACATCATCAAATGAAAATATAGTAAAAGTAGATGAGTTTGGTCATTTAATTTCAACAGGAGAAGGAAGTGCAGTTGTTACAGTTTCTACAAAAGATAAAAAGAAATCTCAAGTACTAATCGTAAATGTAGGACAAGATGCTATAAAAGAATACATCAAGAATAATCCAAAGGATAATAAGGAAACTGCAAAAACAAAACCAGTAGAAAAAAAACCAACTGTAGATGTTGAAGATAAAAAAGAGGAAACATCTGCAAATACACCTAGTAAAAATGAAACCTTTAATATTCCAGAAATACCACAAGAAGATAATTCTACAAAACAAGAAGAAAAGAAACCAGAACAACAAAAACCTACAAATACAACTGTTGCTGTAACTGGAATAAAATTAAATAAAACAAACGCAACTATCGGTATTAATGCTAAAAATAAAACAACAACATTAACTGCGACAGTTTCTCCAAGTAATGCAACAAATAAGACTGTTACTTGGTCTAGTAGTGATACAAGTGTTGCTACAGTAAATAATGGAGTAGTTACTGCTAAAGGCATTGGAACAGCGACAATAACTGCAAAAACTGCATCCGGAGCAAAAACTGCAACAACAAAAATTACAGTAACAAAAAAAGTAGTTATAATTATTGGAGCATCACAAGTTACAAGAATGAAAGATTATAAATCAAATTATTCATCAAAAACTTATAATTACAGTGTAGATAATAATACATTAATATATGTAAATAAAAGCGGTTCAGGACATGATTATCAAACAGGTACTGGATTTCAAACTGCATTAAGTAAAATAAATAATTATCAAAATAAAAAGAACTATGTAACATTCTATATATACTTCCCATTAGTAGGAAATACAATAAAGAATTTTACATGTAATGAAATATCTGAATCAAATTCAACTATGAATACTTATGCCAGCAATTATAACACTAAGATAGCTTCACTAAAAAATAGTGGCTATAAAGTAAAATCATATGTAGTCGCAATGCACCCAGTAAGAGTAAGCCAAGCGACAAATAATTCAAAAGTAGTAACAAATGAAAATAAAAATTCCTGTGACAAAGACTACCGTTCAAACAAAAAATATTATACTTTTAATAAAGCTATGAAAAAAATAGTTGAAGGAAAATATTCTACAAACTTGGAATACATTCCACTATTTATACAAATAATGGATACATCTAATCATCCAAACAACTATTCATATAAAATAACATATAATACAACAGATGGTGTACATTGGGATAAAGATACTACAAATAGGTATGTTAATATGATGTTAGACTATAGTCAAGACTTATAAAAGAACCAAATTGGTTCTTTTTTCATACTTTAATATAGGTGATATAATGAATAACAATATTAAAGTTATAGTAGATGCTGGACATGGAGGAGAAGATCCAGGTGCTGTAGGAAATAATGTATTAGAAAAAGATTTAAATTTAAGAGCTGCTAAGTACATGTATAAGCGCCTACAGGAGCTAAATATACCATCAGTAATAATAAGAGACACTGATGAGACTTTACCTAAAAATGAGCGTATAAAACGTGTATTAGAAGCATATAATAACGAACCAAATACAATACTAATTTCAAACCATATAAATGCTGGAGGAGGAGAAGGAGCAGAAATAGTCTATGCACTTCGAAATAATAACACACTTGCTAATTTAGCACTTAATAATATAGGAGAAAAAGGACAAATAAAAAGAAGTGCATATCAAAGAGTACTTCCAGAAAATCCATCAAAAGATTATTACTATATATTAAGAGAAACAGGTAATACAGAACCATTATTAATAGAATATGGATTCATAGATAATCCAAATGATATAAGAAAATTAAATAATAATCTAGAAGATTATGTAGAAGGTGTAGTAAAGGCCATTGCAGACTATGCGGGATATGAATATATAGAACCAAATAAAGAATCAAATAAAGAATATATTGTAAGAAAAGGAGACACTTTATATAGTATTTCAAGAAGATTCAATATACCAGTAGAAGAGCTAAAAAGAATTAACAATTTAACATCAGATGTACTATCTATTGGAACAACACTATATTTACAAGATTCTGAAAATAATAGTACTTACATAGTAAAAAAAGGGGATACACTATATAAAATAGCAAGTATATACAATACAACTATTGATAGTATTAAAGAACTAAATAACTTAACTTCAAATATATTAACTATAGGCCAAGAGCTACTAATCCCTTCAAGTAATGAACCAATTATTCCAGAACAAACAACGAATTATATAGTTCAAAAAGGAGATAGTCTTTGGTCAATATCAAAAAAATTTAATACTACAGTAGATGAACTAATAGAATTAAATAACTTATCCACAATAAATCTTCAAGTTGGTGATATTTTACTAATACCAAAACAAGAGAATATAAATAAAATATATATTGTTGAACCTAAAGATACACTATGGTCTATTGCGAAGAAAAATAACATTTCGGTTGAAAAATTAAAGGAACTAAATAACTTAACATCAAACTTACTTTCAATAGGCCAAGAACTTATAATTGCATAAAAAAAAGAAGCATTGCTTCTTTTAATTTATATTTCTTCTTGCAACAATGATTCCAAGAACTACTGCAGAACCAACTGCAATAACGATTAATAATACTAAAGCATCTTGAGTAGTATTTTTATCGATTGAAGAATTACTGTTTGTAGAAGTACCTACTTCATCAACATAATTCATAATATCGTATCTTTCACTTGGATCTTGTTTGTATTCAGAATCAATTTTCTTTAAAATTTCTTCTTTATATTCATCAGCAAATCCATCCCATGATTGATTACCAATAATAATATATGGAACACCACCTGGTTCTTCATTTCTTGCAGCAGCAACAGCTTCCATTAAATTGCTATTACTTTGATTATTCCATACTTCATATTGAATAAGTTCAAATTTATCATCATAATCATCTTCGATTTCTGAAATCCATGATTTAAAGTTTGAACAAAAACCACAACCATCTCCATAGAATAAATATACTTTAACTTCTTTACTTTCTTCTTTTGCTTCATCAGCAAAAACCCCAAAAGGTACAACTAAAAGTAAAGATAACATTAATAATAGAACTTTTAACTTTTTCATCTTAATAACCTCCTAAAATAATAATAACATAAAATAAAAAATTGTAAAATAAAATAGCCAAATAAAGTAAAAAAAGAAGCTAATCAAGCTTCTTTTCCTCAATCATCTTATTAGCATCATCAATTGGAATATATAATTTACATTTACACACACCAGTATTAATAAATTCATCACAAGGACAAAGTGTAGTATCATTAACATCCAATCTACATGGGCAATGTCCATTCTTTTTTTGTAATCCTTCCATAATAATATTTACATATTTCTTATCAGGGTTAATTCTAAATCCTTTCATAAATCCTCCTATACATTACTACAATCAAAGTCTGGGATAAAACTTTCGCTTGCAGTATCTCCTTCCTGAATAAAAGCTTTGGTAACACCTAAGTCACAAGCATAATTTATAACATCACAATACTCACTATCAGTAACAGTCCAATTTAAATTTGGATAAACTAAAGATTTTGTTACTGGAGTATATTGATTCATTATACTAATAAAAACATTATCTTTATATGTATCATATATATATTTTATTATTTTCTTTGTATCTTCTTTATGTCCTGGTAAAATAAGTAATCTAATTATTAAACCTTTTACCATTAAGTCATCTTTAAAAACAGGTTTTCCTACTTGTTTATACATTTCATCAATTGCTTTAGTAGCCATTTCAAAATAATTTCTACAATTAGAATAATTAATTGCTAATTCATCATCAAAGTATTTTAAATCAGCTAAGTATATATCAACTAGTCCATCTAATAATTTAATAGTATCAACATTTTCATAACTACTTGTATTATATACAACTGGTATTTTTAATTCATTATCTTTTAATTTATGTAATACTTTAACAATTTGTGGAACATAGTGTGTAGGGGTAACCAAATTAATATTATGAGCACCTCTTTCTTGTAATTCTAAAAATATTTCTCCAAGTCTTTTATTAGATATTTCTTTTCCGTAACCACCTGTACTAATTTTTTTATTCTGACAAAAAATACATTTTAAATTACAATGAGAAAAAAATACAGTACCACTACCATTAGAACCAGAAATAACAGGTTCTTCCCATTGATGTAAACTATAATGTGAAACTTTAACTTTATTAGAAGCTCCACAAACACCAATTTTTTCATATCTATTTATTCCGCAATTTCTTGGACACAATCTACATTCTTTTAATAAATTCATAAATATAACCTCAAAAGTATTTTATCATAAAATAAAAAAAGAGACTACTCATCTGAGAAAGTCTCTTATTTATTAGAATTTAATATAATTTCAATTAACTTCTTAGTACAAAAACTTGGAATATTTCTTTTAGAATAAGCAATACCAATTTCCCTTTTAGGAATTTCAGGAGATACATTTAATTTATAAAGTTTTTTATTTTCTAATTCTTCTTTAATATATTCCTCAGTCGCATAACCTATACCAAAACCAATTTGAGTAAATTCTATTACTAAGGAAAATCCTGCTAAATCAAGATCTGGTTTAAAAACAATACCATTATTAGAAGCGTACTCATCTAAAAATCTTCTTGTAGTTGAACCATGTGCTTGAAAAACTAATGGATACTTACAAATATCATTAAGACTTAAGCTTTCAGTAGCTAAATGTTTATAAGCCTCACCAACAATAAAGCAATCATGAATATCTCTAACTTTAACAAGTTCTATATCACTATCATCATGATAAGGGAGATTTAAAATTACTAAATCAAGTAGTCCTTGTCTTAATCTTGATAATAATTCTCCAGAAACATGTGTTTCAATTTCAATCTTTATATGTGGATATTTTTTATGAAATATTTCTAAAAAAGGCATTAAAAATTTCTTTGTAAGAGTAGTACTAGATCCAATTCTAATAGTACCTACTTCTAAATGAATCATTTCAGTAAATTTATTTTCTGCATTATTAATGTATTCAATCGCATGCTTAATATATTTATAAAATTCTTTTCCCTCTTCAGTAAGCACAACACCACGTTTAGTTCTAATAAATAATTGTCCACCTAACTGTTCTTCCAAAAGTTTAATGCATTTACTAATTGCTGGTTGACTAATCATAAGTTCATCTGCTGCTTTAGTAATATTTCCGTATTTCGCAACAACATAAAAAATCCTATAGTATTCAAAACTTATATTCATATAATAACCTCCAGTTATGACAAACATAAATAATATATATTTTAATTATATAAAAAAAGAATCTATAATGCAATTAGAGAGGTGATAAAAATGATAATTTCAATAGTTGGAAAAAGTGGTAGTGGAAAAAGTACAATTGCAAGAACACTATCAACTTTAGATGAAAGAATGCTTCATGTAGATATTGATCAAATATCACATCAAGTATTGACTTTCAAAGAAGTGCAAGAAGCTCTTCAAAATACATTTGGTACTGATGTAGTAATGGATGGAGAAGTACAAAGAAAAGTATTAGGACAGATAGTTTTCACAACTCCAGAACAAATGCAAAAGTTAACAGATATTACATGGCTCCATATGGAAAAAATTATTGATTCAATAATAGAGAATAATCCTAATAAAATAATTCTTCTAGATTATTTATTATTACCTAAAACAAAATACTTTGAACAAAGTCATTTGAAAATTTGGGTAGATGCACCTTATGAAGTAAGAGTAGAAAGAGTAATTAAAAGAGCAATTCAAGAAAGAAATGTTACAAGAGACTATTTTCAAAAAAGAGATAGAGCAGGAATTGATTATGAAGAAGGAAAATATGACATAGTCATAAACAATATTAATAAAGAAAAAACACAAGAAGAGGTGAAAAAAGTATATGAAAAAAGCATTTTACGCAGGAAGTTTTGACCCAATCACAAAAGGACATTTAAATGTAATTAATCAAGCAAGTAATTTATTTGATGAAGTAGTAGTCGCTGTAATGCAAAATTCAGCAAAGAAAAATCCATTCTTTACGTTAGAAGAAAGAGTAGAACTAGTAAAACAAGTAGTAGATAATATTGACAATGTAAAAGTAGTAACAGGTACAGGAGCTGCTTACAAACTAGCAAAACTTTATGAATGCCAAGCAATGATTAGAGGACTTAGAGGAGTAACAGACTTTGATTCTGAAATTCAACTAGCTACAACAAATAGAAAACTAAGTAATAGAGAAATTAGCACAATTTGTTTATTTCCAGATCAAGAGTATCAATACATTTCATCATCAATTGTAAGAGAACTATTTTCGTTAGATGAACCAATTGATGATTATGTAGAACCAGTAGTAGAAGCAGCAATGGTAAAAAAATATAGAAGATAGGTGATTATATGGAAATAAAAGTTTTAGGAACAGTTTCACCTAAGTGTTTTGAAAATAAGAACTGTCCAGGTTATTTAATAATTGAAGAAAATAACTTAATCATGCTTGATTGTGGTAATGGAGTATCTAAGTATATAAAGTCAACTGATATGGAAAAATTAACAATTATAATTAGTCATCTTCATCATGATCACTACGGTGATTTACTTTCTCTAGCATATGATAGCTATGTTTTACACAATGTTGGTCTTTTACAACACAAGATCCCCGTATATATTCCTAAGCCAGATTTAACAAAATCCACAGAAACTGTGGAAATAAATTTAAACACATATAATTTTCTGACAAATCTTGGGGAAGAAAATTATTTAGAATTTAGATTTTATGATGAAAATGACAAACTTAACATAGGTGATGTAAAAATAGATTTTTCAAGAAATCCTCATCAAATTCCAACATACTCTATACGTGCAAAAAAGAATAATCAAATAGTTGTATATAGTGGAGATACAGGATATAAAAATAACACATTAAGAGAATTTTCAGAAAATGCAGATTTACTTATATGTGAATCTACATACTTAAAGGGACAGACAAGAAAAAAAGATTATCACTTATATGCTCACGAAGCAGCAGAAATTGCAAAAACAGCAAAAGTAAGACAACTTGTATTAACACATTTCTATCCAGAAATAGATAAAGAATTATATGTTAACGAGGCAAAAGAAATATTTGAAAATACAGCATCAGCCGAAGAAGGAAAAGTATTAAAATTAGGAGGTATTAAATGAAAGAATTAGAACTTATTGACATGCATACTCATACTTGCTATTCCGATGGAGAATTAACTCCAAATGAACTTGTAAAAAAAGCAGAACAAGAAGGAATAAAAACAATATCAATTACTGATCATGATACACTACTTGGTGTACAAAATATGACAATTCCAAAAGAAGAAAGACAAATTGAAGTAATTAATGGAATTGAAATATCAATAAAAGTTCCTAAAGGAAGAATGCATATCTTAGGACAAGATATTGATATATGGAATAAAGAACTTAATGAAAAAATGAAAGAATTGCATACAAGAAGTATATATTCAGTCGCAGGAATAATATGTCAATTAAAAAAAGACTATGGAATTGTCTTTACATCTGAAGAAATACTAAGTATTTTAAATGCTCAAAGAAATATTGGTAGACCAGATGTCGCAAAATTACTTATAGAGTATGGTTATGCATCGTCAGTTCAAGATTCTTTTGATAAATACTTAATTGAAGCATACGAAAAACTTGGAGATATTGCTAAGGGAATATCATTTTCAGAATGTGCTAAATTAATTCATAATGCTAATGGATATGTAGTTCTCGCACATCCTGTATCTTTAGAACTTAATAAAGATGAACTAGAAAGAAAAATAGAATATTTAGTAGAAAACGGACTTGATGGAATAGAAGTATTTCATAGTAATCATTCTAAAGAAAATGAAGAAGAATACTTACAACTTGCAGAAAAATATAATTTATTAATTAGTGGTGGAAGTGACTTTCATGGACCAAATGTAAAACCTGATGTTAGTCTTGGTACCGGAAAAGATAATATAAAAGTAAAACAACTAACATTACTAGATTCAATTCATAGAAGAAAAAAATAAAAAGAGTTTTTAAACTCTTTTTTATTTTCTACCAGTAACTGTTTCTAAATCAAAATAGAATCCATATTCTTCATAATATTCATCACCAATCTTAGCAGACTTTGTTTCAACATTAACTCCGCCAAGACCTTCATAGAATTTAATAGCATTCTTATTATCAGATAAACACCAAACAATCATATTATGTTTGCCTTGTTCTAATAATTCCTTAGCAGTTTCAATTAATAAGTTAGAACCAATTCCACGACCGGCTTGTTCTGTTTTTACATATAAACTAACAAGTTCTGAATCATATTTACCACTCTTATCATTTAATGCAAAGCAAGAGTATCCTAAAACTTCATCATCTTTTACTGCAACAAGTACCAAGTCTTTATACTCTTCAAAACTACTAATATAACGTTGAGTTTGTGCCTCATAATCTAATGCATTTAAATATTTAGAAGCAACAATCTTATCATATGCAGTTCTCCAACCATCAATCTTAATTCTTGCCATTTGTGCTTGATCTTTCAATTCGTTCTTACGGATAATATAATCCTCGCCCTTAATAAGTAATTGTAAAGCTCTATTCATATTTGCAAGGGCAGTAATAATACGATTATCTTCAAGTGCAAAAGTAACTCTACCAACCATTTCATTTTCATATGGCCAACTAATAGATTGTCCAACTAAGAATCTTGTTCTTGAAGTCTTATAGAAAAATACTAATAAATCTTTCTCACTATTAATAATCATATCTTTATACTTCATACCTTTAATTTGGGTAAAATCAAGAATTGCAAAGAAACCAGACTCTGGTTCTAAATTCTTAGGAAAACTTACGTAAGGTAGACCACTAAGTATTTTTGAAACATCATTTTCTTTAATAGTATCACGAATGGTATTTTCTAAATCTATACGTAAATCTTTATCTTTAATAGAATCAATTCCATCCACCAATGCTTTTAATAACATAAATTTTTTCTTATAAATATTTCTAAGTTCACTAAAGTATTCTTTATATACTTTATCTCTTTCAGATGTAACATTGAATGCACCAGCTAAAGCTCTACCAACTATATCTGGAGCAGAGTCCATTCCTTGAAATATTCTATTAATTAATTCACGAATAATAATCTCATCTGCAACAACAAATCCGGCTCTCAAACTTGCCATACCATAACTCTTAGAAAGTCCAAATAATGAAATTGTATTTCTAAACATACCAGGAATAGTCGCAATAGGTTTAGCTTTACCATCTTCTTCAAAACATATATCACGATAAACTAAATCATCAATTATGAAAACTCCACGTTTACTACAAACTTCACCAATTTCTTTTAAAAGTTCTACATCTTTTTCTCCCATAACCTTACCAGTAGGATTATTTGGATTGGCATTTAAAAATGCAACAACTCTAGGAACATATCCCTTACGTCTATTATAAACTTTTTGTAAACTATCATTAATATCATCAATCTTTTGAGCTAACTTTTTAGGATTAACTAACCAATTATCTTCTTTTGAAAGAGGAAGAACTTCAACTTCGGCACCTTCACGTTCTGCTCTTATTGTAAATAATCCATAATTAGGACCAGTTACTAATACAACATCACCTGGTTTAGAAATAATATTAACTATCATATTAAAGGCAATTGATGTTGAAGGTAAAAATGTAATATTATGAACACAAAGTCCCTTATCATCAATATCAGAGTATGCATAAGGAGTAGTATTTATAAAACCTTCTTTCTCAACGTAATCAAGTAACACTTTACGTATTTCATCATCACCTTCTGTATAAGGATATCTATACATATTTTGTGAATCCAAACTCTTTTTCATTTCTTCTATAGATAAAGGGAAGGGAGGATACTTAGTTGGATTACCACTACCTAAATCAATATCAGGTATAGTAGTAATATTTTCATCTCTTACCTCAAATCCATAAAAGTCAATTGCATCAGCAATGCTTTGTACAGTAGGATTAAACTTTTCCCCATCATTTCTAAGCCCAATACTTGGCAAACCAAATCTTCTTTCTCCAAGTTCAGGATTTTCTCTTAATAATCTATCAATAGCGCTTGATTTAATTAACATAAATACCTCCTCATTTAACTTTTCTTAAACGTTTACCTAATTCAATTCCTTCTCCAATTTCTCCAAATGTCATAGGAATTCTATTTTTATGATTAATTAAAATATTAGGATCTCTATCTTCTATATTTCTGTAATAGGTTCTTTCAGAAAACTCAATTAGTAATTGCTGTAAATAATCATCAAAAGACATAGGAATCATTTCTCTTGCAGCAATTAACTTCATACTTTCTAAAGTGTCATCAATATCCTTTGTACTTGTATCCCAAGACTTATCTAAAATAAAGTCTCCACCACCAATTTTACAAGCACCAAGTCCTTGTTCTTTTTCATCATCATAAAGTCTGACTAAATTAGCAATCATACATGTATTAACAACTTCTCTTTCTCTAGGTGTAAAAGTATCAAATCTATAAAATGGTTCAGGTACATAAATTCCATACCCATGATCTTGACTTGCGATACATCTTGCCTGATAAATATATGGTGCTATATATAATTCCTTACCATTATCTTCAAAATAGTATTCTGGCTTTACAATAACATCACTATTAATAGTTGATAAATGTCTTAAATTGTCAAACTCACATTTTCCAGTTCCATGTTTTGTACCTGGTTGTGTAACTAAAACAGACCATTGTTTACCATTTGCAGTTAATACGTAAACTTGTTGTGTATCGCCATAATTAATAAACTGTAAACTCATATTAGGGTCAACTAATTCAGGCGCCTCATTAATAATTCTCTCTAAAAATATTTTTTTAAGAAAACTTTGAGTTCTAAAAAACTCCTTAGTTGCATCTTGCTTTCCTGTCAAGTTTTGATATTCAAATCCATTTCCAGGTATTCCTAAATTATCAGGATTATTATTTAATTTTTCTAATAGTTCAGCCAAACTAATTCCTTTATTACCATTCTTTCCCATATACAATCCCCCAAAAAACTATATAAATAATATAACATACAATTTACGTACACACAAATTGTAAATAAAAAAATATATATCTGTAAATTAAAAGAAAAAAATGACAATTTTTGTCATTAGACAGTAAATAAAAAAATATATACAAAATACCATGTAAAATAAATATTTCTAGGAATTATATAACTAGTATGATATACTTATATAGAAGATAGGTGATATATAATGGAAGAACAATATAAAAAAGTAACTGCGATCATAACACGATTGGCAGCAGAAAATCCACACATTACAAAAGAACAAATTGCAAAAGCAAAATCAATGTATAACGGTGATACAAGACCAATAGATGAGATTGAGGCAGAACTAGTAGCATATTCAGAAAATATAGCTGCAAGCGCTAGAGCAACTAATATTGTAGAAGAACCTGTAAAAACTGAACCACAAATTGTGGAAAAACCAGCTATTCCTGAAGAAGAACCTGTTCATGAACAAGAACCTGAACCAGAAGTATATGAACCATTAAAAGTTTCTCTTCCAGGTGATGATAAAAAGAAAGAACTACAACAAATGATTAATGATGCCTTAGGCGATATGCCAACTGTACCAGAAAGAACAACTGCAGAGACAAAAACATCAGAAAAGCCAAAACAATATGTAAAAGAACAATCTCAATCAAATGAGGCAACATCATCAGAAGCAGGATATGGTAATGTAATAGCACTGCTTTCGCTAACAATTATGTTCTCAATAGTAACAATTATTATTGCAGCATTTACAATTTTAGCAAATTAAAAGAAGTTTTTACTTCTTTTTATTTTGTCCCCAGATTGACCTTAATCTTTAAAAAGTGTATACTTTAAATATAATGAATAGGAGAGAAAGTATATGAAACTAATAGAAAAACTAACAAAAGAAAAATACGAAAAATTCTGTAGTGAACATAAAGATTCATCTCATTTTTTACATTCATATTTATGGGGAGAATTCCAACAAAAAGAACGTAATGTAATTCCTCATTATATAGGATATGAAGATGATAAAAAGAATCTAGTTGCAGTAGCACTTTTACTAGAAAGAAGTTTAATGCTTGGATATACGTACTTTTATTCTCCAAGAGGATTTATTATAGATTATAAAAATAAAGAATTACTAAAATCATTCACAAATGATTTAAAAGACTTTGCTAAAAAAAGAAAAGCATTATTTATAAAAATTGATCCTGATTTTAAACTACATGATTTAGATATAGAAGGTAATATTCTAGAAGAAAACAATAATGAAGAAGTTGTCTCATATTTAAAATCATTAGGATATAAACATATGGGGTTTAATAAAAACTTTGAAAATAACCAACCTAGATATACATTTAGATTAAGTTTAGAACCAACAATAGAAGAAATCACAAAGAATTTCCACCCAACAACAAAAAAGATTATTAATAAAGGAAATCCTTATAATCTAGAGTTAATTAAAAATGATAAAAAAACAATAGATGACTTTTTTGAAACAATGTCTCAAACATCAGATAGAGAAGGTATAGTAAACCATTCATTTAAATACTACAAAGAATACTATGAAACACTACATAAAGAAAATATGAGTGATTTATACGTAGTAAAAGTAGATATAAATAATTTAAAGAAAACATACAAAGAAAAAATAAATAACTTAGAAGCAAATATTGAAAAGATGTCTGATGAAAAATACAAAGATAGTGAAAAAAATGCTAATAAAAAACAAGAATTTATAAATCAATTAACTAAAGCAAAAAAAGAATTTGAAGTAATTGAACCTATAAAAGACGATAAGTTAACTTTATCAGCAATTCTAACAGCAAAATATGGTAATAAAGTATGGACTCTTCATGGTGGAAATAATACTCTTCTAAGAGAATTAAATGGAAATTACTTTATCTATTATGAAATTATTAAAGATGCTAAAGAAGAAGGTTATGAAATAATAGACTTCTTTGGAACAACAGGAGACCCTTCAAAAGAAAATCCTGTATATGGAATACATTTATTCAAGAAAAGACTAGGTGGAGAATATACTGAATTTATTGGAGAATTTGATTTAATAATTAATAAACCAATATATTATATCTATAAGACATTAGTACCTATAAGATATAAACTACAAAAATTAAGATATAATAATAAAAAATAAAAATACTTCAAACGAAGTATTTTTTTATTGTTTAATGTAAGGTCTACCTTTTCCATCACTAGAAGAATAATTAGCTTTTACCATTTCAAGGAATGATTTAACATCCATATCAGTATCTAAATCTTCTCCATATCCATATTTAGCATATATAGTAAATAAATTTTTAACTGCTAAATCTACACAATCTGTGTTATGAAGACATTCCATTGTTGGAGCATGAAAATATCCACAAGTATCAACTCCAGTTAATTTTTCCCCATCAAACATTAAGTTGAAAGATAAATCGTATATTCCAATACCTTCCTCAGCTAATTTAACTGCATCATCATATAAAACTTCATATGCTGCATATAACTTTTCAAAGTCAATATGATCAATACCATGCTCAAATAAATATTTATCATTAGTAATATCTTTTTTTACTAAATCTGAAGTATAACCCATAAGTTCCCCATTAACAGTAAATAAGACATGAGGAAAAGCGAAAGACTTAACACTACATTCACTACGAGTAACTATATCTTCTGGAATATAAACTTCACTTCTAAATCCCTCAGATAGATCCTTATATGCAAGACCGTCTCTTCCTAAATAACATGTACCTTCACTACCGGTACCAAGTTCACTACAAGTTTTACTCTTTCTGTACGCAATAAATTCTTTTTCTGAATTAAAATTTACTATTTTATTCATTCATACCACCCCAAATAGTGCCCATATTATACCACAAAATCAAAAAAAAGTAAAGCAAACTAAAAGGACTGCTTAGCAGTCCTATATTATTTCCATATACGTGGATTATAAGTTTTAGCATAAGTCTTAATAGAATCATCAACATCAATCGCATAATCCTGTAAGATAGTTTTATAAATGTTTGGTTCATACCATTCTTTAATTAACTTACCTCCAAGCGCAATCATTGTTCTTGCAGATGCGGGATTATCCTTATCACAATCCATTAAAACTTCTTTAATTCCTAATTCCTGACAACGTAAAAGTCCTAAGTAAAGATTAATTTTATTATATCCCTTTTGTCTTTCTGTAGGTCTAATTGAATAGCCAATATGTCCACCTATTAAACGTAAGTTATCATTTAAACAGTGTCTAATATTAATCATACCAACAATTCTATTATCATTTTCTCTAACTAAGAAATAAGTATCTCCTGGTACTCTTTGTTCATTAGGTTCAATATTACGATAAGTCTCTAATTTTTCAAGCCATTCTTCATAGTTATCTAAATATTTATCTAAACTACCAAACCCATTAATATCAGAGCCATACTCTAAAAACTCTTTAATATATTCAATTGCATCATCTTTTCTTTCTAGAGTAGGAATCTCATGTCTAAGTCTATCTATGTTAATATTTTCATTTTTCATTGGATAAAATCTAATACCATTAATTATTTGTTCTAAAGACTCACATGTAAATCCTAACTTTTCATAAAATCCCTTAGCATAAGGAGAAGAGTTAACTGTAAAATACCCATCTGGATTTAATTTGCATATATATTCATATAAAGATTTTCCAATACCTTTTCGATGATAATCTTCTCTGACAAATAGTAATGATAAATGATGCTTTTCTCTCGTCGCAATAACACCAATTAGTTCGTCTTTTTCATAAGCACCAAAAAGTTCCATTTTTCCTATAAAATCAGGATTATTAATACTATTTTTAAACTCATTTATTCCTTCTTCCGTATAATCAGGAGCTTCAAATTTTAAAAATACATCCCACACTAAATTTAAAGCATCCTTTAGTTCAGAATCTTTAATATTTCTAATCTCCATAATTACCTCCTTTTTTAAATTCTTGCAATCATTAAGTTACTTGAAGAATATTTCTTAAGTCCCTTAAAAAATATAACAAACGCTAAAGTTACTAAAAATATAGTAAATCCAATAACGATTAAAGTTAAACCTAAATTAAATTCTGTAAGAACTTGAATAGGTATATAGTTAATTATCCCAACAGGAATAAGTGTATATAATAAACCTTTAACTATTCCTTTAAAAATACCATCGGGATAAGTAGCAAAGTTAGTAGTTAAACTATTACCAACATCTGCAATAATATCTGTTTTATTAAACCAAAAACTTAAACTTCCAAGTATTACTGCAATAGCTGTTAGCATTAAACCACCAGTTATAATAAACATTGTAAATAGTAAAAACTTTTCAAATGTACAACCAAATAGGAATAACATTATGTAAGCATAAAGTAAATCTCCTAAAGCAGAAGGTTCTACATCTGTAGTAATTGCAGATAATAAAACATTCTTAGGTTGAACTAAATAAGAATCAAGTTTTCCATTATTAATAATTTCAGACAAGCTAAATGCTTTTTTAAAGAAGAAACGTGAAACTCCATATGTTCCAGCAGCCATTCCCCAAAGCAATAAGACTTGTTTAAATGTATAACCACCAACGTTATCTTTTAATGAATATAAAACAATCCATTGAACTATAAAACTAGCATTATTAAGTATCATAAATATAATATTAGTAATAAATGTTACCTTATTAAGCATTTCTCTCATTAAGGCATATTTTATTGTTAAAAAAGATATTTTAAATTGATTTTTAACCGCCGTTAACATTTAGATTTTTCACTCCCTTTCTATACATTAATGTACATAGTAAATATCCAATAAATAGATAAATAATTTGTGCCAATAATACAGAAGCAAATGTTCCAAAAGAAAAGTCAACAAACAATTTCGCAGGTCCATAAGAAACAACATAAATAGGACTGAATGTTAAAAATGGTTGTAAAAAAGTAGGAAAGTATTCAATAGGAAATACTGTACCTAATATTAAAATTACTTTTCCATATAACCAATAAAATGGATTAGCATCTTCAATAATAAATGAAAATAACCCTATAAAAGTAATTAATAAAATACTTATTGCTGTTGCTAAAATACCAGTAATTAATACCGCTAAAATACTAAATATATTTAAGTCAGGGAAGTTACCTAAGAAGATAAATCCCATAATCATTCCAAGTACTGTATAGATTAATCCCTTAATCGCAATACTTCCTAAATGTCCAGATAAACAGTATCCAATATAGTTGTATGGTTTGTTCAAGTTATATGCAATATTTCCCCCACGTACATCATTACAAATTTTCCTACATAACTTTCTACCACCCAAAGTCATCCATAAAATCTCTGTAATAATTACGTACCAAGTCATTTGACTCATATTATATCCATTAATTAATTCATTAGGATCACTATACATATATTTCCACAAATTAAATAATATAAATAACATGATAAAATATCCAAAAAATCCAACAAATATATTGAATACATATTGTAGATTACTCATTAATTCAGATTTAAATATGAATAAGTATTTTCTCATTTGTCTGCCTCATTCTTATAAATAGTACTAATTATATCTTCAAGTGGCATATTAGAAATATTAATATCAACAATATTATCTGGATTTAATAATTTCAGTGCATCAGCAACACTGCGCTTCTTTGTATCTACTTCAATTTTTAAGTTGTATCCCTTATCTTTTAGAATAGTTATTCCTTCCTCATCATCTAGATTAACTTTTTCTTTCATTTTTGCTTCAACTATCTTCTTATTTAAATAATGATATTTTAAGTTTTCCATAGAATCATCTAATACAACTTGACCATTATTTATAATAATTACTCTCTTACATAATTTTTCTATATCACCAACATCGTGACTAGTTAAAAAAATAGTTGTTTTATATTCTTTGTTCATTCGCTTTATTAGTGTTCTTATATTTTCCTTAACTACAGGATCAAGACCGATTGTAGGTTCATCTAAGAATAATACTTTTGGTTCATGAATTAAAGAAGCAACAATTTCACATCTAATTCTTTGACCCAAACTTAAATTACGAACAGGAGTATTAATAAATTCATCAAGTTCAAATAACTCTTTCAATTCATTAATCTTTTTTTCTACTCTAACTTCAGGTATATCATATATCGCACCAAAAAATTTAAAGTTATCATAAGGAGTAAGATGTGTCCATAATTGTTCTTTTTGTCCAAACACAGTTCCTATATTGTATGCCAGCTTCTTACGTTCTTTTTTTGGATCAATATCTAATACTTTTATATCTCCTTTATCAGGATACAAAATACCAGTAAGCATTTTTATAGTTGTACTTTTACCAGCTCCATTAGGTCCGATAAAGGCAATCATTTCACCTTTTTCAACCTCGAAATTTATATTTTTAACAGCTTTTATAACTTTATATTTTGGCTTAAAAATAGATTTCAAACTACCTTTAAGTCCTTTTTCTTTTAATTTTACTTTAAATGTTTTTGATAAATTATTAACTTCTATAATTGCCATAAACACCACACTCCTTTACTATAACTAAGTCATAACCTGTCTATTATATTAAAAGTATAACATAAAACATAAATAAAAAAGCACGGAAACACTCTTATTACAAATAAGAGTGACTCCGTACTTTATAATACGTGTAAGATTAATTGTATTAATCCCTATGTAGCTCGTTTAAAACTTATACATACTCACTAAATACTAACTTGTACCTTAACAGGAGATATTAATGTATATTGATATCCTTCTGTCTTTCTTCTTGCATTTCTTATATGTTCAGCAATAATTAATGCATGTTCCCCATAGTCAGTTTCTTTAGAGAAATTACTATAAATTTCAAAAAGTAAAGCTGCATCAGCATTTTCATATTGAACACTTTCTAAAGCATGTTCAATATAAGAATGAAAAGTTTTAACGCCAATATCAAGTTCATTTCTTGCTATATCGAAATAAAACTGTGAAAATGGACTTCTCAATTCATCTAGAAGTTGTGTTCTATCAATACTATTACCAAAATCATCAGTACCATCTAAATATCTAATAGTTTTAATAATAACATCTTTGAAAAAGTAAGTTCCAACTTCATTCATTGGAAAACTTAATCCATCTAAAACACTTAATACTTCCATCTGTTGCATTTTATCTTTTGACTTATCTTCTAAAGAACCTAATTTGTAATCTGCATAATCCTGTTTGTCTTCACAGACTAGATTTAATAAAAATCCAGAAAATGACGATTCTTTACTGCTGTTTAATTTTCCTAAATTGTGCATCATAGAATTCCTCCTTTCTTTCTAATGACTTCTACTTAATAAAGCGACAAAAAAAGTACGAAGTCATTGACTTTAGTGACTCCGTACTTTTAAAAGTTCGTGTAGGCTTTTAACCCGAGATAGCTCACAAGTTATACTAAGTTGTTTATATCTCCTCACTTGCCTTTAATTATACACTATATTTTTTAGATGTCAACCTTTTTTTGTTGATAAGAATTATTTGCCTTCAAAATCATCATCGTCATCATCTACATAAGTCTTAACTTTATTATATTCAGTAGATATAACGCCTGGTTCAATACATAATCTATTAATAATACTATCAATACTTTCAAAACCATCATTTATAATTTCTAAATGGGCTTCAATTTCAATATCTTTTTCGTTCTTTTTAGTTTTAAAATTTTTTAATATATTCTTTTGTGATTTCAATTTTTGAATCAACAGATTCTTAACAGCCATTTCTCTATCTAATTCACATTCAATACTAATAGTATAGAACTCTGACTTATGACTTGTAGTTTTCATAATTGCTCTTGATACAAAACGCAATAAAATATTAGAAAGTAAAATATATAAAACTCCAATAACTGCTTCTCCAATTAATCCTAAAGCTGTAAGTGTTCCTATCGCAGAACTACACCACAATGTTGCAGCTGTATTTAATCCCCTTATTTCCTTTCCGTCTCTTAATATAACACCAGCACCAATAAAACCGATACCAGAAACTACTTGAGCAGCAATTCTTGTAATATCACTCGCTGGAGTTAAATCAGAAATAGACACAAATAGAAATGATCCTAAAGAAACTAAAGCAATAGTTCTAATCCCTGCGATCTTTCTTCTATATTGTCTTTCAAGACCAATAATAATACCAAGTATAAAACATACACTAATGCGTCCTAAAAATGTTAAATAATCCACCTTTTACTCCTCCTAATATAGTTAATAATCTTATCTACAAAAAAATAATATGTAAATAAATAAAAATTAACACAAAAAATATTTTATTCTTATAAATATATTATATAATAAAATTAAAAGGAGAGGGTAGTAAAAATGAAAAAGAAAAGAAAAAATAAGAAAAATACAAACAAAAAGATAATTTTATTTATAGTTATCGGTTTGATATTATTAGTTACACTCTTTATATCTTACAAAGTATTCATAATCGATAAATATAATTTAGAACAATTAGAAACAAAAAGTTATGATAAGTTTTTAGAGGCCTATAATAAAAAAGAAACATACACAACAAGTGCTGTAGAAGTAAAAGAAAAAGACTATTTAACATATGAAAACATTAAAATTAAAAATGTATATAAAGGATATAAAAAAGAAAATATTACAACATATGGTGGAGGCGTAACATATAAAAAGTATAACTCAAAAGGGGAGGTAACAGATTCCTTAAGAATATCAATAACAGAAGATTCATATATTGATTGGTTTGAGGAAGATGATAAAAACTTCTACGGTTCTATAGAAAATGATGGAGTAAGTATTCCACTAGAAACAGATGTTGATGATTATTTAGAAGATAATTATGTATATTCAGATAATGACTTATTTAAATTTTTAAATAAAACAAGAAATTATAAACCAAATGTTTTTACATCCGGAGAAAAAATTAGAAGTAATTATGCAATGCATTTAATGGCATCGATCACTATGCCTGCAATTGATAAATTTATTACTATAAATGGTATTCATAATGGATACATGATGGTAATAAAAGATTACAAAGAAGTGCATATCAAAAAAGGTGATTTAACATATAACTTGATATTTACGAATAAAACAGAAGAAGAAGTTCTATCACTTTTAAATACATTAGTAATAGAAAAAAAGAGTCTACTTTAAGTAGAACTCTTTTTATTTGCTCTATTATAAACCATTGCTTTTTGTGGAAAATCATCCTTTGCATTTAATAGTGTACCATCTTTTTTTTCTGAATACATTTCATTCGCAAATCCCCTAATAGCATTAACTATCATATCAGCTTGCCCACGAGTAATTAAATATCTAGAACATTCCTCATCTGAAATATTAACAGCTTTCATATGGAATTCAAAAAATATATCCGCTAAATCATATCCTGCATTAATTTTCTCCACAACAAATGGATGATTTCTTAACTCTGGGATAATTCTTGGATCATCCATATCTACATGACTTTCACTTTCATACTTTATAAAAGTAGTAGAGGAATGAACTTTGTCCAACATATTAACAACTTTTGATTCCAAATCAAATCTTGCCTCATAACTTCTTAAAATATTACCAACATTTAAAACATTTTTAAAACGTTCATCTAAATAATCAATAGCCATAGCTGTAACATTTTGAATTTCTTCGTTAGAGACACCTTCGAATTTAGTAATATCCCCTGTAATAGCTTCTGGTAAATCATGGCAAATAATATAATCAGTGATTTTATCATAATCTAAACCTTCAGGAAAATATTTTTTTAATATTCTAGTCATTAATAATAAATCAAGTATATGATTTTTAACATCTTCTAAACGAAATCTTTCAATTTGCCATAAATGAGGTCCAGTTCGTTCAGTATCACCAAGTATATCAAATACCATAAAAAGTTTAACATCATCTTTAAAGTTATATTCCATATATATCAAATCCTATCTATTTATGTTTTTACCAAAACATTTAATCTTTTGTACTGACTTATTAAAATTATTAAAGTCTTCTGATAATTTACTGATAGCATCGCGTAATTCTTCATGACTATTAACAACTAAATCATTATCTTCAACAACGGCATATACAAATCTATTATCACCAATAGTTTGATAACAAATATCACTATCTATTGATGGTATTTCAATTTGCTCACGAAGTTTAATATGTTTACCATCATTAATATCAGCAAGTTCCCCAATTGTCTTCTTATTACCAACATAAATACTAAAAACAATTAATCCATTTGTAGAAGAACCTTCTTGATATTCAAAAACATCAACAACAGATAAGTCTTCTGGAATTTCATAATCTTCAGCAGCTGGTAACCTTAAATTAAAAGGAACAGCTTTCCCATTTATATCAGCACCATTTACTAAACTTAAAGTAATTCTATCTCCATATCCAAACACAAACATTCCCCCTCTGTATTAAGATAGTTTATATTATACAAAAAAAACATAATAATTCAAACAAAAAAGAGATAATTAATTATCTCTTCTCACCAAATGCATTCTTTAAGAACTTAACTGCGACAATCTTATATTTTGTATTACCACTAGCATCTTTATAAATAAAAGTATGCTCTCCATCATCATCAAAAGTATAAGAATCACTATCTATAATTGTAACATCTCTTCTTAAAGGAACAATTTTAGTAGTTATAGTATCATTTTTCTTTATACAATAACCTTTAACATCAGAAGATTTCTTATAAATATCAGCAAAGAACTTATCCATAACCGGTATTCTTACATTTAAGAAATCATTAATCTGACTTAAATCATATCCAGGAATATTTTTCCACCTATTATTTTCTTTAACCCAAGTTTCCTTAGGAATAGAATTGTAAAATTTATTAAATTCATCCATAATATGTTCTTTAGATAAAATATCTTCTCTTAATTCAAAATATCTATCTGCTAGTTCATCAGCAAAAACTCTTTTCATTTTATTCCATAAAATACTTTCAGTACCAACATGGTTATTATAATTATATAATTTAGAACCATCCCAATAAGTTCCCCAAGTTGTATCTAAATCATATAGTGAAGTATACCAAACTTTATGGTCGTATGTTACTAACAACATATTCTTTGCATTATTATCTTTCATTTGAGCTATCTGCATAAAACAATAATAATTTAACATCGAATCTAAATTTAAATAATCACTAAGTTTATTTCTAAATTCCTCATCAGAACTATCTCTAACAAAAACTATTAATCTATTAAGAGCATTAAGAGTGGCTTGATCTTCAACACCAGCCTCTAATCCAAAATCATAAAACTCAGTAACTGTTTCTTTAAAGAAAGCAGGGGCATTATAAGTTTCACCAGCTAATACAGTGTGTTTAGGATTATCTTCATCCATACCAAACATCCAAGCATCTTTAGGAATATTTAATGTATATAATCCTAAAAAATTATTGTTTAAATAAATCTCTATAGGAAATCCATCAATAACACCATTCTTTGGAGCATTCTCCAATAACTTATATTTCTTTTGCATTTCAGCAGCAAGCTTTGCAGTAACTACATTTCTAGAATGAGTCTTATCAATCCAGTTTGCTTTTAAACAATACTTATTTTGTTTTCCCCAACCAAAGTCAATCTTTAGTTTATTTTCTAAATTACTATCTTTATAAAATTTAATAGTATAATTCTTTTTAGCATATGCAATACTTGAAGAACCTTGCCACTTAATTTTAGCATAACCATTAAACTTAATATCTTTACTATTGTACTTAACTTGAATTTTAATTTCTTCTTCTTTTGATCTTAATTGATCAACTCCGCCATAAAAATCTAATCTAGGTATTGTCTTCTTATCTTCTTCAGCAAGTACACCCCCTGGTATAGAGAATAAACAAATTCCTAAAATAATAATAAAAAATAAATTCCTAACTTCTCTCATACATATCTCCTCAAATAAAATATACCACAAAATTAAGAAATAAGTTTTCTTTTTAAAGAAATAAAAATACGTTTACACAAATTAGTTAATATAGGAACTAAATAATATGCAAGTAAACTCATCGCAACAGTTAATCCAACATAAAGAATGATAAAGTTTCTATATCTAAAACTTAATGTACTATGACGTATAGCTGTTCTAAAATACATATTATTTAAATACATAATAAAACCAAATGTTCCTAGTTTCTTATAAAATGGTTTATTAAATATTTCTTTTGAATAACTTTTTCCACTAAATGTAATCACTACAAGTAATAATGTCATCACTGCAAATGTAATAGTTCCAAACATATAAAAATGCATAGTACAAATTAAATTTATTAACAAAAACACCTCAATTATTGTAAGCACAATTTTTCCGGTCTTATTAAAACTAATTGATTTTAATTTCTTTGTTACAAAATAAGACATATTTCCTAATAGTAAAAATATAAATGATTTATATAAACCATTAAATCCAATAAAACTAATTTCGGTTGGAGAATCAATCTTTATTCCAAAAGAATAAACCAACCACATAAAAAACAGTAAAAGTAAAGGAGCAATTAAAGTATCATAGTTATCTTTAAATTTAATTGCTAGGGGATATAAAAAACTTAAAGCAACAAGCATCGCAGAAATATACCAAGTAGCACCATTAATACTAAATTTAAAACCTAAAATGCCTATTTGAGCAATCTCAGCAATCATGTTATTCTGTAACCAAAAACTTAAGTTTAAACAGTCCTCTGCATATATAATTATACTTCCTACAATAAAAGAAAAAAGAATATAAGGAAAAATACCACCAATTTTCTTTCTAATAAATTTTATAGTTCTAATACCAATTTTCTCTTTAGAGTTCTTCTCTTTCTCCAGAGTTTGCATCATTAAATATCCAGTTACAATAAAGTAAAAACCTACTGCTAAATATCCATAGTTAAATAAGCCATAACCATATCCATATGAAAACACCCAAGTATGATATAAAACAATAATTAAACTAAAAATAAACTTTATAAAATCAATAAAGTAATTATAATCATTTTCTTTCCTCATATTATTCCCCCTAATAATATATCTCTAAATAAAATACTACCACAATAATTACTTTATAACAAATAAAAAGCAACAATGTGTTGCTTAATTATTTATCAAAAACAAATGTTATTTCTGAATCATATAATTGTTGATAATTAAGTCTTTTCCATTTCGCATCAGACTTTTCTATTGTTTGAAGTTCTACCATTTCCCATATCGCAACCCACCAAACAACACAAATAAAATTAGAAAGTACTTCTCCAAGAATTGGTTCAGTAATTAAATTAATAATCAATATTAATATTCCAACAATTCCATAAATAAGAGATCTAGAATTAATTTTACTTATATCATAATCTATATCATCTATATCCATACCATAATTATTCTTTATAGCTTTAATCATCTTTATTTGCATTTCATCATCTACTTTAGGACAATGTAGTTCAATAACGATATCAGTATTCATTGGAATCATATATGCAATTTCTTCAATATAATCACATACCTCATCAGATAATTCATATTTTTTAAAGTCATGTTTCATAAATAAATCATCTGTTTTTTCTAACTCAACAGGAATAACTGCTTTCCCATCAACTATATAATTTTTTTCAATATAGACTTGCTCATTATATTTAATACGTCTATTCTTTCTTTGTCTTTTCTTAACTTGTTTCATAATAATTTACCTTTCTTAAAATTTTTACTTCTATTTTTTTATTATTAACTTCATATATAACATTAGAGCCAATAGCTTGTTTATAAATGGCTTTACCTATAGGACTATTTAAAGTAACTTCATTTAAATCATCATCTGGTCTGAATTTTCCAGTAAGTTTAATGATTTCAATGTCTTCATCGTCTTCACTATATTTAATAGCCACCTCAATTTTATCATCAAGACATACATAATCATCAGAGTAAGGTACAGCATCTATTACTTTTAGTAAATCTTTTTGCTTAGTCATTTCCATAATTTTAGTTTGAATCATTTTCTCTTGCCTCATTGCTTCCTCATAAGCAAAGTTGTCATGCCATCCATCACCAACAGCATCAGCATAGACCTCACTACCGTGAGCAGCATTAGAAGTAAGTGACATTTTCAATTTATCAAATTCTTCAAAAAATTGTTCATAACCATTTTTATCTACTAATAATTCTTTCATAACAGTCCTCCATATACAAATATGATATCACAAAAATTAAAATATAATTATTTAGGAGAAATAGTAACTCTTTTATAACAGTGGGACATAGAAAGGGAAGGTACTTCTAATTCGGGAACATCAATTTGAGGTATACCAGTACCTATTCCAGAGGGATCTATTGTATAACCAGGAGGGCATTTAACATACTTTTTTTTGACAGCAATAGTGGAACTGGGATAACATGTATTACCAACCAAGTTATAACCATAATCACAATAATAAGATGTGTATCCATAGCCGTATTGTTTGGCAGGTTTTGCTACATTAGAATTAACTAAATAACATTTGTCACCAAATAAATATCCTGCAGCGCAAGAATATTCTATTCTATAAGTTGCAGGAGCATCAACAACTTTATAACAAAGTTCTTTGTTTTCATCCAAGGTATAACCTTCAGGACATTTAAGTCCAAAACAACCAGTTGTTAGAAAACAACAAAGTATAAATAAAAACAATATTTTCTTCATAATGATACCCTCTTTAACATTAAAATATTATATATTACCATAATATCATATAATCGTTATCCCCACAATCTGACAACAAAAAAAGCAACCTTATGTTGCTTAAATTTCTAAATGGCAGGGGATGAGAGAATCGAACTCCCAACAGTGGTTTTGGAGATTTGACTCATTCCGTTATAGACCTACCAATAAATTTCAGTACGTTTTATAATATATAATAATGAATCTCATATATATAAATTACACTTTCAGTATAAAGTAAATTAGATGTTTACGCAAGTAGAAATGTTCCATTTCTACTTCTTTTTTTTAGTTGGAGCGCGACAAGTCAAAAATCGCGTGCTTCGCCGGTAAGTGTAGTTTCTAAAATAGTCGTTAATTTTTACTAAAAGTATATAAATCGTAATTAAAATCAAAACAAAAGAATCGCAAGGGGTGTGGGGGAAAGCGATTCTTTTATTTGATAATAAAATAACTGTTGACATTGTAATGGTTAAATTATGAAGAAAGACTATCTTTAATAATGGATAACAATTCTGCTTTTTTCAACGATGATGATGGTCGGTTTCCACTTGTCAATGTATATAAAGCAATCAATTCTTTTTTATTGCAGAAATCTAAACTACTTGTTATAACATCTAAGGCAGTATTCTCCATACGTAAACGAGTATCTGTATCACGGCTAAATAAACCATTCATATTACCGTGTTTTAAGTTAATATATTTTTCTACAAAAGTGCATATGTTTGTGCAGTTGTCTTTTATTTTAGTTAAAAACGCAGTTATTATAGTGTTAACATCCTCTTCACTTTCATGTAATTTTTGAATAGAAATTAGGTATTCTAAAAAATCCTCTAATTTAAATTCATCGTCAAAAACCACATACGTATTAAACAATGCTGTTTCATATGATTCAAAAAAAGATTTTTTTAATACATCATTTCCAATTATATAGTGCTTAGCTCTATCTGCGATACGAATATAAAACTTATTAATTTCGTATCTGTTTGTTGAAGCGTTGCTGTCAAATAAATTAATGTAATTAATAGTAGATTCAAGTGTTCTTCTAAAAAGATGAATATAACTATCCTTACACTCTTCCAAAATAGTATTTGAGTAAATAATTGCAGATATTTGCAATAAAAATTCAAATATAGATAATATATTTGTCTTACATGTTACAAAACATTTACTTTTGTATAATGTTGACAGGCATAGAATTACACCCTTATCACTAACAAAATCAAGTAGTTTACTATAATCGTTATTTAATAATAGTTCTTCATTAATAAAACTTCCGTTTTCAGAAATATTACTATTATAATATATTTTATAAATATTTAGAACTGACATGGGCTCTAAAGAATTAAAAATATAATTCAAATATATACGAGCACCATCATATTCAACTATTTTTCCTTTACTTTGATATAATAATTTTAAATTATCTTTCAGTGCTTTAAAAATATAATCAAGGTAAACTTCACGATATTCATGATTACTGAATAAAACGCTGGAAAGACCAATTGTTAGTATGCCTTGAATGTTTCGATAATTCATAAAAGAATTTTTTTCTAAAGCTTTAACGGATAAAATGTAAGTAGCATCACAATAGTTTTTATCAACTAGTTCTACATAATAATCTCGGTTGTTTAAAAATAAATCTTTAAAAATTTCTAAAGTTTGGAATAACATATTTTCGTTGTTAAAGTCCACTACATAATTCAACATTTTTAAATAATATGTGAATATAATGGTCACAGTTAATTCCAATGAATTATTATTTAAATATCGATTATCTTTACCAGCTAGCAACAAAAGTTTATATGTTCTTTCAATTGTTCCTAAATTGTCTTTATTTCTTTGTTCTAAAGATAATTTTGCATAATCGTCAAGATATTCCAACAAAAAATTTTCTATAAAAGTGTCATTTGTTTTTGTTGGAATAATTTCACTAAGGAAAGGAACATCAAAATCATTAAACTTATTTTTTCGTTTATCTAATCTGTTTTTTGTGATTAAATATAATGTTGACATTGCTTCACTAAAAATAATAGGATCATTAAATGAATTTTTAACAAGTAAATTTATACATTGAGTATATGCAACAAATGTTGAATTAAACTTTTGAATAAAAAATAAATTTGGTAATGGTTTAAGATTATACTTTTTTACGAAATTATTGAAAGAAGCATCACACTTTTCTCCAATATCATATAAATATATTGCTCTTTTCTCCAGCTCCTTAATAATATAGTTTTTATTCATTTTATTAGAGATGTTTATCAATTCAATTCCAAAAATTAATAATATACTAGATAACGATAAATAATAAAGCCCAATAAAATATGCTAGTTCTGTACGAAAAATATTTATATTTGGAACAAACAAGAAAAACAATGTTAAAATACATAAATACCAGTATTGAATATAAGTATCTAATTTAGTATCAAACATTTTCTGAAACACAGAATTCATATATTCATTCAACGACTGTTGTTTGAAAGTTTTTAATGTAAATATAAGTGCAGATAATCCGATTAATGCAATACCAGTATTTGTATATAAAGAATGATAAGTAGAATAGAAATCATAAAAATTATATATAGGTAACAGGTATAAAAGCTGTAATAAGTCAACTAACATCGGAATTAAAAAACTATATATAGTGACTATTAAAATTATTAAAATGTACTCAATTAAAGATTGAAGATTTAAAAACACAATCTTTCCAAACAAAAGTCTGATTTTTAGTTCTAATAAAAAATTATCGATTTTTTGAAACATATAATACACCACCTGACAGCAATATTTTATCATAAAAAAATCATAATCTATAGTCAATGTGAAATTAATAAGAGTTTTAGTAAGAGTAATTTAAATTATCAAGTTGAAATATGATACAATTTTATTGTAATATTGGCAAATGGAGGGTTTAAATATGACAAAAATTATGCAATTTATAGGAAAAAATTGGGAACCGATAATAGCAATCTCTGGATTGGTGCTATCAATATTTAACTTTTTTATATTAAATAAAAATAATAGAAAATCAATATCAATAAAAGAATTATTTTATTTAGTAATAAATATAAACGGAACATATACATATGAGTTTAATTTAATTATAGTGAACAAGTCAAAACAGCCAATTTCAATTGTTGATGTTTCGTTTGAAAATAAGGGTAATGTGTATAGTGCAAAACCTGATAGAACAATAGTATCAACAAAAAAATCAAATGGTACAACAATAAGTTATTACAGTTCGGAGTTTCCGATTAACCTAGCAGGATTAGAATCGACAAAGGAACTGCTACAATTTAAACTAAAAAATAAATTAGATACAGAAATATTAAATCTAAAGATAATGACAAGCAGAGGGATTGTTAATAAAAAAGTGAGTTTTGAAAACAAAAAAATTACTACTGAAGAATATTTAAAACAATTATTGTAGGCTATACTCTTAATAAATCATAACTATGAAATATTTAAAATCATAAAAAGCGCTAAGTATATTTTTGTTGTAATAAATAAGATGGATAGTTTGTCTTGATATGCATAAAATATAAAAATATAACTAAATATAAATTAAAAAGAGTCATCAAATAATGCAAAGATGACTCTTTAATAATTATTTTTGATTATATTGTCTACCTTGATTCATTTTGTTAACAATTTCAGCATCTCTATCGATATTTACAAATAATTGATAAGGTTGAATATTTAAAGATTTTGCAATGCTCTCTATTTTAGGAATAGTAGGGCAGTGCAATCCTCTTTCAACATCCGTAATATATCTAGGACTTAGCTTGCTTAATTCTGCAAGCTTTTCTTGTGAATAATTATTTACATATCTATAATACTTGATATTAAAAATAAGTAAGTCTCTTAAGTTATCAAATTCTAATTTCATAACATACCCTCCATTTATAGGTATGATATTATTTACTGCAAAATATTCACACGAACTATTTACTGCAAGAAATTTTTGGTTTATAATGAAACTAGAAAGGAGTGAAATAATGTCAAAACTTATAAAATGTAAATCTTGTGGAAAAGAGGTTGCTGATACTGCTAAAAGTTGTCCAGGATGTGGCGCAAAAGTTAAAAAACCAATTTATAAAAGAGTTTGGTTTTGGGTTATAATCATTTTTGTTGTAATTGGATTAGCATCAGGTGGAAGTGGTGAATCTAGTGAAAGTTCAAACAACAATAATAATGAAAAAACACCAACAACAAAAAAAGAAGCATTAGTGCTAGAAGATGGTCATACTGGTGCACCTGACGAATATGGTTTTGCATACTATATCGAAGGTTATATCAAAAATAATTCTGATAAAGATTATTCCTATGTACAAGTAGAATTTACTGCATATGATGCAGAAGGTAATACAGTAGGTTCTTGTTTGGATAATAATAGTGGATTAGATGCCAATGGTAGATGGAAATTCAAAGCAATCTGTTCAGGTGAAGCAGAACAAATCGCAAGCTATAAATTTAAAGAAATATCAAAATGGTAGTAAAAGAGGTAACTAAATATTAGTTATCTTTTTTGATGTTCACAAGTACATATAAACAGAGGTACAAACAAAATGTCTAGGTCATAAGATTATAAAATAAAAGAACCGCTTTCCCCACACCTATTGAAATTCTGACTTTTGATTTTAATTACTATTTATCAATACTTTTTAAAAAGAAACGACTATTTTAAAACTACCGCTTTCGGGCGAAGCACGCGATTTTTGACTAGAGAAGGGGACTACCATATCTGTAGAGTGGTATAGTCAAAAACTCATTCACGCCAGAACAACAAAAAAAGCAACCTTATGTTGCTTAAATTTCTAAATGGCAGGGGATGAGAGAATCGAACTCCCAACAGTGGTTTTGGAGACCATTATTATACCATTTAACTAATCCCCTATAAATTGTGAAATACTGGTTCTTTTGAACAGAACAATTGAAGTATAACACAATTCTTTTTATTATTCAACAAAAAATAATTAATTTTTATTTTGACCAAATTGTTTTATCAACATATAAATTAGTAGGTACATGCTTATTAAATTCTCTTCTTTGAGCAACCACTGGATTAATTATAGTTTCACCTGGTAATAAAAGACTTTCATCAGATGTATCATTAAAATGGTCTAATGTATCTGCATTACTTCCTAATACATTTCCAATATCTTCATAGTCTTGACCATCTTCAACGCAATATATTAAATCCTCATTACCATAACCTGCATTAATATAAGAATAATATCTTGTTAACATTGCTTCTATGCTTGAAGCAGTTAGGCCAGCATGAGTATTTTGAGTACCAAAAGATATTGTAACAAAACTTGTATTTTTATCTTTACCAATAGTTGATTCTGTAGATGTTGGAATTCTCTCACTAATTGTTCCGTCCTCATTTTCTCTAAATCCCATTTGTCCACAAAGGATACCATCAATTAAAAATCCTTTTTCATAAAATGCTTTTTGTGCAGCTAATGCTAAAGCATCTGAATTACCAATACGACCATTTTCAAGCGGAGCAAATACAACGGTAGCTGGCCCAGCCATATATTCTTGATCAAGTGTAATAACAACAGAATTATCTACATTAATATTTTCGTTATCTCTAGTAAAAGTAAATTTAATTCCATCTCTATCTAATTCTTCACAAACGCTATTAATAAAATCTTCACGACAATTACTATCATTAATTATAATATTTAAACTATTAATCTGTTCTAAAGAAACATTAATTGGATCTTCTTGTTCATATGGAACGATAACTTCATTTTCGTCAATAAAAACTTGATCTCTAATATTAACATCACCTGGAACTTCAAAAGAAAAACTTGGCTTGCTATCAGCTGCATTGGCATCTTGCATTTTGTCTAAATGAAGACCATAAAGACTTCCAAAACCGACACCTAAACAAAGACCAATAATAATCCCGTTTTTAGTTTTTCTAGACAATTTTAAACCACCATTTTCTAATATTTCGCTATTACCAACTTCCATATCTTTCAAGACAATCACCTCGATTTAAGTATAATTTAATCTAAAAACAATGTCAAAGATAATAACCTTATATATATAAATATATACAAAAATTATAGATAATATAATTAAACTTGACATATTTGGAAAAACTAGACAAAATATAAAATACGTGATAAATTACAAAATGAGACAAACTACTACAGGATGACTGGAGGAAATAAAATGAAAGTAGGATTATTTGGATGCGGAGCTTATGGAATGGCTCTTAGCAGTATATTAATAGAAAATAAATGTGATGTCACAATGTGGACAAAATTTGAAGAAGAAAAAAAGCAATTAGAAGAAACACGTCAAAATGAAAGACTAATTCCAAATTTTAAAATATCAGAAAAAATAAAATTAACAACTTCTGTGGAAAAATGTATTAAAGGAAAAGATTTATTAATAGTTGCAATCCCAGCAGCATTTATTGATGATTTAGCATTAGAAATGGAACCATATATTAAAAACAATCATATTATTATTGCTACAAAAGGAATTGAACAAGATACAGGACTATTTATTAATCAAATCTTTGAAAAACATCTAAGTACAAGAAATATAGGTGTTATAAGTGGACCATCTTTTGCAATTGACTTAGTTTCAAAAATGCCAGCTGGATTAACTCTTGCAAGTAAAAAGAAAAAAACACGCGAATTAGCTAAAAAAGCGCTAGCAAATAGATATATAAAATTAAGAGAATCAACAGATGTTATTGGAGTAGAAGTTTGCGGTTCAATTAAAAACGTAATTGCTCTTTCTGCAGGTATGTTAGAAGGGATGAAAGCAAACGAATCAACTAAAGCAATGTTAATTACAGAAGCTATGCGTGACATGGAAGAAATATTATTTGCTTTTGGTGCTAAGAAAAGAACTGTAGATACATTTGCTGGAATTGGAGATTTACTATTAACTTGTACGTCAACAAAAAGTAGAAATTACAGTTTTGGTAAAATAATAGGTGAAAAGAAAAGCAAAGAAGAAATAAAAGAATATTTATCAAAAACAACAGTAGAAGGTTTCTATACACTTGAATCAATATATAAACTTTTAAAACATAAGAAAGTTGAAATTCCAATTATTGATTTAATCTACGATATAGCGGTAGAAGGTTTAGAACCAGAAGCGTTATTAACATTTCTTGTGGAAAAAAATTAATTTTAAAATAGAAAAGAGGAGTAACTGTGGATGTTTATAAAATACCAATAGAATATGCGTTTATTGTATTTCCCTTTATAGCATTCATATTGACTATTCCTTTTTTGATCCATCAATATAGGAAATTTGGTTCAATACCAATGCTTAAAAGTTTTTGTTTTTACAGCATGATTCTATATTTAATCTGCGCATATTTTCTAGTAATGCTACCATTACCATCATTTGAAAAAGTTGCTGCTATGACCGGACCAACGTATCAACTTGTTCCGTTTCAGTTTATTAAAGATATAATGGCTACGGTTTCATTTGAAATAAAAAATATAACTGACTTAATTGAAATATTAAAACACTCAACTATGTACACAATAATATTTAACATAGTATTAACACTACCATTCGGAATATATTTAAGATATATATTTAAGAAAAAATGGTATCATACAATAATATATACATTTTTATTAAGTTTATTTTTTGAATTAACACAATTAAGTGGACTGTATGGAATATATTCAAGACCATATCGATTATTTGATGTTGATGATTTAATGATAAATACATTGGGTGGATTAATAGGACACATTATAACACCTTTAGTAACTATATTTATTCCATCAATAGATAAATTAGATGAAAAAAGTTATAAAAAAGGAACCAGGGTAACTCTAATTAGACGAGGGGTATCGCTAGTGATTGATATATTATTTATCATAGTATTTACAATCTTAGCAAAAATACTTTTCTATGGTACAGGATTATCAGATTATTCATTACTATTCATATTAACACTATATTATGTACTCATCCCACCGTTTGTATCAGGGAAAACACTGGGGAAAAAAGTTATAAGATTAAAATTGTCATCGAAAGAAGAGAAAACTAAATGGTACCAAATATTAATAAGAAATATAATATTAGCATTCTTTATACTATTTCCATATTCATGGATAAATTTATTACCAATAGATAAGTTTGTTAAATTAATAATATGGATAGTAATAATTACATTCCAAATAATAAATGTTATATATTACATTTATACAGTTATTGGTAACAAGCAACATGCATTTTTATATGAAAAAATAACCAACACAAAGAATTCATCTACTATAGAGTATGAAGGAAATGAGCAAAGAAATGAAAAAAACGAAGAAAAAAATGTGGTGAACAATTGTAATAACAAATAAAAACATGCTATAATCATTTTAAGAAAAGTGGAGGTAAACATGGAAAAACTAATGAAAAAATTTTTTAGGTCATCACTAATAACATCATTGTTTTTAATTGCATTAGGTTTATTACTAATATTTCAATCAGATGCAGTAATATATTCTATATCCTATATAATAGGAGGAATCCTAATTGCATTAGGTGTGTTAGGAATAATTAAATTTGTTCAAGGTACGAACAAAGAAAGCAAAACTGAACTTGATATTGTTTATGGTATAGTAAGTGTTATTTTAGGAATTATAGTTATTAAAAATCCACAAGCCATTGCTAGTATTATCCCAACAATATTAGGAATAAGTATAGTAATTAATAGTGCTACTAAATTACAATATGCATTTGAGTTAAAAGCAAATGGAAATAACTTATGGAAATCAACAATGGTACTTTCTATTATAAGTACATTGTGTGGAATTATACTTATATTCAATCCATTCAAAGCACTTACATCTTTTACTAAAATTGTAGGAATATTTATAGTTATATACGCAGTGCTTGATATGATTTCAACATTTACAATAAAAAGAAACGTTAAAATATTCCAAAAAACAATGGAAGAAGAAATAACAGAAGCAGTTGTTGTAAAAGAAGAAGTAGAAGAAGAAAAAACAACTAAAAAAATAGAAAAGAAAAAGAAAGCAAAAAAATAGCTTTCTTTTTTAATTTATAAACGAAGGTTGAAAAATAAAGATAAAAAGAGTATAATACAAACAGAACGAGGTAAAAAGATGGAAAAAGAAGAACTAATAATAGGAAAAAAGTATCTTATCCATGCATATAAACATGATGGTAAGATACATCGTTCTTGGGATGAAGCGGTTCTACTTGAAATCCATGATGACTATTTGGTATTTGGGAATGAAAGAACAAAAGTAACGGAATCAGATGGGAGAACATGGAGAACAAAAGAACCTGCAGTATTATATTTCTTCTACAATTGTTGGTATAATATAATAGGACAATACAAAAAAGATGGTGTATATTATTATTGTAATATAGCATCACCATTTATAGTAGAAGAAGGCGCTATTAAATATATAGACTATGATTTAGATTTAAGAGTGTTTCCAGATGGAAGTTTCAAAGTTTTAGATAGAGGAGAATACAAGTATCATAAAAGTATAATGAGATATTCAGAACAAATCGACTGTATTCTAAAATCTGAACTAACAAATTTAATTAATGCTGTTAGAGAAAAAGGATTAGCTTTTGAACCGGGAACAGTAGAACATTACTATGAAAAGTATAAAGAAATACTTGAAAATAAACTTTAGAAAGAAAGTTTATTTTTTTTCTAAAAGACTGGACAAGAATAAAAAATTAGGTAAAATAATTAGTTACATGAACCACGAAAAATATAAAATGAAAAAAATTTAAAAAAGTTTTAAAAAAGTATTGACTTCGTGATTTTTGTTTGATATATTAATGAGGCAACTTGCGAAAAAAAGCAATTGCAAATGATCTTTGAAAACTAAGCAAAACGTCAATTTTGAGTAGCTAGGATAAAATTGAACAAACTAAAATAAATAAATTTATTGAGAGTTTGATCCTGGCTCAGGATGAAC
>JAFQCG010000013.1 GCA_017416535.1 Bacilli bacterium | reverse complement strand
TGTCAATAATTTTAGAAAATTTCACTAAAAAAAGGCTTTATTTTATTAGCGAAAATTTCACCTATGTGTAATCTTGAGTCTATCCGCTCGCCGCGGAGGCAGGCTCAAGATTTAATTTTTTGTTTTAAATTTCTCGTTTTGGCTAATAATATAATTAGGCGAGAGATTTAATTATGATGCTTTTGCATCTTTTAGATAAAATTCATTAATTAGCTCAATAACTACATCTGGTAACCATTGATGGTAATCTAGTGAATTATTATCTATTTTGCCTTTAGATATTAGTTCTAAAGGCTGTACATCGTAGACTTTTTTGTTAACTTTAACGAGCATACCCATTTTTTGACTAAGATAAACTGAAATTCTAGTTTTAGGTGGTAGGTTTCTATCAACAATTTGAAATTTACTATTACTAATAGAAAATACTCCAGCATTATCAATTGTTCGTTCAAATTTAACACATAAAAGTTCATCTAAGTTATATCTTTTTGGTAGTTTTAAAAATACATTATTTTTATTTAGTGGTTCAACAGCAAATTTAGAATTATATATTTTTATATATTCCAATAGAAACTTATTAGCCTGTTCTATTGTAGTTATATTATTAATTCTAAACTCTGTAACTAATCTACTTTGTAAGGTTTCCCATAGTCTTTCAATTCTTCCTTTAGCTTGAGGTGAAGATGCAGGAAACATATTAATACCAAGTTCTTCAACAATTCTACCAAATTGAGTAATACTTTTTTCACGACCATTTAACTGTTCTTCGATAGTTACGTGGTCGTTAACTTTTTTTGGTGGAAAGAACACACTATATTTATCTGGATAAAGAGAAATAGGAATACCATAATTTTCCAGTGTTTGTCTTAACACTTCTAAATAGCCTAATAAACATTCATTTTTACACATATACAAACCAGTTATTTTTCCTGTAGCATCATCAATGAAACCATGAAGAGAGTATTTGTTACCATCTCCAAACCAATCAAAAGGAGTACCATCAGCTTGTAGCATCATTCCTTCAGATTCTTTACGCTTTCTTCTGTGATGTAATTTAGTTTTATGATGTTTTTTAGGGCTCTTAATCCCAGCATTATGAAGGATATTATAAAGAGCCGAATATGAAATATCAATATTTTCACGTTCTTTTAAAAGTTCTTGAAAGTGTTTAAAATTAGATAATTCATATTGGTAAGAGCTTCGAAGTTCTAAAATTTTATTTTTTGTTTCCTCTGGTATAGTATTTTTAGGTTTTCTACCACGATTTCCATGTTGAATGGATTTGACGCCATTTTCCTTAACCTCCTTTTTAATTTGTTTTACACGGCGTTCAGAAATACCTAAAGCATTAGCAACTTGTTTTATAGTACATTTTCCATTTATACATGCTTCAATTAAAGTAGCTCTTTTTAAATCTTTTTGTTTTAACATTAAATATTCCACCTTCCTATTTTCTCTTAAATTTACATATTTATACATTTAAGGTGAAATATTCGCTTATAAACTTTTAAGGTGATTTTATCATAAAGTAAATACA
>JAFQCG010000007.1 GCA_017416535.1 Bacilli bacterium | reverse complement strand
CGAGTTAGCTTCACTTGCTTTTTCACTCATGATTTCTTTTGTTTCCATTTCAGAAATACATTTGTCAATTCTTTTAATTGCTTTGTATTTTTCTACTGGTTTAAAGTGAAGTACTGCTTTAGTGTTTGGAATATTAAATAATTCACTACCCCAAGCATTTTTGACACGTAGCGGAAAATCACTTACTGCAAGACAACTTGCATCTACTCCATCAATGACATAATGATTTGAAAAGAATTCAACTTCATTTGGTTTTATCCAGTTCACTAATTCATCATCACTAATATCCTTTACTTCTCTTTCATCAAAGTTTCTTGAATATGAGTATTTTAAAAATACAGCGACATCTCTTCTTTCTAAAATCTTTGTACTTATTCCACATTTATTAATTTCACTAGATACATTAATTGTTGCATTATCTAAATCAAGCTCATTCTTTCCATAGATAACGATATAAAAGTCTGATAAATATTTCTTTCTTATATTATTAAGTCTGTCAATTCTATCAATTCTTTCTCTTAAGATTTCAGTTTTAATTTCTTTTAAAAACATATCATATTCATTTTCTTTAACTTCAGTTAGTCTTTCAAATAGTTCTTCAGAAAAATGATCTAAATTAACAGGTCTATCAATCTTTACAATATCAGCACATTGATTTCCATCTAGTTGTTTTAATGCACTTGCAAAGTAATTAATGTCTGCATTTTGTTCTACTAAATCTTCAATACCAAAATTCTTTTGTCCTATTTTTATAACTCTTCCAAAATATGAATTATTATATTCAATAACACCATTTTCTTTAATACTTTTTAAAGCAACTAAAGTATCAATATTTTCTTTTTCATTTGAAGATGCTTTAGAATACTTTTTCTTTGAGAAGATAAACTTAATATTTTCATATAAGAAGGAATAAAATATTCCATCACTTGTTGGCATAAACATAATAACTGAAATTAGTAGCATAATAATTGCAAATACCCAAGCATCCATTGTAATAGCAATAAATATAATTGCAAATACTATTAATGCAACAATTATATCGGGCATTGAATAACACTTCCATACTGTGTTTTTTACTTTTATCTTTTTAGGAATTATTCTCATTCTCCCCCACCTCCGGTATCTTCTGATTCCTCATCTTTCTTTTCTTCTACATATCTATCATTTTCATCTTGTTTTTCTTTCTTCTTGTTTTCATTTCTTTTACTTAATCTTCTACTCATTCCACTAATTCCTCTAATGATTTTACTTGCTGTTCCAAAAGTTAAAGCACTAGCAAATCTAGATCCATAGAAAGCACTTCTTAAGAAACTACCTCCTGCATGCATATCATCAGCTTGTCCAAATAATCTTGCAAATAATGTTTGACCGGCAGGAATGACTAAAGCTCCACCAATTATCATAAAGATTAAAAACATTGAGTTTGCAAAGTTAGATACTCCTGGTATCTTCATCTTTGATATAATTGGTAAAATTAGAATAAAGATATTAACTGAAAAGACAGTACCATACGCTAAAACAATTTTAGTAATAAATGTTTCTCTCCATATTTTAAATCTTGCTCCATCATCAACTGCTATTGTTGACATTGAAACTGGCAATACAATATAAAGTAATACAATTTCATATACTCTTTTAGCAAGATTTATAATAGCAACTACCATTGCAATCATTAAGCCAATTGATGCTATCATTGAAGGAAGATATAAGAATGTATCTGGATTTACCATTCCGTTATTTTTCCAACTTGTAGGCCAAATACCAAATGCTGCAGTATTATAATCACCAAAAATTTTTCTAACTGAAAGAGTAGAAACATTAATTTCATTAATCGAATAACCATTTACCCAGTCACCAACACAAGCATTAAATATTGAGTTTGATAGTTTTGTTGTATTACCAATTTCAAAGATTTCTGAAACTAATACTAATATTGCATTTGATATTAAAATACCAAGTATTACAACTACTACCATTGCAAGTGTTCCAAGTAGTGCTAGAAAAAATTTTCCAATAATAGTTGTAATATTTCTATTATTAGCTATCATATTCTTTACTAGAGCAACTATTGTAAATATACAAGTAAGTCCAACTGCTAAAATAAATACACACCAAAATATCGTACCAACTGTTGAATCACCAACTATAAACTCAATAATATTAACTCTTTCTCCTTGATAAGTAACATCAGTTACTCCTGCAATAGCAGAAAAGATTTCCATAATACCATCAATAACTTTTAAGAACCAAAGAAATAAAAGTAAAATCAACTCTTGAAAAAATATAAGCATTGTATTTCTCCTTTTCTTATTATATATAGTAAAGGCGATAAGATATTATCTTACCGCCTTGTATCAGAAGCTAGTTAGCTCCAATTCCTACCCAAGATGATAAGCCCTCAATTAATAATGGTGCACCCATTGCGACAACGAAAATAATCACAATTCCAATAATCAAATTCTTAACCATATCACGAGCATTGATTTTTTCTTCATTTTTGTGTGCGATTGCAATTTTAATACCAACATAAGCACCCCATACAATAACAACTGCAGCTAGTGCCATAACAATATAAATCCAAAAACTATCCATTAATTCACTTAATTTTGTAACAATTGATTGCAAAGAATCATTTAAAGTAGCATCTGCTAAAAACATCATAATTTATTTACCTCTTTCCTTTATTATTTTTTCTTGTTTTTAATTTGCATAAATATAATTGTTCCACCAACTAGTAAAACAACTAAAATTAATATTAATATTAGTGGTGTAGATGAGCTTCCTTTACTATCATCTACATCATCATTTCCATCAGTAGGAGTATTATCTTCTACTGGTGTTTTATTTTCATCTTCACCATTATCTGGAGTATTAGAATTATCTTGATTATTATCACTATTTCCTGTATCTCCATTTGGTGTATCACCATTATTTGTTCCATTATCCACACTTGGATTATTTACAGAACCCTGATTATTATTGTTGTTATTATTTTGATTATCATTTGTATTGTTTTGATTACCATTTTGATTTTGTTGATTATTGTTTACATCATCATTTTGATTGTTATTACTATCATCAACATTTCCTCCATTATTATCATCATTATTATCATCTACTGGTGGTTTTACTGGAGTAGGCGGTTGTTGAGGAGTTGGTGGCGTTACTATAACATCATCCTCTTCTTCAACTTTATTTTCTATTTCAAATTTAGTTAAAATAACTCCATAATCATTAACCACGATTATTTGGTATTTCCCCTCTAAATTAGAATAGTCAATATAACCATAATCATTTACATTCATTGTAATATTTGCTTGTCCAGTTTTTGAAAATATGATTTGTATTTTTGAATTATCTACATGATTACACTCACACCTATTGCTAACAAAGAATAACATTGCTTCTTTATTTAGTTCAGAGTATAAGGTGTATGTATGTTCATGAACTGGTTCTTCTTTTTCATTATAGCCATTATCTTTACTTGTAGAAAAGTTAGACAAATAACTATAATTACACCTATTACAAACATGTTTAATACATCCAATAGTATCATTATCAGAATTTACTAATATTTCTGTAAACTCATGACCTAATGGATCTACATAATCACTAACAAATCTATCACTACAAATAGTACAAAAGTTTTCTTTGTATCCATAAGTTGCACAAGTTGGATCAATTATACGACTTCCATAATTATGACCACTTGAGTTTACATAGTCAGCGATAAATGAATATTGACAATTCTCACAATAATAACTTGTGTATCCACCTTCAAAGCAAGTAGGAGCAATTACTTCAGTTGTATAATCATGTCCTATCTTATCAATATAGTTATTGTTATACGAATAACTACAAGTAAGGCAGCTATGTTTGGTATATCCATCTTCATCACAAGTTGGTGGAACATCTACACTTTCAAATGTATGACCAAGTTCATCTACATGGTCACTTGTATATTCGTGTCCACAAGTACTACAGAAATGTGTTGTATAACCTTTATGAGTACAAGTTGGTTTAACTACAACTGACATATACTTATGCCCTAGTGGTTCACTTGTTTCATCTTTATAACTAAAGTTACACCTTACACATTCAAAAAGTGTATGTTCTCCAGTTGTACATGTTGCTTTTTTTAAAGTTTTTGAAAACTCATGACCTAATGCTTCAGTGTATTTATCTTTGTAAGAATAATTACAAACTTTACAAGTGAAAGTTGTATATCCTTGAGTAAGACATGTTGCATCAGTAACTAATTCTAAATAGTCATGACTACACTGTGTAAAAGGATTTTCTTGAGCATTTACTTGTAAACCATTGTTTTCAAAGATTAATGCAAATCCTATCACTAAAGTCATAAGTCCTAAAACAATATAGTTTCTAAATCTTTTCAAATAGTGTCCTCCTTCTTTAATTATTTTACTGCAAGGTCTTGAAGACGTAATAATTCTGGTAATGCAACACCAGATATATAGTCTGCTAGGTCTTGCATTTTTTGTGCTATGGTTTGGTCATAGTTTTCCATTAACATATAAAGAATTGTTGCTTTATCTTCTAGTCTTGCTTCTTTGATAGTTCTTCTATCTCTACCATTTAACATTCTAGTAAGAATATCAATTTTCTTATGAATTTCATTTATGACTTTATCCCATTCTTTATCAAGTTCTAATAACTTGTCTTGATTACTCTCTTCTAGTATCACCTCTTGTTCATCTAGTTTATTGATTTCATCTAATATTCTATCTTCATCACTACTCCCATTTTGAGTTACAATATCAAATACATAATCTTGCTTTTCAAAAAGTCTTGCTTCTCTTTTAGATACATCTGCTTTTCCTTCTGGAAAGTAAACATCTTTTAACTCATATGATGGAGTAAACTTTGTCCAAATAGGTTCATATCCTCTAACTGATACAATAGCATCTCCTTTTTCATTACCATTAAGACGTTCTAACATTCCAATAGTAATTAATGGCTGATTACTTGCTCCAGTATTACTTGATGCAGGATTTTCAGCGTTTGTATTAACTGAAAAGTTTTTAACCTTTTTCTGTCCACATAGTTCTGAAAACTCTTTTCTAGTATCTGGATCATCACTACCAATAAAGATTTTAACGTTACAGTTAGTTTTAATAATATCTCCAATGTCTTTTCCATATTTAGCAGTTAACTGACTAAATGATTGTAAGACAAATAAGAATCTTATACCTCTTGAACGAGCAACTGTTACCATACCTTCCATATTTTCAAATTTAGGTAAATTACCAAACTCATCTAAAACAAAATATGTATTTCGTTTTAATATTGCAGTTTCACACTGATTTCTTCTTAAATTAAGATTAGCTTTTTCAACAAGTTCTTTATACATTTGAGTAATAAATAATGTAACAAATCTATGTCTTGTAAATCTTTCGTCCGGAACTATAATGAATACCGCATTTGGTTCTTCATCAAGATTTATAATATCTAAATCATTTTCTGATGTTAAAGATAAAATTCCATCATCAGATAATTGTTGCATGTAACTATTTACTTCAGATAAATAACTTGTTAGAGTTTTATCACTAGTAATAAGTACAGTATTAACAAGTCCTCTAACTTTAGAAAACTCATCACGACCTTCAAGTAAATATTCTCTTAAAGCTGTAGTATCTTCACTACAATATTTAGTGATGTTATGATAGATATTGAAAAGTAGTAATTGTTTTTCTTCTACTTTCCCTTTGATACAATCTTCACAAAGTGCTAAAACAAAACCAAAGATTAAGTTTCTTGCACCTTCTTCCCAAGTTGGTTGGTCTTTATTTTGTACAGGACATAATGTATAAACTAAATCTTGAGCATTCTCATAGATTTCATCTTTCAATTCTTGAACTCTTGTTCTTGCATCTTTATAAGATAAAAATGTTTCTCCTGCACCATAATACTTTCCATCTTTGTTTTGAAGATTGTTTTCTAAATCTTTAACTAGTTTAATACGCCTAATTAATACATTCATTGGATTCCATCTAGCTGAAGAGTAAGGTTCTCTTAAATCTAACATTGAGATTTTATATCCTTCTTTTATTAACTGATTAGCATGTTTTTCATATAGTTCTTTCTTTGGGTCAGTTATAACAATAGAAGGTTTAGTTTTACATCTACCTAACACTTCAATATTTTGGTCAACAAATCCCGTTGTTTTACCACTTCCGGTAGTACCAACAATTAATGCATGTAATTGACTTGTAGCAATTACTTCCACATTACTACCTTTCTTTTCAGCACCTATAACAATACCATCTTTTGAATATTTAAAATCTTTAAATGTACTAACTTCAAACTCACGAAGTTTTCTTAATTTCTTTGTAGTTAACCATTCTGTATCTTCTAGATCATTTTCATTTAACGCAATGTTTTGAGCATCTATTCGATACATCATTAAATATCCAATAATAAGTAACCCACATACAACTCCAACTACTAAATAATAATTACGATTATTTAATATAATTGAAATGCTATCTTTAGTAGTCAAATTAAATATAAGTAATATAAGTACCGCCATAAAGGTGAAGATAAATAACCAAAGAAGAATATCTAAACTTCGGGATTTTTTCTTTTTGTGTTTAAGGGCTTCATCTCTATTCACACTTTATTTTTCCTCCTTATCCTTTTTAGATTGTTTAATCCTTTCTTGTTTCATTTCCTCTTCGATTTCCTCTAATCTTCTTGAAAAATCTCTTTCAAGTAATCTACTTTGGAAAGCAAATGACTGTAAGAATTTACCAAACATACTATTTACTTTCTTTTCGGAAATGATAATTCTACGTTTTAATTTTGTATCATTTGGCTTGTACTTTTTATTAAGGCTTCTTTCAAAATATTCAGGCTTTATTTTTCTTGCAAGATT
>JAFQCG010000012.1 GCA_017416535.1 Bacilli bacterium | reverse complement strand
TCAGTATTATTAACTTGATAGATTAAATAATCCTTAGGTACTTTATTAGTAAAAGGTATAACATCAGAACCAAATACAACTAATCCTTGCCCTGTTGGTGCATCTCCTTGAACATACATGGATTCTTCATCACTAATGTTAAAGATATTACAAATAGATGGTAAATCTAAAGGTTTTTGTTTTAAAATTAATGCAAACTCTGAATTGGATAAAATATCTTTACCAGATTCTGATCTTAATAAGTGAGATATTTGTTGTGAAATTACCGTATTTAACGCATTTAATTTTCTTCCAGTTTTATAGAAATTAGCAACATATTGAGCAGAATATGGATTCGCAAGTAGAATATGAAATTCATCTATAAAAATCCATGTATATTTACCTAACTCTTTATTCTTTGCTAGTCTATTCTGGATATGGTCTAATACAACTAAATACCCTGTTGTCTGTAATAATGCCGATAATTGACTAATATCAAATGATACTAATCTATTTTGAATATCTATATTGGTCTTCTTAGAAAACAAATCCATAGAACCTTTAACATATCTTTCTATAATTAATGCTAAATCCTTTGCTTCTTCTTCTGGTTGTTTTAAAAGCATATTATAAAAATCAGGTAATGTAGGTAATAAACTATCATCATTAAAATTACTTTTTTCATAGTCTTCAAAAATGATTTTAGTACAACGATCTATAATAGTTTTTTGCCCTCCAGATAAAGCATTAGCACCTACTATACTTTCTAAGAAAGCAATAATATATTCTACTTTGCTTTTTACTGGTTCGCTTTTACCATTTTCAGTATAACCATAATTCAATGATAAGTCAAACGGATTTATATGAGTATTTGAATTAGTTGATATAAATATCTTTTGACCTCCAAAAACTTTTAATAATTCACCATATTCATTTTGTGGTTCTATGATACAAATATCATCTTCTGGATAGCGAATTAATATTTGTTCAATTATAGTTTTAACATTAAAAGATTTACCAGCACCAGATGTTGCTAATACGCATCCATTACCATTAATTAGTTTTTTTCTATCACAAAATATAGCATTTTTACTAACAAGATTAACTCCATAAAATAGTGATTTATCATGATTAAAATCTTTACTATTAAATGGTACATTTACTGCTGTTGCTTCACTAGTTAATGTTCTTTGAAATTGTAAACTATTATGACCTAAAGGAAGAATATTTTGTACTCCCTCTAATTGTTGCCATAATACTGGTTTCATTTCTATTAACATTTCTGCTGCAACTTCCTGAACTCTAACAGTTTGGTCTTCTAACTCTTCAAAACTATTAGCAGTTATACACACTAAAAAATTATTTTGAAATATCTTTTGATTATTCTTTTGTAAATCGTATTGTAATTGTTCGGCATTGGATATTTTTGTTTCTAGTTTTTTATCCTTAACGTACTCATAATCAAGATTACTTTTACCAGCTCTTTTTATCTTTTCAAGACGTTCAGTTTCCATTGCTGATAAACTTTTATCCACAACTTTAATCATCTTAGCAGAATTAGTAGGATTAATATTTAATGTGGTAATTATATTAATGTCTTCCATTGTAGTAATCCTGTTATAAAATCTAGGAGTTAAACTTTTAGGTAATTTAGATACATACAAAACTCTAAGAAACTTCTTATCATCTATTTCAATAAGATCAGATTCACGCATCATAATTTTTTTGGGAGCAATTACATCAAATATAGTTAAATTATTTTCTTTAGCATATTCTATTATATTGTCAATATTTTTATCTTCTATTGATTGTATATTAAAAAAATTATATATAAATTTTAATCTTTCTTTAACTGGTATTAAATTAACTTTTGATTTTAATTCCTTAAACTTCTGTTCAGTCTTTAAAAAGATATTTAAAAATAATGCGTTTGCTTCTATAAAGTTTTTTGCTTTTAAAGATATTACTATAAATCTTTTAGTTTGTAATGTATCTTCATTTGTACCAAGTGAATTAGTTATAAGAGTATTTAATTCATCAGCAATTTGAATTTGCCGTTCATCCTTCAAATGTTCTTTTTCAAATATAAATCTTTCTTTATATTTTTCTGTTTTAATAGGAGTACCTGCATTGATAACCTGTATATGAGTATCTTCTCTAAAAGAATGTAAATACTCTAACCATTTAAAGAAAATATTTTCTGCTTCTTCATCATTAGCTTTAGCAAATGATACATCAGAATATTCAATACAAATAGAATAAGTATCATCATCAATTCTAAATATGCCTGTTCTTTCATCTACTTCCTTAAACATATAAGAAATTATTTCTTGATTAGTTTTAGGAATAAACGTTGTAGGTAAAATATTACTTTTCTTTTTCTTCGTATGATTCTTTTTCAATACCTTCTTTGCTTTTTTCATTTATCACACTATTATCCTTTCCAACAACTTGTTTAGCGAGTTTTAATAGCACTTGTGCTTCTTCCTGACTTAACAAAAAATTGCTGGTAGTATTCTCTAACGTATTAATACCAAATTTCTTCTTAGCACGTGCTAGTTCTCTTTGTTTACTACGTTCCTTCTTCAATTCCTTCAATCTTAATTTTTCTTGTTTTTTATTATTTTTAATTTCCTTCTTATCCACTTTTATATGTGGTTTTTTAGTTTTCTTTTTCTTATTTTTTTCTTCTAATAACTCTGCTTCTGTTTTATATAAAATAGGTTTTGCAAAGTTAATATAATTACGTTTCCAGTAAAATATTATACGTTCAGCGTTTAATCCTTGAATAGGTATGAATCCAAAAAAGCCAATTGGTATAGCTACTATAATAACTATCCATCCTGTAAGATCACTACCTATTTTTGGTGTTAAAAATAAATATAATGGTACAGTAGTTATAATAATAAGAATTCCAAATAACCATTGTCTTAAAGTGAAGTTATAAAATTTTTCTTTATAATCCTTTATTTCATCATGTATTCTA